>JBDHSK010000135.1:0-2509 GCA_039808025.1 Sphingomonadaceae bacterium | reverse complement strand
TGGCAGAGGATGTCTTTCGATCGGGCGAAGCGAACGATCGAATTCACTGTCAGGAAGTAGGGCGCGTAATCCAGCTTTTCGATCAGCCGCAGCTCATGCTGGAGCGCGGCGGTCACGCTGTCGGGTACGCCCTCGGGATAGCGCTCCGACGCGCCTTCCCAGGTCAGCCTCGCCAGCGTTTCTTGCGGCGAGAGCGCCGGATCGTCACGCTCCTCCGGATATTGATAGGCAAGCTCGTCGAGACTGAAGCGGCAGCGATCAGCGATCTGGAGAGAGCGAGCAAGCGCTTCCGGATAGCGGCTGAACAGCCGGTGCATCTCCTCCGGCGGCTTGATGTAGCGGTCGGCGTGACGTTCGCGCCGATCGCCGAGGGTGTCGATCGTGACGTTGTGGCGGATGCAGGTCACGACGTCTTGCAGGATGCGGCGACCCGGCTCGTGAAAGAGGATGTCGTTCGTCACCACCGCGGGCACGCGCATTTGCGCGGCGAGGTTCGACAGCTCGTGAAGGCGAAGCTGGTCATTGGGGCGACGGTGTAGCGTGAGGGCGACGTAGGCGCGGTCACCGAACGCGTCGCGAAGCCGGCGCAATCTGAAGCCGCACTCGTCATCGGCCAAGTCGGGCACAAGGACGGCGACCAGGCCATCGCCATAAGCTACGAGGTCCGGCCATTCGAGAATGCACTTGGCCTTGCCGCCGCGACCCTTGCCGAGCGAGAGCAGACGGCAGAGGCGCGAATAGGCGGGGCGGTCGGTCGGATAGACCAGCACCGACGTGCCGTCGGCGAGGTCGAGGCGGCATCCGACGATCAGGCGCACGCCGGTCGTCTTCGCGGCCTCATGAGCGCGCACGATGCCGGCGAGGGAGTTGCGGTCAACGACGGCCACCGCCTCGATCCCGGCAAGCGCCGCCTGGGCGAACAGCTCCTCGCAGGACGACGCACCGCGCAGGAAGCTGAAATGCGAGGTGACCTGAATCTCGACGTAGCGGGGCTCACTCATCCGAAGACCCCATGGATGAACCATCGGTGCGAGCCCGTGGCCGTGTCCTCGCCATCGCCAGCGCGGTAGAGCCAGTAACGCTCGCCGGCGTCGTCCTCGACCCGGAAATAGTCGCGCACGGCGACCAGCTCGGCGTCACGCTTCCACCATTCGCCGAAGACGCGCTCCGGGCCGTCGCCGCGACGCAGGCGCCGGCGCACGCCGCGCCAGGTGAAGGAGACCGGCGGATGGTCGGGCAACAGCGCCACCGTCTCGACCAACTCGGGATGAGGCAGGAGGCGCGAGGGCCTCGGCCAATGGCCGGGCCAGCCCGCCCCCGTGTCGGCCGCCATTGCCGGGATGCGGCAGACGGATCGCTCGGGAACGTCGCTTGCGACGGGAGCAAGCCGATAAAGGGCGCGCTCGCCCACCCGGTTCATCAACGTGTCGATGAGATCGGAGACGTCCGGTGTGCTTTCCTCGATGAGGGAATTGACGATCTGTCTGCGCTCAAGCGGCTCGGCGACGCTCGCGGCGAGCGTCATCACCTCGATGCCAAAGCCGGGTTCGATGGTCTCGATCCTGTCGCAGAGCAGACGCGTCAGGCGCTTAACGTCGCGGACCGGCGTTGCCATGCCGACCCTGACGGCTTGGGCGCGGCTGTCGACGCGGTGGCAGATGAGGTCAAGTCTGCGAGCGCCCAAGCCGCCGGCCTCGAGACGCTCGCAGAGCTGGCCGACGAGCTTGGCGATATACCGGGCTATGGTCTCGGCCGCGGCGATCGGCTCGGCGAAGGCGCGGCGCACTTCGATGAGATCGACCGGCCGGACCGGCTCGATCGGCTCGGCCGCCTGGCCGAGGGCTTGATCGATGCGGCGGCCGATTTGGGGGCCGAAGCGCAAGGTGAGCGGCGCCCGAGGCTGCGCGAGAAGGTCGCCGACCGTATCGAAACCGAGTGTCCGCAGGGCGGCGACGGTGGACGCGGCGATGCGCAGCGCTGCGAGCGGCAAAGGCTCCATTATGGATGCGCCATGTCGGTCCGGTGCGATCTGCGGGGCATAGCGGGCCAGAGCGTGCGCAGCGCCCCAGGTGTCGGCGATCGCGCCCCGAGCCGCGATCCCGGACATGGCAAGCCGGCCGATGAGGCCGTCCAGCATCGCACTTTCGCCGCCATGGAGATGATCGGCGCCCGTCGAGTCGATGATGATCCCGTCCGGCGGATCGGGAGCGACGACGGGAGCGTATCGGAGGAGCCAGGCCGCGAGCCGGTCGAGCGCCTCGGCGTCGCCTACCGGGTCGGCGTCCTGCACGATGAGTCCGGGCGCCAGGACCTGGGCCTTGGTGACGGGCATGCCAACGCGCAGGCCAGCAGCGCGGGCAGCGGCGTCAGCCGCCAGCACCACCCGCCTGTTCCCGTCGCGGCCAATCAGGACGAGCGGCGCCTCAGCCGGAGGCGCCGCGTCGCCAGCCTTCCGCCGTAGCCGGTCGGTGGACCAGCTCGGCAGGAAGAGCGAGACGACCCGTGTCAT
>JBDHSK010000134.1:0-2515 GCA_039808025.1 Sphingomonadaceae bacterium | reverse complement strand
TATCGGCGCACGGCCACCGGCAACGCCACGCTCGATGCCTTCTACGAGAAGGCCGGCCTTGGCGTCGGCGACGGCACCGTGTTCGAGCGCGCTCAGGCCGCGAAGGCTGCCGCGCTGCGATCTGTCGGCTCGCGGGCATGGTGGGCGCAGCGCAAGGACGAAGCCGTGCAGGCCATGATCGACCGCTTCCACGGCATCAAGATTGCGCAGCGCGAGGCGCATCCGGGCGGACTGTCACCGGAGCAGGACGGCTACATATCCACGCGCCTGACCACGAGCATCGGCGGGGTCGTGGACGCGGTGCTGCTCGACGGTGCGCCGCGCTGGAAGGACGGCATCCTGCAGAAGATCGACGGCAGCAAGGGCCTGCTGGAAGCGCTGGCACCGGTTGGCGAGCGCATTGACCAGTGGCTCGGCTGGATGGTGGCGCGGCGCGCGCAGCGGCTGATGGGAGAAGGTCGCGAGCACAACTTTTCGGCCGACGAGATCGACGCCGGGCTGAAGCTGGCGCGCGGACATGAGGCTGAATTCCAGAAAGCGGCCGACGACTACGCGAAGCTCAAGAGCGCAATCCTCGACGTGGCCGAGCAGTCCGGGCTGATCGCCGGCGCCGACCGGGCGACATGGGACAACCTCGATTACATCCCGTTCTACCGCATGGATGACGAGGGCAAGGCGCTGGCGATGGCGCGCGGCAAGCGCGGGATCGCGAATCAGGTGAGCGGCATCCGCCGGCTGATGGGCGGCGAGCAGGGGCTGAACGACCCGCTCGACAACATCATCCGCAACTTCGCGTCGCTGCTGGATCGTTCGGCGAAGAACGCGGCGATGGACCTGACGATGCGCAACCTTGCGGGCACGCGCTTCGTCACGCCGGTGCCGTCCACCCGGTTCACGAAGGCGCTGGTGCCGCTGGATCAGTTCCGCAAGATGCTGCGCGACGCCGGCACCGACATGGATGCCGTACCGGACGCCGTGCTGCGCGGCGTGCAGAAGGTGTGGGCGCTGGAGGCGCCGACCGATGAAGATGTGGTGTCGGTCATGCGCGACGGGCGCAAGGAGTACTTCCGCGTCAACGATCCGCTGCTGCTGCGCTCGCTGACCAGCCTGCGCGAGTCGCCGATGCGCTCGATCGCGCTGGACATCGCGCGCGGCGCCAAGAACGTGCTGACGCATGCAGTGACGGTGACGCCGGCCTTCCAGCTTCGCAACTTCATCCGTGACTCGGCGCACTCGTGGATCGTTGGCGGCAAGGAGTTCAAGCCGTTCGATTCCATCAAGGGCCTGTCGGATGCGCTGCGCAATACCGGGCTCGCGCAGTCGATGAAGTTCGCCGGCGCTTCGTTCGAGGCCGGAGCGTTCGGCGACTACGATGCGTCCGTGGTGGCGAAGCACGTCCGGCGCAGGCTCGGCGCCGACAAGGCCGGGCCGTTCATGGCGACCGTGCACCGGCTCGGCGACGTGTGGGAGAAGTACCGCGACTTCCGCGGCGCGGTCGAGAACGCCAACCGCGAGGCGGTCGCCAAGGCGACGCTGCGCGAGACCGGCAGCATGAAGGCGGCGATGTTCGCGGCGAAGGACGCGATGGACTTCTCCATGCGCGGCGACTCGATGGCGCTGCGCATGCTGACCGACACCGTGCCGTTCCTGAACGCCCGCATCCAGGGCCTGTACAAGCTCGGGCGCTCGGCGAACATGGGCAGCTTCGCGGCACGCGCAGCACTGATGACGGTCGCGTCGCTGGCGCTGCTGGCGTGGAATCGCGATGACGAGCGCTGGAAGCGGCTGGAGGATTGGGACCGCTGGGGCTTCTGGCACTTCTGGCTTGGCGACACGCACATGCGGGTGCCGAAGCCGTTCGAGGTCGGCTTGCTGTTCTCGACGTGGCCGGAAGCGGCGGCGCAGTCGATGATGGGCGATGACCGGCGCTTCTGGGCGGCTATCAGGCATGGCGTGCAGGACACGCTGCGCGTGGACATGCCGCAGTTGATCGGCCCCGCCTACGAAGTTGCGACGAACGAGGACCGCTACACCGGGCGGCCGGTCGAGAACCTTGCCGATCAGGGCAAGGCTTCGAGCCTGCGCTACTCGTCGCGCACGTCGGACACGGCGCGTGCGCTCGGGCAGGCGGAAGTGTTCGGTTCCCGGCTGTCGGACGCGACCGGGCTGTCTCCGAAGGAGCTTGAGCACCTGTTCTCCGGCTACTTCGGCGAGGTCGGGCGCTGGGCGCTGGATGCGTCCGATGCGCTGGTGCGCGCGTGGTCGGATGCGCCGGCACGGTCGGACATGCGCGTGCGCGACGTGCCGCTGGTCGGCAGCCTGGTGGCGTCCGTGGTCGGCGGCGGTGCCGATGCGCCGTCGAAGTACGCGACGCGCGTCTACGAGGCGATCCGTGACTCTGAGGCCGCCTACAAGTCGCTGCGCACGATGGCGCAGCAGGGCGAGCCGGCGGCGAAGATCGCGGACTTCCGGCGCGCGCACGCCGAAGAACTGGCTGCGTACCGGGCGCTCAATC
>JBDHSK010000133.1:0-2521 GCA_039808025.1 Sphingomonadaceae bacterium | reverse complement strand
CCCGCCGTACTCGGCGTACAACCCAGCTCCGCGATCAGCGGTGCCCAGTTCACCAGCTCGTGCTCCGCATGAGCTGCCGATCCCAAGCCGTCGACCGTCACTCGGTCGAATGCGCAAATGAAAGGAGGCCACGATGGCCTATGGGGAGACCGGGGTTCAGCCTCTTCCTCAGATGAATAACAAAGGATGGATGTACTGGCCACGTGCCCGCCTAGTCATTCTAGTCGTAACGTTGCTGCAGCTCGCGCTCGGTATAGGGCTCGGTGTGGCACCGCTGACACTAGTCATGACGATGGTGCTGGTGACGTTGATCGTCAAGGTCAACGCTCAACAGTTCGGTTACGAGTGGGTGAGCGATGCGTATGCCAATCAACGCGAACGGCGGCGCACCGCGAAACTCGGTCCCTACCGGACTAAGGCGCTTCGCGAGGTCATCTACCGAGACGATTTCGGTGCCAAACATACGAAACCGCTTGCCGCTCCAGTCGAGCCCGGCTTCATCCCTCTTGAGGGTGGCAAGTCGGGATTCCTGGCTGAAGTAAGGTCGCCGACCGGTGATCACACGCTCTACGCCATCCTCGATGGCTACGGAGCTGCGGCGTCGGGGAATCCAGATGACCTGCAAGCTGCGAACCAGATCCTCGTCGAGGCGCTCAAAGAAATGGGCGCCGAGTACGGGATTCCTGGGCTCTTCGTAGCGCTTACCTACGCGCGGGTGCCGACCAACATGACGGAAGCAGCCGCATTCGTCGAGAGCTATGGTGCTGAGGTAGAGAGCGAACTCGGACGACAACTCCGAGCCAATCTTGCCGAAGCTCTTGCAAACCAAGCCGATCTGGATGGAGACGTTTTTCTCCTTCTGGCGGTCAGTGCTCCGCGACCTCGGTCGTGGAACAAAGCGCGAACACCAGCGGATATCTCTACCCGTGATATCTTGGAGGCACCGGCATACAAACTGATCGAGCTGCTTCTTGATCGGTTCCAGATGATGGGATCAGCAAACCCCCGGCGACCTACTCCGTTCGAAGCTATCACTCGCATCCATGGGACGCTCGATCCTTCAACGATCGAAGCTCTCTACCTGGACACGTTCGCGGACAACGAGCGGATGAAGACCGGAGCGCTGACATTCGAGCAGTCATTGACCGTGCAGCGAGGAATCCTGCCGCATGACTGGGAGCCAAAACCCACTTATCTCCGGATAGGTGATACCTTGACTCGAATGTTCTTCGTCCCGAATTACCCAGATCCACTCGTTGAGGCGGGAATCATGCGGGCGCTCGTCAATGCACCGGAAGACATCTGGTATGGCGTCACGATGGCTTATGAGACGCTAAACACCGACAGCGAAATGCGCCGGATGGGCGTTCGCCGCAGGGAACGCGACACCCGGCGCTACGAGCGCAACGCAAGCGGTCGATCCGCGACGGTCGCTGACATCGACCGAGCTGAACTGGAGGAGCAGCAAGAGCAAATCCAGTACTATAGCCGCGGCGGTGTCATCAAGCTGAACACGATCGCCTGGGTGTCGTCCGAAAGCGCAGCCGGGCTCAATGCAGCCGAAGCTCGGCTCGCGCGGATTTTCCGCTCCACCGGACTTTCACTCCAGCGAGTAGCGGGCGAATCGCTCCAAATCCCCACAAGGCTTATGGTCTACGGGATCAAGAGCGAGAGTGTCTAATTTCCATTTCAACCATCGTACCGATCCGAGCACGCTTCATGCGTCGCTCGGATCGGTACCTCAACCTATAGACGGTATATATCTCGATACAGCCTATGTGTTGAGGTGATGCTGCCTCACATGGAGGCAGACTACCTCAAGAACCTCTACAATTCATTCCTATACCCAACCAGAAAAGAGCAAACTATGAGAAAATACCCGTTGTCTTTTGGGCACGTTGGACCGTATGAGTATCTCGGTGCGCTGAATCCATTTCAGATTGCCTCACGTCCTTCCAGCACGGGTGTTCCATTCGGTACCATGGAGGGTGGGCGACCATTCTACATGAACCTTGAGGAATGGCAGATGCGCGGTCTCACTGGCGGTAAATCCGTCCAGTTTCTCGGCGACCGTGACTGCGGCAAAACTGCCGCAGCCAAGGTCTACGCCTACCGCAGCGCCACCTTCAAAGTAGGCAATACCGGGTACCGCGTCCGCCCGTCGACTGACGATACGCGAGCAAATGCCGGTGAAGGAGAGTATAAGTTGTGGGCAACAGCCCTCCGCAGTCCTTACACCGACCTCTCGCGCTACAGTCTCAACATCCTCGACCCAAATATGGGGATGACAATCGGTGAGCAGACGCCCATCCTTCGCAGCGCATTGGAAATGAGCGGCCGCGCCCCACTCACAAACACCGAACGGCTCGTGCTCGGAGCGATAACCAGTATCGCAAATGCCGAGTACGGACGATCCCTCACCCACAACCACGTAGGACTCGTCGTCTCAAGCATGAAGCCGAACGAGTACCGGAAATACCTCATGGAGTCGTCTCGGCGACGGCATGTTTCCGACTCCGGT
>JBDHSK010000132.1:0-2523 GCA_039808025.1 Sphingomonadaceae bacterium | reverse complement strand
ACAAGAGTGCTGCTTTGGCTGCGGGGGCTCAACTGCTGGCCGACAGCCAGGTGGTGATCAAGGTCCAGACCTTCCCGCTGGAGCGCGCGGCCGAGGGGTACGCGGCCGTGCTGTCCGGGCACACGCGGGGCAAGATCGTGCTGCTGCCCTGAGGGGGCTCACCCTCGCGTCCATGACAGCGCCCCGTGCGGAGATCGGGATCATCGGCGGCTCCGGCTTCTACAGCTACCTCGAGCGCCCCGACCTGGTCGAGGTGGACACGCCGTTCGGTCGGCCCAGCGCGCCCGTCGCGATCGGTCGGCTGGCAGGTCGCGACGTGGCGTTCCTGCCGCGCCATGGCCGGCGCCACGAATACCCACCGCACCTGGTCAACTATCGCGCCAACCTGTGGGCCCTGCGGTCGGTCGGTGTCCGGCAGGTGCTGGCGCCATGTGCCGTGGGATCCTTGCGACCCGAACTCGGACCGGGCACCGTCGTGGTGCCCGACCAGGTGGTGGATCGAACCTGGGGCCGGGCGCACACGGTCTACGACCAGGTGGGCCCGGTCGTCCATGTCTCGTTCGGCGATCCCTACTGTCCGCGCGGCCGGCGGACCGTGATCGAGGCAGGAGAAGCCGTGGTGGCGGGTGGCGCCCTGGTGGTGATCAACGGGCCACGGTTCTCCAGTCGGGCCGAGTCGGTCTGGCATGCGGCACAGGGGTGGTCGCTGGTCGGGATGACCGGCCAGCCAGAGGCAGCCATCGCCCGCGAGCTCGCGCTGTGCTACACCTGCGTCGCACTGGTGACTGACCACGACGCCGGAGTGCTGGCCGGTGAGGCGGTCACCCATCGCGAGGTGCTGACCATGTTCGCCGGCAACATCGAACGGCTCAAGAACCTGCTGGCCACGGCCGTCGCCGAACTGCCGCCGTACGAGACCGACGAGGAGGCCGGCTGCGTCTGCCGCCGGGCCTTGGACGGACTTGCCTTGCCTTTCGATCTACCCTGAGTGCTCATGCCCTCCGTTTTGCCTCCTGGTGACCCGGCGCCCGTCGACGGGGCGCTGCCGGTGGCATCGTTGCTGGAGGTCGGGGACCGGCCGCTCGGGATCTATCTGCACGTGCCGTTCTGCCGTACCCGTTGCGGCTACTGCGATTTCAACACCTACACGCCAGCTGAGTTGCGGGTCTCATCGGATCTCGGCGAGAGTGGCGACGCCTACGTCGAGGCGGCCCTGGCGGAGATCGACCTCGCGGCCCGGGTGCTGGGGTCGTATGTCCCGGAGGCGTCGACGGTGTTCGTCGGCGGCGGTACGCCGACACTGCTCGCGGCTTCCGACCTGGTCCGAGTGCTTGCCCGGATCCGAACGGTCTTCGGGCTGACCGAGGACGCCGAGGTGACCACCGAGGCGAATCCCGAGTCGGTCACGCCGGCCTCCCTGGCGGAGCTGCGGGCGGGCGGGTTCACGCGCATCTCGTACGGCATGCAGTCCGCGGTCTCGCACGTGCTCGCCACCTTGGACCGGGTGCATTCGCCGGGCCGGCCGATCGCCGCAGTGACCGAAGCGCGGGCCGCGGGGTTCGATCAGGTCAGCCTGGATCTCATCTACGGCACGCCGGGGGAGTCATTGACCGACTGGCGGCACAGTCTCGAGGTGGCGCTCAGCGCGGATCCCGACCACGTGAGCGCGTACGCGTTGGTGGTGGAGGAGGGCACCAAACTCGCCGCCCGAGTGCGGCGCGGTGACTTGCCGCTGCCGGATGACGACGACCTCGCCGACAAGTACCTGCTGGCCGAGGAGACCCTGACCAGCGAAGGTTTCCACGCCTACGAGGTGTCCAACTGGGCGTCGCGGGCGGACGCGGTCTGCCGGCACAACCTGGGCTATTGGCGCGGCGACCATTGGTGGGGGATCGGGCCCGGGGCGCACAGCCACGTCGGCGGCACCCGCTGGTGGAACGTCAAGCATCCGGCCGCGTACGCCACTCGGCTCGCGGCGGGGGAGTCCCCGGCCCAGGCGCGAGAGATCCTGACCGCCGACGACCGCCGGCTGGAGCAGGTGCTGCTGGAGATTCGGCTGGCCGAGGGCATGCCGCTCAACCGTTTGTCGTCTCGTGGGCGTGGCCGGATCGCCGATCTCGGTACCCGCGGGCTGGTGACCGTGGCCGACGATCGGCTGAAACTGACGCTGACCGGCCGGCTGCTGGCCGATGCCGTCGTACGCGAGCTGGTCGACTGAGGCCCGAAAGCCCCGTCCGCGACGCTCAGATTCTGACAATCGGACGCACGGCCTGGACCTCGCGCGATTTAGCTCGTGGATCTCGGTTCTGTGAGGCAGATTCTCGAAATCGCCGCTTCTCTTTGCCTGGTCCGCGGTCGTTCGTGGCCTCTGGGCGCAAGGCGGCCCTGGCTCAGGCTTGTCGCCGGACGTTGTTGGCCCGTGGGTGCGAGGTGTGCGCGGCTGACGCCTGGCTTGCGATCGTCTGTGGCCCCTGGGTGCAAGACGTATCCGGGTGCCGCCTGGCTCGCGATCGTTTGTGGCAT
>JBDHSK010000131.1:0-2532 GCA_039808025.1 Sphingomonadaceae bacterium | reverse complement strand
ACAAAAACAGCCCCTCCCTGGGCAGGAAGGGGCTAGACAAGTGGATGTGAGATTACGCCGCCTGGCTGAAGCCGAGCCGCCGGGTGCGGTAGGCCCGCGCCTCCTCCACGAAGTCGGCGAACAGTTGGCGCATCACCGCGTCCTCAATCGCCAGCACCTCCGGGTGCCACTGCACGCCGACGGCAAAGTTGCCGTTCGCGCTCTCAATGCCCTCGACAATGCCATCCGCGGCGAGGGCGCTGACGATGAAGCCGGGCGCGACATCTTTGATGGCCTGGTGGTGCAGGCTGTTGACCTGGACGCGAGGCCCGCCCAGCGACTTGTACAGCCTTGTCCCCGGTGTGACCTCTACGGTATGGGCGCGGTAGTGGCGCGGGCGATAGCGTTGCATGTGGGTGATGGACGATGGACACATGCTCGGCACGTCCTGATAGAGCGTGCCGCCCGCCGTCACGTTGACCATCTGGATGCCGCGACAGATGGCGAAGACCGGCTTGCCCTCAGTGAGGGCCCACTGCGTCATAATTGTCTCGACGCGGTCGCGCAGCACGTCCACGTCCAGCAGATGCGGGTCGGGGGCCTCGCCGTAGCGGGCCGGGTCCAGGTCGCCGCCGCCAGCCAGCAGCAGCCCGTCCATCTGGTCATAGAGGGCGCGCAGCGTTGTCTTGTCACTGAGCAGCGGGACGAGGAAGGGCGCGCCGCCGACTTCCTCCACAGCCCAGGTGTACGCCTGGCGCATCACGTAGCTGGGCGGCGCCAGGTCATCTTTCGAACGTTCGTTGTGGGTCGGAATGCCAATGAATGGCAGCGACATGGTGTCTCACTCCTGGTCGAAGACCACGGCGGATTAGAGTGTAGGTAGTATAGCAAGAATCGGCTATGCTTGTCAACGCTGAAGCCTAGCCAAACGTTACTCCCCCGCCGTCTGTTTAAGCATTTATCATAGACGCCGCGCCTACCCTCATAGCAAGCTTGAGTCCAGTGACGTCGGGGAGGCAGGGCGACCGAGGTACAGAAAAAAAGCAGAGCGCGTCAGTGGCGCTCCGCCCATCTTGGGACATCTGAGCCGTCGTGGCTCATACGAATGTGGCCCGTGGGCCGCCCCAGCCAGGCTGGGGTAGACGATATAACACTACAGATATGCGACGACAACAAGGCGGCGGTTCTTACTTCTCAGACCCTCACCCCACCCCTCTCCCCTTGGACGAGGGAGGGAGGCTACGAATCCACCGGCGAGCGGCCTTCGCCCGCCGCCATCAGCGCATCCACCGAGATGAAGTCCGCCGTGCCGGCCGGCGGCGAGAACTCGGCGCAGCCGCGCCAGCACGACTCCGGGTTCGACAACTCCACCGCCTTGGCGGTGCAGGCGGTATACGGCTCGACGCGCGAGAAGACGCCCCACTTGCGGACGACACGGGCTTCGAGGGCCAGATGCCGGCACGGGTTGGCCTTGAGCAGACTTGGCACCGGACACGACTTGCACAGGCTGGGGTGCCAGGGCAGCGAGTCCGGGCTGCGCTGCACCAGGCGGCAGGCCCGCCGCGTCGCCTGGCGGTGGCTATCCTCGTGGAAGTAGGGGCAGTCTGGTCTATCACTCGGACGCAGCGTTCCCATAAAAAACTTCTCTCTAGTTGGTTCACTAGAGAGAAGTATAGCCGCCTTTTGAGGCCAGACAAGTAGGGGCCAGCCCGACGCGGGCCACCAAGCGGGTTGCGCCTAGCGGCGCGTGGCGAGCAGGTCGCGTATCTCGGTCAGCAGCTTCTCCTCAGCCGTCGGCACGGGCGGCACAGGGGCTTCGGCCTTCGCCTGCATCATGCGGTTGACAGCGCGCACCAGCAGGAAGATGACAAAGGCGATGATGAGGAAGTTGATGATGGTGTTGAAGAACGAGCCGTAGGCAATGACGGCCGCGCCAGCCTCCTTCGCTGCCGCCAGGGAGGCCGCCTGCTTCGATGGCGTCAGGTTGACGAACAGGTCGGCAAAGTTGACGCCACCCAGAATCAAGCCAATCGGTGGCATGATGATGTCATCCACCAGCGACTTGACGATAGCGCCGAAGGCAGTACCCATAATGATACCCACCGCCAGGTCAATCACATTGCCGCGTAAGATGAACTTCCGAAATTCCTGGAGCATGATTTTGGCCTTTCTATGCTGGATCTAGCGGGACAGGGTGGGTCACGGGGGGGCGAACGGGTAACATAAGCCAGCTTTGCCCCACGCTCAATATACACCTAGCCAATCATATCCGTCAAACATTTCATCAGGCATTAAGGCCTAGAAGACTCCTGCGCCCAGCATGCCCAGCTGCGCTCGCAGCCGGTTGACGTCATAGGCTGGCTGCCCCGTCGCGCGGCGGACGTCCTCAGCCTGCTCCAGCACACTCAGCAGCAGTTGGACGCGGGCCTGGCCCGTCTCGTCGGCCATGAGTTGGCGCGGCGAGCGGTTCCCCCAACCCTCGATGGGCTTGTCGAGCCACTGGCTGTAGTGCTGGTCGAGCGTCCCGATAATCAGCCCGCCATGTACCCGCCG
>JBDHSK010000130.1:0-2540 GCA_039808025.1 Sphingomonadaceae bacterium | reverse complement strand
GTGCTGTCGGCTTGTCGCCCTCGTTGCGTGTGCACGCACAACGTCCGCATGACGTTTTTCCACAGCAATCATTGTAACTGATGATATAGGCACGATTGTCCGCCGGATTGCGACATGTTCCGATCCAGGTGATCGGTGACATTTCGGTTCCTGGCGGACAGCTGTTCACGGTGCCGCCGCAGCAACTGCACAGAAAGCCATCGACCGCGCAATATCGCCAATAGTCACACGACGTATTGTCGCCGGGATCCTGTGGATTGGCGGCATATTGCGGAGGAAGCCCGGAGGGGCCCACTGCCTCGGGCTCTGATGCATGGGCCCGAGCCAGCGGCAGAACCGGTATGATGGCACCGCCTGAAACTACCCCGCCGATCAGCGTCAGCAAGCTACGTCGCGAAGTATTGCGGGCGACGCTGCGGGTCATTCTTTCAGTCAGCTTGTCAAAGTGGCCCATTGTCATGCCTCCCTGTCGCGACGCGTCAGATACTCCTGGATCGAGGCGACGCCGCGCTCCTTTGCCTCGAACAGACTCTCGAGATGCTCGCGCGAATTGACCAGGCCAAGCGAAGCAATACGTCCCGTCTCGTCGATCAGCACAGCATAGGGTAACTTGGAAACACCAAAGTTTCGCCCTAACGATTCAGACAAGATGAAGGGGAACTTTTCGAGACCGAGGGTCGTCACCATGCGCCTCTGCGCAGCTTCGTCACCATCGCTTGCCAATATTGCGTCTAGCCAGCCGGCTTCTGCGGTTGCGGTTGACTTGAACACAGGCAACAGCAATTTGCAGACCGGGCACTCCGGAGAGACGAAAAAGACCAGCTGGCTTCTGCGTGCGCGCTTGTCTCCGATGCGCACCGTCCGCCCATCAAGAGCCGTAAGCTGCATCGCCGGGACGACATCACCGACATTGACCTTCTGATGAAGCGTCAATGCACCAGCAGGGGCGATCCGCTCATGCAGCACACCAACCTGCCGGGCGAGCGCGGCCACCAGCACACCGAGTATGATTACGGCGGCCCATAAGAGGATCTGCGACACCAACAGGGATTCTGTCATCGAACCTGCCTCCGTTTCGGTGAGGGAAGGGCTGCCAGCTCTCCGGCAGCCCAAAAAAGTGTAAAGAAGGCGAGCGCTGCGAAAGCTGTGAAGATACCGATGGTGGATGGTTCCGCCGGACTGGTCGCCACCAGGATGGCCACTGCCGCCAGCAGCAGCGGACGGCCGAGCGAGAGCGCATCGATCGGCCTCGCACGCGTACCGAAACTGCATCCACAATCGAAAGGTGCGCCCCCCCTCAGGCGCGCGACCGCAAGGGCAGTGGCATAAACCACCCACAAGCCGGCTGCGAGCATTGCGCCGGCGACACGGCCGGCAGGCGAGAGGATGGCGACGGCAGCCAGCCCTTCGCATGCAGCAGCGGCGAGGCTGAGCACGCTGCCAACGGGAAGGCCAACCCCCAGCAGGCTCGATGTGGCGACTGCCAGCCGGTGGCGCTGCACCAGCTTGTGGACCGCTGCAGCCGTCAACACGCAGATCAGCAATGATGACGCGAATTCGGTAAGCAGCCCTATCATGGAACGGCCGTCATGGTCAGGGGGTTTGGAACGATGTTGCCGCCGAGGCTGCGTTTCAACGCACCCGTTGTCGCGTCATAGACGTCGACGAACCCCTCCGGCCGGGCGACAACAAGAAGCGGCTGCGCCTGTCGGGTAACTTCGATCGATGCGCCGGGATTGGTCAGGGCAATACGCCGGATCCGGGCCTTTGTAACTGGATCGATCACCCAGACCTCGCTGCCCGGATCGTTATGACTACCCTCTCGACCATGGGGGCTCATCAGGACATAAAGCTTGCCGTTGGCGTCAGCGGCAATCAACTGCCAGCCGCTGGGCCGCCATTCCGGCGCGCCGCCTTCGGCTGTGCCGATCGGGAAACTCCCCGCATCGCGTGCTGCCGGTCCTGACAGGTCGAGTGCGCGGAGGACGCCATGATAGGTAACGAACCAGGCCGTCCTGTCGATCATCGCCGGCATCATCATCATCGGGTCGTGATCAAGATCATTGATCGGCGCGCTGACCGTGTTCGATTCCATATGGCCGTTCGCGTCAAGCACGATACTGTTGACAGTGCCGTCGGTGCACAATGTCACAAATCCGCGCTGGCCGGTCGGGTAGATCATCGAACATCCAGGCAGGTCGATCTCGCTCAGCACCTTGCGGTCGACAAGATCGACGACCGTGACGGACGAAGCCGGCGTAAAGTTGAAGACCAGCGCCCATTTTTCATCGTTGGTGAGCTGGAAACTGTTCTTGTTGGTCAGAAACTGCCCGCGTTTGGGAAGGATGATCTCGCCCGTCGGGCGTAACGACACCTTGTCCCATATCGTGATGACGTCGGTACGGATGCCCCGGGAAAGTCGGCTGTAGAACGTATCCGCGGTGTAGATTTCGGGGCGGGTGGTCGACAGGGTGACATTGCCGAAATGACCCACATTGACCGTCCCCTTCAGATTATGGCTGCTGGCTGCCAGGTCGATG
>JBDHSK010000129.1:0-2557 GCA_039808025.1 Sphingomonadaceae bacterium | reverse complement strand
AGAGTGTCGGCGAACTGCAAGAAATAGCGCGTCAGCGCGACGTGCCGGGCTTCAACCGCCTCAAGAAGAATGACCTGATTCTCCGCCTGATGCGTCAGGCGTCCGAGGAACAGGGCTACATCTATGGCGGCGGCATCCTGGAAATCATCCAGGACGGCATTGGCTTCCTGCGCTCGGATAACCTGTTGCCTGGCCCGGATGACGTTTACGTGTCGCAGTCGCAAATCCGGCGCTTCGGCCTGCGCACGGGCGACATGGTCATCGGGCAGATACGGCCGCCGAAAGACACCGAGAAGTACTACGGTCTGCTGCGCGTCGAGTCGGTCAACGCCACCGACCCGGACATCGCCAAGCAGCGCCCCGACTTCGACAAACTCACCCCCATCTTCCCCAACGAACAGTTAAAACTCGAAACCGGGCCACGTATCCTCGCCAATCGGCTGATGGACATCCTCGCGCCGATTGGGCGCGGGCAGCGCGGTCTCATCGTTTCACCGCCCAAGGCCGGCAAGACCACTGTCCTCAAGCACATCGCCAACGGCCTGACCGAGAATTACCAGGATATTCACCTCATGGTCGTCCTCATTGGCGAGCGCCCCGAGGAGGTCACCGACATGGACCGCTCGGTGGAGGCTGAGGTCTACAGCTCGACCTTTGACGACCCGGTGACCGACCACGTCCGCGTGGCCGAGATGTCGCTGGCCCGCGCCAAGCGGCTGACCGAGGCTGGCAAGGACGTGGTCATCTTGCTCGACAGCATCACGCGGCTCGCGCGTGCGTATAACTTGACAGTTCCGCCGAGTGGGCGTACACTTTCGGGCGGTCTGGACCCCGCGGCCCTGTACCCGCCCAAGCACTTCTTTGGGGCGGCGCGTAACCTGGAGGAAGGCGGCAGTTTGACCATCCTGGCGACCTGCCTGGTGGAAACCAACAGCCGTATGGACGACGCCATCTACGAAGAGTTCAAGGGCACCGGGAATATGGAGCTGCATCTCAACCGCAAGTTGGCCGAGCGCCGCATCTTCCCCGCCATCGACATCGAACGCTCCGGCACCCGCCGCGAAGAGCTGCTCCTGGATTCCCAAACCCTCCAGCGCGTCTGGACCGTGCGACGCATGATTGACGCGATTGGAGGCGGGTCGGAGGCGGCCGAGGCGGTCATCGCCCGTATGACGCGCACCCAGTCGAACCGAGAGTTTTTGGAAACGTTAAGTAAGGGTGATTTCTAAGAGGTAGTTAGTAGTCGGTAGTCAGTAGTCATGCAGCGTATTCAATCTGACTACTGGATACTGACGACTGACATCTGGTAAGCGAGTAACGGTGTTTGACGTTGCGGCCCGACGTTTTGGCCGCAAAGGAGGACAGTCGGACCCAGCCGTCAGGGTGCAGCCGTCCCTGAAGTATAGGGTGGCTGGTGGGAAAGCATGTTACTTTCCAGACGGCCGGTGGCTCACGTAGGGGATCTAGCCGCTCGCATCCCTGCTTGATGTGAAGTGAGTCGCTGTAGTGCAACCGAGAGGAAAACTCTGTGGACAACGTCACCCGCCGCCGTTCGCTGGGGCTGGATCGCTCGGACGAGCCGAGCTTGCCGGCCGACGACCCACCCAGTCCGGAGGGCCTCGGCCCCGTTGTTGCGGCCCAAGCGCCTGAGTGGGTCACCCGACTCACCAGGGTTTCGCAGACCGCCCACGCCCAAACTGAATTCTACGTCTACCGCCTCCGCCATTGGGTCGAGGCCAACCGGGAGCTAACGCTCCGCCTGACCGCGCACAGCATCATCCTGGTCGCCATCACGGCGACACTCGGTTTGAGCCATGTGCGCCTCTCCGACTTACGCCTGCCCGCCCTTGCCGCGCCGCAGGCCAACCGCGTCGGCGCGACCTGGACCGACAGCGGCGCCACCCCCTCCGACTCCGAATCCTTCCTCCAACGCCCGATGGTCCCCCGCACCGCCTCCGCCGTCAACGTGCGCCTGACGGGGACGGATGCCATCTCCCTCGCCCCACGCGAAGACCTGTTCGCCCTCCCGACGCGCGCCGCGCCGGCCGCCAAGCCGCCTGCCGACTCCGTGGTGGACACCCCCACGCTCGACTCCCTGGTCCAGAGCTACACGGCGGCGGACGGGGATACGCTATCGGGTATCGCGAGCCGGTTTGAAATCAGCCTGGAGGCCCTGGTCACGGCTAACCCCTTCCTCCAGGGGAGCCTGGGTACCATCTTTCATCCGGGCGATGACTTCCTCATCCCGCCGCCGGGCGGCATCCTGCACATCGTCGCGGACGGGGACACCCTCCAGTCCATTGCGACGAAGTACGGGGTCAACGTTGAGGATATTCTGTCCTACGCGCCCAACCGCTTGAAGGCGGATAGCCCGCTCTCCCCCAGCCAGCGCGTGTTTGTGCCCGAAGGCTCGGTGGACCTGCCGCGTCCCGAACCGCAGCCCGCTCCGCGCACCAATACACTGGCCGGCGTCCTCCAGCCGCGCACGACGACCACCACGGCGGCCACGACGCAGGCCAAGCCAGCGGCTGTAGCTGCCGCGCCCGCCAAGCCTGCC
>JBDHSK010000128.1:0-2562 GCA_039808025.1 Sphingomonadaceae bacterium | reverse complement strand
ATGGCGGCTGCCACCGGCCGGTCGGCGATCGCCCAGAGCGTGCTCACGCTCTTGACGGGGGAGAAGGTCAAGTCAAACCCGGCGACTGCGGTGGTTGCCGGACGGGAGTGTCTGGCGATGGTTGCGGCCAGCTCCCGGGCATCGGCAGGCTCTCGACCGAACTCGTCCCGGAACAGCTCGACGGCGACCTGTGTGCGGATTCGTGCGCGGTCCTCCAGGCTGCCCGGGGCGTCGGCGGACAGCCCTCGTTGCACGTTGACGAGGGCCACCCGTTGCGCCACCCGGCGCCGGAACTCAGAGACGTCCGCATACACCTTGTACGGCGTCCCGAGCCACGTGGCTCGCTCCTGAGCAGCGATGTCCAGGCCGCTCTCGGCGGCCGCCGCGCGCAGTTGCTCGGCCAGCGGGTGGCGTCCCGAGCCGAACAGGCTGCGCATCTGCTCTTCGGTCACCGGGTCGCCAGCATCGAGGCCCTCCAGCTGCCCAAGCCCGCTGCCGACCCACACACCGGGCGCCTCACCCTTGGCGCTGTAGTACGAGGCCAGACCCGAGTGCCCCCGTTCGGTCGCGTCCTGGGCTGCCACCTGCCGGGTCAGGTAGTCGTACCCGCTCCCGGCCGTGAGCTTGTGGACGGTCATGGTCACACCCCCTAAAGCGAGAAGACGCGCCCCCCGGGTCAGTAGTTGCGCGATCAACTACCGCGAATGCATGAGGTGTGTGGGGCAGTGGGAATCTCAGAAATGGGGGGGTCGGGCAGTCGGCGCGGGGGTGGCGCGGCTTCGGAGGGGGACGTGCAGGGTCGCGGTGTTCGGTGGAGTGGGGGTCGAGGAATGTTGCGCGTGGGTGATCACGGGAGGGCGCCGGGTCGCATTAGGAGGGTGGAACGTGTCGAGTGGAAGGGGTTCCGGTCATGCCGAATCAGACGGCGAGGCAGCAGGCGCGGCGAGTGGCGCTGGATGCACAGACGAAGATGCGTCAGGCCAGGGCGGAGCGGGAGCGCAGGCGCAGTGCGCTGGCCGTGACCGTGGTGACTGCGCTGGCCGAGCGGGATGCGCTGGTCATGGCGTGCGAGGCTCGCGCGGGTGAGGCGCTGCGGACGCTCACGCGCACCGAGGGCCTGTCACTGCGGGAAGCGGTGGAATGGTGTGGGGGGGAGGGCCAGCTGAGCGTGCGCGAGGCGACACGGCTGCGGCGGGTCGAGGGGACCGGGGGAGGGCAGCCCACAGGCACGCCGGCCGAAACCGGCGCTGACTCCGAGCCTGCGGCGACGACGGCGCCGGCGTCCGGTCCAGGTGCGGGGAGCATCGCAGTCGACGCCGGGTCAGGCCGTGGCGCGACTGGATGAGGTCGGGCTGGCCGCCCTCGCGGCGGCGTGCGCGTCAGCCGAGACGGTCGCGCGCTGGCGCGCGAAGATCGTGCGTGTCGAGGGCTCCTCGTGTGCGTGGTGGACCGGGGCTGTCTCGGGGCGCGGCCACCAGCATTCTGGCTCGCCTCGGGACGCGTCGTCGTGGCCCACCGGTTCGGGTTCGCCTTGGCCAACGGCGTCGAGGAGGCCGCAAGAGTGCCCGTGCTCGGCCACCGTTGCGACAACCCGCTGTGTCAGCAGGTAGGGGAGGGGCACGTCGTGGCCTCGTCCTACGTGGAGAACCGGCGCGAGTGGGTGATCCGGAGAGAGCGTGCAGGGTCTCCGCTCGGTGACCCGCGCGGGTCACGGCAGCGCGCGCGGGAACTGCGCGATCTGGCGCGCCGTGACCCGGCGCTGGTGGCTGCCGATCTGGCGCGGCTGAGCGCATTGCACGGGCAGCAACTGATGCTGTGGTGACGGGCATGGCAACGCCCGGCACGGAGTCGAGGGCGCGTGCCGGGCGCTGTGGCGTGGTGGTGGAGGGTCAGGGGTCGGCGGTCTCGACCGGGACGTAGGCCGTGTGCCCGTCTGCGTAGTCCGCGAACCGCTCCAGCGCGCGGGCGAGGTCACGAGCCAGCGCGGGGGAGAGCCGTGCGCCTTGGCCAGCCCACGCCTCGAGCGCGGTGCCGACGTCAATGAAGGTGAAGTCCCGACCGCGCTCGTCCATGAAGACGATGCCGATCCCGGCTCGGTCGTACACGACCCCGGGCCCCGGCTTGATCACCCCTTCGGCGTCCTTGTCGATCAGCCAGAGGTCGAGGTCGCGGGTGGTGGGCTCAGTGCTCATGAGTGGTGCTCCGTTCGAGTGTGCGGGTGGGTTCAGGCAGGAGCCAGGGCGGTCCACGCGGCCGACTTCAGCCGCGCGGGTTCGTCGGTGGTGAGCAGGCGGACCGCGCGGGCCGTGGCGGCGTCGCGCTTGTCGCGGACCGGGGCGTGGTGGTCGACGTACTCCACGACGCTCTGGTACGCCGCCCAGGCGGTGCCCGCGATGCCCGATTGTGTGGCCGCGTCGTGCCACAAGTGGGCAAGGGTGGCCGTCCGTCGGCGGGCCGCGTTGCGGGTGCGCGAAGGCGCGTCCGCCTCGGGTGTTCCGAAGAGGGAATCGACGAGCTCGAAGAATCGTGCGTCGGCGACGGGGGTGTTGATCATGCGCTCGG
>JBDHSK010000127.1:0-2571 GCA_039808025.1 Sphingomonadaceae bacterium | reverse complement strand
TGGCTTCGAGCTCGGCCATCCCAGCGTTGGCCCGGTTGAGAGCCCTCTGGGCCCACGCCCGGGATGCGAAGGCGGCGCCGGCACCACGCCACAGCGCATCCACCCATAGTTGCTCGGGGGGCACGGAGCCAACCCGGTTCGCAACGACGAGTTCGGAGCGGTGCATGCGCATGGGCCCATGCTGGCAATGACCACTGACAGTTCTTGGCGACGGAGGCGGTCCTGTCCCAGCTGACCGGTGGGGCGCCCCCGAGGGCTCGCCCCTCAATCATTGGGAGGCCTCGCGCGATGCCAGGCACCCGCCGAGCGCCCCATCCCTGGCCTGTAATGAGCCCCCCTGCCGGATGGAGGAGGCGGCTTTGAGGTAGTCCAGTGACAGGGGCCTTCAGAGCGAGCACGCGCACACCGTTACCGGAACTCGGTCGGGCGGCTCTGAGTCGCCCGGTCGACTCGATGGATGAGGTCACGACACGCGGCCGCGGCCGAAGCCAAGGCTGCGTCGGAGAGGACGAGGCTGTCCCCCTGAACATCGATCCCGGCTGCCTGGAGCCTGGCCTTGACTCCCTGCTCATTGCGAAGTTGTCGACGCGTCAGCGACCCAAGCCCATGCGCCACAGCATTTCGTGCCTCAGCGAGCCGCTCGGCGGCACTCCAGTCCACGGTGACACCGAGCCACTTCCTATAGGCGTCTCGCTGCGCATTCCAGCTGTCGGTCCCCCTGATGGCTGCGTCTTCCCAGATATTGTTGACCGCCGCGCTGGCTGCTCGCGAGACCGCAGAATCGACAGCCGTCGTCATCAACTCGGCGGTGAAGGACTCTGTGATGGAGAGAAGCCGGACAAGTGTTGCCTGACATTGAATCTGTTCGGCATCGAGAGGCGCCGCCATAGCGAGGCGACTTGCACGTCGGGTTCGCATAGCCGCGACCGTGACCCGGTGTGCGCCGAGTGTGTGGAACAGCAGGGCGGACGCCGCCTCCGCGCGAGCGGACACGACCGGCTGGGTCATTGCTCGGTGACCTCGAGCAAGAGCCGATCGAGCTTGTCATCGGCTACGTCCTGTGCTTTAGCGCGGTCAAGACCGATAAGTCCCCAGAAGGCCAGCGTGCGCCATCCAGGGCTGACGCGATCAACTGCGGCCATGACGAATGTCGGATCGCCGCGTCCGATTCGTCCAAGGGCGGCCGCTGCTGTTGCCGCCAGCCCGTCATGTGGGCTCGATGCGACGCATTCGGCGAGCCAGTCTTCGTATCGGTGCCGGGAACCCGAGCGTCGGAAGCTTCCAGCAGTCTGGGCGAGCCACATGCATTGCCATGGGCTGTAGATGTCCTCCGCGACGAGGACATCTAGGCTCCTGCGGATTCGTGACCGTGCTTCGGAACCAGTGGCGGCGAGGTTGGTTAGGTACGTCATCACCTGGGGTGTGAGTGCGGGCTCGAACCGCAGGATGTCATCGACATGCTCAAGTGGAGCTTCCTCGCCGGCCAGACCCAACGTGGGCAACGCGCGGCCCAGGAGGGACTGCGTGATGGCGGCCTCTTGCCCTGCCTGCACCTGTTCGGATTCGTCTTCATCGAGCCAGAGATCCCAAGCTCGCGACGCTGCTGCCACACGGCGATGGTCAAGTTCAGCATTGGGAGTGAGGTCTTCCGAGACCACCTCATCATCGTCGACTCCCTGGTCGAGCGGTTCGGCACCCAAAGTGGCGATCGGCTCGTCGGCATCGGTGTAGTCCTGGTCAAGAAAACCCAGGCTGTCGCTTGCGCCCTCAGTAGCGCCCTGGGCGAAGAGTTCCCTCTCGGCGTCGGCGAAGGAGGTCAGCGACTTCAGGTAGCGGCCCTCGCCGTAGGTGAAGGTCTTGCGCTCGTTCAAGACCAAGCCCAGTTCGCGGACCTCGCGGGAGCACGCCTCTAGCGCCTCGCGCGCCTGGCCGAGAGAGGTTGATGCGATACGAAAATCGTCGGCGTAGGTCCAGGTCGCGTACCCGGCCCTGACGAGGCGGCGTCGGGCTCGGTCGATGTAGGTGTCGCCCAGCCGGTCACTTGCGGTGTGCACCTGCGGGATGCCGACCCGACGACCCATTGTTCCGCAAAGCAGATCCATGAGGACCTCGACGGTGGGCTCCTCACCCGTCTGTCCGACAAGCTCGTTGGCAAGTATCTCGTGGTCGATAAACTCGTAGTAGGCGGCAACATCCGTCTGGCTGATATGGCTGACTCCCGGGTGTTCGATCGGAGCCACTCGGAAGTCCCCCACCGGCTCGCGTGCCTGAAGATGCTCGGGCAGCGCCGTAGCAATCTTGTCGACCAGTGCTCGGTACAAGATGCGGTCACCTAGCGGCATGACGTGCAGCGGACGTACGCCGCGCCAACCCTTGTTGCAATAGACAATGTCCGCCCTTACACCCGAAGGACCTCGCCGCAGAAGTGGTCGAAGCGCAGCCTCCACGCGCTCGTGCTCTGGGACCAGGGCCAGGTGGTCCCAGCGCGGTGGGAGAAGTCGGTTGTGGAGCGCGAGCTCGCGCCTGACAGCATCAGCCAGATTGAGCTGGCCAACTACGGAGCGAACTGAC
>JBDHSK010000126.1:0-2575 GCA_039808025.1 Sphingomonadaceae bacterium | reverse complement strand
AGCGAGGGCCGCGGCGAGCAGATCCTCAAAACCGACCAGGACAACGCGCTGCTGCTGCGCGACGGCTTCGCCGCCGTCGATCTCGCTGCCATCGCCGAGCGCTTCAACGCTGCGCTCGCCGACTTCGGCTACCCGCCGTGCCCGGGCGGGATCATGCTGACGAACGCGCTGTGGCGCCAGCCGCTCGCTGCGTTCAAGGAGACGCTCGCCAGTTGGATCTACGGCGCCGATCCGGACGGCGTGATCAACCTCGCGATCTTCGTCGACGCGGTCGCTGTCGCCGGCGACGCGAGCCTGCTCGACGAGGCGCGGCGCCACATGGGCGCGATCATGGCCGACAACGCAGGCTTCCTCGCGCGTTTCGCGAAGGCTGCAGACCAGTTTGCCGAGCCTGAGCCGTGGTGGTCGCGCTTCGCTCCGCGCCGCACGCAGCAGGCGATCGACTTGAAGCGCGTCGGCACCTTCCCCATCGTTCACGGCGCGCGCGCGCTCGCGCTGCAGCACCGCGTCGACGCGCGCGGCACCGCGCAGCGTCTGCAGATCCTCGCCGAGCGCGGCCAGTTGCGCGCAGACGTCGCGCGCGACCTCGTCGACACGCTGCACCTCCTGATGCGGCTCAGGCTCGAACAGCAGCTGGCCGCGCGCCGCAGCGGCCAGCCCGTCGACAACCGGATCGTTCCCGCTGCGCTCGGCGCGCTCGAGCGCGACATGCTGACCGAGGCGCTCGCGATCGTCGGCCGCTTTCGCCAGCACCTGCGCCAGCACTTCAGGCTCGACCTGTTGTGAGCCTGCGCCCGGCAGACCCGGGTGCGCCGAATTGACCGCGCGGGCGATCCGCGCACAATCGAGCGAAAGCGGCCCGCGGCCGATTCGCGAAAGTCACGATCGATGGAGTTCAAGGACTACTACAAGGTGCTCGGCGTCGAGCGCGGCGCGAGCGACGACGAGATCAAGAAGGCGTATCGCAAGCTCGCTCGCAAGCATCATCCTGACGTCAACAAGGCGTCCGACGCCGCGGCGCGTATGCAGGACATCAACGAGGCGTACGACGTGCTGCGCGACCCCGAGAAGCGCGCCGCGTACGACCGCGTCGGCCAGGGCATGCGCGGCGGCCAGGAGTTCCGACCGCCGCCCGGATGGGACGCCGGCTTCGAGTTCAGCGGCGCGCCGGACGATGCCGGCTTTGCCGACCACAGCGACTTCTTCGAGGCGCTGTTCGGCGCCGCGCGGCGCGCACGCGCGCAGGGCGCGGCCGGCGGAGCGCGCGGCGGGCGCGGCCAGGATCACCACGCGAAGATCGTGATTCCGCTCGAGGACGCATTCCACGGCGCGACGCGCGGCCTCACGCTGCGCGCGCCCGAACTCGACGCGAGCGGCCACGTCGTTCTGCGCGAGCGCGAGCTGCAGGTGCGCATCCCCAAAGGCATACGCGGCGGGCAGCAGATCCGGCTCGCCGGCCAGGGCTCGCCCGGGCTGCGCGGCGAGCCGGCGGGCGACCTGTACCTCGAAGTCGAGTTCGAGCCGCATCCGCGCTACCGCGTCGACGGTCGCGACCTCGTCGCGACGCTGCGTGTCGCGCCGTGGGAGGCCGCGCTCGGCGCGAGCGTCGCACTGCATACGCCCGACGGCGAGGTGCAGCTGAACGTCCCCGGCGGATCGCAGACCGGGCGCAAGCTGCGCCTGAAGGGGCGAGGCATCCCGGGCGCGACGCCGGGCGATCTGTATGTCGTTCTCGAAGTCGTCCTGCCGCCGGCGACGAGCGATGCGGCGAAGGCCTTGTACGAGAAGATGGCGCGCGACCTCGCGTTCGACCCGCGCGCCGCGACGGAGGGTGGACGATGAATGCGATCGCAAGCGGTGTGCGCCTCGGCGTCGACGCCTGGCTCGACATGCAGACGCTGGCGCAGGCGTGCGGCGTGCGGGTCGAGTTCGTCCGCGTCCTGATCGACGAGGGGCTCGTCGAGTCGCCGCCCGAAGCGCCGGCGCTGCACTTCGGCGGCGCCGAACTCGCGCGCGTGCGGCGCATCTGCCGGCTGCAGCACGACTTCGACGCCAACCTGCAAAGCGTCGCCGTGATGCTCGACCTGATCGACGAAGTCGACAGGCTGCGCACGCAGTTGCGGCTGGCCGGCCTCGGCGGTTGAGCGGTGCAGCCGACGGCCCGCCTCGACCATCGCGGCCGGCGCAGTCTTCGGCGCGGTGATGGGCACAGGAAGGCCGATAGATGCATCGTCGTGCCTGGACGCGCCGCGCGGCGATACCCGCAGCCGCCGCGGGGGCGCGCGGCGACGCCTGGCGGCTGACGACACGCGCCGCGATCCGGCGCCGGCTGCCGGTCTTCGGCGCGCCGGAGATGAACACGCAACCCCGCGGAACCAGGATCCTCCACACACCGGATCCCGATCCGAGCTCGTACGCGTTCGCGCTGACCGCGCGCGCGACGATTCGCAGCGCCGCCAGCGCGCCCGAGGGCGGCCCGATCGGACGCGCGGCGTGCCCACCCGGAAGACGACGGTCGCCGGCGCGCAATCTCGGGGGTCCATGCGGTGCAGCCAGCCGATGCGAGCGGCCGGCG
>JBDHSK010000125.1:0-2575 GCA_039808025.1 Sphingomonadaceae bacterium | reverse complement strand
GGGCCGGACCTGCGCGCCACGACCAACGCGGCCAACTACCTGGTCATCACCCCGGCCAACTTTACCGCCGCCGCCAACCAACTGGCCGCCTACCGCGCCGCCAACTTTACGACGCAGGTAGTCCAGGTCCAGGACATCTACAACCAGTTCGGCAACGGCGTGCTGGACCCGGAGGCCATCCACGATTTCCTGGGCTACGCGGTCCAGAACTGGTCGCTGCCGCCCGCCTATGTGGTGGCGATGGGCGACGGCGTCTACGACTATCGTAACTACCTCAATAAGCCGCGTCAGACCTACATCCCTCCGTACACCGCCATGGTGGACCCCTACCTGGGTGAGACGGCCGATGAGAACTACTACGCGGCGGTCGTTGGCCCCGACATCGTACCCGACCTGTACTATGGCCGCTTGCCGGTCAACAGTCTGGCCGAAGCTACCACCGTGGTCAACAAGATTATCGCCTACGAGACGGCGACGCTCAGCAACCCCGCGCCCGCCGAGTCGGCGTTGTATATCACCGACAACTACGACGCCGGTACCTACGCCGGTAACTTTCCCCGGCTGGCCGATTACCAGGCGTCGCTCCTGCCGCCTAGCTATACGGTCCACAAGGTCTACTACGGCGAAACCCACTCGCCCGCCTCGGCGGCCAAGACCGCCTTCATCAACTACGTCAACCAGGGCGAGCGGTTTGTCACCTACATCGGCCACAGCAGTATCACCCAGTGGGCTGAGGAAGCTCTGTTTACCGCCGCCGATGTGCCGACCCTCGCCAACGCGGGCCAGTACCCCGTCGTGCTGGATATGACCTGTCTCGTCGGCTCCTTCCAGGATGTGGACCAGGACTCGCTGGGTGAAACCATGATGCGGGCGGCGGGCAAGGGGTCTGTCGCCAACTGGTCCCCGACCGGCCTCGGTGTGGCGACCGGCCACGACCGGCTGAACCGAGGCTTCAACAACGCCCTCTTTAAGACAGGTGTCCGCCGTCTCGGCCCGGCCACTGTCGCCGGCAAGGCCGAGCTATACAGCTTCGGCACCTTCCTGGACCTGATGCACACCTACGGTCTGCTGGGCGATCCGGCGACCGATACCGGCATCCTGCCCCCGCCGCCCACGCCCACCCCGACGCCGACGGCGACGTATACGCCGCCGCCGACGCCGACCCCGACTCCCACGCCGACCGCCGCCACCCGGCCGGTCACAGGGCTGCTGAGCGCGCAGGCCCGGTCGAGTAAAGCGGACATTGTGGTCAAGGTCGAACAGGGGACGACTACGGTGCAAACCACGGTGACCCAGGCCAATGGGGCGTTCACGTTGAACGTTCTGCCGGGGTCGTACACCATCAGCGCCAGTTTCCCCAAGTACCTTACCCGCAAGACAACCATTACCGTGTCCGACGCTATGACCATGCCCACCACGGTCTTACCGGGCGGGGATGGTAACCAGGATGGGGTAATCGGGCTGGTGGACCTGATTCTCGTGGGCGCCAACTATGGCACGGGCAGCCCGCCGGATGTGCCGCCGGGCGACGCCAGGGGCGACATCAACGGGGATGGCCGCATCAATCTGCTGGACCTGACGATGGTCGGCGCCAACTACGGACGCCGCAGTACCGGGGATAGCCCTCTCGGTTGGGTTGACACCGTGGTAGAGGCCAAGGAGCGTACGCCCGACGTGGGCAAGCGGCAGACTAGTCGCCTCATGGTGGACACCCCCGCGCGGGTGGAGGCGGGCGAGGAGTTTGTGGCGCGAGTGCGTCTTAGGGGAGACCTGGTCCTCCAGGGCGCGGACGCGACGCTCCTGTTTGACCCGGCTCGCCTGGCTGTGGTGGATACAGCCGAGGGCCGTGCGGGCGCGGTAACGCCGGGGAATCTGTTCGACTCAGCCACGCGGTTTGTGGCGCGTAGCCAGGTGGAGGCGACCAAGGGCTTTGTCCACTATGTCGTCGTCCGCCTGGGGCCGAGTCCGGAAACGACTCCAAGTGATGAGCTTTTCACGGTGCGTTTCCAGGCCCGCCAGAGTGGCTCGCCCGGCCTCCACCTGGAGGCGGTCGAGCTTGTCAGCCGTGACAGCCCAGTTCTAAGCGAACGATAGGGGGCGGGGGAAATGCGACACTCAAGATTATTGCCACTCCTGGTCCTCGGCGGCGTCCTCCTGGCTCTACTGGTCTGGGGTGGGCCGTCGGCAGGCGTCTTTGCCAGCGTTCCGGTCGAGGTCTATAGCCCCAACCTGCCATCCGGAGATACGCCGACGCTCCAGCCGGAAGCGACGAGTACGGCGACGGTGACGCCGCCGTTCGGCAAGACCCCGACGCTCCAGCCGGAACCGACCAATACGGCGACGGCCACGCCGCCGTTCGGCAAGACCCCGACGCTCCAGCCAGAGCCGACCGATACCCCCACCGTCACGGCCACGGCGACCGCGCTCTTTGGCAAGACGCCAACCCTCCAGCCGGAACCGACCGACACGGCCACACTGACCGCCACGCCTAGCTCGACGGCGACCACGGGGCCGACGGTGACGGCCAGCGCGACTTCGACTTCGACGGCCACCCACACGGCCACCGCTATTCCAA
>JBDHSK010000124.1:0-2587 GCA_039808025.1 Sphingomonadaceae bacterium | reverse complement strand
GCGCTGGAGTGCCGGAAGCGGTAGCTCTCGTTGCCGGTCTCCACGATGTGGCAGTGGTGCGTGAGCCGGTCCAGCAGTGCGGTGGTCATCTTCGCGTCGCCGAAGACGGCGGCCCACTCGCCGAACGTGAGGTTGGTGGTGATCATCACGCTGGTGCGCTCGTAGAGCTTGCTCAGCAGGTGGAACAGCAAGGCGCCTCCAGCCTGGCTGAACGGCAGGTAGCCCAGCTCGTCCAGGATGACCGCGTCCATGCGCATCAGGTTCGCCGCGATCCGCCCAGCCTTGCCTTCGGCCTTCTCGCGTTCCAGCGCATTGACCAGGTCCACCGTCGAGTAGAACCTCACCCGTTTGCCATGCCGCGTGATGCCGGCCACGCCGAGCGCCGTGCACAGATGCGTCTTGCCCGTGCCCGGCCCGCCGATGAACACCGCGTTGTGCGCAGCCTCGGTGAACGACAGGTCGGCCAGCTGGTCGATCAGCGCGCGGTCGACCTTGGAGGCATCGAAGTCGAAGCCGGCCAGGTCGCGGTGCGCCGGGAAGCGCGCGGCGCTCATCTGGTAGCTCACCGATCGCATCGCACGGTCGGTGCCCTCGGCCTGCAACAGGTGCTCGATCAGCCAGCGCGAGCTGTCCACGCCGCCGCCGCCGCCCTGGGCGACGAGGTCGACCCAGGCGCCGGCCATCCCGTGCAGCCGCAGTGCCTTGAGTTCGGCAGTCACGTCACGCATGGTCCACCTCCTGGCCGGCAGCGTCACGCAGCCGGTCGTAGCGGTCGGTGTCGGCACGCGGGGCTTCGTTCAGGCGCAGCGCCGTCTCCACCTGATCCGGCGGCGCACTCGCGTTGAGCCGTCCGATGAGGTTGAGCACGTGCTCGGCGCTGACGGCGCCCGTCTCCAGCACCAGTTCGGCCGCCACCAGCACGGCGTCCAGGCCGGCGGTCGGCACCGCAGCCAGAACCTGTGCCATCACGCGGTCGCCGCCAGCGCGCCGCAGCAGGGCCTGCTGCAAGGCCAGCAGCGGCGCGGGCATGTCGGCGAACGGCGCGCCGTTGCGCAGCACGCCGGGCTTGCGCTGCACCAGCGGGATGTAGTGCTGCCAGTCGTACGAGGTCTGACCGCGGTCGCTCAAGCGCGTGTGGCTGGCCACGATCTTGTCCTCGGCCACCACGACCACCCGGGTCGGGTACAGCCGGGTCGAGACCATCTGCCCGGCCAGCTCGCACGGCACCGAGTAGCGGTTGCGCAGCACCGTCACCAAGCAGGTGCTGGACACGCGCGCCGGGTTCTCCACATAGCCATCGAAGGGCTCGGGCATGGGCATCAGGTGCAGCAACTCATGCTCCAGCATCTCGGCCACGCTGAACTGGCTGTGCTCCGGATGCCGGATCTCCTGCCACAGCGCCCGGCACCGGGTTGCCAGCCAGGCGTTGAGTTCGTCGAAGGAGCCGAAGCGCCGGCGGGCTGCCTCGATCCACACGCGCCGGCGGCTGTCCTGCACGTTCTTCTCCACGCGCCCCTTCTCCCACCCCGAGGCGACGTTGCAGAAGTCAGGGTCGAACAGGTAATGCGCACTCATCGCTGCGAAGCGCGCATTGACCACGCGGCCCTTGCCCTTCTTGACCTTGTCGACCGCCGTCTTCATGTTGTCGTAGATGCCCCGACGTGGAATGCCGCCCAGCGCCGCGAAGCTGCGCGTGTGCGCGTCGAACAGCATCTCGTGACCCTGCGTGGGGTAGGCGACCAGCCAGAACGCGCGCGAGGCGCACAGCTTCAGGTGCGCAAGCTGAAGGCGCCGGTAGATGCCACCGACAACCAGACCCTCCTCGCTCCAATCGAACTGGAACGCGTCACCAAGCTCGAAGCTCAGCGGCACAAACGCGCTCGTGGCGCTGACCTTGCCTTGCTCGTCACGCCAGGTGCGGATGTAATCGGTCAGCCGCGTGTAGCCGCCCTCGTAGCCCAGGGCCTGCAACTCCACATGCAGCGCCCGAGCGGTGCGCCGCTCGTGTCGCGGGCGATGCCCGTCGGCCTTCAGTGCCTTCTCCAGCGCCTGCACGAACGGCGCCAACTTCGTCGGCATCTCCCGACGCCGGTACTTCGGCTCGGCACCCTGCGGCGCCTTCAGCCACTTCTTGATCGTGTTGCGCGACAGACTCGTCAACCGCGCGATCTCGCTGATCGACTTCCCTTGCCGGAAGTGCATCGAGCGAATCTTGCCCATCATGGCCATGGTGATCACTCCTCGTTCCTTGCTGCACAAAAAAGCAGCAGGGTAGGTTGAACACCCTGGTCAGTTTTCGGTCGGCATCACCCGGCTTTGCTGGTCAATTTTCGGTCGGCGTCAACAGCATGGAACGGTCTTTGGTTGCGTGACCGAGCACGGCGTGCCGATGGCCGGGTTCGACCACGAGTTCACCACCGGTGCACTGTTCAGCGCCGGCGCGCAGGGCACCTTGCTCGGCCACATACATCGGCACCAGGCCTGGACGCAAGGGGAGGGCGGGCGGCGCCAGTGCATTGCCTACGCCGGGTCGATCGGTCGCTTCCACCACGGTGAGCAGGGCGACAAGGGGTTCCTGCTGTGGGAA
>JBDHSK010000123.1:0-2620 GCA_039808025.1 Sphingomonadaceae bacterium | reverse complement strand
TAATTACATTTAACTGGGGCTGCACCTGATGCAATGCCTGCACAATTAGTAGCTCCAGATCCTCCTATTTTCCATAAAATAAAATCGTAATCGGTTTCTGCACCTGGTGATCCTGCATTGTAATCATTGGCTTTAATTATAAAGTTTAGATTTCCGTTATTTTGAATATTGAAGGTGTACCAAACAGAACCCCTTTCTCCATCTGTACAGGTTCCTGAGCCATCAGTATCGCAAGTAAAGCCAATACCTTGGTATCCAGGATTACCAACGCTTAAGGTGGAATTGCATACAGTAATACTAGAACCACATGATTGTCCAGACTCAGATGGGTATGGAGAGGAGCCATCTACTACAGTAATGGCAAATGTACCTGTATTATTATTTTTTCCATCAACAGCGATATAATAGGTATTACTAGCAGTTAAGCCTGTTTGAGTGATTTCTGAAGTTAGTAAAGCAGTTCCACCACAAGGCGGCGCATTTCTATTACAGCTAACTTCAGTCATTCCTGCGCCACATGTACCACTATATAAAGCAATTTGAGTAGTTAAAAGGGTGCCTGCTGCGGTTCTAATTTTTACACTGCCAGAGGCAGGTGCAACAAATGAATACCATACCGTATTACGAGTTCCTCCTGTCCAACAACCAGGCGTACCCGGCTCTCCAGCATTCGATGAACATGAGTTATCTCCCGAAGCAACGTTGCCTAAAGTTATGCTAGTTGCATTACATGGTAAATCGTTAGATACTCCATTTACACTAAATGTATAAGTGCTACAGCCACTTGCAGTTAAAGTGCCTGTTTTTGGAACAATACGCCAAGCATAGGTTCCATTTGTTAAAGCACCCGTATTATATGTAGTGCCTGCTTGTCCTGCAGAAACCAATGTAGTAGCCGTTGTGCCACTATTAAAATAAACATCATAAGTGATAGAACCACAAGATGCTGTTGCCGCATTCCAAGATAAGGTTTGACTAGGACAAGTTGTAGCTCCATTTACTGGAGCTACATAAGTTGCACACGATGGCGCAGTAGGAGTAGATGTATTGATAGCAATATTATCAACAGCAGCTGGCGGTTGGTAATCTATACCCCAATCATTCCTCCAACTAAAAACGAGCCTTTGAGTAGTACCAGCATTCGTTCCTGGTATGGTTAAGTTTTGAGTTTGCCAAGTGCTTTGGTTACTATATTCAGTACCTAATTGGTTAGCGGCACTAAGTTGAGTGCCTGCTACAGGTGTAGTAGAGGTTGGAACTAAATATACTTTTAAGAAATCATATCCTACCTCGCCTCTTCCTTTCCAATCAAATGATAAATTAATACAAGTTTGCCCAGCAGGAAAAGTTACATCTCTATAAAAATGTGTTACACTTGTAGTATTTACATAATTATTGCTGGCTCCTCCATCATTTGAAACATACATTGAACGTGTTCCTCCGTTATTAGTGGCTGTACCTAAAGTCCACTGGTTGGTTTCAGAGCCGTTAACTATATTCCAGCCAGTACAAGTAGTTTCAAAATTTGTGGTAAATGGTGCTGTACTTGAAGGAGGGGTGTCTGAAATTAATGAGATATTATCTACCGCAGCCGCTGGATTACTCCCTGAATTATTACCATTATTTCTCCAGCTAAAAACGAGACGTTGTGTTGTTCCTGCATAAGAAGCAGGAATGATTATTGTAGCAGTTTGCCATGTGTTCTGATTGCTGTATTCAGTACCTAACTGGTTAGTAGCACTAAGTTGACTACCTGCTATAGGTGTAGTAGAGGTGGGAATTAAATATACTTTTAAGAAATCATATCCTACTTCACCTCTTCCTTTCCAATTAAAACTTAATGTAATACAAGTTTGCCCTGCTGGGAAGATTACATCACTGTAAAAATGAGATACACGTGCGTTATTATTGTTATAATTATTATTTGTACCATTAGTTGAGATATAAGCACTCTTAGCACCACTACTAAATGTGGTAGTTCCAACTGCCCAGTAATTGTTAACATCATTTACGGCTGTCCAGCCATTGGCAGCGAGTGAGGATGTTGCATTTTCAAAACTACCATTAGGGCTTGTGGAAGCGCTTGGATCAATAATGGTGGTGCTTTGTGCATTCAACATTAAATTGAAACTACAACACAAGATTAAACATACAATGTTTTTCATAAAATATTTTTTCTTTAAATAACTCATCGTTTTATAATGTTATTCAGTTTGGTTTGTTGTTGTAGTGGCACTTGGTTCGTACTTCACTTTTCCTTCTAATACTAAATTACTAAGTGGGGTTGCATTTTTTTGTAATTTTCCTTCAATAATATTGTATTGAAGATCGCGAAAGGTTAACACTTCAAATTTTTCGGGTGAGGCATTAAATCTAACTTGCTCGGCCGCACAAATTCTTCTTATATAATCGGTTGTAGCTTGTACATTACTTGCCACACTAACCGATAGGGTGATGGTATATTTATTTATTTTTAAATTTTCTGATGGTAAGGCCACTTGAGTTTGAGCCTTCGAAAATCCTACTAAAACAATAAAAAAACTGAGTAAAAATAATTTCATAGAGAAGTTGTTAAATTTATGTTAAAATTGTAGCAAAATAAATGCCATTTTTCTATTTC
>JBDHSK010000122.1:0-2644 GCA_039808025.1 Sphingomonadaceae bacterium | reverse complement strand
TGGCTCTCGCCGCCCGCCCTTGATGGGGCGGCCGTTGTGTCGCAAGACAACTAATCGCCTGCGGGCGATTGAAACCGCTTGCGCGGGCTCATATTCGATGAGCCCCGCGATGAGGTCGCAAGACAACTAATCGCCTGCGGGCGATTGAAACGTCCGGGCTGGCAGCTGCATCCCCGTCGCCACCCCGAGTCGCAAGACAACTAATCGCCTGCGGGCGATTGAAACCTGTAGCCACGCGTCTTTCGCAAGGCCGTCTGCCGAGGTCGCAAGACAACTAATCGCCTGCGGGCGATTGAAACGGTTACCCACCCACAAGGTGACGTCCGGTGACAGGTCGGTCGCAAGACAACTAATCGCCTGCGGGCGATTGAAACACGGGAGTCCCCGAGCAATCGGCAGTGTCGAAAATCGTCGCAAGACAACTAATCGCCTGCGGGCGATTGAAACCTTCCAGGCTTTGACCCTGGGCAAGGGTCAAAAGGCTCGTGGTCGCAAGACAACTAATCGCCTGCGGGCGATTGAAACCTGGGACTCCAGCCGTGGGCCGGGAGCCCACCAAAGTTGGGGTCGCAAGACAACTAATCGCCTGCGGGCGATTGAAACACGAGCTTCTCGACCATCGTGAAGGGTTCTGACGCCTTGTCGCAAGACAACTAATCGCCTGCGGGCGATTGAAACACGTGTCCGCTCCCTGATTGTCAAGGGTGCGGTAGGACGTCGCAAGACAACTAATCGCCTGCGGGCGATTGAAACGGAAGTCTCGCTCCGCGGGGTCGCCACCCCCGCGGGAGTCGCAAGACAACTAATCGCCTGCGGGCGATTGAAACGCATGGTGCCGCACAGCTTGCCGTTGGGTGCACCAGAAGGTCGCAAGACAACTAATCGCCTGCGGGCGATTGAAACTCACTGTGGGGTGATGCACCGGGAGTGCATCACCCCTTTGTCGCAAGACAACTAATCGCCTGCGGGCGATTGAAACCTAACGTATTCGTTCCTATCAAACCTCAACTCTCCAGCGTCGCAAGACAACTAATCGCCTGCGGGCGATTGAAACGTCTGGGGTTGCATGACAATGCGGTAGGCCATTGCGCGTCGCAAGACAACTAATCGCCTGCGGGCGATTGAAACGAACAGGAGATCCTCGGCCAGCCGCTCCCAGTGGCCTGTCGCAAGACAACTAATCGCCTGCGGGCGATTGAAACGTCACTCGATTTCATCGCTCACCACCTGCAGGATGGCGTCGCAAGACAACTAATCGCCTGCGGGCGATTGAAACGACGTTCGCCGGGATGCCGAGCTTAGCCATCTCCCGCGTCGCAAGACAACTAATCGCCTGCGGGCGATTGAAACTCGGGCGTCTGCGAGGTCGGCGGATTAGCCGAATCGTCGCAAGACAACTAATCGCCTGCGGGCGATTGAAACTCAGCGGCCGGCTTCTCGTCAACGATCGTCACGGAGACGTCGCAAGACAACTAATCGCCTGCGGGCGATTGAAACCCATCTCCCGCGCCGAGAACCCGAGAACGCTGGGCACGTCGCAAGACAACTAATCGCCTGCGGGCGATTGAAACCGAGTGGCCGCGGGCGTTGTGCCCCGAGCGGGGCGGCGCGTCGCAAGACAACTAATCGCCTGCGGGCGATTGAAACACCTCGACAGAGACCCAGCCGCCACTCGACGGAGTAACGTCGCAAGACAACTAATCGCCTGCGGGCGATTGAAACCGGCCAACGCAGCGATAGCTGCGAAGGCCAGGACAGGCGTCGCAAGACAACTAATCGCCTGCGGGCGATTGAAACGGTACACCCCAGCCGGGTGCAGGTTGCGTCGAGGCCGGTCGCAAGACAACTAATCGCCTGCGGGCGATTGAAACTTACCGTGGGGGTGGGGGTTGGGGTGACGGACACACAGGTCGCAAGACAACTAATCGCCTGCGGGCGATTGAAACCTTACGGGGGTAGACCCCACCGTAGCCGTGAACACGGGTCGCAAGACAACTAATCGCCTGCGGGCGATTGAAACCAAGAGCCCATGACCGCGACAGGCGCGGCTGGCGTGGGTCGCAAGACAACTAATCGCCTGCGGGCGATTGAAACGTGGGGTTAACCACGCTCGTTCCCACGGTCGCGCTATGTCGCAAGACAACTAATCGCCTGCGGGCGATTGAAACTCGAGAACACAGGCGTCTCATCGGCTTTCGTAAAGTACGTCGCAAGACAACTAATCGCCTGCGGGCGATTGAAACTGTGTATGCAGCAGTCACGAACCCAATATCGATCTGGTGTCGCAAGACAACTAATCGCCTGCGGGCGATTGAAACTTGTACCGAGATTCGCCGGCCAGCAGACCTGGTCCGGTCGCAAGACAACTAATCGCCTGCGGGCGATTGAAACGCGTACCATTGCTCGGCTTCGAAGCCCGGAAGAGGTGTCGCAAGACAACTAATCGCCTGCGGGCGATTGAAACCCAGCAGGGCCAGGACGAACAGGACGGTGATCAGTTTGTCGCAAGACAACTAATCGCCTGCGGGCGATTGAAACAGCAAACGCATAGTCGAAAACGAAGGCGTCTGCCTTGTCGCAAGACAACTAATCGCCTGCGGGCGATTGAAACACTAGGGCGCTTGGACAGCGCCCAAAGGCTAAG
>JBDHSK010000121.1:0-2675 GCA_039808025.1 Sphingomonadaceae bacterium | reverse complement strand
GGCTAGAGATCCTCTCGCTCACTCAATCGCGTCAATTTTAGCTAGGCCTGGTGTTGGCGGTGACTATGGACCTGGCTGGCGCCGTGGCGGCGGCAGGCCGCCACAATGGCCTCTACCGGCAGCCCCATCGTTTCTACGACGACAGCTAGCTCTGAGGCGGGGTGGACCATGCGGTCACGCAGCGTGGGCGCCTGGTGAGGCTGGCCGGTGGCAGTACGCGCCGCCCGGTGGAGTCGCTGCCACCACCCCAGCGGGACCGGTGACTCGCCGGCGAAGGTGGGGGCGGCGGCCGCATTGACCACCCGCACGTCCTGTGCAGGCAATCCCAGTGCCTGCAACTCGGCGAGGGCGCTCTGGATTGACTCGGGAACGCGAAAATAGGCCACGACCACGCTCAGAGCAATCTGAGGTGACCGTTGGCCTTCGGCTCTGTCCATGCTGCCTCTTTTTACATGCGGCCAGGGCGCTTCAGCCGGTGGGGCGACGATATTCACCCACAAAGAGTTGTTGCCCGGCCATGGGGTACCCGGCGAACATGCGCAACGCCGCCTCCGCCTGGGCCTCAGTTGCCATCTCCACAAAGCCTCGGGGTAAACCCGAGGCCGTGTCACGCATGAGCGTGACGCTGACGACATCCCCGGCCTGGGCAAAGAGTTCACCCAGGCTGGCTTCGGTCGTTTCGACGCTCAGATTACCCACAAAGAGCTTTCTTTCCATCACATCCCGCCTGCGGGTAGGGTGGAAGGAGCCTTGGTCTTATCCACGAGGAAGAGAAAATAACCCGCGGCGCCCGCCAACAGCGGATCCCACTCCCCCACGACCTCACCCACTTTTCGGTCCCAGCTGCCAGCGGCCGTGGCCGCCCAAATACTGTCACTATGGACCTCACCGATTTTGACGTCCCACTCCCCGGTCAGCCCCAAAATGTAAATGCTGTCCTCACGGACCTCACCTACTTTCAGAGTGCTGCCGTGGCCGCGCGTAGGAGCATAAATGCTCTGCCCCCGCGCCTCGCCGATCTTCAATGTCCAGCTATTAGATGTGCGGGCCGTGTAGATGCTTTGACCTCTCACCTCACCCACCTTATGAACCCACTCGCCGTCGGCATACGCGCCGTAGATACTACAACCTGGCATAGCTTAACTCTCTTCTAACTCAGACGCATCCGCAGACTGACACTCACCTGCGGCAGCGTACTGGATAGCGGCGATCAACTCAGCGGGGGGCCCATCGAGAAGGGCAAACCGACAGGCGCCGGCGGCTAATGTCACCTCGCGTAGCGCGGGGTAGATAGCCAGAGCCACAATCGGAAGTGACGGAAAGCGTTCTCGCAGGCTGGGAATCACCGCGCGACCGTTCAGTGAAGGAAGCCCCACATTCAGCACCGCTACAGCGGGCTGGTAGCGCGCCGCTAATTGCAGGGTCTCCCCACCTTCCGAGGCGATAGCCACGATGGCAATCTCGGGCGCCGGCTGAAGTAGACGTTGGAGGGCATGAGCGATGACCGAGTTGCTTTCAGCGATGAGGATACGAATGGGAACCACGCTCGCTCCAATCCACCTGTCTCTCGTGGGCGAGCGATAGACCATTCTACCGGAGCCCCAGCCATAGCCGTTCGTGCTTACACGGCCCCAATCTTCAGCACGTTGAGGTGGAATGTCAGAACTTTCCCCGCCAGCGGATGGTTGAGGTCAATTTGCACGGTCTCGTCGGTCACCGCCGTCACATACCCCCGCCGTACCCGTCCATCCTTATGGCGCAGTTTCAGACGTTGTCCGACGTTAAAGGTGCGGTCCTGCGCAAAGCGCGAGCGTTGCAGGGTGATGACTTGTCCGGCTTGAACACGGCCGAACGCTTCCTCCACGGGCAAGGTGAGGTCACGCTCCTCACCCTCCGACAATCCCAGAATGGCTTCCTCCACCCCCCTAAGGATCTGGCCGTCGCCTACCACAAACGTCAATGGGCTAGGCGCGTCAGGTAATACGGCCGCCGCGCCCCCGCGCAGGCGCAGGGTATAGGCCAACGTGACGACGGCGCCCTCGCGCACAGTATTTATACTCTGGATTGACATAGGGTAGCTCCTGGGTACTAGTAGCGCGATCGGTTTCCAGATCGGCCGCCATTGGGCCGCTCTTTCGCCTCATTCACCTTGATCTGGCGGTCGTCCATGCTGTAGCCATCGAAACGCTCGATGGCATTGCGCGAGCCTTCATCCGTCGCCATTTCGACAAACGCAAAGCCGCGATTAGCCCCGGTTTCACGGTCGGTGATGATAGCCACAGAGACGACTTCACCGGCCCCCGCGAACAGGGTCTGAAGACTGTTTTCGGTGGTGTCGTAGCTCAGGTTGCCGACGTATAATTTCTTAGCCAAGGTACTTAACTCCTTGCGTGCCTTTTCGAGTACGCACGCTGCGCGGCCTGACCGTTGGGCCAGGCCCCATGGATTGAGGGATCATGAGGGATCAAAGGAGGGTGAGCCGGCGCCAACGGGACGCGCGGGCTGCTACCACTCCCTGATCCTAGATAGCTAGTATACTGGAGATAGATGCGGATGGCCCTGGGAGAATGCCTAGTGGTGACACAGGTAAATCACTAATTCCCCAGGGAGTTCCCCCAACCTCAATGGCTTGACGGGCCGACTTTCCTGAAATCAATGTAGCCCCGCTCAACGTC
>JBDHSK010000120.1:0-2695 GCA_039808025.1 Sphingomonadaceae bacterium | reverse complement strand
GCGGGAGAGCACTTCCTTCACACGGAAGGGGTCAGTGGTTCGATCCCACTATCGCCCACCAAATAAATCAACGGCTTGGACGGAAACGTCCGGGCCGTTTGTCTTTTCTGCGGTGTCGTGTGGCATCCGGTGTGGCAGTCGGTGCAGTGGTTGGCCCGGCAGGGTTGTGCCCGGACCTTCGAGTGCCCGCCAGCACCGGCCCGATGCCGATGCGCTCGCCCATGACTGGATGGCAGCAGGCCGGGCGGGACATGCGCCGCGCGCTGGATCAGGTAGAGCGCGAGCGGGAACGAAGCTGACGGCGACGTGCGTTGCGCGCACTGGCTACGGCTAGCGTGGCTAGTCTGGCTAGCCTTCAAGCGCCACCAGCACCGGCCCCCGACGTACCAGTGGCCGGCCAGCCAGCCGGCACCGTCGATGATCCGGCAGCGGTCACGCTCGGTCAGGCCGATCCGCGCGAGCCATGCAGGAAGCGATGCGCCGTGCCGCACTGCGGCGGCTTTCAGCGCGAAGGCTTCCACGATGCGCGGCGGTATCGCCGGGTGCAGCGCCGGTGCCGGTCAGCGCCGGGCGGATCGGATCCCGGAAGGGTCATGCGGGCGATGCGCCGGTGCATGGCTCGCGGTTGTGCCGCTGCATCGCCTCGGCAACTTGAGTTTTCACGAGTAGTTCGCCGGCGGCACTGCGGTCTGAGTACAACTTTTTACTACCAGTTGCCGGCCCGATCCGATGCACGGCCGGCCTCGATGTCGTCGCGCGGTTCGCACTGCCTCGCGCGCGTAAGCGCTGCGAACCTCGTGCGAACCATCGCTGCGCACCGGTCACAGTCTCGCGCGCGTTGCAGGGTGCAACTGCGCATGCGACCAGCAACTGCGCCAGCCGCGCGCGCGCGCGTACCGCGCAGAAAATCCAGCCGCTCGCGCGAGGCAACACTGTTGCCATCGGTGTTGCCCTCTGGTGTTGCCTGCGGTGTGCGCCTCGCGCGAGAAGCGCTGCTTCCTTCCTTGCTTCCTGCTGCTTCCTGCGCCAGCCGCGCCCGCTCAGAACGTCGGCAGCACATCGTCGAAGTCGCCACCAGCACCAGCACCGGCAGCACCAGCGGCCGGCGTGGCCTTCGCCCTCGGCCTGCGCTCGGCCCGCTGCGGCGGTGCAGCGCCGATCATCAGTTCAGTGATGGTCACGCCAAGCCCCGGCCGCAACGTGCCGTCGCGGTCGGTGTACGGCCGGGCCTGCAATCGCCCGCTGCAGGCCAGCGCGCTGCCCTTCTTCAGGCTGGCCAGCCGTTCGGCGATACCGCTGTCGAATGCGGTCAGCGACACGACGGTTTCCGGGTCCACGCGCAGCAGTGCCGACACGTAGTTGTTGCCGTTCGCGCTGGTCTTGCGTTCGGGATCGCGGATCAGTTCGCCAGAGCAGAACAGGCTCATGGTCATGGCTTGGCCCCCCTCTTGGTCAGCGGCTTCTTGAGGCTCAGCACCGGCCGGGCCGGCGGTACGGGGGCAGGTTCAGGCGCCGGTGCAGGAACAGGTACTGCTGCCGCAGCGGCCTTGCGTTCGGCCTTCGCACGCAGCTTCTCCAGCCACGCAGCGGCGGCAGCCTGATGCTCTGGTGCAACGGGGCCTGCGTCGGTGCCGTCGAGGTTGATCCGCGGCCGGCCCTCGGCGATCGCGGTCAGGTATTCAGGTTGCCGGCACCAGCGCCACAGCGCCCGGTGCAGCGTCGTGCGGCTCGGCACCGTGCCTGATGCCTCGATGGCTTCGCGCACGCGCAGCGCCAGCGGCCGGACGGCGGCCGGATCGGTCGGGAAGGCGGCAGGGAACGCGGCCTGCAGTGCGATCAGCGCGGCCTCGGTCTGGCCTCGGCGTTTCTCGGCTCGGCTCATGGGGCGGTCCTCGAAGTCAGGGGCAGGGGCAGTTGCGTAACCGGCACGCCAGCACGCGGCCGGGGCCGGCTCGGGCGGGCGAGTAGCGCGCGGGCGCGTTCCAGGTGATGAAGCAGCGCGGTGGCGCGCAGGCGCTGTTGCTCAGCATCGCGGCGGGCGGCGTCGCGTTCGCGCCGGCACTCGCTCAGGGCCTCGATCAGGCGGCCGGTGCTGGCGGTCAGGGATTCGGGATCGTGGTCGCGCTCGGCGGCGCGATCAGGCGGGGCGGGCATCCACGGCTTCACGGTGCCGTCCTCGCACGATCCGCCACCAGCGCCAGCGCGAAGCCCTCGATCACAGCGCAGTCGAGGAAGTCCGGCAGGTCGCTGTCGTCGGCTTCGGCGAGCACGTCCAGCGTGCGGCAGCCGGCGACGGTCTCGCCGTGCAGTTCGAGCAGGTCCGCGACCGTGGTCGGCACCGGCACCGGCGGCGCACAGCCCGGTGCCCACTGCCCGGACGCCAGCGTCAGCGCCTCGAATCCCTCGGGCAGCGGCACCGGCCGGGGTTCGCACCACGAACAGCGCCAGCCAGCGCCGGGCGCCCGCCACCAGCTAGGTGAGCCGCAGGCCGGGCAGTGACCGGCCGGCTCGGAGTTATCCACAGCCCCGAAGTTATCCACAGTGGGCCGGTTATCCACAGCCGCAGCCGGCACCGGCTCCGATTCGGGGGCGGGGGGCATATACCCAAAATCCCCAATATCCCCAAAATTCAGGGGCGGGCGGGGGTTTTGGGGATTATGGGGATTTTGGGTATAGGGAGGTTCGGCCTCAGCCG
>JBDHSK010000119.1:0-2712 GCA_039808025.1 Sphingomonadaceae bacterium | reverse complement strand
CCTACACCGCGCAGCACCGCGTCCCCTGGCACTGGCCCGTGCCGGCCTACCTTGTCACCAAGGGCATTGGCTCCGGCGCGTTCATGGCCCTGGCGGCCGCCATTGCCCTCAACCTGGGGCCGACGACGCGGCTGTTCAACTCCGCCGTCCTGCTCCTGTCGCTCCTGTTCATCGGCCTCACCACCGCCCTGCTTGTCCTGGACTTGACCAAGCCGGGCCGCTTCCTCACCATCCTGACCCGCCCTCAGTGGCGCAGTTGGCTGACGCGCGGGGCCTTTGTCCTGCTCGCGTTTAGCGCGGTGGCGGGCCTGTGGTTCCTGACCGAACTGGGCGGCGCGCTCGGCTGGTTGGGAGCCTCTACGCTCAATATCGTCGGCCCCCTGCTGGCCTGGGTCGGCCTGCCGCTCGCCGTCCTGACCGCCATCTACACCGCCTTCCTGTTCGCCCAGGCCGAGGGCCGCGACCTGTGGCAGAGTCCCTTGCTGCCGGCCCACCTGCTCGTCCAGGCGCTCATGGTCGGGGCGGGCGCACTGCTCGCGCTGGGGATGGTCATTCCGCTGCCACCGGGCATGGCCGGCCGGCTCGGCTGGACCTTTGGCGCGAGCCTGATGGCCGACCTGTTCGTGACCCTGGCGGGCGAGTTCGGCATCCCCCACGCCAGCGAGGTCGCCGCCCGCGCCGCCCACGCCATCCGCGTCGGGCGGTATCGCGGGTGGTTCTGGTGGGGGAGCATCGGCCTCGGCCACGTCGTACCGCTGGGGCTGCTGGCCTTGGGCCTGGCCGCGCCAGCCGCCGCCCCGGTGTTCGCCGCCCTCGCCGGTCTGGCCGCTATCGCTGGCCTGTACGCCTTCGAGTACGCCTTTGTCATGGCCCCGCAGGAGATACCCAATAGTTAGGGAGGGAAGCAAGGCGCGCTTATGACGACCCTCCACTTGATGGTCGGCCTTCCTTGTTCAGGGAAAACGACATTGGCCCGTCAGCTTGAGCAGGAGTATTCAGCCCTTCGGCTAAGCCTGGATGCATGGCACACGCGTCTTTTTGGTCAGGATGCGGAAAATGACCAACACAACGAGCGGCACTCTCTCATTGAAGCCATGCTCTGGGAGATTGCGTCACGTGTTCTTGTCCTGGGCGTGGATGTCATACTCGACTTTGGGTTTTGGGCAAGGAGTGAACGAGAAGATTATCGCGCCCGCGCCGCCCAGTTAGGTGCGGGCAGTGAAATTCACTTCTTGGACGTACCCGGCGAAGTACTCGTGGAACGACTGGCGGCCAGAAATGCCGACCTTCCGCTTGAAGCGTTTTATATCCCCGAGGCCTACCTCAGACAGTGGATACCTCTCTTTCAACCGCCGACGCCTGACGAATTGGAGCGCAGAGAGTAGTTCCAGGGATAAGGATAGTTCCCATGCACACTTCACTGCTCGGTCGCTTGATGAGCGCGTTGGGCCAGCGTGCGGAAGCTTCCTCTCGCACCGAAGACCCCTCACGCCTCACGCAATACGCAATGCGCAATACGCAATACGCAGCCACCCCCCCCCCCGCCACCCCCACCGGCCTGACCCACTATCCCGCCGCCGAGCGCTGGGCCGACTGGACCGAGTACGACCCGAAGGCGTGGCCGGAGAAGAAGGCCCGCCACTACACCCTCGTCCCCACCGTCTGCTTCAACTGCGAGGCGGCGTGCGGGCTGCTGGGCTATGTGGACCGCGACACGCTCAAGATACAGAAGTTCGAGGGCAACCCGGTCCACCCTGGCAGCCGGGGCCGCAACTGCGCCAAAGGCCCCGCCTCGCTCAACCAGGTCTACGACCCCGACCGCATCCTCTACCCTCTTAAGCGGGTGGGCAAGCGCGGCGAAGGCCAGTGGCAGCGCGTCACCTGGGACGAGGCGCTGGACGACATCGCCAGTCGGATTCGCAAGGCGCTCCAGGAGGAGCGCCACAACGAGGTGATGTACCACGTCGGCCGGCCCGGCCATGACGGGTTCATGGAGTGGGTGCTGCCTGCCTGGGGGCTGGACGGCCATAACTCGCATACGAACGTCTGCTCGTCCGGCGCTCGCTGCGGTCAGGCGCTCTGGATGGGGCTAGACCGTCCCTCGCCCGACCACGCCCACGCTCGCGTCATCCTGCTCATCTCCAGCCACCTGGAAACCGGTCACTACTTCAACCCCCATGCGCAGCGCATCATGGAAGGCAAGGAGGCCGGCGCGAAGCTCATCGTCATGGACACGCGCCTGTCCAACACCGCCTCGCTGGCCGACGAGTGGGCCGCGCCGTGGCCCGGCAGCGAGACGGCCATCCTGCTCGCCATCGCCAACCACCTGATTCAGACCGGCCAGTACGACCGCGCCTTTGTGCGCCGCTGGCTCAACTGGGACGCCTATCTCGACGCCGAGGCCCCCGACCGACCGCGCACCTTCGAGAGCTTCGAGGACTGCCTCAAACAGGTCTACGCTGAGTACACCTTCGAGTTCGCTGCCCAGGAAAGCGGCGTGGACGCGGAGAGAGTCTCATCTTGATCGACACGAAGCCTCATGAAGGTGTTCCCACTCGGCCACCTTTTTTTGCCGGACCCGCGCTTGGCGGCGCAGCTCCGGGTTGTTGAAGGCGCGCGGCCATCTTGGCCGCAGCGGGTAGGCCAGGTGGGGGCACTCCGGGATGACCCCCGGTCCGGCTTCCAGTCCCCTTGCTGCGGGCGTCCCGCCCA
>JBDHSK010000118.1:0-2714 GCA_039808025.1 Sphingomonadaceae bacterium | reverse complement strand
CAGCAGTTCCGCCAGTTACACCAGTAATATTATATGTACCATTATTAGTATTACAACTAGCTTGAGTAGTAGTACCACTAATTGCTGTAGGACCTGGTATATTTGTAATGGTTACATTCTTAGTATATGTACACCCATTTGCATCTTTTACTGAAATCGAATATGTACCTGGCGCTAGTCCTGTAGCTGGAGAAGTAGCTGTAAAAGCACCTCCATTTATAGCATAAGTATATGGTCCAGTACCACCAGTTGGAGTTCCAAATGCAATTGAACCATTGTTATTGCCACATGTAGCATTGGTAAAAGTTGTAGTAATATTTGTTGGACCTGGCTGATTGGTTAATGTAGTAGATACTGTAAATGTACAGCCAAAGTTATTTGTTAAAGTAATTATAGGTGAACTAGCACCTAAACCTGTAACTGTTTGACCAGAAACAGCTCCAATATTACTCGTAAAGTTAGTAACTGTTTGTCCACCACTTGATGTATTATTTATAACAATAATACCATTATTATTACCACAAGTTGGGTTAGTAAAACTTAATGTGGCTGAAGGCTTAGGATTTACGACAACTGACCCCACTGCAGTATTAGTACACCCTCCTGTTGTACTTCCAATTACAGTATAATTAGTGGTTGTAGCAGGACTAACATTAAAAGGATTAGCATTACTAGCACCAGGATTCCAGGTATAAGTATTTGCCCCTGAAGCTGTTAATACACCTGTACCACCAGGACAAATACTCGATCCAGTTACAGAGATTACTGGTGGTAATGGGTTTACCATATTAATAGTTGCTGTACGAGGACATCCCATAGCTGTAGCTGTAACTGTGTAAACACCAGGCTGATTTACATTTGCGGTAGCTGAACTAAACCCTGATACAACACCTGGACCTGACCAGCTAAATGTACCAACTGGGGTAGATGCTGCAGTAATTGGCGTTGTGCCTGTACAGTTAAGTGTAGCTGTAGATGCTAAAGTAACTGTGGGACTATTATTTACTGTTACCAATGCAGTATTTGAGAATGTAGTAGTAGCACCGTCACAATTTGTTAAAACCATAGAGGCTGTATATGTAGTATTAGAAGTAGGGCACACACTTATTGGTCCCAAGCCAGTACCAACTGTTACATTTCCTGGACCTTTCCATGTTACATTAAAATTGGGGGAACCTGTTGGGGTAAACCTCCATCCCTCGTTAGTAGCAGTCCAAGAACCACTATTTGAATTCCTTCCAGGTGGAACATAAGCAACTGTAGCTGCAGCATTTTGAATTCCTACAATTCCACGACCACCTTGCCAACTACATGAACCACTGCTATTATTGATATATATATCAATATAATTCGTATTTTCATACAAAACCATTTGGAATCTTGAATTTGGTGTACCACATGAAAAAAGTGGTACATTATTAAAATAAAATACTAAATACCGACATGGAGCAGTTCCTCCAATATAATAAGCCACAGTACCACCCATAGCTGGATTAATATCTCTAAAAACATTTATAGTATTACCCGGTGTATTTGCTGAGCTAGGTAAAGCCCCTGCCACGGTTACAGGATAAGCGTCATAAGAGCCTGCAACTTTAGGAGTAAAACATATTTGTCCATTAGAACCCAACCACACTTGATTATACGATGTTCCAAAAAAACAGAAGTTAAACGGCAAATTTACTGCTCCACTCCATACATCGTCTGTAGCAACAGATACAGCAGTTCCACCTGAATACGGAAAAGGAGAATATGGTATTGAGGTTATAGAATATGTTGTAGTAGCATAATTTGTTACTGCTGTGGCCGTTAAGTTAGCACATTGTCCTTGACAGATAGTTGCACCAAACGGTGTAATCTGGGGACAACCTGGCGACTGTGCTTTTATGAAAATTACCGTAAAAGTTAATATTATAAAAAATATATGTTTCATAATCTTGTGAATTATTGATTAATAGTAATGTTATATGTTTCTTTCATTTTTATTGGGTCTAACAAAATAGCCTCATTGTATGATTCTACTTTATTATTTAATAATGAAGGATTATAATCTATTGCTTTCACAATATTCTTTTCAGAGTTATCTAGCTCGAAATATGAAAGCTGTTTCGCATCGAGCAATTCTTTTAAAATCATTAATGCATTCTCTCTCGAAGCAATTGCATAATTCGATGTCTCTTTTAAGTTTCCTGTTTTATATACATCAATTGCTCTTTCTTGCAGAGTTACAGACATTGCCAGTTTATCTATATTGGATTTAGAATTATGAGATATTATTTCCTTTTGTGCTTTATAAATAGCAACTTCATTTCGATTAAGTAACTGAGCAACTTCATCCTTGTCTTGAGAAATACCTACATTATACGCCATAAGCAATACAACAAATAAGCTTATTTTTTTTATTGAGTTCATATTATTTTTATTTATATGATAAATGTACATTATTAAGGAAATAAATTAAACTCCTACAATAAATGGTTTTAGGGTTTAACTCAGTGAGAAAGGTAATTCGCCAACTAAATCTTTTAGATTTCAATAGCTATAATGCAAACATCATCAACTTGGTCTGCATCTTGTTTCCAATTTAGAAATGCCTTATCAAGAGCATTTTTCTGTTCAAGTAGGGGCTGTGTAGAGGAATTAAGAAGCACCTCTTTAAATTGCTTGTACATGAATTTTTTACCTTTTGGACCACCAAATTGATCAGCATAACC
>JBDHSK010000117.1:0-2760 GCA_039808025.1 Sphingomonadaceae bacterium | reverse complement strand
TGGTTTGGGGCCTGCCGTTGGCGCGGGCGCAGAACAACGTGTTCATCACGACCAACCGCTACCAGATCCAGGGCCAGTCGATTGAGGAACTGCGGCGATCGTTGAACCAGTTGCGTCCGTGGAAGGCCTCGGCCCGGCCGCACGACGCCCAAACCGAATGGCGCACCCGGATGCAGTACCGCACCGTCACGCTGCCCGGGATCGCGTGGTGCACCAATTTTGCCACCGTGACCCAAATCACGATGACGCTGCCCGGCTGGACGGCCACCAACGGGGCCTCGACGGAGACCTTGCGGGAATGGAACCGCTACCTCCGGGCGCTGGCCGAACATGAAGCCGGCCACGCCCGTCACGCGCGGGAGGGAACGCTGGAGTTGCATCGTCGCGTCAAGGCGCTCGAAGCCCAGCCGGACGCGGAGACCGTGCGCCAGCGACTCGACGCTCTCCTGGCGGAGGTCCAGCAGCAGGTGCGGCAGCAGGATGCCGATTACGATCGCGAAACCCGGCACGGGGCGACGCAGGGCGCCTTGTTTCCCTTGCCGCCGGGCGGCCCGCCGTCGCCACCCCCACCGCGGGCGGAGCCTCCCGGCCCCATCAGCCCTTGAGCCGCGCCCTCCGAACCAGGCCGGCAACGATCAGCGGGCGGCCACGGGAGCGGCGTAGCGACGGGCAAGGTTCTCCGCGATCTGGCGGATGCGGTCGAGGAGCGCAAGGGGCCGGATCACGGTGACGTGTTCGCCCCAGCCCAGCACCCAGCGTTCGATCTCCTCGAGGTTGTTCAGGCGGAGCCGCAGCCGCAGGCCCCTGCCACTGAACTCGGTAATCTCCTGACTCGCGTGCCAGCGCCGCCCGCGCAGCAAATCGGCGGCCCAGGCATCGAATTCGAGCACGAGCTCGAAGTCGTCCCGGCCGGTGAAAACGCCGAAACTGCCGCGCAGGTAATCGTCGGGACGGAACTTTGCCGGCCGAAGGAAACGGTCTTCGGTGATCAGCAGCCGGTGCATGCGGCTCAGCGCAAACGTTCGCATCGCCTGCCGCCCGCGATCGTGTCCGAAGAGGTACCAACGGTTGTCGACGCAGGCGACATGATAGGGTTCGACCTGGCGGGCGCGGGCTTCGCGGGTGCCGAGGTTCCGATACTGAAAGCGGATGACGCGGCGTTCCCGCATCGCTTCGTGCAGGCGACGGAAGAGTTCGAGGTTGGTGTCCTCGGGGCCCAGCGGACGGAACGAGAGGGCCTGGTCGAGATTGTGAAAGCTGTACTCCGATTCCGGACTGAGTTGATCGGTGAGTTTCTGGAAGGCGGTCTTGAGCGGCTGTTCGAAGGGCGTGCCGTGGTATTGCGCCACGGCCTTCTGGGCCACGAGAAGCGCGAACAGCTCGGGCTCGGTGATCCTCAAGCCGGGAAACTGCTCCACCGGGTGGGCGTAGGCATAGCCATAGCGCCGGGCCACGTAGACGATGGGGAGGTTCAGCCGGCATTTCATGAAGTCGATGTCCCGCTTGATGGTGCGGGGCGAGACTTCGAATTCGCGGGCGAGCTGGCTGCTGTTCGGGTGCCCCCCCGCCTGGATCCGCTCGTGGATCCGCATCATGCGTTCCAGCGGCGGCCGGGAATGGAGTTGATCATGAAGAGGTGGCATGAGAGATGATGCGAAATCGCCGGGCCCATTTCGAACGCGAAGCCGCGTTGCTGTCAAATCATGAGGTATGGGAATTGCTAGTCGGGATTCCAACCCGGAGGGTCAACGGATGTCACCTCCCGGATGATAGCGTCGGGGAATCATAGGCCCTGGAAGCCACGGGTTGGGGTCGGGCTCAAACGGGCTGGACGGAACGCATGGACACTCTGATACGCGATAGGCTGGATCACCTGGGATTCCTGGGGCTGCAGACACGGCAGCACGTCCTGGTTTTTCCCGTGCGGAGCGATGCCAGGGCCCGACCGCCTTGGGGGACGCTCCACCGGGCGGATGGGGATGGACGGCTGGGGATCACGCTCGAACCGGGCCCGGGCGAACCGGGTGAGGTGCGCATGCACAATCGGGGTGATGTGGCATTGCTGGCGGTCGCTGGCGAGGAATTGACGGGCGCCACCGGAGGCTGCTTTGTCGCCAGCAGCACGCTCATCGAACCCCGCCGGGAGAGTTGGGTGCCCATTCATCCCACCCCGGCCTCGGTCACCGTCAGCCACCGGGTTGAGCTGCGACCCGCGGGCCGGCTTGCTCCCGTCGTGCAACGGGCGGCCTATGTTGCCGCCTCGAGCCGGGCCCTGGCGGAGCGGTCGGGGCTGATGGACTCCCTGCCGCCGCGGCCGCCTGGCTTTCCGCCGATGCCCGTCGCGATGCCTGGGAGTGGGGAACCGTCACTGGCGGAATGCGAGAGTGCCTTTCCCTGCGTGCCCGGCCAGATGGGGCTCCTGGTCGTGATCAACGGGGTCATGAGCGGGTTCGATGTGTGCGGGCATCCGGAGACGTACGAGGCGCTTCATCCGGCCTTGCTCGCCAGTCATGTGCTACCGGCGTTGCGCCATGTCCCGCAACGCTTCGTGGACCCGATGGAATGTGCCGGTGAGGCGCAGCGGTTTCTGGCTGAGGTCGGAGAGGGGCGGCGGGTGGGGGCACCTTCGACCGGACCGGGTACGGAATACCGTTGGCTCGCCCCCGGCCTGGCCGGCGCCGCCCTGCTCGCCGAGGGCGAATTGGTGCACCTGACCTGCTGCCGCATCCCCGTCCCGACGGTGCGGAACATCTGACTTCC
>JBDHSK010000116.1:0-2762 GCA_039808025.1 Sphingomonadaceae bacterium | reverse complement strand
GGATCAGGCTCCGCGGTCGAGCCAGCGCTGCAGCATCGCCGTGAACACCTCGGCGGCGTCGTCGGCGGGCAGGTAGGACGCGTCGCGCATGGGGATCGCGGTGAGCCACTCCGGCTTGTTCACCGGGTCGTCGCCACCGACGCCGAGGACGACCTCGGCCCGGCCGTCCCGCAGGAAGAACTTGTCGCCGGTCGGCATGCTGCCCTCGAGCCGCAGCGGCGGCTGCTCGGACGCGAAGCGCACGGTCCACCCGTCGGCCTCCATGGCGCCGGCGGCCCCGGCCCATCCCTCGAGGTCCTCGCTGACGCCGTAGCGCTCGACGGCCTCTCGGATCTGCTTGGCCTGCTGCTCGGCCCGTGCCTGGGCGCGCGTGGTGGTCTGTGACGACATGGGGTCAAGTCTCCCCGCGCCGGAGCCCGACGGGGGTCCACCGATCGGTCGGTCCATGGTGTCGAAGGTACCCCCCAGAAGGCCTGCTCCCCGGGCTGGAATCGAACCAGCGTCGCTCATCCTGATTCAAAGTCAGGCGGGCCCTGCCAACAGACCAACCGGGGACGGCGGCCGGTGAACCGGCCGACCTCCCAGGGTAGCCGCCCCTCGAGGGTGCGCGCGCGGCATACCCTGGCGGGGTGACACCACGCGAGCCCGCACCGCCACGCCGCAGCCGGATGACCGGGCAGGAGCGCCGCGAGCAGCTCGTCGACGTCGGCCGGGCGGTCTTCGCGGCCAAGGGCTTCGAGGCGGCGACGGTCGAGGAGATCGCCGCGAAGGCCGGCGTCAGCAAGCCGGTCGTCTACGAGCACTTCGGGGGCAAGGAGGGCCTGTATGCCGTCGTCGTCGACCGCGAGATGGCGCAGCTGCTCGAGGGGGTCACCACCGCGCTGACCACGGCGCCGTCGACCCGGGCGATCGTCGAGCAGGCCGCGCTCGCCCTGCTCGACTACATCGAGTCCTCGACCGACGGCTTCCGCATCCTCGTGCGCGACTCCCCGACCGGGCAGTCGACCGGGTCCTTCGCGAGCCTGCTCGGGGACATCGCGACCCAGGTCGAGGGGCTGCTGGCCGCGGAGTTCAAGGCCCGCAAGCTGGACAGCCGTTCGGCGCCGGTCTATGCGCAGATGCTCGTCGGGATGGTCGCGCTCACCGGGCAGTGGTGGCTCGAGCACCGGCGGATCAAGAAGGCCGACGTCGCCGCCCACCTGGTCAACCTGGCCTGGAACGGGCTCACCGCGCTCGAGGCGAAGCCGCGGCTGTCGACCGAGGTCAAGCGCTGACCGGACGCGCGGTGCTGGCGCCACGCCGGCAGGGCCGCACTCGCCAGAAGAGCGGTCACAGGGGCAACGACTGAGCGCCGCCCCTCGGGGACGGCGCTCGGTCGCAACAGGTGTCAGGCGACGGCGGTGATGACGCCGTCCTTGATGGTGATGACCCTCGCGGGCCCGGTCGGGTAGCCGAGCGTCACCGTGGTCACACCCGACGGGTCGTAGGTCACCGAGAGGTTGGCGTTGTTGTTCGTCTTCTCCCGGGTGCAGGTGACCGCACCGGTGTCGGCGGTCGTGCAGGTCCAGACGCCCTTGGCCGCCTGGACGGTGAGCGGGTCGCTGATCCCGACCTCGTTGGCGCCTCGGACGTTGATCTTGATCCTGTCGCCCGTGGCAGCAACGGTCGAGCCGTCGGGGAGGGTGGCGGTCGAGGTGCCGCCGCCGGTGACGATCGTCGACCCGTCCGGCATGAGCACCGTCTGGGTGCGGTCGGGCTGCGTGATCGTGGCGGTGCCGTCCGGGCCGAGCGTGACCGAGGACCCGGCCGGGGCGGTGACCGGGGTCCCGCCGCCGATGACCACCGAGACCGTGCCGTCCGGGGCGACGGTGACCGTCGTGCCGCCGACCGTGGTGGTCACCTGGCCGGTCGGGCTGGTCGTCACTGTGGCGGTGCTGGGCGCGGACACCTGGGTGCCGGTCGTCGTCGTCACCGTCGTCGGTGCCGAGCCGCTCGGGTCGGTGACGACGGTGCCGTTGGGCAGCACGGTGGTGACGGTGCCGGACGGGGAGGTCGCGGTGACCGTGCCGTTGGGGGCGACCGTGACGGTGGATCCGGCCGGTGCGGTGGCAACCGTGTTGCCGCCGACCGACACCGAGGTCGAGCCGTCCGGCGCGATCGTCGTCGTCGTGCCGCCGACGGTTGTCGTGACCTGCCCGTCAGGGGTCGGGTTCACCGTGGCGTTGCCCGGCGCGGTGAGCTGGGTGCCGACAGGCGTGGTGACGGTGGTCGTGGACGGCGTCTGCACGATCGTCGTGCCGGTGGGCAGGACGGTGGTCGTCGTCGTGCCGGAGGTCGTCGTCACCGTGCCGATGGGTGTGATGACCGTCGTCGTTCCGTCGGGCGCGACGATCGTCGTCGTGCCGCCGGGGGTCGTCGTGACCTGGCTGCCCGCGGGGGCCGTGACCTGGCTGGTGTTGCCGCCGGCGACCACCGTGACGGCAACCGAGCCGTCCGGTGCCACCACGGTGGTGACCGTGCCGGGGCCGGTCGGCTGGGTGGCGGTGACCTGGCCGTTGGCGGCCGTGGAGACGGCCACACCCGGCGGGATGTGCACGGTCGTGCCGGTGGTCGTCTGCACCGTGCTGCCGCCGTTGTTCGGCGCGGCGGCGACGGTCGTGCCGTTGGGCAGGGTGGTGACGACCGTGCCGTCGGGCGCGGTGGTCACCGTCGTCGACGTCGTCGGCGGAACGGTCGTGGGTGCCGGCGGAACCGGCGGTGCG
>JBDHSK010000115.1:0-2765 GCA_039808025.1 Sphingomonadaceae bacterium | reverse complement strand
ATCTCGACCCGCTCGCCCGAGCGGACATCGAGCGGCCGATGGTCGTTCCAGGTCCGGCCGTCGATCGTCCAGACGTACGGTGCCATGCTGCCGCCGAGGGTGACGGCGTGCCGGCGGTCCGCGGTGCGTGCAGGCAGCGGGTCGCGTGCACGCAGGCGCGCCTCCAGGTCGAACCCCACCGGTGGCGCCACGGCGTCGCTTCGCGGGGACAGTCTGCGCACCGCTGCCCCTTCCGTCACCAGGATCACGCCGGTGCGATCCGTCAGCCCCTCGACCTGGGCGAGGATCGGCCAGGCCCCTGCGGCAGGTGGCATCACCAGCGCAATGTCCAATCGCTGAGCGACCCCAAGTGGAAAACGCGAGCCGGTGACCGGAACCACGGGCATGCCGTCGACCGCGGTAAGGGTACCGTCGAGTGCCCCCAGCTCCACGTGCATGTTGCTGGCCGAGGCACCGTTGATCAGCCGCAGCCTGACCCTGTCGCCGGGCGTCACCCGAACGACCTCGGGATCATCGAGCGTCCGGTCGTTGGCAAGGAACGCATCGTAGGCGACGTCGTTCAGGTCGGGCTGCATGCTACCCGCGGCCATGGCGCCGTGGTCCATGTTGGCCATCGTGCCGGTAATCGCCGCCGTCCCGCCGTCCTCCATGCCGGGCATTGTCATCCCGCCATGCTGCATCCCGGCCATCGGTGCGGTTGTCCCCATGCCAGGCATGTCGGGCACACCACCCAGGCCGGCCAGGATCTCCGTCGGGTCGCGGAAGGTGAAGTCGTGGAACAGGATCACGACCGGCTGCTCGTCCAGCCCGGCCTCGGCCGGGTCGGTGACGATCAGGGGGGCGGCCAGGAGCTGCTGTTCCTGGAAACCGACGTGGCTATGCATCCAGTTCGTGCCGGGCCGAGCCAACGCGAAGTCGTAGCTGTAGCTAGCACCTGGCGCGAGCTCCGGCTGCTGCAACACTGGCACGCCGTCCTGGCCCTGGGGCGGTGTGAGTCCGTGCCAGTGCACGAGCGTGGGTTCGCCGAGTCGGTTGGTGAGGTCGACGCGGAAGGCGCCACCCGCCGCGGCGGTAAGCCCGTGCGTCCCGTCCGGCTGCAGCAGACCGTACACCTTGGCGGCGCGACCCGCGACCTCGATGGTCCGGCTGTCGACGGCAAGCGCAGTCGCCGCCTCCGTACCGCCGCCGAAGGAAGACCGCGGCAGAGCCGTCGCTGCGCCCAGAGCAGCCGCACCTTCCAGGAGGCCACGACGCGTCAGTCGGTGCATGTACGACTCTCGCAATGACTGATTGCAGCCGACACGATGCCAGGACGGGATGGGTCTCGATTCGATGGCCTGAGCCGCGCTCTGTGCCACCATCCCAGCCGATCGTTGCCTGTCGAGGATTGCGGATACATCGCTACGCCGGTGCAGCCCGGTCGAAGCGTCCTCGGCGGACCCAGACGATCTCGCGGATGACAGCGGTGGCAAGCAGCAGAACACCGGCCGCGGCGACGTAGAGGCGGACAGGCTCGTAATAGGACATCAGAAGCGGAGCGCCGACCACCAGCACCAGCAGCTTGTTGCAGACTGGGCATGCGATGCCGAGAAAGGCCGCCACACTGCCGGCGCCGGCACGACGAACACTGCAGATCGGCCGGCGGACCGCCGCAAATACACCGATGAGCGTCGCGCCAAGCGCGAGCAGAACGAGCTCGGCGGTGCCGGATGGGGTCATGCGACCAAACAGCGGATTCGGCCACAGGGCGGTGACAGTGCCCGCGAACCCAAACGCGAGCAGACCAACGAGCACGCCCTTGATCACCTGTCGCAACTCTGTCACCGCCTCGGCTCCGTCGAGCGAGTGCTTCGATCTGCGCCTCGCGGCGCGTCCTCGATTCCACTCCACATTACCGGCGCCACAATGCTACTCGTCCCTTTTCGCCAGCCAGCCCTTGAGGAGCGTGATTTCAGCGTCCTGCGTTGTGATGATCCTTTCGGCCAAGCTGCGCAGCCCGGTGTCTTTGCCGTGCTCCAGCTCCACCTCAGCCATAGCAATGGCCCCCTCGTGGTGGGCAATCATGCCTCGCGCGAAATCGACGTCCACGTCGCCAGTGAACGGCGCCATCATGCCCTTCATCATCTCGTCCATGGCGGACTGGAAGGCCTTCGCAGCCGGGCCGGCGTCGCTGGCGCCCATCGCGCCGCTCTGCATTCCCATCATGTTGTGGCCCATGGGCTGCTCTTGCCCGATCGTCGTCCCGACGAGCACGCCAGCAGCCGAGGCCACCGCTGCAACAGGCAAAAGCACGATCGGGCGCATTCGGTCGCCATCCTGTCGCCGCAAATTCGCTGTCGGCCGTCCATACACTATAGGGGGGTAGCGTATCAACATCGGATGTGCGAACAGCGAGGAAGCGCGTCAGCCGCGCGGCCTCGGGCGCTTGGCCGGGTTGGACGTGGATGATCTCATGCCGCGCATTCCTGGCCGTGCCACTCACAATGGACGAGCCTCTCACGTCCATGTGGAATCGTGGAACAGGACCTGCAGCATTGATCGGCGGCAGAGATACATGCCTGAGCTTCGTCGGCGGCCATCTTGGCAACAGGTGCCTTACTCTGCCCTGCGGCAGCGGTGCGGTTGATCACCGATGGGAGACCGTCAAGCCCTACCCGGCAAACGGCTACCGCTGCGGCGAAACATACCAGCCGTACGCAGTCGGACGCGTTACCGCGGCCCGCGCCCAGCGACGATCGCCACGGGTGGTGCAATCATTTTCTCCC
>JBDHSK010000114.1:0-2775 GCA_039808025.1 Sphingomonadaceae bacterium | reverse complement strand
CACGCCATCATGCACGGCGATGCCTCGGCCGCTGGATGCGCACCAGCGCAGTCTGGTGCGGTGGAGGAAGTCGCTCATGGCACTACCAACTGCAACGACCCAAATCCCAGCACCGCATTGGCACCAGCAGAGCTGGTGGCAAACATCACCTGCAAGTTTGTGGTGTGCGTGCCGCTGCTGGCTTCGGTCAGCACGTAGTCCCGGTCGCTGGTCATGGCCAGCCAGCTGCCCGTGGTGCCGGTGCTCAGCGCGTGGCCGGTGGCTTCGACACGAATCCAGTACGTGCTGCCGTTGCTGGACAGCACGGGCACCGTCCACGTGCCGGCGTCCAACCATGACCCGCCAGAGCCCTGGCGCACCTGGAATCGCCCGTCGCTCTTGAATCGCAGCCCGACCTCGGTCTGCGTGAAGCTGATCGCGTTGAACGCAGCCCCGATGCGCGGGCCGCTGATCTCGCCGCCCTTGACCTTGTTGACCACCAGCGTGCCGGTTATGTCATGCTGGCCGGCCTTGGTCGCGCGGAAGCTGATCAGCCCCTGGTCGAAACTGTTGCTCATGGCCGTGATCGTCGCGGCATTGCTGCTGCCGCTGGCCGGCGTCAGGTTCGTCGTCGTGTAGGACCATGACCAGTTGGCGGTGTCGTCGATGCCGTTGCGGTTGATGTACGCGGTGATGGTGGCGTTGATGTAGCTGGTGACCACGCCGTCACTGGTCGCGGGCAGCAGCAGCATGGCCGGCGCGGCGTAGCTGGTGTAGATGTCCGACGAGGCCGAGCCCTTGCGCACGATGAGGGTGCGCACGATGTCGAACTCGCCGGGCTTGGCGGCCGTGACGGTGACGGCCCCATGGGTATCGCTGGTGGCGGACAGGTTTGCCTTGATGAGGTCGCGGCTGGTGACCTCCAGCGTGGGCAAGAACGAGCCGCCCCACTCGTCGTGGATATGCACGTAGCGCGTGTAGCTGTCTGGCGGCGAGATGCCTGCCGCGACGTTTTCGGTACCGCCTGCCCAGCGCTTGCCGTCGCCGGTGTAGAAGAGGTCGCCGACGCCGTCGACCATGTAGAGCACGCCGGACACCTGCAGGATCAGGTCCGGCTCGGAATAGGTGCTCGGCAGCGTGTACGACGTCCACGGGCCGCCTGGCTCGCGCACCAGCACCATCGTCGGGTCGCCGCCGGACGTGGCATACAGCGCGGCTACCAGCACCCCGCGGAAGGCCTGCACCTGGTAGGTCCGCAAGCCCGTCCGTCCGGCGATCGCATTGACGTCGACGGTCGACCAGCTGCTGCCGCCGTTGGTGCTCTCGCGCAGCCCACCGCTGCCGTCACACGCCGCCCACAGTGAACCTACCCCGGCAAACTGGAAGCCGGATGCGGGCGCCGTGTAGCTCGAGAAGGTATCGCCGTCGCTGGTACGGTAGCAGGTCGACACGCCGCTGGCGCTAAGGATCAACTCGTTGCCCACGCGGCTCATGATCGCCACCTGCAGGCTGCCGGGCAGCGTGTCCTCGACCCAGGTGACGCCACCATCTGCAGAGCGGATGATGCGGTCGGTGAAGTTGCCCTCGCCGCCGGCCAGCACGAACCGGCCGCCCACATACCCGCCGATGCGCATGATCCCTGCCGTGAGCCCGGTGTCGCGCTCCACCCAGGTGGCCATATCGTCGTCGCTGGTGCGCACCTTGCTGGTCGAGCCGTAGCCGATCTGCAGCCACGTGCCGCCGCCGTAGATCAGCTGGTTGGCATAGCTCCACCCGCTGGGCCACGGCGTCTGCGCGGTGTCGCTGGTACTGCTGATCGTGCCCAGGCTGGCCATCGCCGTCACGTCCACGCGGCCGGATGCGCTGATCGTGCTGGTGACGTTGGTGTCCACCTTGCTGAAGGTCCACGCCGCCCCATCGTCCACGCCAGCGCGCAGGATGCGCAGGGTGCTGAAGGCGTCAGCGTAGCTCAGCACGTTGCCGGCGGCGTCGGCCGGCAGCACGATTTCGCTGCGCGGGTCCCAGTAGACCGTGTAGGCGCCGGTGCTCTCGCTCTTGGTCACCAGAAAGCTCGCCGTGAGGTCGGTCTCGCCGGTCTTGCTGGCAGTGACGAGCACGGCGCCGTCCGGGATGGTCATGTCCGACACCGCAACCGTGACGCTCAGCGTACCCGTCACCGGCCCGGCGCCGCCGTTGATGGTGGCGGTCACGCCGGCATCGGGCGTGATGGCGATGGACCAGTCATCGGTGACGTCGGTGATGCCCTCGAACACCTGCACCTCGGTCTCGGCCCCGCTGTAGTCGCCGTTGTCGCCGGCCTCGTCGGTCGGCACGGCATGCGTCGGGTTGCTGAGGTAGATGCGCGGCGCCGTGGTCGTGGGGTCTGCGCGGTAGACCGTCAGGGTGTCGGTGGCCGTGCCCAGCGTGCCGGTGACAACCACGTAGCGCACGCTGCCGCTGGTGCCCGGCGCCACGAACTGCGCCGCCGACAGCGTGCGCACGTTCCCGCTGCCGCCCAGCGTCACGGCGCCCAGACTCGCGTCCGACGCATCGAATGCCTCGGCCGTGATGGTGGCCGTGCCCACCAGGCCGATCAGCTGCGCGGTGATGGTGATGAGGCCATCGCCAGGCGCCTGCGCGGTGTGCGTGGTGCCGCTGCTGAAGCTGAAGTAGGGGAAGCGGTCGGTGGTCAGCCGCAGCATGCCGCCACCGCCAGCGAGGTCGATGCTGTCGTCGACGGTGACGCTGATGCTGGCGGCGTTGACGCTGTAGTTGCCGCTGGTGTCCAGGTGCTTG
>JBDHSK010000113.1:0-2784 GCA_039808025.1 Sphingomonadaceae bacterium | reverse complement strand
TCTACATAAAATTTATCTTTTCTAAATCCAACCCCACCTGTATAAAATGTTCTCACTAAATCGCCTTGAAACATATCGCCAAAAGGGCTACCATACATGGCATAACCAAGACGTATATAAAATGGGTTTAAATTAGCTTCTGCTCCAACTCTTAAGTTTCCAGTTTGAGTATATTTTGTTCTAATGACCTGATTAACGCCTGTAAATTCCTGAGGAGAACTTTGCAAATTAGCTTGTCCGTAATTTATTAAATCATAATCTACATTTAACACTCCATATTTTTGATTAATAAAAGCAATACTTCCGGTAACTTTCATTGGAGTAATTATTTTATAATTAAATCTACCGCCATTATCAGGAGGATATTGTGTTGTAAACGAACCTCCTTCGTCATAATTTGCAGTCATTTTATACATATACGTATCAGTAAGACTATATACTGTAGGTGTTTGAAAACTAGCGCCTAATCTAATAAAATCAGCGGCTCGATAAATAACTCCCAATTTTAAATTATACCCTGATCCTGTTGTTTTAAATGTTTCCTGGTAAGCCATGTTCTTAAAGCCACCTACACCAACACTTGGATAGGTGTATGCCGTATTATTCGAAGCTTTTAAGGAATCTTTATCATCTGTTTCGCCATAAATTGAATTATAATTAAAAGTTAAGTATGGAATACCTAAAGTAGCCCCAACATATAATTTATCTTTATAACCAAACGCATAATTAAAACACCATTCATTAATTTTCCCTAATGTTTCTATGGTTTTAGTTTGTAACAAATCGTATTTAGAGTTAATAATACTTGCATACTTATTAGTAAGAGTGTCGGTCATATCAATAAGGTAATTATCATACGCCATCCCCGAATAAGAGTTATCTAAATTGGAAAGGCTTTTACCATTGGCATTAGCTAAAAATTCATTAGCAATACTTTTTTGATTAGAACGACCCGAAATGCTAATATTACTTGCAAAGTTAGCTATTTGGTTACATGAAATACCTACGGCATTATGATACTCTTTATTATTTCTAGCATCCCATGCTCCTACAAGGCTAACGCCATCAAAAGGTAAATTAACTTTTAAGCTTTTATTAGAAGTGCCATTATGTGTAGCATCAACTGAAAAGAATCTCAATCCAACTGATAAGTTAATATCTCCTTTACGATATAAACCAATACCCGCAGGATTTATTCCCATACATGCACCATCGGCACCTAATGCTCCAAATGAACCAGCCATGGCTTTACTGCGCGATGTACCACCAAAATAAGTTTGCGAATAACGTATGGCATCAATATCATTTTGAGCCACAATAGAGAGTGACAACAAGCTAAATGCTGTTACTGAAAAAAATAATTTCATGTTTTAAAATGTCTAAAAAATTAACGGGGAATTTTGTTTATTATCTAGGACGATGTCCTCCACCACTTCCTCCCGAAGATCCACTTTTTACACCACCACTTCCTCCACTATTCCATCCGCCTCCACCATTGCTTGGGAAACTAGGTGTTTGTCTTACAGGAGCTTCATAACGAGGTGTTTCAATTTGTTGTTTTACAGGTTGCTCGTATGATTTAACTGGAGCTTGTTTAACTGGTGCATTATTTCTTGAAGGTAATTCAGATTGTTTAACTGGCGCCTCCTTAACTGGGTTATTTCTTACAGGATAATTTGTATTTGGGTGGTTATTTCCAGCATCAGGAATAGTAGAAACACCTGTATTAACATCATTAGATTTTACTGGATTATTTTTCACAGGATAATTATTTCTAGTAGGTGTTGTATTATCAGGCAAAGAAGACTTTACTGGAGTTGATACATTTCCTTGCGAAACAGGTTTAACACCTCCAGTTCCGTTTAATCCACGCACTGGTTGATTATCTACATCACCAAAATCAGGACGTACTTCTTGCGCCGATGCCATTGAATGGATGTATTGATCAGCAAGTGATTCTCTTCTAGCAGGCATATTTTCTATGCCAGGGTTAGATTCTCTTCTTCCATTTCCACCTCCATGTGATGAGCGTGGACCATAGGTATAACTACTATTTTTATCATAATAATTATAATATCCCCAACCGTTATAATAAGGCGAATTATAACCATAACCATAGTAAGGATAACCATAGCCGTAATATGGATAACCGTAACCATAACCGTAGTAAGGATTATAGTAGGGATTACCATAGCCATAATAGTTTCCATATAATCCATTATGAAATCCATTATTATATCCCGCCGCATAACCAGCCATATATGGATTATAACCACTGTAACAACCAAAATGATTGCCATAACCCCAACCCCAACTATTGTAAAATGTTACTGATGGATTGTAACTATAATAATTATAAGTTGGCCCCCACCAGCTATAGCCATTGTACACACTTACCCCATAAGTATATGGATTGCCAGTGTACCAATATGAGTTGGTGTAATAATTATTATAATAGCTTAATCCATTAATATTTCTATTAAATCGTCTAATGCGAGTGGCGTATTCATAATCGTAATAATCATCTGCATTATAATCTTTATACTTATACGCTGGATTAGCATCATCTTTTTCTTTTTGAATGCGTGCAATTTCTGCTAACGAATCATTACGACGCTTATCTGCAGCTGCTTGAGCAAGTCGTTTTTCTTCTTTGATTCTATTTTCTTCGGCTCTTGTAACCGCTGGATCAGCATATACATCGTCAATATAAGTGCTTGTCCCCAGCTTTTGATTTACACATGACGATAAAACAATCATGGAAGAAATACCTAATAATGTAAA
>JBDHSK010000112.1:0-2808 GCA_039808025.1 Sphingomonadaceae bacterium | reverse complement strand
GGCTGCGCAGGAGCGTGCGGCGCGGAAATGGAACGCCCGTGTCTATGAGGGCTTCCCCATCCGCGCCTGGGACAAGTGGCTCGACGAGAAGCAGGCCCATCTCTTCGTGCAGGCAGCGAAACCCAAGGCGCCGGTCCGGGATCTCCTCGCGGGGACGAAGCTGGTGGCATCTCCCGGTTTCGCCGGCCGACAATCAGAATCGGGTGAGGACCTTCCCGCCGCCTGGTCACCCGATGGCCGGCAGGTGATCTTTGCCGCTGCCACGCAGAAGAACAGGAGTGCCTACCAGGCGGTGCCGACCCAGCTCTTTGTGGTCGATGTCGCCGGCGGCGAGCCGCGGGCGCTCACTTCGGGTCCGGACAGCTATGGCGCCCCGAAATTCCGTCCGGATGGGCGCGCCTTGCTGTCGGAATTCACGCCGGGAGGGGATGGGCGGGTGTATCATCACGATCGAATCGCGAGTTTCCCCTGGCCGTTCGATTTGTCGAAGCGGGTGAACCTCACGGCACAGATCGACCTTTCCGTTGCGGGTTTTTCCGCGAGTCCGGACAGCCGCAGCGTCTTTTTCCTGGCTGAGGATGCGGATCAGATCAAGCTGTATTCGGTGGCGGCCGGCGGTGGGGTGGTGACGCCGCTTGAAATTGCGGGGCATGGCGTATTCTCCGGCCTGACGGTCAAGGGGGATGTCATGGTGGCCAATCGTGAGAATGCCCTTTCACCGCCAGAGGTGGGAGTGGTCGATCGGGTGGCGGGAACCTGGCGGCCGCTGACCCATTTCAACGAGGCGAGGCTGGCCCAGCTGGATTTGCGGCCGTTGGAGTCGTTTCGATTCAAGAGTTCCAGGGGACGCGAGATTCACAGCCTTCTCGTGAAGCCGGCCGGATTTGATCCCACGAAACGGTATCCCCTGTTTGTGATGATGCATGGCGGTCCGGCGCCGCAGTTCAAGGATGCCTGGGGCATTCGCTGGAACTTTCATCTGCTGGCATCGCCGGGTTACATCATGGTCCTGACCAACTATTCCGGATCGCGTGGCTACTCGGAGGAATTTGGTCAGGCTATCCAGGGCGATCCCTTGCAGGGACCTGCGTCGGAGATCAATGAAGCTGCGGACGAGGCGATCCGGCGTCATCGATTCATCGATGGGTCGAGGCAGGTGGCGGGAGGCGCCAGCTACGGTGGGCATCTGGCTCACTGGATGCAGGCGACCACGACGCGCTACAAGGCTCTCGTCGCGCATGCCGGATTGGTGAATCTCGAGAGCCAGTGGGCGACCAGCGACAGCATTTATCACCGCGAGGTCGGCTCGGGAGGTCCCGTGTGGGAGCAGGGTCCGGTCTGGCGCGAACAGAATCCGGTACGACTGGCGGGCAATCACTACAAAGGCACCGGATGGGTCACCCCGATGCTCCTGACCGTGGGCGAGAAGGATTATCGCGTTCCGATGAACAACACGATCGAGTCGTGGACGTATCACCAACGTCTCCAGATTCCGAGCAAGCTCATCATCTTTCCGGAGGAGAACCATTGGATCCTGCGGGGGGAGAACAGCCGATTCTGGCACTCGGAGGTTCACGCCTGGTTCGCGAAATGGCTGAAATAGCAGAGCGCAGGCTTCCGGTGGGTTGGGAGGGAGGGTGTTGTGTTCCGCCGTGAGTTGAGGGGTGGATGGTCGAGCGTGGTGGTTCGATGGGCGTTCCCCGGCCACGAGGGACCGTGGCCCTCCAACGGCGCGTGCATCTCTGCGGAGGGCCACGGTCCCTCGTGGCCGGGGGGCATCGCACGATGACGACCGCCGGCTTTGCGGCCTCACGCGTGGCGCAACCAGGCGTAACTTGCCCTCACCGACAATGACCCCAATAGGGACAAATCAGCCCTTTCAGCTTCTTCCATCCTACCCATGACTCCATGCATGACTGACGGGCGTCCCAGGCGAAAATTTCCAGTCCACCGAGCTCACCTGTTTTCGTTTCACTCCACACCCCTTGTCTTTCTCACCGTCTGCACTCATCAGCGGAAAGCGATTCTCGCCCGAGACGATGCTCACGCCCTGATCACATCGGTCCTGCGGACGGCGACCGGATGGTGGAGCGGTCGTTACGTCCTCATGCCTGATCACCTTCACCTCTTCTGCAGCCCGGGATCGATGGTGGACGCCCCTTCGCTTTCTTCGTGGATTGCGTATTGGAAAGGCCTCATCTCCCGACGTTGGCCCCGGCAGGCGGAGCAACCTCTGTGGCAAAAGGATTTTTGGGACGTTCAGCTCAGGAACACGTCGCACTACCACGCACGCTGGCTTTATGTGCGAAGCAACCCCGTCCGTCATGGGCTGGTTGCGCAGATTGATCAATGGCCCTTCGCTGGAGAAATCTTTCCGCTAAGATTTCACTGATCACGAGTGGGTGCATGCCTGCAACGTTTTGTCGGCGTGCGGACGAACCCGGCCACGAGGGACCGTGGCCCTCCAAAGACGGAGAGCGGCGAGTCGATCGGCAGCGACACCCTTCCGGCATCGGCCACGAGGGAAGGTGGCCCTCAAAGACGGAGAGGCGACCTCCAAAGGCGCGCGCATCTCCGGGGAGGGCCACGGTCCCTCGTGGCCGGGTTCGAATTTGAAAGGGCCGGCCCGTCATGGCGGTCCAAATTGAAACGCCGCCGAAATGAAACGACGGTTTCAGGGCGCGAGATGCTGTATGATCCAGCGCCAGCTTCTGGAAAACTGCCCTATCCCGGCGGCCAGCCGAGGGCGCGGCCACCCAGAAGATGGACATGCAGGTGGGGCACGCTCTCTCCGCCATCGGGGCCGTT
>JBDHSK010000111.1:0-2811 GCA_039808025.1 Sphingomonadaceae bacterium | reverse complement strand
ATCATCGAAATGCCCGCGGCTTCCGCGACCTCCTTTATCGTCACCCGCGCCGGTCGCCGTGGGTCGCCGGCACGCCTCATCCCTCTCTTGGCCATGCGGTATGCTACTCCTGGACCACGCCGGACCGAACTGGATTTGGATCGGAATGTGTATCGAACATCTGATAGGGCGATTGCGCTTTACCCGCAATCGATGCGTGTGCTTCGCCAGGGCACCGAACTCATGTGATATGACAGGTGACAGGCGGGGATTTCCCTGAATCGATGCGGCGGCCCTGAATCGGAGCCGCGCATGATCCCCGCCGAGAGCCTGCCCCGGAAGTCGCGCCTGGCGGCGCTGCTCGATCACTTCGCCGACGTCGAGGACCCGCGCGACGTGCGGCGCATCCTGCATCCGTTGCCCGAGGTGCTGTTTCTCGTCGTCTGCGGCAGCATCGCCGACTGCGACGACTACGAGGACATCGCCGGCTGGGGGGCGGCGCACCTCGACTTCCTGCGCCGGCACCTGCCCTATGGGAACGGCGTGCCGGGCGAGCGCTGGCTGACCATCCTGATGAACCGGATCAACCCGGCGCTCTTCGCCGACGCCTTCGCGGCCTGGGTGCGCGCGAGCTGGCCCGAGAAGGCCCCCCTCGTCGCCATCGACGGCAAGACCTCGCGCCGCAGCCACGACCGCGCCCAAGGCGTCGCGCCGCTGCATCTCGTCTCCGCCTTCGCCACCACCGCCCGCCTGGTGCTGGCCGCCGAGGCCGTCCCCGACAAGGCGAGCGAGCTCGCCGCCATCCCGTCGCTGCTCGAGCGCCTCGGCACCGATGACGGGCTGAAGGGCGCCCTCGTCTCGATCGACGCCGTCGCCACCAACGCGGAGGTCGCCCGCGCCATCGCCGCCCAGGGCGCCGACTGGCTGCTCGCGGTCAAGGCCAACCAGCCCACGCTCCGCGCCGAGGTCGAGGCCGCCTTCGCCGAGGCGGCGCGGGCAAAGGGCGACGCCCTCGAAACCTACGCCGATCTCGACAAGGGCCACGGCCGCATCGAGGAGCGCCGCGCCGCCGTGCTCCGCGACACCGGATGGCTCCAGGGCGACCGCCGCTTCCCCGGCGATCCTCGGCAACGGCGACGGCAAGCAGCTCTTCACCGTCTCCTCCGACGCCTTCATCTTCCCAGTCAACAACGCTCCCGGCCAGGCCGACGCGCAGAAGCTCCTCGCCGAGACGATCATGTCGAAGCCCGTGCAGATCGCCTTCAACGCCAAGAAGGGCTCGCTGCCGTCCCGGCTCGATGTCGACCCGAAGCTGCTCGACGCCTGCTCGCAGATCGGCATCGGCATCCTGCAGAAGCCGGACCAGCGCATCCCGTCGACCGACTTCCTGGTGTCGCCCGACATGATCGGCGCCGAGCGCGACCTCGCCGCCCAGGCCTGGGCCGACACCTCGATGACGCCCGACCAGTTCGTCGACGCCTTCGTGAAGATCGTCGAAGCCGAGAAGTCGATGCGCTGAGGCGCTAAACCTCACCTTGCCTCCCGGCTTGCTGGCCGGGAGGCCTCCAATTCCCACCGCGCATGAAACGCCCTCTCTCGAGGGGCGGGGTCACACAATGGAACTGAAGCTGAAGGAAGGCCGCATCGGCACCACCGTCACCGGCACGATACCGGAGCGGCTGAGCCTGAAGGGCCGGGTCGCGATGGTGACCGGCGGCTCGCGCGGGATCGGCAAGGCGATGGCCCGCGGCCTCGCCGAGGCGGGTGCGGACGTCGTCGTCGTTTCCCGCGCCGCGCTCGAGGAGGGCGAAGCCGTCGCCGCGGATCTCCGCGCCGCCGGCGCCAAGGGCTCCTTCGCGATGCTCGCCGACGTCACCAGCCGAACCTCGCTCGATGCCGCCGTCGACGAGGCGCTGAAGCGGCTCGGCAAGCTCGACGTGATGGTCGCGAACGCCGGCATCGGCATCGACGTCAACGCCGAGGACATGACCGAGGATCAGTGGGACCGGCTGATGGACGTCAACCTCAGGGGCGTCTTCTTCTCCGCCCAGGCCGCCGCCCGCCACATGATCCCGCGCAAGTCGGGCAACATCATCGTGACGTCGTCGCTCTCGGCTTTCGTCGCCAACGGCAACCCGCAGGCCTGCTACAACGCCTCGAAGGCCGGGGTGAACATGCTGGTGAAATGCCTCGCCTACGAGTGGGCGCGCCACGACATCCGCGTCAACGCGATCGCGCCCGGCTTCATCATGACCGACATCCTCGGGCCGTACCTCCGGGAGTTCCCCGACGAGGCCTACGGCTACATGATCAAGCCCGCCGCGATGAACCGCATCGGCACGCCGGACGAGCTTGCCGGCGCCGCCGTCTTCCTCGCCTCCGACGCCTCCAGCTACATGACCGGACAGTGCATGATCATCGACGGGGGCTACTCGCTGACCCCCCTCGAAAACCGCCTCCTCTGAGGCTTCGCGACGGCAACATCGGGGGGAAACGATGGCAACGCTTGCAAAGAAACGGGAAGGCCGAAGCACCGGATAGGTCCCTACATCGGGCTCGCGCCCGCCTACCTGATCGCGCTCGGCATCTACATCTTCGCGATGGCCTGGACGATCTGGATCTCGCTGACCAACTCCAAGATGCTGCCGGTTAACCACTTCGTCGGCTTCGCCCAGTACAACCGGCTCTTCTCCGACGACCGCTGGCAGGTGTCGGTGACGAACCTCGGCATCTTTCTCGTCGTTTTCGTCGGCCTCCACGACCTTCGACACGACCGTGGCCGGCGCCCGCCCGATCCATTCGGCGGTGCACAACCCCGCCGCCCGGGGGCGC
>JBDHSK010000110.1:0-2840 GCA_039808025.1 Sphingomonadaceae bacterium | reverse complement strand
AAGTGCACGGAGCCGCCTTCGTCGCCCGCAATGAAGAACCGGTCCGAGACGGCAACAGCGCAGCAGATCGGCCGATCCGCGGTCCACGTTACGACCCCATCGCCGCGTTCCAGATCCCGAAGCACAAGCCTGTTTCCTTCCAAGAATATGGCGCAGCGGCTGTCAGACAGGAGGGTTACGGCGTTCCATACGCCGCTGCCCTCATAGGAACGCAACACGTTGCCACTTTCCAGATCCCAGAGGGTCCGCCTGAGCTTTGATACCGAGAGGGCGCGGTGACCGTCAGGCAGAATGGTAAGAGCGACGACTTCGCCGCCGGCTTCGAACGTGCGCAGCACGGTACGGGTCTCCAGGTCCCAGAGTTCGAGTATCCCGTTACTGAAGCCGGAAAGGGCGCGACGGCCGTCGGGCAATGAGGTTACGGTGGTGATCCTCCGGCCACCTCCCTTGAGTGTGCAGCGCAATGCACCGCTCTCCAGCTCCCATAGCTTGAGGGTGTGGTCCCAAGAGCCCGAAAGGGCATAGTGACCCCCGGGCAGGAGGGCCAAGGCGGTAACCCTAGCGCCATGGGGATAAAAGCCGCGCAACATGTCGCCGCTATCCAAGTCCCAGAGTGTCAGGCTCCCGTCATCGGAACCGGAGAGGGCACGGCGTCCGTCGGGCAAGAGGATCAGGGCCGAGACCGCCGTGCTGTACTGCTCGAAGATACGCAGCACGGCGCCGCTCTCGAGGTCACAGAGCGCAAACCGTCCACGTCCGGAGTTGCAGAGGGCGCGCCGGCCGTCGGGCAGGAAGGTTGCGGCGGCAACTGCCATGCCGACTTCAAAGGTGCGTAACGAGCCGCCGCTTTCGAGATCCCAAAGCTTGATGGTCCCGTCCAATGAGCCGGAGAGGGCGCAGCGGCCATCGGGCGTGAGGGCCACGGTGGCAACCGGCCCGCCATGGCCCCCGGCACGTTGCAGAAGGTCACCACTCTCCAGCTCCCAGAGCTTGACTGTGCGGTCCCAGGAGCTGGAGAGTGCGCGGCGTCCGTCGGGCAGAATGGCCAAGGCAGAAACTAACGAGCCATGTCCCTCGAAGGTGCGCACAACGGCGCCACCTTCCAGGTCCCACATCTTGAGTGTTGCGTCCCCCAAACAGGAGAGTGCGCGGCGTCCGTCGGGCAAAAGGGCTACAGCGGCGACTGGTCCGGTGCGCCATCTGCGATGGTCCTCGTAGGTGCGCAGCAAAACGCCGCTATCCAGATCCCACAGCTTAAGTGTCATGTCATCGGAGCCAGAGAGGGCGCGGTGACCATCCGGCAAGATAGCCATAGCCTTCACATTGTATCTGTGGGCCTTGAGGGTGCGTACCACGGTGAACCTCTCTAGGTCCCAGACCTTTAGTGTACCGTCATCCGAGCTTGAGAGGGCGCGGCGTCCGTTGAGTTCGAGGATCACTGCGGTGACCGTCTTTCTATGGGCAGCTAAGGTGCGAAGCACGACGCCGTTCTCCAGGTCCCACAGTTTGATCGTCCCGTCGTAGGAGCCTAAGAGGGCACGGCGGTCGCCGGGCAGGATGGTCAGGGCGGTGACCGAATTGGCGTGGCCTTCAAGGGTGCACAGGACGGCGCCGCTCTCCAGATCCCAGAGCTTGAGGGTGTTGTCCCAAGAGGCAGACAGGGCGCGGCGACCGTCGCGCAGCAGCGCCACGGCGGTGACGGAGTTGGTGTGTCCTACGAAGGTGCGCAGGACGGCGCCGCTCTCCAAATCCCAGAGCTTGAGGGTTCTGTCTCCAGAGCCGGACAGGGCGCGGCTGCCGTCGGGCAGCAGCGCCACCGCGTTGACCGCATCCGTGTGCGCATCGAGGGTACGGATCAGCGGCCCGCCAGGGGCGATCAGGGTCGGATGGCGTGGCAGTAGCATACCACGCGAAGCGGCGGCGCGAGTTGCGGCGACTAGTTCAACGTGGCTCGCGGCAGGACTATTGCCCAGGCGGCCGCAGAGTTGGGCCGGCAGTTGCATTGGGTCGCCACCGATCACGTGCGCCGAGAGCCGTAGCGCGTCGCCGACGAGGCGGAGGTCGGCGTCGGTATCGCGGTAGTCGTCAAGGAGGGCGGCGACGCCGGGGCCGTCGGCCGCGAGCCGGCGCGCCATCCAGCGGGGGTCGAGGAGCAGGCGGTGCCAAGCAGCCTCGTCGGTCGACCACAGATGCATCGGCAGATGCGCAAGCGCGTAGGGATCATCCAGTTGGTGCCACTCGCCGCCGCAACGAGATCGGAAGGCAGCGACGAGAGCCTCGTCCACCTCGCCCAAGTGGCCGCCCAGGCGCTCGCGCAGCCAAGTGCGGATGACGTCGTGGAGCTGGAGGAAGCGACGGTCGAGATCGAGCTGGAGGAGGAGCGAGAGGCGGAAGAGGCGCTGCAGCAAATCATCGGTGTCGATGTCATCGAGGTTCGCCGTTTCGCGCCAGAACAGCCCTACGGTGCCCAGGGGCACTTGGACATCCTCCGGGAACACGGCCAGCTCGCCCAGACGCGCCTGCTCGTTGGGATCCAGGCGATCTAGACTCAGGGCCAGCGTCTTGCCGACGGCCTCGTGGCGCTCTCTTGCGTCCTTAGCGTCAAAGGCGGTGAGGCCGCGCTTGTCGAGCAGCCTGCCGACATGGGCCAGCGCGTCCGGCAGCGACGCTCGCGAGCGGGTGACGCGATCTACCAGCGCGCCGTTCGCCAGCCGCAGCAGCAGTGGCCATTCGCCCAGGCGGGCCGCCAGCCGGCGCAGCGCCTCGTCCTCGCCGGGCGGCAGATCCGCGCGCAGGAGGGCTACGGCCTCGGCCCCGCGCATCTCGTCGACCGACTGCTC
>JBDHSK010000109.1:0-2853 GCA_039808025.1 Sphingomonadaceae bacterium | reverse complement strand
CGCTGGGAGCGCCTCATTCGGGATATCGCCGAGGAGCATGGCGTCTACGCGAGCTTCGTGAATCTCGTGGGCTCCGAAGGTGGCAAGCGCTTCTTCGGGACCTCGCATCTGGTGGGACCGGGCGGGGATGTGCGCGGACGCGCGCCGGTCTGGGAAGAGAGTTTTGTGTCGTTCACGATCGATCTCGACGACATCGTCCGCGCGCGAGCCGACAGTCCGTTGCTCAGCGATCTGCGCGTGGCCCTCCCCCATGTGCTCGACAACGTGCGCCGGGTGACCGAAGGCGTGCCGGCGACGCTGGCGTACGACGGCCCCGAACCCGAGGCCGCCGATCTCCTGCGGCAGGCACGCGGATTCACCACCGGCGAATTCCCCGTCCCCACCGAAGCCCTGCAGAAGGCCAACACCATCATCCGGGCGTTGCCGGAGCAGCTTCCGGTGATCCGGCATGGCATGCGTGATCATGGCGGGCCACCGCCGCTCACCATCGATGCCGAACTCACCGAGGAGTGGCTCACCGGTTTTCTGCGGGAAGAGATGGCACGTCGTGGTTTCGGCAAAGCCGTCGTCGGCATCTCCGGTGGAGTCGACTCCGCCGTGACGGCCGCACTCGCCGTGCGCGCGCTCGGCGCGTCCAATGTCATCGGCGTGCGATTGCCCTACCGTACATCGAGCAGCGAATCGCTGGACCATGCACAACTCGTGATCGATGCGCTGGGCATCGAATCCCGCACGCTCGATATCTCGCCGGCTGTCGACGGGTATCTCGCCAATGAGCCCGACGCCGATGGTGGACGCCGCGGCAACGTGATGGCCCGCGTGCGCATGATCGCACTCTTCGATCTGTCCGCGCGGTATCGCGCCCTTCCCCTGGGCACGGGCAACAAGACCGAGCGGCTCTTCGGGTATTTCACCTGGCACGCCGACGATTCCCCACCGGTGAATCCCATCGGCGATCTGTACAAGACCCAGGTGTGGGCCCTCGCACGGCATCTGGGAGTGCCGTCCATCGTGGTCACCAAAGCCCCCACCGCGGATCTCATCGTGGGGCAGACCGACGAAGGGGACCTCGGTATTTCCTATCCCCGCGCCGACGAGATTCTGAACGGATTGCTGCACGGCTATTCCGACGAGGCCATGCGCGCACGCGGTTTCGGCGCCGAGGAGTTGGCCATCGTGTCCCGGCGTCTGAACAGCACGCACTGGAAGCGCCGCCCGCCGGCCACCGCGCTGGTCAGTCAGTCGGGGATCGGCGAGTCGTATCTGCGACCGGTGGACTACTAGTCAATCGCCCTGTCCCATGACCGATGTCCGGCTGCATCTGCTGATCATCGAGGACGACGAGCATGTCCGTCGGGCCCTGCGCGAAGCGCTGCAGGAGTACGCGGCGGACGTGAGTGAGGCGGCCACGGCGCGGGAAGGCCTCGCCATGGCCTCCCGTCAGGCACTCGATGCCATCATTCTCGATCTCGGGTTGCCCGACATGCTCGGGCTCGATCTGTGCCGTTCGTTGCGGGCTTTCACCCAGGTGCCGGTGCTGGTGCTCTCCGCGATGCACGACGAACCCACCAAGGTGGCCCTGCTGAATGCGGGTGCCGACGACTACATCACCAAACCGTTCTCCAGTCCGGAGCTGGTGGCCCGCATCCGGGCCCATGTGCGTCGTTTCACCGATCGACGCAACGGCACCTCACCCGTACGATTGCGACTCGGCGACGTGGAACTCGATCTGCAGCAACGCCTGGCCACGCGCGCCGGGCATCCGCTGCGACTCACTCCGACGGAATGGACGCTGCTGCGGGTTCTCGTGACCCAGCGGGGGCGTACGATGACGCACCGCCAGCTCTTCCTGGCGGTGTGGAACCGCGAGTATGGCGATGCGAGTCTCCATCTGCGCGTGCATCTCACCCATCTGCGCCGGAAGATCGAAGCCAATCCGGCCGAACCGCGCTACATCGTCACCGATCCCGGCGTGGGCTATCGCTTCGAATGGCCGGATCCCGCATCGTCCACCACATCGCCGTGAGCGGCGGCCATGCGCGCTGAACGGTCGACGCGATCACGCGGGCGGGCCTTTGCATTGTGGCTGGCCTGGGTCGCGGCGCTGGCGCTGCTCGTGGCCCTGCTGGTTCCCTCACGCGAGCAGATCGAGCAGACGCACGCGGCATTGATGATGCTGCTCATCGTGCTCGGTGCCAGCGCCACGCTGGGTTTCGCCGCGGGCGTGAGCATCGCGCTGCTGGCGTTCGCCCTGCTGAGTTACTACTTCGAATTCCCGCTCGACACCCTCGACGTACCCAAGGGTGTCGACCTGATCGAACTCACGTCGTTTCTCATCGTGGCCGTGGTCGCGGCGCGGTTGCTCACCATCGCGCGGGCCCGCGCCACCCTTGCCGAGACCCGGGCCCGTGAGATCGAACGCCTGGCCGTCGAACGCACGGCGCTGGCGACGCAGGCGGCGCAGGCCGAAGGGCTGGCCGAAGCCAATCGCATGAAGGATGCGTTGCTGGCCGCCGTCTCCCACGATCTGCACACACCCCTGACCACGATTCGCGCGCTGGCCGGTCGTCGCTCGGTGTCGGACGACACCGACTGGGCGCTGGTGCAGCAGGAAACCGACCGTCTGTCGCATCTCGTGCGGGAACTCCTCGACTATTCCCGCATTCGTGGCGGAGCGCTTCCCGTTCACATCGAGACCTATCCGGCCGAGGATCTGGTCGGCCTGGTGGAAGGCCAGGGCCTGGCCCAGGCGCAGGCGGTCTTTGGCTACACCCGCCTGATGGTGGCCGCCTTCGGGCTGGGCGGCGGCTGGTCCGCGCTGAAGCGGGCCATCCCCTATTCGCAGTTGCGCAT
>JBDHSK010000108.1:0-2856 GCA_039808025.1 Sphingomonadaceae bacterium | reverse complement strand
GGCTTGCTTCATGTACTCGGAGGTATCGTCACGCCAAACGACGTGGCCCAGCGACCCATGAGACTCTTGGAAAATGCGCGCCTGCCATTCGCTAATCATGCCACTATAGCGCGGTTGGCCTTTGATGCCCGTCTCCTCGTCCAGAATGACGCGGCGTAGTTCTGGCTCGATTGCCTCATAGGACTCGGCCTGACGCTGCGCCTCGACTACTAGCGCGTCCTCTTCGGCGGTCCAGGCGGCCAGCGTCTGACGGGCGCGGCTGGCTTGCTGGGCAAAGTCGCCCGATTGCAACAAGTCGGCGGCGGCCAAGTTCAGGGCGCGGCGCGTCTCACGGCTGTACTGTGCCTCACCCAGCAGGCGGTCAAGCACTTTGAGACGGGCTGCGTCACCCGGTGCGGTGCGCAGCGCGGTGCGGAATTCCTCAGTTTTGAGCATGACCATGTGGGGATTGATACCTTCATCCCTTGCCAGCGTCGCCCGGCCTACGGCTGCCCTGGCTTCCCGCTTGCCCTTCTGGTAGTCCTCCCAGCCGTCCGCGGCGGCCACGTAGCCTTTGCCCTCGGCATAGGCGCGGGCCTGCGCGACTAGCTTCTGCTTGAAGGAATCGCTGTAATTCGGGTTCGCCTGGATTGCCCGGCGCTCTGCCTCGAATTCGGCGCGGGCGGCGCGAATCGCGTCAATCGTTCGGCTTGCACTACTGTATGCCTTTGTCGTCACTCTTGCACCTCCTAGTTGCATCGTTCCGACCCTAAAAAAAGGGTTCGTTTTGCAAAAATTACTTTTCCAACGCCGGCGCGTTCACTTCCAGCCTGCCCAACGGTTGCGGGTCACCCTCGCGCCGGCGCTGCCACGCCTCGAGTTCGTGCAAGGTTGACCATAACTGGCGGCTGATATGCACCTCATATCGGCTAACGTGGTCATCGTTCGGCACGGGGATGGATAGCTCCGTTGCATCCGTCGGCGTGCCCATCATGCCGTCAAGGTCAAACTTCACGCGGCGGTCAATCTGGCGAGCAATCAGGGCTGTCTCAGCGCGCCAAACTCGATTCAATCGCCACAACAGCAGGGCGGCGCGCTCAGCCAGGGCCGTCTCTAGCGCGCCTACCGGGGCGAGGTCGCCCACGATGGCGGCGCGGTGTTCCTGCCACGCCTCGACCGTCTCACCGGCGCTAAACACCACGGGCGCGCCAGACGTTATGCCATGCTGTATGGCGTTCTGGCTGGCCGTCGCCTTCCCCGTCGGCGTCTTCGGCCCACCACGCCGGGCGGCGATTCGCTGCCCCAGCAAGGCGGCCAGGGCTTCATCTTGCGCTTGCTTGCTCACGTGTCCTCACTTTCATGTTGAATCTTTTGCTACGCCGCGTCACCCAGCCGGGCGGCCAGGCGGCGGTTGCTCGTTCACGCGGCGGCTTGGTCGTCGCGTGCCTGTCGCGCCTTGTATACTGCTAACTGGTCCATATACTCACGCCCGGCATCGAATAGCCAGCCGTCCTCACTGGGTGGGTAAACTTCGGCCTCTGGTCGCTCTGGTAGGTCAACCTCTAGTTCATCGGCGGCTTTTTGTACGGCTTGCCGTGCTATTTCAAGCCGTTCGCGTAGGGGGGCTAAGTCGGTGTCCAGCTCAGCGGCCAGCTCGGTCAATCGGCTCTGATAGCGGGCGAGGATGGCGCGGGCCTCGTCGCCTATCACTTCTAGTTCGGTCTCTATATCGCCCGTCGCTTCCTGCCATGCCTCCTCAACTTCCGCCTCTGCCTCGCTTCGCGTCTCTTCCAGCCGTGCGGATAATCGGGCGTCCCGATAAGGTATTACGGCTTGCCGTACAATTTGGGCGAGGGTGCCAGGGTACAACGCTTCCAGCGCGTCTAGTTCGACTTGCCCTTCCCCATAGCGTTCCTCAAAACCAGCCTTCCGTCGGTCGGTATCCTTAACTGGAATGCGGGGCAGTTGATGCGTCTGGACCTGGTCCAGCGTCAACGCCAACGGGGTAAGCTTGATGTCACAGTCTGGCGCGTATTCTGAGAGCCAGAATTCGACTTGACGGGCAACCTGGACAGGCATTCTGTCACCTGCGGGGTCAAAGTCAGAGATGTAAAAAATACGCGCAGGCTTGCCGCCGGCCTTGATACGCTTCAGCATATTGACAACACTCGTGATTGACTGAAAGCCTAGACTGGTCACCAGGTTGATATTCAGCCGTTGGGCCAGGGGCAGTAATACGTCGTCCATCGTGCTCTTCTCTACCCATAGCTCGATATGATAGGGCTGGTCAGCGGGCCTATAGTCGTAGCCGGTGACATGGGGGCTGGGCAGGTTCAGCGAGACCGACTCGTCAAGGTCCGTTTTGATGACGGGCAAGTACCACCACAGGCTCGACACGTCAAAGCCAGGCTCAGCCCGATAAACGGCATTCGCGGCGTAAATCTGGGGGTCGGGGTTGCGGTGGTCCTCAAAGGCCTCCGCGTCCACCAATTCAAGATAGCGAGCCATACGCCCGGCCTCTTGAAGATAATCCCAACACCCTTCAGTGTTTTCGTACCCCATGCCATCATGTTTTCGTGGGTTACGCTGACTCACTAGCTGATAGTGGACGCGGCGTAGGTGTACGCCTGAGCTGTAGCCAAACTGACGCCACAAATCGGCGAACCACTCAGCTTTTGCCCGTTGCCCCTCTGAGCCAGCGTAGAACGGGTCATTCTGGTTTGCCATCACAAGCAGGTCTGTAACCTTCCGGTATTTGTGGCGCTTCTTCAGTGCCTTGATAGCGTCGTATCCTCTCATGTCTTCCCCCTCACGCGGCGGCCGGCGTCGCGGCCTCGAATGGCAGCACACCACGGGCGTAAAAGTCGGGCCGCTTCG
>JBDHSK010000107.1:0-2864 GCA_039808025.1 Sphingomonadaceae bacterium | reverse complement strand
CCACCCCCCGGCGCGACACCCAGCGCGACTCGCCCGGCGGCGACCGCTCGCCCCGGCGCGGCGAGTGGCGGCGGCGCGGCGTCGGCCACCTCGCAGCCCACCACCAACATCGCCCCGGCCCAGCGGCCGTACCTCGGCGTCCAGGTGTCACCCGTGACCGACGAGGTCGCCAAGGCGCGGGGCCTCCAGCAGACGGCGGGCGTGGTCATCGAGCGGGTCGTACCGGCCAGCCCGGCCTATCAGGCCGGCCTCTTCGACGGCGACATCATCCTGGCCGTCGAGGGGACCAGCGTGGACGCCACCCACAGCCTGACCAGCCTGCTCACGGCGCGCAAGCCTGGCGACAAGGTCAAGCTGCACGTCGTGAGGGACGGGAAGGAAGAGGACGTGACGGTGACGCTCGGCGCGACGACGTCCGACTTCAATGAGGGCCGGCCCGGCGGCCCGTGAGTCTGAAATACAAAATTTCTTGTCGTCTGTCACCCTGAGCCGAAGGCGAAGGGTCTCGCCTCACTCAAGCGAGATGCTTCGCTTCGCTCAGCATGACAGTCAAAGCCTGTGTGCCATAGAGCAGCATGAGACAGTTATGTTGAGGAGAAGCGCGTGAGTCGACGGACGATTATAGTTGTCGCCATTATTGGAGTTTTGCTTGCCTGTGTTGTGTGCCTGGTTCCCGTAGCCATCTGGTATAGCGCGCCGGCCGTGCGCACCGCCATTCTAGGCGCGCCGCCTACCCCGCGCCCCTCCGCTACCACGGCTCCCACGGCGGCCCCCCAGGCGACGCCGTCCCGGCCGCCGACCAGCGCGACGGCGACCCCGCGCGCCATGCCCACGACCGCGCCGACTGCTGGCGCGACCTCAGCCCCGGCCAGCCCCCCCCCGACTGTGCCGCCACCCGCCGCGTCTCCAGGCAGCGGCGCGGGCCAGGCCAACGCGCCCTCCGGTTCGGCCACGCCGGAGCCTGACATTGTTCAGCGTCTCCAGGCCGAGCCGCCCAGCCGCGACCTCTACCAGTTGACCGAGCAACTCAAGAAAGTGCCCGGCCCGATTCCGCGCACCCTCAACCGCGCGCCTGAGACGTACAAGGTAGGGGACCGCAAGACCTTCTGGGTGGGCGAGCAGTCCAAGAACCGCTACTACGAAACCGTCGCCACGCTGCGCTATTCGACGGACGTGGTCTATATGTGGGTCGAGGACGGCGTCAACATCAGCGACGACGCCATCCACCGCTCGGCCGACATCTTCACCCAGAAAATCTACCCCACGGTCCGCCAACTGTTTGGCGAGGAGCCTAGCCCGGGCATTGACGGCGACAAGCACCTCCACGTCCTCAACGGTAAGATACCCGATGTCGGCGGCTACTTCTCCAGCGCCGACACCTACCCGACGGCCATCAACCCCTATAGCAACCAGGCCGAGATGTTCTACGTCAACGTGGATAGCTACCCGGTGGGGACGGCGGGCTACGAGGGGACCATCGCTCACGAGTTCCAGCACATGGTCCACCACAACTACGACCCCAGTGAGACAAGCTGGATTAATGAGGGGCTATCCGAACTGGCGGCGCGTCTGACCGGCTACGGGGGCTTCCGCTTCGCCCGCGCCTTCACGGCCCAGCCGAACATCCAGCTTACCACCTGGCCGGACTACGAGCAGTCGGGGCCGCACTACGGCGCGGGCTATCTCTTCGCCAGCTACACCTACGACCGCTTTGGCGAGAAGTTCATCCACGACCTGGTGGCCGAGAAGGCCCACGGCGTCCAGGGCTACGAGAATGTGCTCAAGAAGGACCAGCCCGGTCTGACCTTCGAGGACGTGTTCAAGGACTGGGTCATCGCCAACTACCTGGACGACACGAAGGCCGGCAATGGCCGCTACGGCTACCCCGACATTGACCTCCGCACTAACGAGCTGCGCATCAAGCCGCAGGCGACCCTGACCGACAAGGGCCAGTCGCGGGAGGGCGAGAGTAGCCAGTATGGCGCGGAGTACATCCGGCTGACGGGCTGCGCCCCTATGACGCTCCAGTTCGAGGGCGCGACCACCGTCCAACTCATCCCGACGATGGCGCGGGAGGGGCAGTACGTCATGTGGTCGAACCGGGGCGACGTGATGACGACAAACCTCGTCCGCGAGTTCGACCTGACGAAGCTCCAGAAGGCCACCCTCCAGTTCTCGGCCTGGTATAACATCGAGAAGGACTACGACTACGGCTACGTCGAGGTCTCGACCGACGGCGGCAAGACCTGGGATACGCTCAAGACGACGTCCTCCACCGATAGCAACCCCATCGGCGCGTCCTACGGCTGGGCCTTCACGGGCGACAGCGTACAGGAGGACTCTCCCCAGTGGGGCGAGGAGACGGGCGACCTGACGCCCTACGCCGGCAAGAAGGTTCTGGTCCGCTTCCAGATGATTACCGACGACGCGGTGAGCCACAACAACTTCGCCCTGGACAACGTGCGCATCCCCGAACTGAACTACCGCGAGGGCTTCGAGGCCGGCGACGGCGGCTGGAAGTCCGAGGGCTGGGTGCGGACAAACATGGCGCTGCCGCAGCGTTACCTGCTCCAGCTCATTGAGGTGCGCCAGGACGGGCCGCAGGTCAGGCAGATTCCGGTGGGGTCGGATGGCAAGGCGCGGGTCGAGGTCGCCGGCCTGGGCCGCGATTACAACGAGGCCGTCCTCGTCGTGTCGGGCGCGGCCCCGGTCACGACGCAGAAGTCTAAGTACAGCGTGCGCGTCGAGTAAGCCGACTTGCCGCTGCTCTTCGTCCTGCTCACCCTGGCGCTGACCTCCGCGCTGGCCTACTTCACCTATCGCAGCGCGGAGATTCTGCCCACGCTGCCGCCCGGCTCGAACGT
>JBDHSK010000106.1:0-2889 GCA_039808025.1 Sphingomonadaceae bacterium | reverse complement strand
CGCTCGTGTTGCGTGCTCCTCGATCACCGCCATCCGGGGCGGCTCGCCGCAAGCTCTTGGCCGGCGGCGGCTTCGAGTATCCCCCAATTTCCGGGCACGGGGGGATATTCGGCGGAATTACCCGGGATATTACCCCTAATAAATCAATTATATTCTACGTGTTGACATGACCGTTATCATAGAGAAAAACGCCGTGCAGAAAGTCTCTTTCGCGATTCGTGGCCGCCGTTTTATCACCCTCCGCGCGCAGCTTGTCCACGAAGTACGAGGTGTCTTCCTTTGCTTACCGTTGCTCCGCTCGCGTCAGGCCAGGCCGGGTATTACCTGAGCCTCGCGAGCACCGCCACCGGCTACTACATCGATGAGAAGGGCCTCGAGCCCCCGGGCATTTGGTATGGGGCCGGTGCCCGCGAGTTCGGCCTTGGGGGAGTGGTCGAGGCCGCGCACCTCTCGCGTCTCTGCGAGGGGTTCGACCCCCACGACCCCACGGATCCCCTCGTGAGGAACGCCGGGTCCGAGAAGCGGGCCCACGGGACGGACCTCTGCTTCTCCGCCCCGAAGAGCGTCAGTGTGGCCTGGGCCATGGCCAGCCTCGGACTTCGGGAGGCCATGGAACGGGTGATGGACCGGGCAGTACGCGACGGCCTCGACTACATCCAGGCCCAGGCGGGCCTCGCCCGCGTCGGGGCCCAGGGCCAGCGCATCGAGCGTGTCCCCCTCATGTGGGGACTCTTCCCCCATTCCAGTTCGAGGGCTGGGGACGTTCAATGGCATGTTCACGCGGTTTGCCCGAACGTCACGCGGCACGACGACGGGCGAACCACCGCCATCGACCCGACCGGGTTCTATCACCACATGATGGCCGGGGGGGCGATTTTCCGGGCCTCGCTCGCCGATGGTCTCAGAAATCTCGGCTTCGAGCTCGAGCGGGACAAGGCCTGCTTCCGCATCAAGAGCGTCCCCGTGGAGCTCTGCGAGAGGACCTCGACCCGGCGGGCCGAGATTTTGGAGGCCATCTTCGAGAAGTGCAAGACGCTCGCTCGCCTCGGGGGCTTGAGCGAGGATGAGATTCTCAAGGCCACGAGCGGCCGCATGGCCGAGCTCATCAACCTGGAGACCAGGCGAGCCAAGAGAGAGCGGTCCCGGGCGGAAATCTTCGAGGAGACCAGGAGCATCGCCCGCGAGCTCGGTCTCGATGCCAATTTCGTCGAGGAGTCACTCCGCGCCAGCAATAAACTCACCCCCCGCGAGAAGGCGGCCCTCAAGGAAGAGGTTTTCCAGACCGCGGTCGCGAAGCTTTCCGAGCAGCACTCGCACTGGAACGAGCGGGACCTCACGGAAATCGTCGCCCAGGAGGCCCAAGGGCGGGGCTTGAGCGGGCGTGACGTCCAGGAGCTCGTCCATCAGAAGCTCGCCGACCGGGAGCTCGTGCCGCTCGGGAGCCTCGTCACCGAGGCCAAGAGCGAGAGGCGGGGAGCCTGGCGGGAGCGGAGCGAGGAGCGGTTCACGACGAAGGAGATTCTCCTCGAGGAAAAGCGGCTCCTTCAGTCCGTCGAGCGGATGAATCACGGGTCGGCCGCGGTGAATATCTCGACCGTGAAGACCGTTATCCTCCAGACCAGGGACAAGCTTGCCGCCGAGGGTAAGAAGCTCACCGTCGAGCAGGCCCGCGCCATCGCCAAGCTCACCGCCGACGACGGGCTCGTCGCCTGCCTCAAGGGCAAGGCCGGGACGACCAAGAGCACCATTCTCGGGGCCTGCCGCATGGCCTGGGAACTCTCCGGATATTCGGTCATCGGCTGCGCCGTTGCGGGAGTGGCGAAGGACGCCCTCCAGGAATCCTCCGGGATCAAGAGCGATACCCTGGCGATGACGCTCATGCGTCTTCGGCATGGGCGGCTTACCCTCACCTCGAGCCACATCGTCGTCCTCGACGAGGCGGGGATGGTGCCGACCAAGGCCCTCGCCGAGCTCGTCGACCACGTGGAGCGGGCCGGGGCGAAGCTCGTTGCCGCCGGGGATCAGGGCCAAATTCAGGCAATTGGCCGCGGCGGGCCCTTCGGCTCGATGTGCGAGCGAAATCCGGAGCGTGTCGCGGAATTGTCGGAAATCCACCGCCAGCGTGAAGCTTGGCGGCGGGAAACCGTGCATCAATTCTCGCGGGGCGAGGCGAAGGAGGCCCTCCTCACGTACGCCGCCCACGACCAGCTCCACGTGACCACGACGCGGGACGAGGCGATTCTCAGGCTCGTCGAACTCTGGAAGGCCGGGAAGGGCCATATGCGGGAGCACGCCAAGGAGACGTTCATCCTGGCCCCGCTCAATTGCGAGGTGGACGCCTTGAACGAGCTTTGCCAGAAGGAGCGCCTCACGGCCGGGCAGCTCGGCGAGCAGTCGATGAAAATCGGCCGGCGGGAATTCCATGAGGGGGACCGCGTGCTCCTCACGAAGCGGGACGTGAAGCTCGGGGTCGAGAACGGCTTCATGGGCACCGTCGTGAGTTTCGACGAGCACGGCGGAAAGCGCATCACGGTCGAGCTCGATAAGCACGGCCGCCGGGTGGATATTCCGCTCGATGCCTACGGGGCGGAGCACTGCCGCCTCGGATATTCGGCCACGGTCCACAAGAGCCAGGGAAGTACCAGGGAGACTGTGCACGTGCTCCTCGGGTCGCACATGCTCGACAAGCACCTCGCCTACGTCGCGGCCTCACGCTCCAAGGGCGAGACGCACCTCGTTTGCGACTTTGCCGAGGTCGCAAAAGACCCGACCCTCAAGGACGCCATCCGGACCATGGCCAAGGCCATGTCCCGCGACCGCACCAAGGACCTCGCCTACGACGTCCTCTCGCCGCCGGCTCGGCCGACTCTGGAGCCCGAGCAGCAGCGG
>JBDHSK010000105.1:0-2890 GCA_039808025.1 Sphingomonadaceae bacterium | reverse complement strand
AAGTCTCTTTTAAAATCTTAAATTTGTGGTTTATTGAAAATTGTAATTAAGTAGTATGAGCGAATTTGACGGAGAAGGATTAAATAACCAAGATTTTGAAAATTGTTTGAAGCGTTTTGAAGAAATGGTGGCTACTGGAAACCATTATTTTTTTGATGCCGACGAGTTGGAAGAGATTATTGATTATTACATGCAATGGTTTAACCTCGAGATGGCTAGAAAAGCACTCGATTTTGCCTTAAACCATTATCCATATTCAGCGGGTATAAAAATTAAGCAGGCACAATACCTGTCATCACAACATAAAACGCAAGAAGCTTTGGCGTTATTAAACGAGGTTGAGTTGGTAGAATCTAGTAATAGCGAGTTGTATATGACCCGTGGTTATATTTATAGCCAAATGGGATTAAGTGAGCCAGCCATTGAAAATTATAAAAAAGCTTTACCATTATCGGATTATAAAGATGAGGTGTATGTAGCCATAGGTATTGAATTTTTAAATGATGAAAAAGCAGATGATGCATTGTTTTATTTAAAAAAAGCGATTAAGGTAAATCCTAATAACGAGATGGCGCTTAACGAATTATCGATGTGTTTTGAAATGACAGGACGAAGCGAAGAAGCTATTTCGTTTTATGAAAATTATATAGACAACAAACCGTATAATCATTTTGCTTGGTTTAATTTAGGGATTAGTTATAATCGCTTGAGTTTATATGAAAAAGCAATTGATGCGTATGATTATGCCTTAGCTATTAAAGAAGATTTTTCATCGGCTTATTTTAATAAAGCCAATTCTTTAGCGCAATTAGAACGATTTGCAGAGGCTGTAGAAGTATATAAAGAAACCTTTAAATATGAAGAGCCTGATGCTAATACCTATTACTACATTGGCGAGTGTTACGAAAACATGAATCAGTATGATGAAGCATTGGTAAATTATAATAGAGCTTTAAAAATTGAACCTGCTTATGCCGATGCTTGGTTAGGTGTGGGTATTGTGTTAGATTATCAAAATAGAATTACCGAAAGCCTTCACTATGTAAAAAAAGCTATTGAAATAAATCCTAATATGCCCGAGTATTGGTATGTGTTTGGCGAAATTCAACACAAGTTAGGATTTTTAGAAGAGGCTGCTTCGGCTTACCTACGCGTATTAGAACTTGGTTACGAGGATTTTGATATTTATTTAGATTATGCTAAGCTGCTATACGAAGGCGGATATTATAAAGATTGTGAGAGAATACTTTCTGAAGGTATTCAGAAACATCCTGATGTGTCGCCATTATATTATCGCATGAGTGGCTTACAGTTTGAATTAGGAAAACGCCAAGAAGGCTTGTTGTTTTTAGAAAATGCCCTCGAACTAAATTATGAAAAACATGCTGAATTATTAGAGTATATACCAGCTTTGGTAAATGATAATACGGTTATGCAATTAATACAATCATTTAAAAAATAAATTATTTAATATAAAATTGAATATATGCCAACTTATAATGTAAACTTACCTCATTTACCAACCCGAACTGATAAACCACGCCAAAAAGGTTTAACCATGGTAATGGATAAAGGTATTTCATTAAAACATGCCGAAAATTTTGTAGATACTTATGCTGATTATGTAGATTTTGTGAAACTTGGTTTTGGTACATCGGTTATCTCAAAAAACGTAAAAGAAAAAATTAAGTTATATCAAAAAGCAGGTATTAAAACCTATGTAGGTGGAACTTTATTTGAAGCTTTTATGGCACGTGGAAAATTTGACGATTACCAAAAATTTATTGACTCGTACGGATTAGATACAGCCGAAGTGTCGGATGGAAGTATTACCATGTCTCACGAAAGTAAATGCAAATACATCAATATTTTATCTAAAAACTATACGGTTTTATCCGAAGTAGGCTCTAAAGAAGAAGGCATCATTATTCATCCCGCAAAATGGATAAGCATGATGAAAGCTGAATTAGAAGCTGGCTCATTTAAAGTAATTGCCGAGGCGCGCGAAAGTGGTAATGTGGGTATTTTTCATAAAAACGGAAGTGCTCATAGCATGTTAATTACACGCATTACAAGTAAAATAAATGTAGATGATATAATTTGGGAAACACCTCAAAAATCGCAACAAGTGTATTTTATCAACTTATTTGGAGCTAATGTAAATGTAGGTAACATTGGCATTGATGATGTGATACCTTTAGAAACGTTAAGAATTGGATTGAGAGGTGATACATTTTTTAATTACTTACCCGAGGGAACTAAAGAAAACATATTTTAATAAATTAAAAAAATAATTATGAAAGAAATAACAGCCTTAGAGTTAAAGAAATTAATAGACGAAAAAAAAGATTTTCAATTAATTGATGTTAGAGAAGAATACGAGTATGATGAGGTGAATATTAAAGCCCAATTAATACCAATGGGCGAAGTAATGGACAACATAGATAAGATAAGTAAAGATAAGCAAGTGGTAGTACATTGCCGTAGTGGTAAGCGAAGCGCCACTGTTATTTCGGCTTTAGAAAGTCAACATGGCTTTACTAATTTATACAATTTAAAAGGCGGAATTTTAGCCTACTTAGAAGAAGTTGGAAATTAAACCCGACTTATTTTTTTAATTTAATAATCTTATACTTATGGTGAATTTAATTGATTTTATATTACATATTGATAAACATTTAAGCGAATTTATTACCCTTTATCCTACCTTGGTATATGGAATTTTATTTGCCATTATTTTTGTAGAAACAGGTTTGGTAATTATGCCTTTACTACCTGGCGACTCCTTATTATTTGCTATTGGTATGTTTGCCGCACAAGGGGCGCTTAACTTGTGGGTAGTAATTGTATTATTAATTATAGCGGCGTTTTTAGGCGATACCACCAATTA
>JBDHSK010000104.1:0-2895 GCA_039808025.1 Sphingomonadaceae bacterium | reverse complement strand
CATCGCCTCCACCGACTTCCGACCGGACGATTGGCTCCTCACTGCGTCTGCACTTAGTTTTTGCCGGCCTCCCGTTGCAGCCATTCAAGGTGTCTCGGCCAGCACCGGCATCGCGGGATCACCGATCAAGTTGTAGATCCAAAGTGGCGTGGTGTGGGCCCCAAGGGTGGTGTACAGCGAAAACGACTGCATCACAAAATCCCCAAGCCGTCCGGAGGTGTGCCGGGAAAAAAGCTCCATCAGCCGCCGGTTGATCCACTGGGCATCCTCGTCTTGCGACAAGCCGGTGGGTGCGATGGTGGCGATGCCGCCGGTGTCACTTTGCGTCAATAAAACCTCGGCAAGACAGTCATAACCCGGAACTGAGTACTGTCCGGCCACGCAGGTCATGGCCAGCACAATCGGGAGTCGGGCGCTGTTGGCTAGGGGTGGCTGGACCGTGACCGGAGGGAGGAGATAGTCGGATAATGCGATATACCCGAGTTCCCCGAATCGGTCCACCGCCCCGTGACCGATGTAATTGACGATGTCTACCCCGTCGTTGAGCGCCGACTGAATCTGGCTTCGCATGCTCGCGACATCAATCGGCGGCGGGCTGCCGCCGACGGGATACGGTTCGGGGTAGACCAACTGGCTCGAATAGGTCGGGGCAAGGTAGCCCGCAACGCTGTTGATGCCGGCCACAAAGTCGCCGGCCGAATCGGGCCGGTCGGCAATCAGCAGAGCCTTGAGGGGCCCGGGGAAGGACTTGGACTCGTAGCTCTCCACCTTCGCGGCGACGGCCGCGGCCTCGGCCAAAGTCGTGACTGGAATACGCCCGATGGCGACCCGCGGCAATCCGTCATCCTTCACGTTGCCGTAGAGGCTGTCCGAACTGAATAATCCGTAAATGGTATTGACCATCAGCGGCGGGACCAGATTATCGCCCGCCCCTTGAAGATTTCGGTAGTCGTAGGTTCCATCGCCAAACAGTGCCACATAGCGAGGGGGGGAGGCCCAGGAAGCATACGCCGTCTTGATGAAGGTCTGAATCGCGTGCGGATTCTGCAAACCATAATTAAACTCGTCGTAGACATCCTCCAGCATGACGACCTTTGTCCGCAGTCGGTCCGCCCGATAGGCTGCGAGCGCTGCTGCTCCACTGGCCAGCGAGGCCGGGGAAATCACCGTGTATGTTCCACGATTGGCGGCGGACGACAGTGTCGTCGGATAGCGTATGCTCAGGGTTGGCACCGGCACCAGGCCGAGGTCGTACTGCACATAAGCGTACCGCGCGGTCCCCGATGAGGTGTTGTGTGTGATAGTTGAGCCGGGGCCGACCTTAAAGTTGGTGAGCGACTTGGGGATGCGGGGATTTGTGACCTCGAACGCTTGCAGGTAAGTGGGATCGATGCCACTCACTGTCACCTTGGCGTTGGAGTTGGCCCCCGCCTCCAGCAGGCCCGAGGCGGCGTAGTAAGTCCGGGGGTAGTCCAGCTGAATCGAGTCGACGTAAACCTGGCTCACGGTAACTCCGGGGAGGAGGCTGGCCGTGATGACGAGGGTGTTGTTACCTTCATTCAACTTGTTCGACAGCATGGAGTACGGCACTGATTTTGGCGTTCGGCCGGTCCAGTTGGTGGTCCCCAGCACGGTGCCGTTCAGTGTGAATTGAACCGAATGGGTCGTCTCGCTTCCGCCATAGAGATTCAAAGTGAGCACGGCGTTGAGAATCGGCGATTTCACCAAATGGTTGATGTTAATCGTGTAGGTGGTGGTGCCATACGTTGGATGCCCGGCGAACAATCCCTGCATCATCCAGCAATCAGCCTCCGGGTCAGTCACGAGGGTGTTGATATAGAGGGAATCCGAGTTTCGCCGGTACGATTCCACATAGGAATTGCTGGTCGTTGTTGCCGGATTTCCTCCGCTCACCGTCGTCCACGCGTTGGCCCCGGCCTGCAACCAATAGACGTTCGCGTAGGAGTAGTTATCCCGGTGGGACTCCGCATAAAAGTAAAACCCATTGGCCACGTCGTCCAAGGTGTCGTTAATCCCCACCGCCGGGATGTAGGTAACCGGGAGGCCTTGGTTGGAGATCGCGATTTGTCCCGCATTGATCCAGCCTTCCACGGTGGCCAAGCTTTGGGACAGCAGGTTGGCAAGCGACTGGGCAGTGACCCAGTGAATGCCGCTGCTTTGGGTGATCATCTTAACGCGGGCCGATCCCGTCGTGAGGTCGATGGGGGACGCGGGGCGGGCGGCGCTGGTTGGGGTCTCGACCAGCGGGCGTTTTTGCGGGCGGGGTTCGGCGAGTTGGGGAGTCTCGCCATGAGGAAGTTGGGCTGCGGATTTGATGGTTGCGGGCGTCGATTCGATCCGTTGTCCGTCGTTCACTGTGGCCACCACGCGATAGGTCGGCTGGATGTCACTTCCAGCTTCCTGGTCAAGAACCCGGTATCGTCCGCCGACCGTGTTGTTCAGTGCAGGAACCCCTGCATCCGCGACGGGTCTCCATTTGCCGGCGACCTCTCGTTCCAATTCGAAGAAGAGAGCGCCGATTTCAAGCGTTGTTTCCCATTGAACCGCAAGCCCTTGAGTGGTCTTGAAACCTTTCAGCGATCCGATTTGAACCCGCACGGGCTGGGAGCGGTGATTCGCTGCAGCCCTCGGGGAAGCCGGAGGTTCACTTCCGAGCATTGGCAGCAGTCCCCCTGCCAGAACAGCTGTCGCCACCAAGCAGCACCCCATGCCGGCAAGCCTTCCCGGGACCCATTGGACAAGAGCCGGCCCTTTGCGGCTGATCACTTTCATGATGCGAGCATGCATACAGCGGCCCGCTTCAAAGGCAAGTCCAGAGTTGAGCGAACGGCTAGTTGATTTCTTCAGATAGTGTCGCGCATTTTGGGATGTCGG
>JBDHSK010000103.1:0-2927 GCA_039808025.1 Sphingomonadaceae bacterium | reverse complement strand
TCCACGCAGGCGCGGTTGCGCGCGGACGACGTGGGTCTGGAGCAGGTCGAGGACATCGCGACGGTCGTGCTGATGGAGGTCGGCAACCGCCGGGCGACCTGGGGCCGGTTGAACCTGCATGCCGAGGCGATGCGGCAGTTCATGGGCGTACGGTTCGCCACCACCGGAGACCGGACAGCGGTGCTGGATCAGATCGTGCAGCGGGCCGAGGGAGCATCGCTGCGGCTCACGCCGGAGTATGACCGTGCTGTTCCCGATCACTACGCGAGCTTGGACGGCTCCAACCGTTTCCAGCCGGCCGACCAGATCTCCTATTCGAGTCAGGACATTCTGGACGCCGAGACCCGGCTCCTGGGCCACGCCGCCGCCGAGGGCGCGCCGTCGCTGTCTGCCCGACTCGTGGCCCGACATGCCTCGCGCAAGATCAGCGGAGTCCGGCTGGAGCCGGATCAGGCCACCGCGATCACGGCGATCGCGCGTTCCGGGCTGACGCTCGATCTGCTGGTCGGCCCGGCCGGGGCGGGCAAGACGACCGCGCTGCGTGCCTTGCACAGGGCATGGACCGCCGCGCGCGGCAAGGAGTCGGTGATCGGTCTGGCCCCGTCCGCGGTGGCCGCCGAAGTCCTCGGTGAGAGCTTGGATGTGCGGGCCGAGAACACCGCGAAGTTCCTCTACGAGCACCGCAAGGGGCGTTGGAACCTCCAGCCCGGTCAGCTCGTGCTCGTCGATGAAGCCTCGCTGGCCGGGACGCTGGCGTTGGATCGCATCACCGCTCATGCCGCCGAGGTCGGGGCCAAGGTCGTGCTCATCGGCGATTGGGCGCAACTCAGCGCCGTAGAGACGGGCGGGGCGTTCGGGATGCTCACCCGTCATCGGCGCGGTGTCCCGGAGCTGACCGACGTGCGCCGGTTCGCCAACACGTGGGAGAAGACCGCCAGCCTCGCCCTCCGACACGGCACGGCGAGCGTTCTGGAAACCTACGAGGAACACGGCCGGCTGCACGACGGCGGACTCGACGCGATGCTGGATGCGCTCTACGACGCCTGGCAGACCGACCGCGAAGCAGGGTGTCGCACACTGATGATCGCCGGAAACGGCGAGGCGGTCGCGGAACTGAACCAGCGCGCCCGCACCGATTTGGTTGAGGCAGGTCGTGTCGAGGCCAATGGCGTGCGTCTTCACGACGGCACCGCCGCAGGGGTTGGTGATCTGGTCGTGACCCGCCGCAACGAGCGCCGCCTCTCGACCGGGTGGTCGTGGGTCAAGAACGGCGATCGCTGGCAGGTCAATCGACGCTTCGAGGACGGGTCACTCGCGGTACGGCGACTCGGCAAGAGCGACCGCCCACACGGCAAGGCCCTCGTGCTGCCCGCCTCGTATGTGAGCGAGGAGGTGGAGCTCGGCTACGCCTCCACTGTCCACAGAGCGCAGGGCATGACGGTGGACAGCGTGCACGCGCTGATCGACCCGTTGAAGGCCGCACGCGAACTGCTCTACGTCGCGCTCACCCGCGGGCGGCTGAGCAACCATGCCTATGTCATCCAGCCCGACCCACACGAGGTCGAGCCTCACCTCGACCAGCCCGACGAGATGACCCGGATCGAGCAACTGACACGAGTGCTCGCACGCAGCGACGCCGACCTGGCCGCCACCGAGACGCTCAAGCTCGAGGTCGACCGGCACGCCTCGCTACCGGTGCTGCTGGCCGAGTACGACCTGCTCGCCCACGAAGCACAGACCGACCGCTGGGCCGCGCTCCTCGATGTCGCACCCTTCGCCGAGAACGTCGCGGACGACGTGTTCACCAGCCCCTACTACGAGCACCTCGAAGGCGCCCTCGCACGACACGAAGCAGCTGGGCACGACGTCACCACGACCCTCACCGCCCTGGCCCCGATGATCGCACCCGGCGAGGACCAGGCCGACCCGGCCGCCGTGCTCGCCAAGCGGATCGACCACGCCACGACCAGCCTGGCTGGCGGACGTACCCGCCCGCGGCGAGTCGGTGGGCTCATCCCGACACCTGCCGAGCCGATCCCGGACGACATGCAGGCCGCGCTCACCGAACGCCAGCGACTCATCGAAGCCGCCGCGCGTCGTGCCCTCCATCACGCACTCGACGCAGGAGAGGGCTGGACGAAGCGCATCGGCCGCGCTCCCGCCGCCGGGCGTGCACGCGCCGCGTGGCTGGCTCATGCGACAACCATCGCCTTGTACCGGCACCGCTACGGCGTCCACGGGTCTGCGCCGCTGGGCAACCCGAAGGACATCACCAAGGCCCAGCAGGCGGCCGAGTACCGCGCCGCCTCTGCTGCGCTGCGCCGTGCTCAGTCGGTCGGTGAGCCGTTCGCCGGCAACGCACCACGCAGAGACGCTCAACGAGTCGAGCCAGCACGTCGACTGTGAACGTCGGCCGGGCGGGCTACCGTGGAGAGGGCATGACCGAGCGCATCCGCAATACCGGCGACGAGCTGATCCTCTACGACGACCAGCACACGCTCTTGCGCGTCACCGGACCTACCCGGCTACTCGGCGCAGCACACGGCGGCGTCCACGTGCTGGCCGGCGGATCGCTCATCGTTGCCGGGATCATCCGCCAGCGCCTCGTCATCGAGACCGACGGAGCCTGCCACGCCTCCGGCTACATCCGCGCCGTCCCCAAGGTCGCCGAAGGCGGCTTCCTCGACGTGACCGGACACCTCAACTCGGTGCGCTGGCCTCCGGCCGACGTCGACGGCACCGTCCTGATCGCGGTCGGCGCGCGCTACGGCGAGCACATCGTCACCGCGGACGGCCGGCTCGCCCCGTACGGTTCGACCGCTCCCGAGCGGATCAACGACAGCACCCCGCGGTTCCGCATCACCCGCAGCGGCCCGATACCGACCCTCGAAGGCCCGGTCGGGTAAGAACCAAAGGGGCATCCTAGC
>JBDHSK010000102.1:0-2982 GCA_039808025.1 Sphingomonadaceae bacterium | reverse complement strand
GCGGTAGCCGAACGAGAAGCCGATGTTCTTGAACGCGGCGGCGAAGCCGATGCCCCGCCGCAGCCAGGGCGCATCCGGCTGTTCAGCTTCGGGCCGCTGCCAGCCGCGCGCCGTCCGCCGCCAGCCCATGCCCTCCGCGCACTGCTCAATCACCTGGTCCATCGAGACGCCATCCGGTATGGGCGCCTGGGTCACCTGGAGCGAGCCATCGCGCAGGGCATTCTTGAGCCGCAACTCGACGGGGTCCATACCCAGCGCCTCGGCTAGCTTGTTCATCTGGCTCTCGGCGGCGAAGTGAGACTGGGGCGCGCCGAAGCCTCGGAACGCGCCGGACGGTACGTTGTTGGTGTAGACGGTGTAGGCGTCAATGCTGACGTGGGGGATGTCGTAGGGGCCGACGGCCATGATGGTCGCGTTGCCCAGGACCTTGGTGCTGGTGGAGGCATACGCGCCGCAGTCGGACACCAGTTCGACCTCGGCGGCCACCACGCGGCCGTCGCGTGTCGCGCCCGTGCGGCAGCGGTAGGTCATGGGATGCCGCTTGTGGTGGCCGATGATGGACTCCTCGCGCGTCCAGACCATCTTGACCGGCCGCCCTGTCTTCTGCGCGGCCAGCGCCAGCACAATCTGGACCGAGATGTCCTCGCGGCCGCCAAACGCGCCGCCGATGGCTGGGTGTATCACGCGCACCCGTTCGTCGGGCAGCTTCAGCGCGTGGGCGATTTGCTCCTGTTCCTCGTGCGCCCACTGCCCCGCGCAGGCGACGGCCACGCGGCCCTCCTCGTCCATCCAGGCCAGCCCGGCCTCGGGTTGCAGGAAGGCGTGCTCCTGGCCGCCCACGCTGTACTCGCCTTCGACCACCACATCGGCCTGGGCGAAGCCCGCCGCCACATCGCCCTTGCGCACGCGGTAGTGGAGCAAAGTGTTGTCGGGGTGGGCCGCGTGCAGCACCGGCGCGCCGGGCTGGCGGGCGGCGACGGGGTTCGGCACGACCGGTCGGTCTTCGTACTCGACGCGGATGAGCGCCCGCGCCCGTTCCGCCGCTGCCACCGTCTCCGCCACGACCAGCGCGACCTTGTCACCTACGAAGCGGACGCGCGCCGCGTGCTCGTCGTCGCCAGGGCCGCACAGCACCGGCTGGTCCTGGACGTTTAGCCCGAAGCGGTTGTGGGGCACGTCGGCGGCGGTCAGGATGCAGACGACGCCGGGGACGCGCCCGGCCTCGCTCAGATCGAGGGCCAGGATGCGAGCGTGGGGGCGTCGCGCGAACAGGGTGACGGCGTGTAACAGGCCGGGCATGGATAGGTCGCCCGAATAGGGGGTGGTGCCCGTGACTTTCCCCACCGCGTCCCCGCGCGGTAGGCTACTCCCGATGGCTCGCATCGCGCTCCCCCTCTGCCCTGGTCTGTGACTCGGCTGTATACCCCGCGTCCTCTTCGCGGACGGCCAGGGCCGGCTCCGGTCGCTGGGCTTCAATCTGGGTTTCGAGACCTTCAACTGCGTCGGCAATCTCGTCACTGAGAATAGATAACAACATGGCTTTATCCGCCAGGCTCAACGCGTGAATGGCCTGGAGAATGTCGGCCATGGAGAGATTGAGTTGCGTATGACGGGGCGGTATCTCAAGCTCGTCGTCTCCCCAATCCGGCTCCAGGTCATAGTAGAGGACATTGGGGTCAATGTCGGCCCCGTTACTCCAGGCGATAGTGCCGCTCTCCACCGTCGCCGCACGGAACATCGCTTGATCCTGGCGGAGCGGCTCGAAGATGGGGCCGTGCAGGAAGCGGTCCAGGTCAATCACCTTTTGGACGCCGTCATCAAAGGTGAAACGTACCTGGAAGCCGTCCAGCGGCTCTACGGCGACGACGTGCATTAGGCGCGTCACGCGCTCCATACTCTCTACCTTCCTTTAGTTTGGCACTTACTCCAGAGGCTCGATGCGCTGAAGTTCCACTCGCTGTCGGGCGCGCTGCCAGTTCGCCTCTAATTCAACTGTGTGTAGCCTGGCCCACGCCACCACCTGCGCATGGATGCGCCGTGGCAAGCGGCCCTTCAACGGGTGTTGGGTCGAAATCGCGTAGAGCGCCTCGTATTCCCCATACTTCGCGTGGAAATGGGCGGGCGGATGGTCGCGGTGGTACATCTCAATGATGATGCCACCAAACTGGCAAATGACAGGCATCGCTCTACCTGCTGGCCGCCTCGATGGCCTCAATGATTTTGTAGTAGCCGGTGCAGCGGCACAGGTTGCCCGTCAACGCCGTCTCGATTTGCTCGCGCGTCGGCACGGGGCGTTCTTCCAGCAGCTTAGCCGCCGACATGATGAAGCCAGGCGTGCAGTAGCCGCACTGGACCGCCCCCTTGGCGATGAACTGGGCCTGGACCGGGTGCAACTCGCCGGGCGCGGCCAGCCCCTCGACGGTGACTATCTCCGCGCCGTGCGCTCGCCCGGCCGGGACGAGACAGGCCATGACCGCCACGCCGTCCAGGAAGACGGTACACGCGCCGCACTCGCCCTCGGCGCAGCCTTCCTTCGTCCCCGTCAACCCCACGCGGTCGCGCAGCCAGTCCAGCAGGGTCAGGTTGGCGCCAGGGGCCGTCACTGGCCGGCCATTCACGGTCGCCGTCACCTGGGATTGAGGATTAAGGATTAGGGATTCGTATTCCGTATTCCCTACGCCATATTCCCTATTCCCTGTTCCGTAGGGTTCCGCCTGCCCCCACAGCAGGGCCGGGGCGGCGGGCCAGCCCTGGCGTTCCGCGCCGTCGGCCAGGCGGGTCAGGGCGCGGCGCGTGAGAACGCCGACCAGTCGGCGGCGGTAGGCGGCGGTGGCGCGCACGTCGTCAATGGGGCGGGCGGCGGCCTGGGCGGCCTGGGCGGCGGCCTGAATCACCTCCGGCGTCAGGCGCTGGCCGACCAGGGCGGCTTCGGCTTCCGGCGCGCGGATAATCGTCGGGGCGACCGCGCCGAGGGTAATCCGA
>JBDHSK010000101.1:0-3045 GCA_039808025.1 Sphingomonadaceae bacterium | reverse complement strand
TGTGTGGATATTATACCACAGGCTTCGTGGATAGGTCAGTGACCCGCGGCCACAGCGATCTCTTCGGCAGCAGCTCATATTAGCGGTGAGGCATGGGAATGGGCTTGTTTGGCGCAAGGATACGGTGCAATTTCTAAGGTTAAACCGCCCTCAGATCGCTCCCTGAGATTGCGAGCATTACCTCGACCTCGCGAATCACTGCCGGCAAGTTCGGATGGGTGAAGCTCATCGTAGGCGCTGGGATCCGATTGTGTTTGATTTCTGGAGGTATATGTTTGTGATGGGGATGAGTGCTTTGCAGCCTAGGGTCATCGGGGTGCGGCTGCGAATCGTACCAGAGCAGTTTCTCCTCGCCTTGCCATACCTCGTATCCGTACCATTCGATCAGAGCAGGTAGACGATCGAAGAGAACTCGCTCACGGACAACGATTCGATAGCCTCGGTCAAGCGTGAGTTGGCCAGCGACGCGCGCCAGCGTTGCCCCGCGACGTTCGAACACCAGAGTAGACACAAGGATCGAAGAAAACTGCTCCGGCAGGGTATACACAAAGAGCTCATAGTCGTCGGCACTGCGCAGCGGATTACTCATGCGGCGACCCGGATCAAGCCGGCGAGACTGGGTGCTTGTCGTTGGCGGCGCTGCACCTCGTTGCGATACTCGGCTTGCCGCGCCAGGTAGGTTCGATAGACGCTGGCCCATTCGCCAAAATCCAGCATCCACGAATCGTCTTCAGGTTCCTCGCCACTTTGATACAAAGCAAAGAAGGTCTCCGAACGAATCCCGTACTTGCGTTCAAAAGCCAGGAGGTCTTCTTCCAGGGCATGAATATCAGCCAGCAGTTGTTCCAGGGTCATAACTATCCTCCAAGATCACATGTCGCTCTACATTACAGCCATCGGCCAACAGCTCCCGCTCCAGATCATCCAGCGAGACCGTCTCCGCCGCGCCAGCGGCGCGGCGTTGCAGCCAGTCTTGCAGGATGGCGCTGTCTTCCTTTAGCTCATCAGCAGACTGGCCGAACGGAGAAAGCCCATGCCGGCCCAACAGGAAAATGAAAGCTGAACGCGGCATTCCGGCCAGCCTGGCCGCTAAGCCAGTGCTGAGCCGGCCAATCTCATAAAGCTTCAGGGCCAAAAGCAGGCGGGCGTCAGCCTCGAATTCCTGCGGTTCCTGTTGTAAGGCCCCCAGCAGTTCGGATGGGTACTCGATGGTCAGCGTGTGCATCGCCTATTCTTCCATTCAGGCAGAATTATACCACAGCCAGCGATCATCTACCCAGCACCCTCCACCACGGCTATCTCTTCCGCGGTCAGTCCATAGAGCCGGTAGACCACATGGTCAATCAGCCGATCGCTGGCGGCCAGGCGCTGTTTGAGCGGCAGCAGCTTGGCCAGGCTGGCGGCGTACTCGGCGGCGAGATGCTCCTGGAAGGCGCGCTGGCTCGGATCCACGGCCAGCTTGCGCCGGTTCTGACGCAGCACGGCCAACACCTCTGCCAGCGTGGCGTGCGCCTTGTCCTTTTGATAGTCGCCCAGGTAGGTCTGGATGGCCGTCTTGTTGCTCAACGTGCCGATGTCCGCGCCAAGCTCACGGCTCAGCCAGGCCAGGAAGCCCTTGATCTCGGCCTGCCTGGCCTTGTTCATCTCGATCATCTGCTCGGCCAGGAAGGCCAGCAGGTCGTGGATGATGTCGGCTTGCCCCTGGGCCAGGTGATGCGCCACGAAGGCCAGCACGCCGGCGTCGTCGGCCGTGATGCAGAACTGCGCGTAGAGCCGGCGGCCTTCTTCGGCGTAGCGGGCGCGGTCGGCGGAGGGGGTGGTGAAGGCGATGCGACGAACGGGAAGAGCCTCAACTTCATAGCCGTTCACGTTATTGTTGTGCTGGTTAAATTGAACCGCCAATCAAGCAATGTGGAGTTTAGCAAAGCAACAAAGAACCCAAGTTGGATGTCTTTCTCTGTAATATGCAGATATCCCACCGTATGCGAACAAAAGTAACCGGGTTGTGGATGGGCAGCAGGCTGCGAGCTTCAGCATAGAGTACGAACAGCAGTTTGTAGAGGAGGCTCAAACTGCCGCGGTAAACCTGGCGCAGACTCTCCTCGCTTTCCTGCGCGACGCCGAGCTGCTCGCGGCGGTAGGTCACAAAGCCGGCCGCAATCTCTGGCATCACCTCAGCGAAAACCAGTTCCTTGAGCTTATCACTGATCTCCCTGGCATAGGTGGCTGAGCCTTCGTGGATGTGCTGGAGAAAAGAGCGACCGTGCGCATCCGGCATAAACGCGGCGCGGCGGAAAAAGAGCCAGAAGCGTTTGAAGGCGTCCATAGCGGCGAGTTTGGGCGCCGGCGTCTGCTCCGCCGCGGCGGGTAAATCTACCCCGACATCAGCAAAAATGGCCCCCAGATCTACTTCGTAGTACTCACTGGCGGTGCTGCTGACCTCGCGGCTGTAGAGGCGCCAGACCTGGCCGTTGCTGAGAATCCCCCAGGGGCAGCGGGTGCCCACCAGGTAGCTGACCATTTGATGGCTGGGGTTGTTATCGGTCTTCCAGGTGTCGCGGCCGCTGGCGTCCTTGCGGCTCAATGGCCGCCCCCAGTATTTCGTCTCGGCGATGGCCAGGGCGCGAGGATAGAAGGCGTCGTCGTTGCCATGGTGGGGATAAGCCAGATTCTTGCTGACTTCGTCCGCGAAGAGGGCATAGTCGGGCCGGTTGATACGGCCGCTGTGCTGGTTCTTGACCTGTGGAATATAGCTCCAGCCCAGCGCAGCCAGCGCGGGCTTGACAAACTCATCCTCGGTTTGGGCCTCGTTCCAGGCCTGGCCGAATTGGCGAGCCTTGAGCCACAGCGCCTGCAGCGCCGCGAAGGCCGGCTGCGGATCGTCCGCCCAGGCGGAATGGCGGGGCAGGCGCGTCTCCAGGTAGTGCTGGGAAAAGAGCGACTTGCCCGTAGGGGTGATTAGTAGAGGCGTGGCCGCAAGCATGAGTGATCCTCCTGGGAAGAGTGCGCGCAATGGCAGGCTATTTTACTCTACCCCCGCCATTG
>JBDHSK010000100.1:0-3061 GCA_039808025.1 Sphingomonadaceae bacterium | reverse complement strand
TGCTCGAAAAGTTCGCGCAGGATCGTCTCCGCGCCGGGGACATCCAGGAAACGGGACACCTCCTCGATGATGAAGCGCTTCCGCCACGCCCGGGGCAGCGACAGGATGCGCTGCCGCTCGGCGTTGATGGTCTGGAAGCCGACCACGGCCTTGATGTCGCGCGCCGACTCGGACAACGCCCCGAGTTCGTAGTGCACGACCGGACCGTCCAACGTCACGTTGGAGACTCCGTCGAACAGCACGCCGCAGTTGCCCCCGCGGCACCACGGCGTGAGCAAGGTCGCCAGCCACCGGCACTCCTCCTCGTCTTCCGGGGCCAGCTCGAGGTACTCGCGGAAGGCGCTCAAGGTCAGGTGTTCGTCGGGCCGGAAGTAGGCGTACGCCAGGTCGTGAATCTGGACCGCCTGCCGGCTCTCAAACTCCCGCACGGCATCCTCGCCACCTCGGGCCAGCCGTTCCCGGGCCTCGTCGGGGTGCGCCGCTTGGAACTCCCGGAAGTCCAGGAACGCATCGAGCTGCGAACAGCCGTGCTCGGCACTCCAGTCGTGGAGCACCAACGCGTGCCTCACCAGCGCTTCACATTGCTCCGCCGACCAGCATCGCAACCGGTCCAGCGCATGGTCTTCGTAGAGCCGGGCGACATGCCGGGCAATCAGGGCCGAGCGCCGCCGCTCGTGATCCTCCTCGCGAGGCATGCCGGTCATCCGCAGGACGGTGGCCGTGAGCGCGGATCGCTGGAACGCGGACAGCGGCAGGCCACGGCTATCGAACGCGTTGAGCGTCTGGACCCCGTCGAGCCGGGCCACGAACGGCTCGGTGCCCAACCCCCGCGTATAGGCCGCCTGGGCGAGGCCTTCCTCGATGATGGCGGTGAAGGAGTAGAGGAGTTCGGTTTCCCGCAGCAGTTTGTTCAAGACCAGGCTCTTCCCAACGCCCGGCGTTCCCAGGACGATCATGTTCTGCGGCGTCTGGTCGCGTCCTTCCCCGAGAAACGTCACCACGTTCACCAGGTTGCCATCCGCCCCGGAGAACAACGACTGGACCGGTCCCGGATGTCCCGGCCAACTGCCTGACATCAAGATCAGGTCCGCGACATAGCGACTCTCCCCGTAGAGCAGGTACCCGGCATGGTTGCTCCACAGCCAACCGGGCAGGGTCTTGGCGAAGTAGTTCCGCGCCGTGGCCGGCAGGGTCGCTTCGTGGTACTGCGCGCCGTCCAGATCGTGGATCGCGCTCTTAAGCGTCGTGGCGCTCTCGCTCAGTTCCTCGGGCGTCTTGCCCTTGATCACGAAGCTGACTTCCAGCTCGAACGGAACCACCTCGCCGCTGGCCAGCCGGCGGATCTTCTCCTCGAGTTGCGCAGCCGTGACCGCCAGACGTTCGTCCGGCTTGCGCGCCAGTTGCTGGTTGATCCGGTCCAGTTCGCGCTGGGTCCGGGCGATGACCACGTCCCGCGGCAACCGGCGCAGGTGAACGGTGATCGTCAGTCCGTGGAGGTGCAGGCGGCTCAGCCGGTAGGCGATGGTGGGATAGGTCGAGCTGGGCAGCCGCTTGAGGCTCAGCGCCAGGTGAGAGTGCCCGTCCAGGATGAAGCCCTGTCCGCGCTGACCGCGCAGTTCGGAGTGCCAGCAGTTGTCCAGCAGACTGCGGTTGGCTTCGTAGTGCTTGACCGGATCATAGCTGGGCCGCTGGGCAAAGGACGGGTTGAGCGTGTGCGCCCAGCGCCGGATCAGCTCTGGTCCTGACATCCGCACCGCCCGGCCGCTGATGATCTCCAAGGCCCGGTTCAGGGTCTGGCCAAACTGGTTCAGGGCGTCGGCGGCCTGGGCCAGGCGCTCGGCATGATGCCGGATGGCCCGCTTCCGCACCCACGGCGCCGCCCGCCCCCCGAAGTTCGTCCCGGCGAACAGCGCGAGGCGTTTGTACCGCAGCCCGCGCTGATGCAGGTCCAGGAAGTTGGCGTTGCGGATGAAGCGCGTGGCGGGCTGTTTGGCCTTCTCGGTCTCGGCGTGGTAACGCAGCAAGCGGTCAGCCGGGTTGGGATCCTCCCACCACTGCACCGCGGCCCGCCACCCTTCGGGCATTTGGTGCAGGAGGGTCACCAACGCGTCCTGCACCCGGTTCTGCTGCGCGTAGGAGGCGGTTTGGAGGTCGGGCAATTCCAGGTACCACCCGCCGGCGAAGGCACCGTGGGGTGGCACCTCGAACACCAGCAGGTCATTCACCACGTACCCGTCAGGAAGCGGTGTCGTCATACTCGGGAGAGGTTGAAGGCATCGGGGGACGGGCGTGGCCGCCGGTGAGAAGCTGATCCATGAGGTCCAGGGCGTGGCCAGGGGGCTTGCCTCGCTGCGAGCGCAGGAAGAACAACACCAGCGCCACCGGCGCCGCCGCCCAAGGTGCGGCCGAGACGAAGCCAAACTGCGCGCTCAGCCCAACGAGGAGGGCCAGACCAGCGAGAACACCGAGGGCCAGCCACCAGAATTGGCGCACCTCAACCCCGAGAGCCGTTCCGCTGTGTTCCTCGGAACCGTGGGTGGGGGTGAGTCGGAGATCTTGATCGTCCATGGACGGCAGGATTAGAAGGAGGTACCGTTGGCCGCGGCTAGGAGGCGGACGACCAAGACGGCGGAAGTCATCAGGAACCCCCCGATGATGCTCGTGACACCTTCAGCGGTCTTGCCTTGGGAGACCATCCAGCCGCCGTAGCAGACCACGGCGATTCCCAGCAGGATCAGCACCTTGGAAATGAACCCGAGGAATTGCTGCAGGGCGCTGTCGAAGGTCGCCTGAGCGAACAGGGGACTGAACACGGCCGCGCCAGCGAGCGAGGGCATGGCCGCAGGAACCAGGGCAGCAACCGTCGTGAAGCTAAAGGCAACGGTGCCCATTCGTAGCGTCGAGGCGAGGCCAAGCGCCGAAGTCGCCGGGCGCACCGTCGTACTGACCATCGCCCAACTCGCTACAGCGGGCTGTCGGTTCTTGGAGCGCGCACGAAAACTCGACTGCGCATGGTGTCGAGGCACGTAGGTAGTTGGGCGAAGCTGAGCTACACATGAAG
>JBDHSK010000099.1:0-3068 GCA_039808025.1 Sphingomonadaceae bacterium | reverse complement strand
CATGGCCACGTCGAAGGACATCGCCGGTGCCGCGGGCGCGTCGAGTGCATATTGATACGCTTGCAACGCGGGCAGCTTGCCAGTGACCAGATCAGGCAGCTTGTCGCCCTGGGTGTTGTCCACCGCCCAGGGCAGGCGCAGGTCGGTGAACGTGCCTTGCCCTCCCATCTGCGTCACGCTGACATAGCGGTTCCAGTAGCCCACGGCCCCGACCGATTCATGCTCGACGTCGCCGTCGCCCGTGAAGGTGGCCTTCTTGAGCAGCGACAGGCCATACGCGGGCGGGATGACGGTGGGATTGCTCTTGCCGTCGAAGTTCCAGCGCGCATCGTATTTGCCCGGCCCCCATTGATTCAGCAAGTCCTTGGTCTTCTGGTCCATTACCGGGGAGAGCGCGATGATGGCGCCCGGATTCAGGTCGCGGTTGGGCCAGCCATCCAGTCGGCGGCCCACGATTCCAGCCAGATCGGTTTTGCCGCCCGCCAGGACGTGCAAGTCTTTGGATACCGTGGAGTGGCACAGCGCGCAAGTGACGCCGAAGCGCTTGAGCTCCAGTTTGCCATCGGAGTTCGGCACGACTTCGCCCTTGGCACCGATGACGGCGCCGAGCTTGAGCAGCGCCAGCGTGGTCTGCGGGTCGTCAAGCCGGATGCTACCGTCCTGGATGCCGGCAACCACCTCGGCGGGCAGCGCATCCGCGTCGATCTTCAGGCCCACGCTGGCCGCCGTGAGGGGATCGACCGCTTCAAGCACCTTATGCATTTGAAGCTGGTCGGTCCACTTGGCCTCGTCGCCGAAGGTTTCGAAGCGGAAGATGTCCTTGCCCCTGGCGACCAGTTCCTGATCCTGCGGCACGCTGACGGCGGTGTCGTCCGGATGGGCATCGCCGCCGCCGCAGGCGGTCAATGCTGCAGCGGCAGCCACCAGGGTTCCCAGTAGCGTCAATGTTGCGATGGGCTGCCTGCGGTGGACACCAGCGCTTGAATGGACGTTATGCATTTCTGACTCCTCGCGAATTGAAGACATCGGTTCGAAGATGACGGTGCCTGGCAAGCGTTGGCACACAACGCCTGCCGGCATCGGCATAGATGGAGTCAGGGGTTCTGCCGTTCCCGGCAACGGATCGATCGCTGCTCAGGCCTCGGGGCCCGATACACCCCGGCCGCCATCCGATGCGTGCCGAATCCGCGCCATCACGGCCGCAACAATCCGGTCGCAGCGCGCGCCGTCAAAGGCAAACACATCGACCAGGGTAGTGTCGATGTCGCTGGCCAGGCGCTCGCGCAGCAGGCTGCGGGCGCGGAAAAAACGCGTGCGCACGGTGGCCTTGGGGATATCCAGGATGTGCGCCACTTCGTCCACGCTCATCTCCTCGACAGCACGCAGCATGAAGACGATGCGGAAGGCCTCGGGGAGCTGGTCGATGCGTTCCTCCATCAAGCGCCGCAGTTGCACGCGCTGCGCCTGCTGGTCGGGCCGGCGCACCGCGTCATCGGTCAAAGCGGCCTGAATGCCGGGTTCGGGTGATTCCATAGCGTCGTCCAGGGGAATGACGTGTGCGCTCACGCGGCGCACTCGGGCCAGAGCCTCGTTCGTGACGATGCGAAACAACCAAGTCGACAGCCTGGCGTCGGCGCGAAACTGGTCTAATGCGCGCCAGGCGCGCACATAAGCCTCCTGCAGCACGTCCTCGGCCTCGGCGTCGCTCTTGAGGATGGCGCGCGCCGCGCGAAACAGGAACTGGTTGTGGCGGCGCACGATCATTTCAAACGCCGCCTCGCTGCCATCCACGGCACGCGCGACGAGTTCGGCTTCAGGTGCGTCGGTAGAAATGGGCGCTTGCGCGCGATTCAGTGCGGCAGTCATGGAGGCTCTTCATCTGCTGGGATCACGACGGATTGGCGGACTTCACCAGGCTCAGGAACTCGCTTCGCAAGCTGGCGTCCTTCAGGAAAGTGCCGCGCATGATCGAGTTTTTCATCAGCGACCGGCCGTCCTTCACGCCGCGCCAATGCATGCAGAAATGACTGGCCTGCATGACCACGGCCAGCCCCTCGGGGCGCACGCGCTGCTCCAGCTCGTCGGCCAGCATCGTGATGGCCTCCTCTTGGATCTGAGGCCGGCTCATGATCCAGTCGCAGATGCGGGCATATTTGGACAGGCCAATCAGTTCGGAATCGGGATTGGGGGGTAGCACGCCGACCCAGATCTGGCCCATGATGGGACACAGGTGGTGCGAACAGGCGCTGCGCACACTGATGGGGCCGACGATCATCAGATCGTTGAGCCGCGAAGCGTTCGGAAAGGTGGTCACGCTGGGCGGTGCCTCATAGCGCCCGCGGAAGACCTCATTGACGAACATCCGAGCCACTCGCCGTGCCGTGCCTCGGGTGTTGTGGTCACTTTGCGTATCGATCACCAGTGCGTGCAGCACGATCTGCATCCGCTCCTCCACCTCCTGGCACAGCGCCTGCAGCTCGCCGTCATGGATGAAGGCGGCAATGTTGTCGTTGGCGTGATAGCGGCGTCCTGCCAACGTCAGTCGGCGGCGAATGAGGTCGGACGCCGAGAAGCAAGTGGCGGCAACCTCCGTCATGGGGGCAGCCAGGGTATTGGCAAACATGTTTTTCTCCGCTTTCGCAAGTGACGGGTACCAGCGCAGCTGCGGTTTGCGCCACAGCCTTTGCCCGGGCTGGGGCTGGCTCGTCCATTGGATGAAGCAGGTCACATCGGCGTTCCCGCTCCTCGGACATGCATGAAGGCCTGTCAGCGCCACGGGAAATCAAAGACGCCGACTTCGCGGCCATCGACCCCCCACGACTTCGACGACGAGGAGATCCGGGACATCAGCCCGAGTAACCGCATCCTGACACCTATTACTATCAAATAAATAGCTTTTATGGCTTTATTCATAAACGTTACAGCCATTTTATCCACCAACCCGATTGACGCCACGACAGCCGTCAAAGGCGTCGAGCGAGTGCCGGTACGAGGGCGATTGCACATCCAGCAGGCCCAGCATGCTGTGGTAGAGGTTGTCATGCGTCAGCGGCGCGTCGGTGCCGGCG
>JBDHSK010000098.1:0-3072 GCA_039808025.1 Sphingomonadaceae bacterium | reverse complement strand
CGCCTAACGGAGCACCGCGTTGAACTGGACCAGGAGGCGCAACAGGTATTCCTGGATATGGCTGCGGACCTCTAAATTGAGGTCGTTCGCCCTCAGCGCCTTCGCCTCTATATTCTTCAGTAGTTTGCGGTAATGTCTTTGGAAATTGTTGTCCAGTTGGAATTACACCAAATTTAGGACTTTCTCTTGTTGTAACATATTGACCACCAAAATCACGTACATTTATTTTACCTAAATGATATTCCATCTGTTCCATAACTGATGCACCGCGCAACATCGCATCAGTTATGGTTCGTCTTATTCCGTCTGGATCGTTAGGTACATCTTTTATAAATTCATCAAATTGCTCTTTAGGTATTCCAAATACCTTAGAAATCATATTTACTTTATTTACAACTTTATCTCGCGTAACGTTTTTATCATTAGCAAGTATACCTAATTCACGATTAATAGCGCCCCATTTATCTTTAGCTAAATTAAACTTCTGCTGGTCAATGGCTGTTTTTTGCTGCTCCATTGCTCCTAATTGAGCAGCAGTTTCTAAAGCAGTTGATTGACCTGTAGGCAAAACATTCTTATAAGACGATGTATCTACAGTAGGTATTGTAATTCCACTAATGTCAGCCATGATCAACTCTTACCGTAAATACTTTTATAAGCTAAATAACCACCAATGTTATTGGTGGCTTGATTAATTGCACCACCAACAGTATTTAATCCAGCGGCAGTAGCAGCGGCAGCACCTGTAGCAGCGCCAGCTTGTGCTTGACCTATATTAACTTGACCTTGAGCGGCTACTTGACCCATACCTTTTGCAATATCAGCAGCTTGACCTGAAGCTGCTGTACCAGTATCAACCACACCCTTTAGCTTGTTATAAGCATCTGTGTTAATAGATTGTTGCTGCTGAATTTTAGCCAACTCAGCTTGATATTGTTCAACAGACATTCCGAATTGTTGAGCCTGTTGCTGTAGATAAGTATTATAAGCTTGTTGTTGTTGTCCAAAACGAGTATTGTATGTTTGATCTGATAAACCAGTTGCAAATGTAGCAGCACCTTTTAACGCTGCTCCTGAAACACCTAATCCCCTAGCTGCTGCTGAATTTTGCGTTGCTTTTAAACCTTGAGCTAATGTAAATTGATAACCAGGAGTAGCTTCCAAATCAGCTTGTGTAAAATTACCGCTAGGCGCTTCTTTTAACGTCGGTGCTGTTGGTGCAGTAGGCAATGTATAATTAGTTTTTGTTAAATCGCTTAATCTGCTTCCTAATTCAGTAGCACCTTTAGAGCCTAAATCTCTATACGGCTGACCATACCCTAAAGCTTGTTGTGCTAATTGATTATATGCTGCTATAGCTGCTTGTTGCGCTTGAACTTGCGATTGACCAGCAGCTAAAGCTGCTTGTTTTTGCGCTTCAGCGGCTTTACTTGATGTATAAAGAGATACACCAGCGCCAACTAACGCTGATCCGCCAATCGCCGCTGCTACCCAAGCCATAATTAAAATCCCGGTAATCTTAATTGACTATTAACAAAATCTAAATATTCTTGTTCGCTACTAGCTGTAAATATTTCTTCAATGGTATCTATATTAGTTTCGTCAGTACCATGAATAGTTATCCAAACAGTATCTTCATGAGTATAAGCAATTCGTTTAGTACTGGGAGGTGAAGCTACAGTATACGGCGCTTGTATTCGCTTAACCTCTTCATCAATTAAAACTGATATATCACCTTTACTCAAAATGTTTAACTGCGAAAACTTATGCAATTTGCCCACAAGTATTGTATCGCGCGGAATATAGAGTTCCCTAGCATAAATTCCGTGAGAAAAATAGTGTTTAACTTCCAATTCTCGCTGCGGCATTTGAAGCATTAAAGCTTCGGCTTTAAAGACTTTTTGACGTACAGAAGATTGAAGTAATTCAATATCATTCATATCTTAAGCTGCCGTTTGTCCATACGAAGGAAGAAATCTAACTGTAGGCAAAACAGAATATGTTATAGTAACAATATCATTAATGCCTACAGGTATGACTTTATTGGTTCCTGATCCAAAATCAATATTGACTATACCTCTAGTTAGTCTAACATTACTTATTGTTCCGCTTGTTATAGCAACATTTCCAGGTTCACGAGCAGTATAAGAAAAAGGCGAAGCGCTTACTGTAATAGAAGCAACGCTAGGAGGCTGTTGAGTAAACTGTTGCAAATAGCTATTCCAAGGTCTAATAATTTTACCAAGTTTATCAACAAATGGAGCAAGTGTATTGGGCAAAGGTATCATGATCTATGAGGCGTTAATGTTATAAAAGCACCGTTTAGAGCATAATTAGCGTGAAGCACCCACTGAAGTTTAAAAACTCTATCACGAGCCATACCTAATCTATTCCAACTAACAACGCTAGCATAGTCACCTACACTACCTAACGATTGTTCAAGTGGAAAAGAAAAAGTTTTACCTCTATCATCAGACCAACTTAATGAGATTTGAGGTGGACTTTCTTCTTCGGCATCGTAATGTGTAATAGTACCTGTTTCAATATCAGCGTCAAAATTTTTATAAGATATTCTATTAAAATTATCATCCAATAAATGCATAAATGTACGCATTCTGATTATTGGAACAGTATCATCTTGAAACATATTAGGATCAAGCTTCCAAATCTTACCTGTTTCCCAATCACCTATTAAATTCATTCCATAAACAAACATAGCTGTATTAATTCTATGTCTATCTAGATTTCCTGTAGTTTCGTTAAACCATGCCCATTCATTCCATAACCCACTTTTTAAATCAAAACACCAAGTCTTATTAGCTGTAGGAAATGAAACTACATAGAAAATATGATCTGATATTTGAAAAGTAGTTCCTATAGCATCTGTTAAAGTAGAATAAGATTTAAATTCATTAACTATAGCTGGAGTAGAAATTTCATTTAATTGATATTGTGCTGCTAATACAACTATTCCGTTACCTTGTTTATCCTGAGATATAAAAAATGTATTTACATCTTGACTTGCTATTGAAAATTGAGCGGCACAACCATGATCAATATAAGCACCTTGTT
>JBDHSK010000097.1:0-3078 GCA_039808025.1 Sphingomonadaceae bacterium | reverse complement strand
GGCGAGAGACATACCGGGCCTGTAGAGATGAAGATGCCTTCCCTGGTGTAGCCTCAAGCAACCCTTTCGGAAGTAGGAGGGGCATTCTCGACAGAATTAACAGAATGGATCAGAATGAATCTGATTGCCCGCCAAGGCGAGATGTAAATTGGACCAATGCTGTTAATTCTGTCAGAATGGCTCGCTCTAGCTTGAAGCCTGCGTTGACTAGGCACTAGGAGGACAGCCAGGGGCTATTCCTTGCACCTTCCCGCTTTCCTTACCCACCATCCACCACCCCCTATTTCTGCTCCACCAGATAGCGCGCCAGGGCGGGCAGGACGTCGGTGACCTCGAAGCTCGCCCAGGTATCCCCCTCGTCGCCCGCGGTGAAGACGGTGAAGCCCAGCACGTAGGAGTCCTGGCGCGTCTCGCGGTCGTACCAGGCGAGCTGGTCCAGGTAGACGGCCAGCGTGTCGCCGCCCAGCCCCTGGCTCGACCAGTAGCCGCCGAAGTCGCGCCAGCCCCGCGCGTCGCCCGGGCCGGGGCGGTTGGTGATGCCGCCGTCAATGCCGGCCTCGGTGATGACCAGGGGAATGGCCAGCCCGCGCGGCTTGAGGAAGTCCTCGTACCACCAGCGGTAGCGCAGCGTCAGCACGCCGCGATTGGCGACCGGCGCCCGCCCCGGCACGGCCACGCCCACGCCGTACTGCATGGTGGGCGCGGAGTACTCGTGGAGGGCCAGGACGCCGCCGTGGTCTTTGGCGGCCTGGACCGCAGGCAGGAACAGGGGAATCAGGTCCCACTCCGGCACGCCGGTCGGGAAGGTGCCGACGGCCGCCTTGAGGCCGTGCTCGGCCAGGGCGCGCACGCGCTCGGCCTCGAAGGCCGCGTACCACGTCATCTCCTCGGCTGTCTTGGGCGCTGGCTCGTTCCAGCCCTCCCAGTAGTCCACCCCGGCGCGGTTGAACTCATAGTCGGGCAACTGGGCCGCCACGAAGTCCCGCGCGGCCTGGGCCGGGTCGCCCGTCATGCTCTGCGACGCGACCGCGATGCGGCCCACGGTGACGGTCTGGGGGGAGGCCTGTTTGGCCTCGGCCAGCCAGTGCAGGTCGTCCACGGCCTTGACGACACGCGGTTTGGTCACCCGAATGAACTCCAGGATGTCGGGCGAGTTGTTGCGCACGACATGGAGGCCCAGCTTGCTGGGCCCCGGCTCGGCCAGCGGCGGCGGGAACTTGGGCGTCGGCGTCGGCCGCGGCGTGCGCGTGGGGCGCGGCGTGGGCGAGGGGCCGTTGGTGGGCGTGGGCGAGGGGCCGACGGTGGGCGCGGGAGTGAACGTCGGCGGGGGCGGGTCGGCCCGCGCCACGACACCAGGGGTCGGGGTGCGCGCCCCGGCGGGAGGAGCCGCGCCGACGCCAATCTCTGGGAAAAAGAGGCGCAGCGTGGACTGCGCGCCGAGGCCGGCGCCGGGTGTCGCGCTCGGCCGCGGGGAGGCGTCCGCCCGCGACGCGAGGGGGCTGGGCGACGGGGTCAGGGTAGTGGCGGGTGATGGGGAGGTGGGCGGAGCGGTCGCGGACGGGGACGGCGTGGCCGGCGGCGCCGGGGGCGGGCTGGTTTGGCAGGCGGTCAGGCTCAACAGGGTCCAGAGCAGAAGGGGAACTGCCCAGCGCGCCGCGTCGCGGTGCGTCTGAGGCCAGGGCATGACGTCTCCTTTACCGAGGCGGAAGGCAAAGTCTATGGACGCGGCGGGCGTGGCTCAATTATAACCAGCCTGACGCGGGGATGCCAAAGTTCGCCTGGGCGGGGCGTTTGGCGTTTGGCGTGCGGCCTTTTAGAATTCAGTAATCAGTAGTCGGTAATCGGTAGTCGGTAGTCGGTGGGCGGTAATCGGTGGGCGGTGATCAGTAGTCGGTAATCGGTAGTCGGTAGTCGGTAGTCGGTGGGCGGTGATCAGTAGTCGGTAATCGGTGGGCGGTGATCAGTAGTCGGTAATCGGTAGTCGGTAGTCGGTAATCGGTGGTCGGTGATCAGTGGTCGGAGATGAGTTGTCCGTACGGACAATTGGCGACTGACAACTGGCGACTGACGACTCCTTGGAGAAGGACCTATGCCACGGCGTGTCCTGGGTGTCGTGCTACTACTCGCTCTGCTGGGCGTGGCCGGCTGCGCGGGCGCGACCCCCACCCCGGCGCCTGCGCCCGTCCTGGCCCCGCCCATTCCCTTGGCCTCGGACTTCCCGCCCGGGGCCGAGCGCGAGCACATCGCCCTGCGGCAGGAGCTGGGACTGGAGGGGCATCCAGGCGAGCGCGACCAGACCTTCTACCAGTTCGCCGACCACCCCTTCAACCTGGGGCCGGGCTGGTGCGCCACCACGCCGACCCAGACGCGGGACAATTGGGCGCACATGCACTGGACGCTGACGGTGGATGGCGTTCAGGTGGCGCTGGCCGACTACCCGCTAACCGACGCCGAGCGCGTCACGGGCGTGTGTCGCCTGTGGCTCGTCGTCACGCCCGGCCTGCCGCCGGGCGAGCACGACGTTGTCTATACCCTGGTCCTCGACGCGCCCATCGGCGACGGCACGTTCCGTTACCCGGCCGGCGAGTACATCACCCGCCTGCGCATCGTCAGCTTCCCGCGCGAGCTTCCGCGCCCGTCCCCCCGCCCGACCATACCGTCTATCCTCGGTTGAGTTCACACCGCCAGAGTGACCGGCTCCGGCACCCAGCGGCCGGCGAGGACGCGCTGCAGGAAGCGGGCGGTGTGCGAGCCGGGCACGGTGGCGATGTGTTCGGGCGTGCCCTCGGCGATGATACGCCCGCCACCCGCGCCGCCCTCCGGCCCCAGGTCCAGTATCCAGTCGGCGCACTTGATGACGTCCAGGTTGTGCTCGATGACCAGCACGGTGTTGCCCGCGTCCACCAGGCGTTGCAGCACGCCCAGCAGCTTGCGCACGTCCTCGAAGTGGAGGCCCGTCGTCGGCTCGTCCAGGATGTAGAGCGTGTTGCCCGTGGCGACACGCGACAGTTCCTTGGCCAGCTTGATGCGCTGCGCCTCACCGCCCGACAGCGTGGTGGCCGACTGGCCCAGACGGAT
>JBDHSK010000096.1:0-3079 GCA_039808025.1 Sphingomonadaceae bacterium | reverse complement strand
TATAACCTCATCATCGGCAACGACGCGATTGACCCTATCAGCGGCTCGGTCCCGCACCGCGCCTACCTGTGCCAGGTCCGCCGCGTGTAATGAAGCTTAGTCCATTAGATTGTCTACTTCTAACTTGCACTGCGAAGTGGCCTATCAGGCCGTCTGCGCCAATTCTTCGACGTGTGGCGTTTGGAGTTGGAAGGCGGCGGGTAGCCCGGCGGCCCAGGCGCGGATGGCGTCCCAATTGCGGCGGTCGCCAGCGGGAGCCTGAATCACCAGCATGACGAACAACACTGCCCACCACGGCAACCGACCGTATTCCAACCGGCCCCCGAACACTCCCATGCTCACCGGCTGGGCCGGACGGGCCGCCGCGAGAATGGGGCGAATGTAGTTCGACAGCCTGGCGTAACGCTCTCGGAAATTCAGGCGCTCTGGGGTAGCAGGCGGCTTGGGTAATCTATCATCTACGTAGACCCGCACGCCGTCCACGCTCGTTTCACCAGTCTGCGTCAGGCTCATGGCGGTGACGAATACCGCCAGCGGGATACGCTGCCACGCCTGGCGGTATGTCTTGAGGAAACGCAGGGCATCGCGGCGCCAGCCCATAATCATCGGGCCACCGACGACCACCCCGTCATAGCCCGCCAGGCTCTTGACCTCAGCCAGTGGCAGGACATCTACCTGCACATCGCTTTTGGCGATTTCCTCCCCAACAACTCGGGCAACCTCAGCGGTCGAGCCGGCCATCGTAGCGTAGGTGACGAGGATTCTCTTCATCCCGGTAGTCCTCCCATTCAGTCTTGTGGATCAAGCCCTGATTTCACCTGGCCCCGTTCTCACTGATGCGATGAAACCCTAGCGTGCGAAACATGACGCGCATTAGGGCATGGCCGAAGTCAGGCTTGAGGTACTGGTTCGGGCAGGTACCGGGAATCACGGCGATGCCGTTCTCGCGGCATACGCGGACGGCGTCTTGCGACACGCTTGTTATGTTCGCCGCCAAGCCGGGTTTCGTTCCCATCAAGCAGTGCATCCAGACGTGTTTGATACCCAGGTCCACACACTGCTGGACGATTTGGTCAGTGACTTTGGGATTGGCGAGGATGAAGACCGCGTCCGGCGTCTCAGGGATGGACTTCAGGTCCGGATAGCACGGCTCCCCCTCAAAGGTCGTCAGATGTGGATTGACCGCGTAGACGGTATAGCCCGCCTGCTTGAACTTGCGGTAGCCGAGGTTGCAGCCCGTCTCGCGCTTGTCGGAGACGCCGACGACAGCGATGCGTTTCTGAGCCAGAAAGTCTTGCACGAGGGTATCAATGGCAGCCATGCGAAGCTCCTTCTCTCCTAGAGATTCCCCCGTATAATAAGATACAACAACGGGAGCCTGGCGTGGGGAATGAAATGACTACCGACTGTGGAGATACGTCCACTCTTCTCACAGCCTGGCGCGGCCATCCTGAAGTATCAGAGGGTGTAAGGAGAAAGGGTTTATCATTCAGATGGAGACAAGATAGGGTATCTTGAGTTGAACAACTGACTCAAGTCACTCGTGACTCTTCTCAGCTTTTGACCTCAGCGAACGACAGGCCCTTGGCCTTCAACGCCTCGCGGAGTTGTTCCAGCGCCTTGGGTCCCATGCCGTGCAGCCGCATCACCTCGGCCTCACTGACCTGGGCCAACTGCTCCAGCCGGGTGTAGCCGGCAGTGGCGAGCGCCCGCCGGGCGGGCGCGGCCAGCTTTGGAAAGTCGCTGGCTGGCTCATTCGTTGGCTTGTTCGTCATAGGTCTCCGCCTAGCTGGACCTGTCTACTTGATAGCTTTGTCGCGCCAAATGTCATGCTGAACGAAGTGAAGCATCTCTCCTTACGAGAAGCGAGACCCTTTGCTTCGCTCAGGGTGACAGTCGAAATTAGTGCGATGAACGAGCGTCCACCAATCGCTTCGGCGCGATCAGTTCCCAGGCCACCTGGATGTGGAACTCCAGGTCGGCGTCGTCAATACGCGCCAGTTCAATGCCCACCCAGCCCCGATGGCCGACATACGGCGGCTTGAAAAACGTATCGGGGTCGGACTCGATGAGACTGCTCTGCATCCCCGGCGGCACGGGTAGCCACACGGCAATATGGCCGTCGTTGTGGTGGTTGTTGGCGAACATGACGAAGACCTTCTTGCCGACGAAGAAGGTCGGTTCGCCGTGGGAGAGCTTCTCGCTCGTCCCCGGCCGGCCCAGGCACAGCCGGCGCACCCGTTCCACCTGATCCATGGCATTATCCACCGTCATGTGTTCCCTCTAGCGCGTAGGCGACTGCCTGCTCCATCGTCATCGCCCGCCCCTCGGCGAGCGCGGTCTCAAAGGCCGGCGCGCTCAGACGGGCGCGGGCCGGTGCCAGCCACCGCTCGATGAAGTCAGCCTCATACGAGGGCAGGGGATCCCGGACAGCTTCACGCAGCCCTTGCGCCGCCCCCATGAGACGCGCGGCGCGCGCCGATTGCCCCTCTGCCGCGGCCAGCATAGCACACCCCTCCAGGCCCGGTGACAGGGCTACTGTCTGCCCCGACTGCGCTCTAATGGTAATACTCTCCTGAAACAACGACTTGCCCCGGCCGTAGTCCCGCACCTCAAGGGCCAGCAACCCCAGATAGGTAAGGCAGAAAGCGATGGTGCGCCGCCAGCCCAGCCGCCGACCCGACTCCAGCGAGGCGTCGAAGAAAACCCGAGCCTCGTCCAGGTCGCCGCGCCGGTAGGCCAGGACCCCCAGGTCGCGCTGCGCGCTGTGGAGCACCCACACGTTGTCGGCATCTGTCGCTCGCGCCACGGCCTCCTCCAACATAGAACGGGCGACGGCGACTTCGTCGTCCGCGACGGCAACATGCCCTCGCGTAGCCAGGGCATAGGCCAGGCCGCTGGTGTCGCCCAGGGTACGGTATAGCGCGACGCTCTCTTCGCTCATGGCGCGCGCCGCCCGATTGTCTGGCTGTCCATGGTTAAGCCAAACGGCAGCCGTCAGCGCCCTCGCTCGGATTAGCCCAGAGGCAAGGCCCGTGGTGCGTGCCAGCCCCGCGTCAAGCCAGCGCCGCCCTTCTGA
>JBDHSK010000095.1:0-3083 GCA_039808025.1 Sphingomonadaceae bacterium | reverse complement strand
CAGGCGGCGCTTGCCGTCCTTGGTCTTGCGCAGGCCGGGTTCGTCCAGGCCGCTGCGGTCCCACAGCTTGCAGGTGACCTCCTCGTGCTTTTCGTCCAGCGCCTCGCAGTAGTTCGCGTACACGCACACGCCGACCTCGCCGCCGTGGCCGCTGCGCACCTTCACGAACCAGTCGGGGTCGGCCAGGCTCTGGCGCGCGAAGCCGACGACGTCGGCGCGGCCGTCGGCGAGCATCGCCTCGGCCTGCACGAAGCCGTGCACGCCGCCGGCCACGACCACCGGCGTGGCCAGCCCCGCGGCGCGGATCGCGCTGCGGATGCGCGTGGCCGCGTCGACGTTGCGCCCGAAGGGGCCGCGCTCGTCGGAGCTGTGGTGCGGCATGCACTCGTAGCCGCTCGGGCCGGTGTACGGATACGCGGCCCAGCCGACCTCGGGCTGCTGCGCGTCGTCGAACTTGCCGCCGCGCGACAGCGACAGGAAGTCCATGCCGGCACGCGCGAACTCGACGCCGAAGTACGCCGCGTCGTCGACCCCGGCGCCGCCGGCGATGCATTCGTCGGCGAGGAAGCGGCAGCCGAGCACGTAGTCGTCGCCGACCGCAGCGCGCACCTGCCGGTAGACCTCGAGCGGCAGCCGCACCCGGCCCGCGCGCGTGCGGCCGTAGCCGTCGTCGCGGTCGTTCACCGCTGACAGGAACGAGGCCATCGTGTAGGCGTGCGCGTAGTGCAGCTCGATGCCGTCGAAGCCGGCCTCGCGGGCGCGCCGCGCAGCAGCAGCGAACAGGTCCGGCAGCACCTGCGGCAGCTCGCGGATGTGCGCCAGCCCGGTGTCGGTCACGCGCTCGCGCGCGCCCATGCGCAGCGCCTCCAGCTCGCGCGCGTCCAGCACCTGCGCGAGCGCGGCCTCGTCCAGCTGCAGCAGCCGCGCGCGCAGCTGCGCGTCGTCGGCGTCGGGCATCGCGAGCGCCGCACGGTGGCGGTCGGTGAGGCGCAGGTGCTGCCCCAGGAACTTCGCCGGCTGCGGGCGGCGGCGGATCGACAGGAAGTCGATGATCTGGATGTACAGCCGGGTCTCGCCGCCGCTGGCCGCGCGCACCGCGTCGACGATCCGGCGCAGGCCCGGAATGAAGCGGTCGTGGCCGATGCGCAGCAGCGGGCCGCTGGGCACGTCGCGGATGCCGGTGGCCTCGAGCACAATCGCGCCGGGGCGCCCAGCGGCGAAGCGTGCGTACCAGTCGACGTTGTCCTGGGTGACGTAGCCGTCTTCGGTGGCCCGCCACGGCACCATCGCCGGCACCCAGGTGCGGGTGGCCAGGCGAAACGGCCCGGACGCGATCGGGCTGAACAGCCGCGAGTGCAGCGCCTCCTCACGCGTCGGCCACTGACCGGGCTGGGTCTTCCACTTGATCTTCTGGGGCGGACGCCACATCGGCTGCTCCTGCGTCGCGTTGCGGATCGGGGGCGCGCTGCTCGCGGCTGCGGGCAGGCGCATCGCCCAGGTTCAATCTTAAACCATCTGCGGCCGGCGTGCTGCGACGGGTCTGGTCACCGACGCCCGCAGGCGGCCGGTTAGCGGCGGCCGCGTGCCTTGCTCCCGCCCCCTCCGCTACACTGCGTCCCTCTGGTGGGCTGCAGTCGACGGCCGTTTCGCGGGAGGACAGGTGCAGGACCCCAAGCGGCGCAAGCGCGAGCCGGTGGACAGCGGGCAGTCCGATCTGGAGACGCGCATGTGGCTGGGCATGCTCGCCTGCAGCAACCTGATCACCAGCGAGCTGCGCGCCGGCTTTCGCGATGACTTCGGCACCACGCTCGCGCGCTTCGACGTGCTCGCGCAGATCGCGCGGCCGCCGGCCGAGCCGACGATGAGCGAGCTGTCGCAGCGGCTGATGGTGACCAAGGGCAACATCACCGATGCGATCACGCGGCTCGAGGCCGACAAGCTGGTCGTCAGGCGCGGCGACCCCGCCGACGCCCGGATCCAGCGCGTGTCCCTGACGCCCAAGGGACGCAAGCTGCTCGACGCGATGCTGCCCGCGCACAAGGCCTGGCTGAGCCGGCTGCTGCGCGAGGTCGACCGCGAGGACCTGCAGCAGCTCGAAGCACTGCTGCTGCGCCTGCGCACGGCGCTGCGCGCCGCGCGCCAGGGCTGAGCGGCGGCGGCGCAGCTTGCCGCGCCGCCGCCGGATCGGCGACAATTGGTTCAGGCTTGAAACGCACCGATGCGACGGGAGGTACGATGGCGGCTGATTCGGGGAAGGAGCGGCCGCTGGCCGGCCGGCACGCAGTGGTCACCGGCGGCGGGCGCGGCCTGGGCGTCGGCATCGCCGCCGCGCTCGCGGCGCGCGGGGCGGCGGTTTCGGTGCTGGGGCGCACTGCGCAGACGCTGGAAGCGACCGCCGCCAAGCTCGCGCAGGCGCACGGCGTGGCGACCGGCGCGGCGGTTGCCGACATCGCCGACGCCGCCTCGATCACCGCCGCGATCAACGCGTGCATCGACGCGCGCGGCCGGGTGGACATCCTCGTCAACAACGCCGGCATCGCGCCGTCGGCGCCGTTCCTGAAGTCGGACACCGCGCTGTGGCAGCAGGTGCTGGACGTCGACCTGATGGGCGCGGTGCACGCGACCCGGGCGGTGCTGCCGGGCATGCTCGAAGCCGGCTGGGGCCGCGTGGTCAACATCGCGTCCACCGCCGGCCTGACCGGCATGGCCTACGTCACCGCCTACTGCGCGGCCAAGCACGCGCTGATCGGCTTCACCCGCTCGCTGGCGATGGAGCTGGCGCGCAAGGCGGTCACCGTCAACGCGGTCTGCCCCGGCTACGCCGACACCGACATCGTCGCCGACGCGCTCGCCAACATCGTCGCCAAGACCGGCCGCACGCGCGACGAGGCGCTCGCGAGCCTGGTTGCCCACAACCCGCAGGGCCGGCTGATCCAGCCGGCCGAGGTCGGCGAGACGATCGGCTGGCTGTGCAGCGACGCCGCCGCATCGGTGACCGGCCAGAGCATCGTGCTGGCCGGCGGCGAGCTGATGCCCTAGCCGACCGGCGTCGGCCACGGCCAGGGCCGCGGCACCACCGGCGG
>JBDHSK010000094.1:0-3103 GCA_039808025.1 Sphingomonadaceae bacterium | reverse complement strand
ACTCGTAGCCGGTCCAGTTAATCAGGGGCTGGACTGTCACGCCGTTGAAATGCTCCGCCCCCGCCTTCTCGCTCACCGACTGCTGAATCTCGCGGTAGGCCCGCCGCACCTCATTGGCGTCGCTTAGATTGAGCTTGACGCCGCCCACGTCGGTCTTGTGAGTGATGGTGTGCGAGAACAGCTTGAGGACGATGGGGTAGCCGATGCTGTCGGCGCGCTGAACGGCCTCCTCTTCGCTAGTGGCGATGAAGGTCTGGACAATGGGGATGCCGTAGGCGGCGAGCAACTGCTTCGACTCGAACTCGTTGAGCAGCGTGCGGCCCTCGCCGCGCGCCGTGTCCAGGATGCGCCGCGCCTCGGCGCGGTTCATCGCGCTCTCCGTGTCCTCCGGCAGCGTCGGCGTCTCGTACAGGCTGCGCAGGTTCGCGCTGTAGCGCCACATGTAGTTGAACATCTGGACGGCGGTATCGGGGTAGAGGAAGGTCGGGATGTTGGCCTTCCTCAGTAGCTCCGCGCCCGGCTCGATCTCCGCCCCACCGACCCAACTGGCGAGGACGGGTTTGCCCGGAATCTGGGCGTAGGGCGTGAGTTGGTGGGCCGTCTCGGTCGGGTCGGTCATGGCCTGCGGCGTCAGGATGACCAGCAGCCCGTCGCTGTTGGGGTCTTCGGCGGCGATGGCGAGCGACTGGGCGTAGCGTTCGGGTGAAGCGTCCCCCAGGATGTCAATGGGGTTGCCGTGGCTCCACGGCCCCGGCAGCAGCTTGTTGAGCCGGCCCATCGTCTCATCCGAGATCTTCGTCAGTTGGCCGCCACCCGTAATCAGCGCGTCCGTCGCCAGCACGCCCGGCCCGCCCGCGTTGGTCAGGATGGTCAGGCGCGGGCCTTGGGGTAGCGGCTGCTTGGCGAGGACATCGGCCATGGAGAACAGGTCGGCGATGCTGTTAACGCGCATAACGCCGACGCGGCGGAAGGCCGCCTGGAGTACCTCGTCACTCCCCGTGAGCGAGCCGGTGTGCGAGGCCGCCGCCTTAGCCGCCTCCTCCGTTCGCCCCGGCTTGATGACGATGATAGGCTTGGTCAGCGCCACCTCGCGCGCCGCCGACAGAAAGGCGCGGGCGTCGCCGATGGTCTCCATGTAGATGACGATGCTCTTGGTGTGGGGGTCGTCGCCCAGGTAGTAGATGAGGTCGCCCCAACCCACGTCCAGCATCGAGCCGAGGGAGATGAACGCGCTGAAGCCCACATTCTCGCGTCGGCTCCAGTCGAGGACGCCTGTCAGCAGCGCGCCGCTCTGACTGATGAAGCCGACCGAGCCGGGCCGCGCCATGCCGTCGGCGAAGGTGGCGTTGAGGCCGCTGATGGGGTTCATCACGCCCAGGCAGTTGGGGCCGATGATGCGCATGTTGCCCCGCCGCGCCTGTTCGAGCACCTGGCGCTCCAACTCGACGCCCTCCGGACCAATCTCCTTAAAGCCCGCCGAGATGATAATCGCGCCCTTGACGCCCTGCGCGACGCATTCCTTCATCACGCCCGGCACGGTCGGCGCGGGCGTGACGATGACGGCGAGTTCGACCGGCTCCGGTAGGGCGGCCAGGTTGGGGTAGGCGCGGATGCCCAGGATGCTGGGGCGGTTAGGGTTGACGGGGTAGACCGTCCCCCCAAATGGGCTGCTGATCAGGTTCCACAGGATGGTGCGCCCCACACTGCCCGGCTTCTCCGTGGCGCCGATGATGGCGACCGAGCGCGGCGCGAAAATAGCGTGCAGCGGGTGGCGGGTCGAATTAAAAATGTCGTGGACGGGGTCGGGTCCAAGGGCCGGGGGCATTTGGGTGGTCATACGCACTCCTCGATGGGCAGTAGCCAGTACTCAGTCGTCAGTAATCGGCAGGCAGCAGGCAGCAGGTTGACTACCGACTACTGGCTACCGACTGCTGACTACTCTCAATGGCACAGCAATTATAGGACCAAATGGCCCGCTTGCCTGCATCTGCTTGCTCGACCGCTGTTTTAGGCTATAATGACACGCCATAGGTCTTATCGGTAGGGGCGAGGTCGCCTCGCCCTGGGCGCGGGAACCGCGCCCCTACCCAGGGAAAAACAACAGGGGAAAGGGGTCTACCATGCCCAAGCTGCGCGTCGGGGATGTCCAACTCTGGTATGAGTTGCAGGGAAGCGGGCCGCCCGTCGTCTTCATCCACGGCCTCGGCTCCAGCGCCCGCGACTGGGAGGCCCAGGTGGCCGCCTTCGCGCCACGCTATCAGACGCTGACCTTCGACCTGCGCGGTCACGGTCAGTCGGACAAGCCGCCCGGCCCCTACAGCATGTCCCAGTTCGCCGCCGATACCGCCAGCCTCATCAAAGCTCTCGGCCTCGCGCCGGCGCACATCGTGGGGCTGTCGCTTGGCGGGGGCGTCGCCTTCCAACTGGCCGCTGACCATCCCGAGACTGTGCGCTCCCTGGTCATCGTCAACAGCGGTCCGGCCCTGCCCGTACGCACCCTGCAAGAGAAGTTCGTGGTCTGGCAGCGACTGGTCATTGTGCGGCTGCTGGGGATGCGGGCGATGGGGCAGACGCTGAGCAAGCGCCTCTTCCCCAAGCCCGAACAGGCCGAGTTGCGCACCCTGTTCGTCCAGCGCTGGGCCGAGAACGACCCGGCCGCCTACCTCGCCGCCTTCCGCGCCATGGTCGGCTGGAGCGTGCTCGACAAGCTGCCCGGCATCCAGCAGCCGACCCTGATTGTGGCCGCCGACCAGGACTATACCCCCGTCGCCGTCAAGGAAGCCTACGCCAAGCTCCTGCCCCACGCCCAGGTTGTCGTCATTCCCGACTCGCGCCACGCCACGCCGATCGAAGTCCCCGACCGCTTCAACAAGGTCGTCCTGGACTTCCTCGCCCAGCAGCCCTAACCCTTGCCATGATAGCCATCGGCCTACCGGGTTTTCGGTAGGCCGACGCTTACTCCCTAATCCCTATTCCCTATTCCCTACAATGTAATCACCTGGTCCGGCGGGTTGCCCGCCAGGGCCGCGTATAGGTCCGGGAAGCAGCCGACTTGGACGCCAGCGACGGTGCCCTTGGGCGTACAGGCGCCTACTTCGCCTTC
>JBDHSK010000093.1:0-3158 GCA_039808025.1 Sphingomonadaceae bacterium | reverse complement strand
GTCAGGTTCACTTCCTGATCGCCCATGGAGGAGAAAAACAAGGACACGCACAATTTGAAAATCAATGGGGTCAGAGTCATTGATTTTTTGTCAATCCCCTTCCCATTCGACTCCCGGAAGCGGTTTGCATCCTGATCGCCCATAACGCACAAGGCCCGCATTGGAAGAACAGGGACACCCACCAATCAGTAGTTCCCTGATGCGTGAATGGGTTTTCTCGACCCGCGAATGCCGACTGCATCCTGATCGCCAAAGACACAAAGAACAGGGACACCCACCAATCAGTAGTTCCCTGATGCTTGGATGGGTTTTCTCCGATCCGAAGAGGCGATTTGCATCCTGATCGCCTATGACGCAGGAAAAACAAGGACACGCAGGAAAAACAAGGACACGTACAATTTGCGTTGACCGCCCGTAGAGCCTGCGTCAACCGGCCAATCAGTTGTGTTTTCGTGTCTTCGAAGGTGGCCAAGTTCCCTTCACCCACGCGCCATCCTCCCGCACCAGGCAGGCCATCCTTGGCGAAACAAAAACCGTGTAGAAAAGGTGCCAGGTGTTGATTTCCACGCAAAACTGAGCCACTAACCCAGCGGATTTCCGTCCAATCTTGAGCCACCTCCTAGCCTTCCGATCTGCCCTGATCGGAGCCACCAGGAGTGATCAAGATGGACGTTCTGAGCCTCATCCGCCGCTGGCATTTCCGCGAGAAGATGCCGATCCGGGAGATTTCCCGGCGTACCAAGCTTTCGCGCAACACCATCACCAAGTACCTTGCCAGTGGCGAGGTCGAGCCGAAGTATCCGCCGCGACAGGTCCCGAGCCAGCTCGATCCGTATATCGAGCAACTGCGGGCGCTGCTGCGACGCAGCCAGTCGGCACCGCGCAAGCAGAAGACAAGCGTGCGCGAGATGCACGTTCGGCTGGTGGCGATGGGCTATCCGGGTTCCTACAACCGCGTGGCCGCCTTCGCCCGCGACTGGTACCGCGCCGAGCACGAACGCCTGCTGACCGCGCCCCGCAAGGCCTTCGTGCCGTTGGCCTTTGCGCCGGGCGAGGCGTTCCAGTTCGACTGGAGCGAGGACTGGGTGCAGCTGGGCGGGGAGAAGGTGAAGCTGCAGGTCGCGCAGTTCAAGCTCAGCCACAGCCGGGCATTCTTGCTGCGGGCCTACTGGAAGCAAAGCCACGAGATGCTGTTCGACGCCCACAACCACGCCTTCGCCGTGTTCGGCGGCGTGCCGCGTCGGGGCATCTACGACAACATGAAGACGGCGGTGGACAAGGTCCACGCCGGCAAGCAGCGCAGCGTCAATGCCCGCTTCTCCGCCATGGTCAGCCACTTCCTGTTCGAGGCGGAGTTCTGCAACCCGGCCTCCGGCTGGGAGAAGGGACAGATCGAGAAGAATGTCCAGGATGCGCGCCGGCGGGTTTGGCCTGCGGTGCCGCAGCACTTCAAGCACCTGGACGAGCTCAACGACTGGCTGGAGGCACACTGCAGGGCGTTATGGCAGACGTTGCCCCATCCGGAGCAGCGGCAGCGCACGATCGCCGAGGTCCTGCAGGACGAACTGCCGGCACTGATGCCGGTACCGATGCCGTTCGACGGCTTCGTCGAACAGACCAAGCGGGTCACGCCGACCTGCCTGGTACATGTAGAGCGCAACCGCTACAGCGTGCCGGCCAGCTTCGCCGGGCGCACGGTCAGCGTGCGCCTGTATCCCGCGCGTGTGGTGTTCGTGGCCGAAGGCCGCACGATCGCCGAGCACGTCCGTTGCATCCACCGATCCCACGATGGCGGCCGCACGCTTTACGACTGGCGGCATTACCTCAGCGTGGCCCAGCGCAAGCCCGGCGCCTTGCGCAATGGCGCGCCTTTCCTGGCGCTGCCGGATGGCTTCCGCTCGCTGCAACAGCAGTTGCTGCAACGTCCCGGCGGGGACAAGGAGATGGTCGAGATCCTTGCTCTGGTCCTGCGCCACGACGAGCAGGCCGTGCTCACCGCCGTGGAGCTGGCGCTGGAGAGCGGCGTGGCCAACAAGCAACACATCCTCAACCTGCTCAGTCGCTTGCTGGGCGAAGCCCCGCCGGCACCGGTCAGTACACCGCCGACGCTCACGCTGCAGGTCGAACCGGTGGCCGACATGGCCCGTTACGACCACCTGCGGAGGACATGCCATGCAGCCTGACGGTCTGCTGTCCACGCTCAAGCACCTGCGCCTGCATGGCATGTCGCAGGCATTGCAGGAACTGGTCGAGCAAGGCAGTCCGGCCTGCCGCGAGGCGCTGCCCCTGATCGACACCCTGCTCAGGGCCGAGGTCGCCGAACGGGATGTGCGTTCCATCCAGTACCAGCTCAAGGCGGCCCGCTTCCCCCATTACCGCGACCTGAGCACCTTCGACTTCGGCCAGAGCGCCGTGGACGAACCGCTGCTGCGGCAACTGCATGGCGGGCACTTCATGGACGCACGCCAGAACCTGGTCTTCGTGGGTGGACCGGGTACCGGCAAGACCCACTTGGCCACCGCCATCGGCGTGCAGGCCGTGCAACACCAGCAGCGTCGTGTGCGCTTCTTCTCGACCATCGAGTTGGTCAATACGCTGGAGTTGGAGAAGGCCGCCGGCAAGCAAGGGCAACTGGCCGATCGCCTGATCGGCGCCGACCTGGTGATCCTTGATGAGCTGGGCTATCTGCCGTTCTCGCAAGCCGGCGGGGCCTTGCTGTTCCACCTGATCGGCAAGCTGTACGAGCACACCAGCCTTGCCATCACCACCAACCTCAGCTTCGCCGAATGGGCCAATGTCTTCGGCGACGCCAAGATGACCACTGCCTTGCTTGATCGCCTCACCCACCGCTGCCACATCATCGAAACCGGCAACGACAGCTACCGCTTCCGACACCACACCACCGCCGTCAACAAGGAGTCTGCCGCCACGCGCACCCGTCCGTGAGCTAAGCTCACCCCGCAACCGGGTGGCTCAGTTTTGGATGGAAATCCCGGCTCAGTTTTGCGTGGAAATCAACACCAAGGGGTCATCCCGAGGTATCGGGTGATCGAACGTTGCCGCGATGAGTTTCCAATTCGACTGATGTGCCGCTGCCTGCGGGTGTCGGCCAGTGGCTACTACGGCTGGAGCAAGCGCCTGCCGAGCCCCCGCGAGGT
>JBDHSK010000092.1:0-3177 GCA_039808025.1 Sphingomonadaceae bacterium | reverse complement strand
GTTTTTGCTAATGTAAAATCTACAGGAGGAAAATCAGGAACCTGTGCATCTAACTGTAAAGCTGTAGTGCCTGCTACACTTATATTGGGGTTGGTTACCGGTAATGTATATATGTTTACAGACTGGTAAAAAATTGTATCATTTCCAAGGCAGGGGCTTATTTTTTCGTAAAAAGGCGAATGATTAAAAAGATAAAAATAATTTGTAAGAAAAACAGAAGTAAAGGTTGATAATTGAAAATTTAAAATACCGTTTTGTTTATAGGCAAGGTCTGCTTGCCAGTTAAGATTAGGAAACCCTAAATTGGCAAGTTTTATTTCTCTTTGGCTAATTACATCAAGGTTATCATTAAAAGTGGCATATTTAAGAATTGTTGTGGAGTTTTCCGGGCTTACCAGGCTTATTATATTTTTTTTGCTAACAGTTATTTTGGTAATAGCTAATATAGTAGATGTGGCTGCATAACACTTGGATTTTAGGATATTAAAATTTTCGTCTGTTAGGGTAAAAATATAATGATATTTACCAGAATCAAATCTTTCAGATACCAGTAATAGCCTGTTTGAATTTACATCAAAATTTATTTTCGTCAATCTTGACCTGTAAGGAATAGTACCCATTGCATCGGTATAGTTCATAAATGATTGTTGTTGCAAAATGCTTCCATCAGCCTTATTCAGTTTTACCAATTGTATCCCATGTAAAGCATTGGGGTCAGATTCTGTATCGGCATTATAAAAATATTGTAATGCCATTATTATTGTGTTGTTGTTTTGTACACTAAGTTTGGTGCTAATAAGGTGAAACTTTGGTAAATTAAGATGTTGGTACCTTTTACTCCAAAGTAAATTGCCATTATTGCCCAATGCTGCCACCACAGGCATCTTTGGGTAATCATCATAATTTCCCGCAAGAAAAATCTCCCCATTGTTATTAATGCAAGAATAATTTAAGAAGCCAATTATACTTGGGTTGGCGCCATGTTTTATTACCTTGCTCCATAAAAGATTGCCTGTATTATCGGTTTTCGACAATAACTGCCATTTTGAAAATGGGGAAGATGGGATTGTGCTAGGGTGAAACAGTAATGAAAAAACCAGGTTGCCATTATTATCAATATCGCAAATTTCGCCACCGGTTTTAAAAGCCGAAAATATATCGGTCTTATAGTTTTTATACCAAACCAGTTGATTGTTAGCATTAAATTTTAGTATGCTCCAATAACTGGATAAACCACCAAAATATGTACTGCCACTCAAATATAAATTATCAAATTTATCATGTTGCGGAGTATATTTAAAACCTGAAGAAGAAGTACTTACATGGGCGTTAAAATTGGAAGGATAAAACTGGTTAAAAGTAACTGAATCGATACAGCCTGTTGTCTGGCAATTGCAAATGCCAGAAATAAAAAAACTAAATAACAAAAGTAAATTTTTCATAGTATTAAAATATTACCGGTAATTGCTTTGCAATTACCGGTAAATTAAAAATTTTAGTAAATATCAATATCTGGCCAAACTTCATAAGCCCAGGCAGAATACTCTATTTGATTTTGATAAGGTAAAGATGAATTTTCCGGGCTCCTGCAATCTCCATTTGCTAAACTTGGGATAGTGGTTAGAGGATTTGGAATGCCATTTGAATATTTCCAATTTCTAAATCTTAGTATTACTGTATATGTTCCCGGTGAAAGAACTACCGATTCAGCAAAATCAAATTGACGAATATACCCAAATTGAAGTATGTAATTATTTGTTGAACCTCCACCCAGCACATTAGGGAATAAATTCCAAGTAAGTCCAGCATCTAATGAATATTGTACTTCTTGCAAATCAGTTTCAATAAAACTACCTCCAAAATTTGAACAATTAAATTGAGGGTCATATCCAACAATTCCAATCCTGTCTTGATTGCCAAAAATATAAGGAGGCAGGAAAATAGGGTAATCAGTTCTATCACATGGGTGCAATCCTGTATTTCCTGTGAATCCAAACCAACTTGCTGGTAAAATCCATAAAGCATAACTATCCGGGCAACTTGTTGCAAAAGTTGCACCAAGTTTTACAGTATATGTAGTTGTAATATCTCCATTTATAAAATGAGTAGCTAAACCATCATGCGATGAAGATTTTAACATTCTGAATTTAATACTATACCTGTGGTTAGGGCTATAAACAGGATCAGGGCCAAGATCAGTAATAATTGCATCATCAATGGTTAGGGTCAAATCAATAGTATTAGTTTGATTATTTAATATTTCAATAAAACCTTGTGTTTTAACATTGCCATTATCATTAATAACTACTTTGCTCCAACTTAATTCATACTCCCACTGTATAAAGTATCCACCTGCACCATTATTTGCATCACAAACATATATTCGTTGGTATTGAATAAAATTCACATAATCGGGTAAGTCATAATTTGTACAATATGTACCTGAGTTTATAGGTATTTTTGAAATATTATTTTTTGAATCTCCCCAACCTACTTCCATTTTTTTGTGTACTGGAAATATTAAAGGCGTACCACCTATTTGTTTCATTTTATCTTTCACATAGGCATGTGCCTTAATTAAATCTAAATTTTCATTTTTTGTATTTGGCTTTTTAAAATTGTCGGCTTTTTTACAACTATTTAAGACCATGCAAAATCCGGCCAAAATGAATATTATTAATTTTAGTTTATGTAATGTTTTCATTTTATTAATCTTTAATTGTTAATGAAATAAAATACTAATTACATGCTTAAACACTTTTCTTTTGTGATGATTTAATTAATTGAAAACATTAAGGCGGCTTGTAGCCTTGCAATAAAAAAATTGAATAATATAATGTAGAAAAAATTTTTTTTACAAAAAAATCGAATGTGAGAGTATGAAATTGTACGGGGGGGGGTACTTCTCATAACACTAAGTTTAGTGTAATATAAACAAAATATTTTCGAATGCAAAAAAATAATAAAGTAAAATGCTTTTATTGAAAAATTAGTTATATCCAGTATTGTTTTCAAGACTCAATTTTGAATAAAATAATTTGCAAAATTCAAATCCAAACATTTACTTTGTAATTCAAAGTGCTTTTTATATGGACAATCAGCAACAACCCCTGGAAGATATCCAGCACATAAAAAAAATGATGGAACGCAGCAGCCGTTTCATAAGTTTGAGTGGTT
>JBDHSK010000091.1:0-3188 GCA_039808025.1 Sphingomonadaceae bacterium | reverse complement strand
CAACCCCAGCCCGGCGAGGCGGTGCTGGACCTGGGCAGCGGCGGCGGGCTGGACTGCTTCATCGCGGCGCGATACGTCGGCCCAAGCGGCCACGTCATTGGGGTAGACATGACACCGGCCATGCTGGAGCGGGCGCGCAACGCGGCCGAGCGGCTAGGCTTCGCCAATGTCGAGTTTCGCCAGGGCTTCATCGAGGCGCTGCCCGTGGCCGACGACTCGGTGGACCTGATTATCTCCAACTGTGTGGTCAACCTGTCGCCCGACAAGGACGCGGTCTTCCGCGAGGCGTACCGCGTCCTCAAGCCAGGCGGCCGGCTGGTCGTGTCGGACCTGGTGACGGCGGGCGAACTGCCTGAGGCGGTCAAGCGCAACGTCGAGCTGTGGGCCGGCTGCATCTCCGGCGCGCTGCCGGAGAGCGAGTACACGGCCAAGATGGCGGCGACCGGCTTCGAGCGCGTCGAGCCGTTGGCGCGGTCGAGCTACACGGAGGACACGCTGGAGTGGGAGGGGGTGGGCGGACCTAACGGCCCCATCTACAGCCTCAAGGTGCGCGGGTACAAGCCTCGGCGTTGATCGTCCTGAGCAGTGGTAGCGCCAACCAGGGACCGCAGTTCGATTAGCCCCCTCTACTCCCGTCATGGTATAATCCGCGCCGGTCCGTGAGTGGGAGAGTATTGTCTCTACCCTGGGAAACCCAAGAGGGGGTATTATGTCTCGTTGGCGCTACTTGTTCCTGCTGGGTCTACTGGTAGCGGTGACGGTCTGGGGAGTTCAGGCTACGGCCCCCCGGTCGCTGGCCGCTGGCATTGTTGTCACCACGACGGCCGACACGTTGGACGCCGCCGCCAACTGTCTTTCCGTCACCATCGCCTCGTTACCAGGCCCCGATGGTCAAACCTCGCTGCGCGAGGCGGTCTGCGCCGCGAACACCAACGCTGGCGCAGATACCATCACCTTCTTCGTCAATGGCACCTTTGCCCTGACGGGCGCCGCCAACGAGGACAATGGGGGGACGGGCGACCTGGACATCAAGGAGAGCCTGGCGATCCAGGGCAACGGCATCAGCAATACGATCATTGATGGCAGTGGGATTGAGCGCATTTTCGACGTGTTCCCCTCGGCCGCCACGACCTTTGACCTGTCCAACATGACCCTACAAAACGGCGATACGCGCGCCACCTCTTTCAAAGAGGGAGGCGCCATCTATCTCCACAACAACGTGACCACCACCATCAACCATTGTCAGATTATCAACAACTTCTCCGGCGCCAACGGCGCGATTGAAAACCGAGGGACGCTAACCATCACCAACAGTGTCCTGTCAAACAACCAGACGATTCCGACGAGCGGGAGTGTCGTGGGCGGCGCGCTCCACAACGCGGGTCCGCTGACCATCACCAACACCACCATCGCCAATAATACTGTGCGTGGGGAAGGCGGCGGGATCGCCACGACAACGGGAGCGGCTGTCATTGTCACCATCACCGGCAGCACCATCTCGGGTAATACCGCCAGTGTTACGGGTGGCGGGCTGGGCAATGGCGGTGGTATCTCGACCACAGGCAACCAGGGAACCATCAATATCACCAACAGCACCATCTCCGGCAATCGCGCTGATAACAATGGAGGGGGGGCGTACTTTGTCACCCCTGGAGGTGGCACTGGGAATGTCACGCTGCTCAACGTGACTATCACTAACAACACAGCCGACAACGATAACAATGGGGCCGGGGCTGGGGGCGGCCTGGCGCAGAATACGGCGGCTGTGACGCTCAGGAACACCATCGTGGCCGGCAACTTCAACTCCACCGCTGCCACGCGGGATGATGTGAGCGGCGCTGTCGTGGCGAGCAGCTCCTTCAATCTCATTGGCGATGGCACAGGCGCCAGCGGGATTAGCAACGGCGTGAACAACAACCAGGTTGGCTCCGGCGCCAGCCCCATCAATCCGCTGCTGGGTCCACTGACCAACAATGGGGGGACGACCGAAACCCATGCGTTGCTCACCGGCAGCCCGGCCATTGACACAGGCTCCAACGCGCTCTGCCCGGCGACTGACCAGCGAGGAGTCAGCCGGCCCGTCAACGGCGTATGCGATATCGGCGCGTATGAAGGGACGCTAGCGACCGCTACGCCCACCACCACCAGCACGGCCACCAGGACCGCAACTAGCACGCCCACGGCCACCAGCACGGCGACCAGCACAACCTTGCCTAACACCGCGACGCCTACCGTCACGGTGACGAACACCACCCTACCCAACACGGCGACGCCCACCGTTACCGCGACCAACACCACCCTACCCAACACGGCGACGCCCACCGTTACCGCGACCAACACAACCCTACCCAACACCGCGACACCCACCCACACGGCGACTTCGACGGCCACGCCCACCAGTACGGCCACGAGCACGGCCACTGAGACGCCGACCGCGACGAGTACGGCCACCCCCACCACCACCCACACCCCCACTCGCACGCCGACGCCAACGAACACGGCCATCCCTGGCCCCGCCAAGCCGGCCGCCTGGCGGGCGGGCACGTGGTACTTGAGGAATACGCTGACGAGCGGCCCCGCCGACCTTGTCTTCCTCTATGGCGCGAACACCGACGTGCCGCTTATGTGCGACTGGGACGGCAACGGGAGCAAGACCCCCGGCGTCTTCCGCAACGGCGCGTGGTTCCTGCGCAACTCCAACTCGACGGGTATCTCGGACATCGCGCTCGGCTTCGGCCTGCCGGGCGACACACCCATCTGCGGCGACTGGAACGGCGACGGCGTGGACACGGTGGGCGTGGTGCGCGGCAACGCCTGGTACCTGCGCAACAGCAATACCAGCGGCGTGGCCGACGTCGTCTTCCTCTACGGCGCGCCGGGCGACCAGTGGGTCGTCGGGGACTGGGATGGCAACGGCACGGACACGCCGGGCATCCTGCGCGGCGGGACGTGGTACCTCCGCAACAGCAACAGCAGCGGGAATGCCGACATCGTGTTCCTGTACGGTATCCCGCCGGGCGACCGACCCATCGTGGGCGACTGGGACCGCGACGCAGTGGACACGGTAGGTGTCAACCGAGGCAACCTGTGGTATCTGCGCAACAGCAATACCTCCGGCATCGCCGACATCGTGTTCCAGTACGGTGCGCCGGGCGACACGATGCTCGTCTGGAGATGACGGAGGACGG
>JBDHSK010000090.1:0-3191 GCA_039808025.1 Sphingomonadaceae bacterium | reverse complement strand
AGAGGAAGAGCCGCTCGCTCGTGGTCAGCGTCGGGCCGTCCGTCTCGCCGGCTGCGAACCACGAAGAGACCCCGCCCGCTCTGCTCGGCGAGTTCATGTAGCGGTCATAGAGCACGCGGGGCGATGCGACGGAGACCGCGACGAGGGCCATCGTGAGGAGACCGAGCGTGCAGCCGACGGCGATGTCGCGGGCGAGGTTCGTCCGCAAGAGCCTGGTCGGAAACCGGAAGACGCCGGCCGCCTGCACCTGATGGCGGTTGTAGCAGACGAAGGTGCGGAGCGATTTGTAGGTGACCCGGCCGGCGAGGACGCTGCTCGCGGGCAGTCTCAGCCCGACAAGGTCGATGCCGGGCGAGAGGAGCGGCAGGGCGACGAGGAAGCCGAAGACGCCGGCAATCGCGGCGTAGTCCCGCCACTCGGTTGCGGCGGTGAGGTCGAGGGCCGCGTAACCGACGCCGAACGCGACGACGAGAGCGAGCAAGCTCCGCCGATAGGCGGCGATTTCGGGGCACGGCCGGGGCGTCTTCGTCGACCAGATGTAGAGGAAGCACCATTGCCAGCGGTGGACGACCCTCCGAGTCATCCGCTCGTTCACGGTCATCCAGCAACAAACCTGCTTCGTGACGAAGTAGGAGAGCACTGCCGCCCCGAGAACGGCCGGGCCGAAGACGAAGAGATAGGCTTCCTCCGGGGTCGGGGCATAGCTCGTGAGCCACAAGAGGAACAACGCGAAGAGAAAGGCGAAGGCCCCGCCGATGTCGAGCCAGGGAGGACGCTTCTGAAGGAACTTCGCGTAGGAGCGGACGAGCATCGCGACGGCGGCGAGGAAGAGAATCCAGAGCCCCCAGGCGGGCGGCAGGATGCTCAAGAGTCGGACGGCGAAGCCGACCGCGATGAAAATCAGGGTCGCAATCGAGATGAGGCGGAAAAGGCGGGCATCGTCCTGGCGGTCGGTCGTGACGCGGGTCCGGTAATCGAGTTCGGTGAATTCCGGCGAGGACGGGTAGCGGTGGGTTTCAAGCGTGACGCGGGTGTTGAGGAGCCGCCTTCTCATGGCCCACCCCCCGCCTCGGTCGCGAGCGTCTCGATGTCGCTCTCGCCGGCGGCGGTCGCCTCGCCGGCGGAGTCCGCCTTCGGGCGGCGGAGCCGTCCGCGGTTCATCAGATACTCGCCCAGCTCGGGGCAGGGCACGATGCGATAGCGGACGTTCCCCGGCCCGTCGTCCTCGAGCACGGCCCGGATGTCGCCGGCCTTCGCCGGGGAAGGTGTCGCGATGCCGATGACGAAATGGTCGCCCTGGATGAGCTTCGCGAACGCCGGCAGGGTATAGGCCCGTGCCGTGATGTGGTGGACCTTCTTCCGGATGGTGAGCGGCGACGTGCCGTAGTCGACGAGGATGAAGCCGAGACGGTTCTTCACGCCGGCCCCGCCCGGCTCACTGCCGTCAGTCGGCTCGTTGCCGTCGCTCGGCTCGCGGTCGACGTAGTAGTTCCTCGCGATGACCCCGCGGATGGCAAGCTCGGGGAATTTCGCCTCGAATTCCTTTTTCGTGAACGGCTGCGTCCCGGTCTCGATGGCGAAGAGGAGGACGCCGTAGGCGTTCACGAGCCCCTGGTGCTGGAACGGAGTCCCGATGCTCCGGTCCTCGCCCATCCGTGCCGCCTGGCCGGGCGAGAGCGTGAAATATTTCCGCTGCTCGAAGAGCTGCCAGGCCCGGATTTTTTTCTCGCGGATGAGCCGGCTCGTGACCTTCCGAACCGCGTTCAGCTTCGAGCCGGGAAAAAAGAGCCGGTGGAGGACCTCAGCCGTCGTGAGATGGAAACGGCGAAGGTGCTCGAAGATGGCGTCGTCCCGCTCCTGCTGGTTCATGACGCTCCGAAGCCGCTTGGCTTTCTCGTCGGCCGCTCAGCCGGCCCGCAGGGTCTACCAAAGCTCGTAGGGAAGTCCCCTCACTGCACAATCCTCGTGGAACGCCTCGACCCGCTCCGGCGGATAGGCTCCGCCGAATTCCATCACAAGCCGCGGCCGTCCCTCGCCGTCGTAGAGAATCGCGTCGGGTAATTTCTGGCCGACCCGCGTCGGGGCGAGCATGTCTTCGCCAATCCAGCCGGCGGCGAGCTTCGGTGTCGAGCGGAGGAGCTTCAGGTAGACCGCTCCGACATGAAGGTCATGGGTCGCCTGGGCCGGATTTTTGATTTTGCCGTTCGCCCATCCCCCGAAAATCGAAGCTGCTCGCCTGGTCGCGAGATAGGCCGAGACGTCCCGCTCGGGCTCGGTCCATCTTTTCTGGAGCTGCCAGGAGAGCGACGAATAATCGGGGGCGGCTTCATTCGGTTTCCAACGGAAGACGGGAGCTTCGATTTCGAGGAGCGGCTTCGCCGCAACTCGTTCTCGGATAAGAAGTCCCGACTCAACTAATTCGGAGAGCCGTCGTCTCGCGTTTCTGTCTGCGGCGTCGGAGTCGGGCCACCACTCGCGGCGGATTTGCTCGAAGGAGAGCATCCGGATTTTCGAGGCGAGGGCGGCGACGATTTCTCGCTCCCGCCCGGTCACGCTCACAGCCCGGAGTCCTTCCGCGGTCGGCCTCGCTTCCGGAGCGGCTTCCCGTCGGCGTTTTTGAGCACTCGCCCATCTTCCGAGCGAGGCGGCGTCGATGGAGTCGGCGGAATCGCCGCATCCTCAAGCCGTCGCTCAAGCTCGTCATCGAACGAGTCTTGCGTCGGCCGGGAAGCCGGCGGCGTCGGCGGGGCGGGAGTGGGTTTCGCGGTCTGTGCGGCCCGCTGAGCGGCCGGCGTCGGCGGGTCGGCGATTCTATCGACCGAGCCGTTCACGGCCGCACCTGAAGCCTCCTGGACGGCTTCGAGAGTGCTCGTGCCGGCCAGGTCGTTCGCCGGCGTCACGCCGGGGAGGCCCTTTGGCGGGTTCAGCTTCGAGGCGAGCTCTCCCGCTTTCGCGTGCTGCTCGCCGTTCGTATCACCCTGCTCGACGAAATCCATCGCGTCCTGGATTCCGCTCAGCACGGCGTTCCTCGTCCGCTGACGGATGTAGTCCCAAATCGAGAAGTTCACGGCTTACGGCTCCTCTAATCTCGGGGGCCGGCGTCCTTAGGGAAAAATTCAACCCTCCAAGAAACCCGAAACGTAAGCTCCTCGCCAGTGCGTGCATGCGAATTTCGACTTGGCCGCCGAAGT
>JBDHSK010000089.1:0-3215 GCA_039808025.1 Sphingomonadaceae bacterium | reverse complement strand
GGAACTCCAGCGCCGCGAACGCGACGAGAACGAGGACCTGTTCAGGAAGATCCACAGGCACCTGTTCGAGTATTACCACGCCTGGTTGGTGGCGCTGACCGAGGAGCAGCAGAAGAACATGGACGTCCTCAGGGACGCCCACCTGCGGTTCGAGATGGCGTTCAACCACCTGATGGCGGCGGCGCCGGACGAGGCGGTCAGCTGGCTGCTCAAGTACCAGAGCTGGATCGCCGGGCACGACGCCTGGGAGCTGGTCGAGAGGCTGCATCGCCGGGCCGTCGCCATGCTGGAAGCCACCCGCGGGACAGGCGATCCGGAGCTTCTGCTGGCGCTGAACAACCTCGCTGCGGCGGTCGAGAAGCAGAACCGCTCGGAGGAGGCGCAGCCGGTCCTGGAGCGCCTGATCGAGGTCGCAGCGGACCAGGCCGCGCCCGATGCCGACCTGCTGGCGACGGCGCATTACAACCTCGCGCAGCTGCTGCGCGACGACAAGAAGAATGCCGAAGCCGAAGGGCACTACCACAAGGCCGCGGAGCTGTGGTCGGCCGACGAGGCGAAGCGCCACGGCCGCCTGTTCGCCTGCCTGGCCGGGCTGGCGGAGTCCCTCTACCTGCAGGCCCGCTACGCCGACGCCGTGCCGATCTTCCGCGACGCCGCCCTGCACGCGCTGAAGTCGAAGAGCTCCGGCAACTTCACCCTGGCGCTGCACCTCCTGGCGGAGGGCTATCAGGCCGTCGGCGAGTACGAGAAGGCCATCCCGCTCTTCCAGCTCAGCCTGGGGGAGTATGAGATCGTCGATGAAGAGGACGGCGCTATGGCCGAGGATTCTGTCGTCGCTCCGCAGTCAACGTCCGGGACGATGATCTGGCGGTCTCAGTTGACCGTCAGGTACCTCGACAGGCGGTTCATCAGGGGCGAAGCGAGCCTGTTCAGGTCAAATCGAGTGGGGGACTGCTGGATCTTCGAAAGAGGCGACCTTCCGAAGTCGATAAATGTGAAGAATGTCGAAAAAGAGCTTCCAAGGGCTCTGTACGACAACTTTCCCAACGTAACGAGAACCGAAGTAGGAGACACGTTAGACTGGTTAGTCCCCGCGAGGGCAGGAAGCTCCGTTGTAAGCATTTTGAAGCGGGTCGTCGAGATGAGGCGCTATCTTCTTGTGTCATATCAGTGGGATTGCTACGACTTCGGCTTCGATGACCTTACGAAAACTCTCTGGATAGCCCATCCTCCAATTAGGACTGAGAACGAAGCCATGATGGAAATTGGATTCGTTCTTCTGGGTCGGCAGATGGATATGAGATTGTTGGACTTTAGGGCAGACCCCAGATCCCATCAGACCGAGATGGCCGCTTTTATGCACGCTCGAAATCTCGATTGCTGGGTTCTGCTCGCCAAACATATATTGGAGCAGGACGGCGATGTAAAACTAGAGAGTAAATCAATTCTTCATGAAGTGTTTCCGGAATTCTTTAGAGCAGTAAGCTCAAACATGCCTAAAAAAGAATTGTATCGTCACTATGCGAAAGCCAATTCTGATTTCAATAATAGGTCGGGCACGCGCTAGTCTGCGCGCGTGCGCATGGCCTATGCCCCCTTAACTGCCGATCACATCAATTATTCGTTCAGAGATCATTTGGTCCACAGGGTTGACGCCCAATCCAAACTCCAACGCTTGGTCCGACTCCTGCCGCCTGCCTGGTCGAAGATACTCCTTCAAACTCTTGCGGGCGGGAACCGGGTCCCGGTCGGCATCGAAGATCGGGTTGATCGAGAATTGGCCGGCAAAGGCTGGGTCCGTCAGATAGTTCGGCAACTGGGCCACCACCGCCTCATCGCCCGCGATCTGGAGCAACATCTCGTCCTGGTCGAGCGCCAGCATCGCCTCGCCGGAGATGAAGCCCACGACATCCGCCATCTGTTTCGCCGCTGCCAGATTGTTGGCGCCGAAGGCCTGGAATACCTTGCAGTTGTTCACCATCGTCTGCCAGTCGCGCGGATACAGTGCCTGAAGCTGGCTTACGTCCTGCCAGAAGCTCCAGGTCTGCAATCCGTAGCCACGAAGCAGGGTCACCGCGACGCGCAGTTCATCCAGCGTTCCGAGTTGAGCCGCCTCATCGAGAATGAAAAGGGTCGGTCGTGCCGGCCGCGCCCGTCGGCGCATCACCAGTGTCAGCAGGCCGGAAATCCATAGGCGAAGAAAGCGCCCATGGCTCACCAGCATGTGGGGCGGCACCACAAGGTATATCGACAAGGGATCGCCCCGCGTCACTCCCTCGAGCGGGAACGACGTCGCCTCGACGGCTGCCTGGAGTTGAGGCCCCCTCAGGAAGTCCACTCCCTCTTGAGCAAAGGAGATGATCCCTCCTAGGGTCTCGCGCGCACCGATCCTGAGGTTTTCGGCAATCAGCCGCGCCTCTGGATGCCTTGAACCTTCGAGACGTCGGGCGCCCGCTTCCTGATCGGCGGCCATCGTGTTCACGATCCGTCGCAATTCAGTCAGTGTTCGCTTCTCCTTGGGGAGATCGGTCACAACGTGAAGCAGGCAGGCAAGTAGCAATTGTCGCGCGCGGCTGATCCAGTATTCGTTCTTGTCGCCCGCCAGATTTTCGGGAAGCAACGCCGCGACGAGCGCCGCAGCGTCATCGACCCCCGAAAGCTGGTCAGGCTGAATAAGGTCGAGAGGATTGAAACGATCCGCGGGCTGGTCGGTTACGCCCATCGGGTCAAGGATGACGACCTGATCACCGAGCGCGCGTCGTCGTTTCGCCGTGACCATCGCATTCTCACCCTTGGGATCTATGACGATGATCGGACCCTGATGCCTCAAGACGGCAGGAATGATGCAGCCAACGCCCTTACCGGCGCCTGTTGGCGCGACGGTGATCAAATGTCCCTCGCCGTTCAGCAGGATGGGGTCGATGTATCCTGTTTCCGGACTGGTCTCTGGCGGACCAAACGAGAATCCGAAAGGAGTGCGTGGATGCTGGCGTTCCAGGGACCACCCGACAAGCAGGCCCGGCTCGGGCAGACTGTCCGGCAATCGCAGCGCCGCCATCGGTGCCGTTAGGTTTGGCCTGGCCTGTTCCGCCGCAGAAAATGGTAAGGCAATCATCTAGGGCTCCGCAGCAAGGCGCCTCACGGCACCTTCGTAGACGAGCTTGGGTAGAAGGGTGACATCGTCGGCAAACGGGGTATCCTCGCGCATTATTACG
>JBDHSK010000088.1:0-3224 GCA_039808025.1 Sphingomonadaceae bacterium | reverse complement strand
TAACGAAGGGTACAAGGATACGGCGAGTTCATAAACTATCCCCACTCTCCCCCGGTTTTCCCCAATTGGACGCGCTGCACGCCGGCCAACACGTGTACGTACACTCATCGCCCCGCCTTTCCGGTGGAATTGTGGATAACTTTTCGATCGGTGGGGATAAGTTGCGCACAATGTGGACAACCTGGTGTACGTACACGTGGAGAACGCGGTGGGCGACGGGGATAACGGCAGTGGTTGTCCACAGGGTCTGGGGATAGCGGGATGGGCGACGAGTGTCGTTGTCCCCAGCTGTGGGAGGCTGGCCGGTTTTTTCCACATACCGAGGTTCGGTAAGGTCGCGGACGGCTCAGGGATTCGCTGCGTTTCCCCACTATCCACACCCCTACAACTACTTCGGTCATCTTCCTCTTTTCTTCTGTACTTCCCGTAGTGTCTTGCCGTCGGGCCAGGCGCCAAGGCAGTTCACGTCCGGATTGCGGGGGATGCAGGAGAAGAATATTCCCAGAAAAGTCCCAGCAACTCCGGGAAGAGCTCACAAGTACGCCCTCTAGTCTAGAGATAGATCCGGTGAACGAGGAACGATCCCAGCGCCGGTCACGATCAGAAAGGAGCACACGATGGAACGATACGAGACCGAGACCCGCACGAATGACGAGCAGACGGCCAACCTGGTGGCGAAGGTCATGGCAGGCGCGGTCGTGGCGATGGCGCTGATCGTGATGGCGACGGTGCTGGCCTTCCACACTGGCGGAACGATCGTCTAGCGATCAGGAATCGAGCAGACGAATCACGAAGCACCATGAACACGAACGGAATGACGGGCGGGGGGTGAATGCTCCCCGCCCGTTGCGTTTGCGATCGAATGCCTGGCCAGCTGGTGCGGGGGCCGAGCAGTCCCACCGTTGAAACGCTGGGCTAAACCCCATGTGTTCGGCGCACGTATGCGCGACACCATGGCGATCCAGCCCATTGAACGGTCAGGTGGCGGTGTCGCGGGACGGCCTCGACGCTCGTCGAATCCGCTCGAAGACGCCTTGGCAAACACCCGGACTCCGTATGAGCTGCTACTCCGAATCGCAGGCGCAGAAACCGACGTCATCGACGGTTTCGCAGCAGCCGGTACAGGTGTCGCGATACGACTGGCAAATGCCGAGATAGTCGATACAGACATTGCATTCGATGCCCTGGGCGCTCGTGCAGCGACAGGGTGGGCAATCGGCGGTGGTCTGGCAGCGCACGGCTTCACAGCGCGGTCCGGGGCACGTTGGGAGCTTAGGACCGCTGTAGCCGCGGCGGGCCGCTTCGACGTTGTTGCTGGAATAGCCAACAGCGAGCGCAACGCCCCCAAACCCAAGGATCCTCGCAAGGAACGAGCGTCGCGAAACTCCGGCGCCGAGCTCGCGTGTTAGGCGATCGAAACGTGAGCCGTCCATGGTCACATGCCTCCTGAGAACGTGTCGAGGAAGACGAGGAGCGTCGATCGATATCAGTGATTGTGCGACTATCGATGCGCTGAGTCAATCAGCCCAGACCGTCGTGTCGGTGTGGGTATAGACGGGGAGACGCCATCCGGTCAGGGAACCAAGCCAACGTGGCTGGGGCGCCGTTCCGAGGGGAAGAATCCTTTTCCGAGCGTCATGCGTCATAGAAAGCAGACGCGAATGCGGCATGGTCACGCTCGGGGCGGAGGGGTCCGCCTCGTTTCCTGTGACATCCTGTCGGCAGGGCGTTCGTGAGGCAGGTTGCCTCGCGGGAACAAATCTGGCAGGATTTCAGGAGCTATCAGGCGTTCCCTCATGTGCGCCCGCCGTGTCCGAAGATGCGACAGGTTGGGGGAACGCTGTGTACAAGCCATCAGCTTTGCGATAAGCTATGCGTACGTACGCTGTATTTTTCGGTTTTGGCGTGGCCCGAGCCACACGCAGATCCGCACTGGACCCGCAGACACATACATAAGGGGAGCGAAACCATGGACCGCAGGATCATCTGGAGCGATCGCGCCGCACGGTCACGTGCCACGATCAAGAGAGGAGGATCCCGCGCTGTTGTCGTCGCGCTTGTCGCCTTGCTGACACTGGCGATGTTCCCGTGGGGCGTCGCAGCGCAGGACGACTGGGCGGCCCCGCGCACGGTGCTGATTCCCGAGACCGGGCATACGATCGATGGCTATTTCCTCGATACCTGGCGTGAGTTGGGCGGCGCTGCGGCGTTCGGCAATCCGATTACCCAGGAGATCGAAGAGAACGGTAAGACCGTGCAGTATTACGAGTACGCGCGGTTCGAGTATGTGCCGGACGATCCGAATGGGCAGTATGTGCATTTCGGCGAGATCGGACGTGAACTGAAGCCGACCACGGTTTTCCGCTCGAAGCCGTTCATGGTCACGACCAGCGACGAACAGGATGGCTTGACGCGCATTGCCGATGAGCTGCGCGCCTGGGCGCCGGTGACCGGCAGCGAGGCGCGCGTTCCAGATAGCCCGACGCGCATCTATGTTGCCGAGACGCAGCACACGGTGCAGAACGGATTCAAGGAATTCTGGGAATCCACCGGCGGGGCGAGTTACCTGGGCAATCCGGTGACGGAAGAGTTCCGGCGCGACAACACCACCTATCAGGTTTTCGAGCGGGGCAAGCTCTCCTGGACCAGTGACGCCGGTGTGAAGATGGAGCCGGTGGGCTCGATCCTGGTGAAACAGTACGGTCTGGATACCAAGCCGTTGCCGAACGCGGACGATTACCCAGCGTACAGCGAGGAACTGTTCATTCCGCCGCCGGCGCCGGAACCGGTGATTCCGTCGAATCCGGGCGGTGAGCGCTGGGTGTATGTGAATCTGAGCTCACAATACTTGATCGCCTATGAGGGTGATGTGGCAGTCAACGAAACCTATGTGAGCACCGGGCGCCCAGGCTTCGATACGCCGCCGGGGACCTTCTATGTGAGCTACTCGGTCGAGTCGCAAACGATGGAAGGCGTGTTGGGCGGCGAGTATTACTACGTGCCGGATGTTCCCTACGTGATGTATTTCACCGATGTTGGGCATGCCATCCACGGCGCGTACTGGCACGACGCCTTTGGCTCGGTGATGAGCCACGGTTGCATCAATCTCCCGATGTGGTTTGCCGAGTGGTTGTACTACTGGGCGCCGGGCGGTATGTGGATCGAGATTTCGTACTAGGACAGAACGGGAATAGCCAGTTGACCGCTGGCCGTTCTTCGTAACA
>JBDHSK010000087.1:0-3258 GCA_039808025.1 Sphingomonadaceae bacterium | reverse complement strand
ATCCTCAAGTACCCGGTCCGCGCCGCCCTCAACCCCTTCGCCAGCACCGTCGGCTATCTGCTGCCCTACACCGTCTCCGGCAGCATTATCGTGTCGCTGGTACTCGGCTTGCCGACGGTCGGCCCGGTGCTGCTCAAGTCGTTGGTCGCCCAGGATATGTTTCTGGCCGGCAGCATCATCCTCTTACTCGGCGTGCTGACCGTCATCGGTACCCTGATTTCCGACCTGCTACTCATGTGGATCGAGCCGCGTATCCGCTTTCAGGCCCATTAAGTGAGCTGTCTATGGCCCAGTCAGTCCCGGCTATCCCGACCGACCCCGACCACCTTGTCGAAGACGTCGCCACCGACGCCGAAGAGCGCGTCTCCGTTGCTACGCAGTGGCAGCTTATGTGGTGGCGTTTCAAGCAGCACCGCCTGGGCCTGTTCAGCGCGGTCGTCATCATCCTCTACTACCTGGTGGTCCTGTTTGCGGACTTCCTGGCCTACGTGGACCCGGCCCAGTCCGAGGCGCTGCGCTCGCTCATCGCCCCCCAGCCTATCCACTGGTTCGACAACGGCCAGTTTCGCCCCCACGTCTACGCCCTGGCGGGCAAGCGCGACCCGCTAACCTTCAAGCGCGTCTATGAGCCGGACCCGGAGCAGAAGATTCCGGTCACGCTGTTCGCGCGAGGCTTCGAGTACAAGCTGTTGGGCGTCATCCCGACCGATGTCCACCTGATTGGGCTGGAGGGCGCGCCCCCAGAGGAAGGCTTGTACCTGCTGGGGACGGACCTGCAAGGCCGCGATATGTGGTCGCGCCTCATGTACGGCACGCGCACCTCGCTGACCATCGGCCTGCTCGGCGTCGCCATCAGCCTGTTCCTGGGCGTCTTCCTGGGGGGCCTCTCTGGCCTGTACGGCGGCTGGGTGGATACCCTCATCCAGCGCGTCATCGAGATTACCCGCTCCATCCCCACCATCCCCCTCTGGATGGGGCTGGCGGCGGCCGTCCCGAACTCGTGGAACGTCACCCAAATCTACTTCGCCATCACCATCATCATCTCGCTCATCGGCTGGACCGAGCTAGGCCGCGTGGTGCGCGGGCGCTTCCTGGCCCTGCGCGAGGAGGACTTTGTCCTGGCGGCGGAGTTGGCGGGCGCGTCCCAGTGGCGCATTATCTTCCGCCACATGGTTCCGTCGTTCCTGAGCCACATCATCGCCGCCACGACGCTGGCCCTGCCGGCCATGATTATCAGCGAGACGGCCCTCAGCTTCCTCGGCCTCGGTCTGCGCCCGCCAGCCGTCAGTTGGGGCGTCCTCCTGCAAGACGCGCAGAACGTCCAGTCGCTCGCCATCTCGCCCTGGCTGCTGTCCGCCGCCATCCCCGTCATCATCGTCATCCTGGCCTTCAACTTCCTCGGCGACGGTTTGCGAGATGCGGCCGATCCTTACGGCGTCTAGGAGGTTAGACAGAATTTACAGAATTATCAGAATTAACAAAATGGCCCAGAGGGGGAGAGGGGGGAGGATGCAGGAGTATGATCTGGCAGGGAAGGTCATTGGCCTTGCGATGAAGGTGCACAATACGCTGGGGCCGGGCTACCTGGAGGCGGTGTATAAGAAGGCTCTGATGCTGGAACTGACAGAGGCGGGCCTGGACTTCCAGGATGAACAGCAGTTGGATGTCTATTACAGGGGTCGGATTGTGGGACACTTCCAGGCTGACCTCATTGTAGAGGGGCGGCTTATCCTGGAGCTAAAGGCGTGTGAAACCCTGACCAGGGCGCACGAGGTGCAACTGGTCAATTACCTGACGACAACCGGCATTGACGAGGGGCTGCTTCTGAACTTCGGGGCGCAGAGTCTCGAATACAAAAAGAAGTTCCGCGTCTACCGCGCCAAACGTTCCATTTAGGCCATTTTGTTAATTCTGATAATTCTGTAAATTCTGTCTAAATGGACTGAGTATATGGAACCAATCCTGACAGTGGACAATCTCAAGACGTACTTTTTCCAGAGCGAGGGGACGGTCAAGGCCGTGGACGGGGCCAGCTTCGAGGTCTACCCCGGCCAGACGCTCGGGCTGGTGGGGGAGAGCGGCTGCGGCAAGAGTATCACCGCCCGCTCTATCCTGAGGCTGGTGGACAAGCCGGGCCGCATCGTGGAGGGTAGCATCCAGTACTACCCGGCCAACGGCGGGCAGGCGCTCGAACTCACTGACCTGGCCGCGGACGGCTCCGAGATGCGGGAGATTCGCGGCAAGGATATCGCCCTCATCTTCCAGGAGCCGATGACCTCGTTCAGCGCGCACTACTCCGTCGGCAACCAGATTATCGAGGCCATCCGCATCCACGACCCGCGCCTGAGCCAGCCGGCCGCTCGCGCCCGCGCCGTGGACTTGCTGCGCAAGACGGGCGTGCCCATGGCCGAGCAGCGCCTGGATATGTACTCCTTCCAGTTGAGCGGCGGCCTGCGCCAGCGCGTGATGATTGCGATGGCCCTGGCGTGTACGCCGCGCATCCTCATCGCCGACGAGCCGACGACCGCGCTCGATGTGACGACGCAGGCGCAAATCCTGGCCTTGCTCAAGAACCTCCAGCGCGATTTTGGCATGGCGATTATCCTGATTACGCATGACATGGGCGTGATTGCCGAGATGGCCGACGAGGTGGCGGTGATGTACCTGGGCCGGGTGGTCGAGCGCGGGCCGGTGGACCAGATTTTCCACGCCCCGCGCCACCCCTACACGCGCGCCCTGCTGCGCTCGATTCCAAGCATTGACGGCGAGCCGCGTACCAAGCTGCCCACCATTCGCGGCTCCATACCGCACCCGTACAGCCGGCCGCAGGGCTGCCCCTTCCACCCGCGCTGCCTGGAACGCATCGCTGGCGTGTGCGACCAGCACGAGCCGGCCCTGGCGCGCATGGCCGACGGGCAGGCCGTCGCCTGCTTCCTGCACCATCGCGAAGAGATTCGACAGAATTAACAGAATTGGCTGAATTGACAAGGGCCAATGGGGACGGCTTTACAGGCACGAGGACGCGACGTATGACAGCTAATCCGCATTCTGTTCATCCTGATAGTTCTGTAAATTCTGTCAAAAATGCTCCCCTGCTGGAAGTGCGTGGGCTGAAGATGCACTTCCCCATTCGGCGCGGCTTTCTCCAGCGCACCGTTGGTTACGTGCGCGCCGTGGACGACGTCAACTTCTTCATCCAACCGGGCGAGACGCTGGCCCTGGTGGGCGAGAGCGGCTGCGGCAAGACGACGACGGCCC
>JBDHSK010000086.1:0-3275 GCA_039808025.1 Sphingomonadaceae bacterium | reverse complement strand
CCCCGGTTGGGCACCTGACGCTTGCGACAGCCTGATTTGGCCCTGTGATTCACGCCAGGATTCAGCAAACAGCACACACCAAAGTCGAACCGAAGCTGCCTACCGTCGGCACGACATGCTCGAGCGCCGCGCGCGGCTGGCGAATCTGAGGCGAGGAAAGCCGGAGCCGTAGGGGCTGTTTCCCATACTCTTTCCATACTCGCCAGATCGCAGACATAAAAAAACGGCCTAAGCCGTTGATTTATATGGTGGGCGGTACAGGGATCGAACCTGTGACCCTTGCCGTGTGAAGGCGAAATAACATCTAGCAAACAAGCCATTTTCAGAGTAGTTTCCTCCCCAGCGGGGACAATTTGGGGACACTCAGCGATGGCGACGTTTTCGCAAAGAACCTCGGGCAGGTGGCAGGCGAAGGTGCGCCGGAAGGGAGGGAAGGTAGTCTCGCGAACCTTCTCGACCAAGGGCCGGGCGCAGAAGTGGGCACGCGAACAAGAGCTGCAAATGGATCACGGCGTGTGGACGGATCCAGCGCTAGCACACCGCGTCACCTTGGATGAGCTGCTGGATGACTATACCGAAACCGTAGCGGTCAAGCGTAGCTCTCCTGCGGAACTTGGCCGACTGGCCAGGTTCCGTGAAGACTTGGGGCACTACCGCCTGAGTCAACTCACACCGGCCGTACTGATTCACTGGCGCGATGAACGCCTGCGCGGCGTGGCGCCGGGAACAGTCACCCGAGAAATGGGTGTGCTTGGCGGCGCGCTGACCTGGGCGCGAAAGGAGCGTCTGATTCCGCTCCCGGGGAACCCGGTCGCCGCCATCGTTGCACCTGTGGTGGCCGACGCAAGGGATCGACGACTGATGAAGGACGAGCAGGCGCGGCTGCTGGCGGCGATGGAGGATCAGTCTGCACAGAGTGGCGGGGCGAAGCGGAATGGCAACTATCGTGTCGGCACACGGCAGGCATATCTGCGCCCGGTCTTCCTGCTGGCGTTGGAGACTGCCATGCGCCAGGGCGAACTTCTGTCGCTAAGGTGGGAGCACATCGACCTCGATGCGCAAACGGCCCATCTGCCGACGACCAAGAACGGCGAACCGCGAACAGTACCGCTATCACGTCAGGCCGTCGCCATCCTGCGCACGCTCCAAGGTGATGACACCGCCCCTCCTTCAGGCAGGGTGTTCCGCCTGACTGCCGATGCGCTCAAGAAGGCGTGGACGCGCACCATCGAACGGGCGCGTCGTCGATATGTGCAGGAGTGCAAGGAAGCCGGGCGAAAAGCAGATGCGCGGCTGACCAACCTGCGCTTCCACGACCTGCGCCACGAGGCAACGTCCCATCTCGCGGAAAAATTGCCCAACCTCGTCGAGCTGGCAGCAGTGACAGGGCACAAGGATCTGCGAATGCTCCAGCGCTACTACCACCCCAAAGCGAGCGACCTGGCGAAGAAGTTGGGCTGAATCGGCTTGTTCAGCGGCGCTTGCGGCGCCTGTTCCGCATCACGCGTACTTCGCGCGGCCGCTGCTGCTCGCGGTCAAGCTGATTCGCATGGTCGGCGTCATAGCGACTTGAGGACGCATGACATGAATACGTTGATGATCAGCATGTTCGCCCTCGAGGAAAGTCCGGCGCAATCACACGCCACTCGAACAGCATTCGGAGCGGTCAACAGGGCGCGATTAGGTGATCCGCGGCGACTGGCTGATCGCCGCGATCTGACCCTATCGCGTAGCCGATACTACGAAGGCAAGGGCGGGCGCTGACACGCCCCGCAGCCGTAGGGGCTGCGCCCCTACACCCCCTCCTGCACGGACTTCCTAGTGCCAAACCGCCCCATCATTGGCAGCGATACCGGACCCGGCCATGCCTGATTGGGCCACTTTTTGCTCCATAGCCGCTCAAGTGCTGCGAGTTCTTTCGACACCTGCCGACGGATGCCGCCGAACATCGGCAGGGATGACGAAGCCCTACCGATGTCGTAAGCCAGAGTAACGGCGTCACCGCGCAGCACCAGGCCGCGCCAATGACTGCCGATGCTGTTGAGGTGTCGATCCGACAGCCGCCAAGTCCAAGTGTAATCGCGGCGTGGTCGCGGCTCGCGCACGATCACGAGCTGCGATTCCGCGCTGCCATAGGTCGGCGGCGTTGGGATCCATTTTTCCCGCGACCATGCTGTGATTGGTGACACATCATCACAAGCCGTGCGCAGCAGCCAGACCTGCCAGCGGTCACTGCCGTGCAGTGGATGAGCACAGGCGTAGGCGTTCGGCCATCCTTTTTTCTGCCGAGCATGTCGGACGTGACCGGGTAGCCGGGTGCCGAATGAGTCCGCCCATTTTTCGGAAAGCGTATCAAGTTTGCCTTCGTACGCGGGGAATCCGACCCATCCCGTGCAGCCCGCCGACCAGCGGGCGAGCACGTAGCGCAGGCCAGTGGTGGCGTTGTCGTAGCGAATCATGCGGGGGTGCTCCAGCTCTACATGCCGCGATGCTACAACGACATTAGTGCAAGAGAAAAGCCGTCAAATGAAGACCTTAAAGGGGGCGTGCAACATGCTATCCCACGTGCAAACCGCATTCACTGTGACGCAAGTGCGTCGCGGTGGTGTGCGTCGGCAGGTGCTCCCTGCAGTTGGCGCTGCCCTATCCCCTCACGGGCGGGATAGGGCAGCGCCAACTGCATAGCCACACACCACTGACTCGGGGGACAGGTGTCCCCGCTCACCTTAGCCAGGTGAGCAAGCCTGCGGATCGCCAATCCGCAGGAAGCTACACGTTAGCGCCGGTTGCCAGGAAACTCGCATGACCGGTGCAAGGTCGGGGTGGTCGGAGTAATCCCACGTGGCATATGCCACGCGGAGTAAACCGATAGCTCCAGACTTCGTCGCCACCCAGAACCGGTGGCACAAGACGTGCGAGCGAGAAACGGCGCGCCGGAGCAAATGCCGGTGTGTCCTGATAGCTGCGAAAGTCGGTAGATGTCCGACCTGCGGGGTGCGGGAAATCCGCGCAACGCATGCGACACACGAGGGCAGGCGATGCATGGGAAACCATGCGCGCACGGGAAATCCGTGCATCGGATTGACAGGGCAAGTGCTCTGGACGATCCGGGCGAGGGGGTATGTGAGCCAAGGATTGGCGCAGCATCCACCCGCACCTGAGAGCTTAACCGTGTAAACGCACCGTCTGGGTGCAATGTCTGAACCGCCCCGGCTTTCCCGGAGGCTCATTCCTTTGAGAGGATTGAGCGATGAGAAAGTCAGCGAAGTTTTCCC
>JBDHSK010000085.1:0-3277 GCA_039808025.1 Sphingomonadaceae bacterium | reverse complement strand
GGCTCTTCCCAGATGAGGGTGTAGCGCACGTCGCGCGGCGGGCCGGCGCGTCGGTGGCCGGATAGAGGTCGAGGTCTCCCGAGGATGAGAGCTCCTACACACTCAGCCCGAAAGACCTCGACGTGCACGACGCTACCGTCGGCGGGCGCGCTGATGCGTTCGCCAGCCCCGACCTGACTGCCTTCTGCCGCCTCGACGAACTCGGCCTCGTTGTCACCGGGCAGCGACTCGAGCCGGATCGTGCCGTATTGGCCTGCCAGGTGGCTGCTGGCCTGTCAGGGAGGGGTGCACGCCGTCCGGTCCTTGCAGGTCTGGGTGGGCGGGGATGCCGAACACGGCGACGAGGTCGACGACCGGGTCCTCGAAGCCTCGGATGGCGTCGGCGAGGGCGGTGATGTCGGTGTTGCGCCAGCTGCTTGCCCCGTACTGGAAGCCGGGGTTGGCGGCCGCGCGTTCCTCGTCCACGGGGACCGGTGTGAGCCACATCCACCGCGCCTGGGTGCGTTCGGCGGCGATGCGCCGCAGCTCGCGGAGGTTCTCGACGCTCTCGGCGAGGCCGACTTGGGGCTTGCCGTCGGCGATGCGGGTCACGTCGTTTCCACCGAGCCCGCAGACGATCCAGTCCGGCGCGGGATGCAGCAGGGACGGCCAGCGGCGCAGGATCATCGCGGTGGTATGCGCCGAGAGTCCGGCATTCACGACCGTGAGTTCGTCCTCGGGCCGGGCGATGGCGAGGATGTGCCGGAGGATCTCGGCCCAGGACTGCAGGTCGTCGGTGATGGAGTCGCCGACGGCGAGGATGCGGTCGCCGCGCTGGAACGGGAGCCGAGAGACGCGGTCGGCGAACTCACCCTCGGCGAGCATCTGCTCTGCGGTGAAGCGGGTCAAGGCATCGAAACGGTCGCGGATAGCGCCGTACTCGGCGGGGCTCAGGCCGAAGATCGCCGGAAGCGACTCCGCGAGTCCGGGGAGGTAGCCGTACAGCTTCTCCAGGTGCACGTACTGCAGTTGTGCCGCTGCCTGCGGTGCGTAGGGGGTCTTGTCGTTCATGGTGGTTCTCCTTTGCGATCTGCGATGGATGGGTCAGGCGCCACGGGCGCCTTTGCCGCCGTCGACGGTGAGGACGGTGCCGGTGGCATAGGAGGCGAAGGGTGAGGCGAGCCAGGCAACGGCGGCAGCAACTTCCTGCGGCGTTCCGAGTCGGCCGAGCGGTGCGAAGGATCCGATCTGCTGTCGGACTTCCTCTGGCTGGGCGCTGATACCGCCGGAGTCGATCGGTCCGGGAGCGACGGCGTTGACGCGGATGCTGTGGTCGGCGTAGTCGAGGGCCGCGGTACGGGTGAGCCCGATCACGGCGTGCTTGGCGGCGACATAAGCGGACATGCCCGGAGCTGCGGCGAGGCCGGCTGTAGAGGCGATGTTGACGATGCAGCCCCCGTCAGGCAGTGCGGCGAGCTCGTGGTGCATCGCGATCAGCGTGCCGCGCAGTGTGGTCCGCAGCACTCGGTCGGCATCTTCGATCGCGAGCTCGCCCAGGGGTGTGGGTCGGTGAGCGGTGCCGGCGTTGTTGACCGCGATATCGAAGCCGTCTGCGGCAGCCTGCTCGACGAGGGAGCGGACCGCGTCGTCGTCCGTCACATCGGTCGGGACAGCACGGCAGCTGATGCCCGCGCTCTCGAGTTCGATGCGCAGCGGGTCGAGCCGGTCGGCATCGCGGGCTGCGAGGACCAGGCGGGCGCCGGCGGTGCCCAGGGCATGAGCAACGGCTGCTCCGATCCCACCGTTGGCGCCGATGATGAGGGCGGTGTGGCCGTCGAGTGGGGCGTTCATGCGCGTTCTCCTTCCGGCAGAGTGTTCGCGCGGCGGTGATCCGTGTGGCGGGTTCGAGGGAGCAGGAACCCGGCGGCGACGAGCCAGATCAGCGATCCGAAGCGGCCGATAGGGATGAGGAACTGCAGCGGTTCGAGCACCATCGTGAGGAAGCTCAGTTCGGCCAGGGTGGCGATCACCAGGCCGACCCAGCAGAGCCACGTCGGCATCAGGCGCAGCAGAAGTGCGGGCACGGCGATGCCTGCGACTAGGAGTCCGAGCCCGAGGACGTGCGCGAATCCGCCGGCGGCGAAGCTCACGTAGGCGAGTGCATGGGTGAGTTCGGCGTCCGCGCTGACGACCGGCTGGCTCTGGGTCCAGGTGACGATTGCCGAGACGGCGAGCAGGATCGCGGCGGCGGTGCCGCCGAACAGCCCGATGTTTGGGCCGGGGACGCGGATGCCGAGGCGCTGCTGCCGCGCGTAGACGGTGGCGGCGTAGATCCCCAGCGGGATCGCCGAGCCCAGCTGCAGCATTGAGGCGAACCGGGCCGCGAAGCCGTGATCGGCGAAGAACCCGGCCACGGTCTCGGTGTCTCCGAAGGGAGAGGTGATGGTGCCGCCACCGGAGAGGATCGCCATCGAGATGAGGCTGCCGATCAGCAGACCGAGGGAGGCCAGGCCGAGGATGCCGGGGTTGGGGCCGCCCGCCGCACGGGCGGGGGCGTTGGTGTGAGTGCTCATCGGGAGCTCCTTTCGTTCATACAAGTGATAGTACACACTATGAATGATTCTGCAAGTGAGTTATTATGACGTACATGAACCCGCACCGCCCGCGCCGTATCGCCTTCCTCCTCGCCCAACTCGGCTCCGACGCCGCGACCGCCTTCGAGCAGGCACTCGCCCCGCTGGGCCTCACTGCCTCCGAGGCGGGATTGCTGCGACTGATCGGCCGCAACCCGGGCATCGGCCAGAAGGCGGCGAGCGAGCAGCTCGGCGTGGGGCCGAGCAGGGTCGTGGCGGTCCTGGATCGCCTCGAACGGCAGGGGCACGTCGAGCGGCGCCGCAGCGCGACCGACCGTCGCAGCCACGAGGTCCATCTCACTCCCGAGGGTGAGCGGCTTCTCGCCGCGTTGCGCCCGGTCGCCGAAGCCCATGAAGCGGCCTTCACCCAGGCCCTGGACGACGTCGATCTGGACCGGCTTGCCGGCTACCTGGAGGCCATCGCTACCGCGCGGGGAGTCAGTCGCGACATCCATCGCGACACCCGTGCCCGGCTGTGAACCTGTCATGAAATTGAGGGAAGCATCCGCCGCCTCACCTGCACGCCCAGCCGTGGGCAGAGATGCGCGTCTGACCGGGGAGAGAGGCACACGGCTTCGAGGAGCCATATGGGGCTCTTCCCAGATGAGGGTGTAGCGCACGTCGCGCGGCGGGCCGGCGCGTCGGTGGCCGGATAGAGGTCGAGG
>JBDHSK010000084.1:0-3280 GCA_039808025.1 Sphingomonadaceae bacterium | reverse complement strand
GCTCGAAGATCGGCGTCCCCTCGGATGGCTTCAGCACCACCGTGCAGCCCGCCGCAAGTGCGGGCGCGACCTTCCACGAGGTCGTCACCAGCGGGAAATTCCACGGTACGATCAGGCTCGCCACGCCTGCCGGCTCCATCTTGAGTTTGGCGTTGAAGGCGCTGTCGGGCACCGGCACGTCGCGGTTCTGCCCGGCTTCCAGTTCGGCCGCCTTCTCGGCGTAGTACTGGAAGGAAGCGGCCGCGTCGGCCATGTCGATGCGCGCTTCCGCCAGCGGCTTCCCGTTGTTGATGGAGGACAGCGGCGCCAGTTCCTCGGCCCGCGCCCGCAGCCGCTCCGCGATGGCGCGCAGAAAACGTCCGCGCACCACGCCGCCGGCTTTGCGCCAGCCCGGGAAGGCGCGCTGCGCCGCCTGCACGGCGAGGTCCACGTCGCGCGGTCCGCCTGACGCGACGCGGTGGATCACCTCTTCCGTGGCCGGGTTGAAGACATCGATCTCGCCGGCCTCCGCCGGCTTGCGCCACTTTCCGTCGATGAACAGATCGCTCAGCATGGCTCAGCCCTTCAACTCGTTGGCCAGTGGCGAGCCTTCGCGGATCTCGATCAGCGTCGGTACCTTTCGCCCGGTCGAGGCGGCCAGTTCGCGCTTGAACTCGGTGATGTCTTCCGGCGCCACCGCCTCGCACCCCAGACCCTTGGAGAGCGTCACGAAGTCCGGGGTAAAAATGTCGACGCCGATCTGCGGGATGTCGCGTTCGGCCATGAAGGCCTTGATCTCGCCGTAGCTGGCATTGTTCCAGACGATGATGGCCACCGCGATACCGGCTTCCACCGCCGCCGCGATCTCCTGGATGGAGAACTGGATGCCGCCGTCGCCCATCAGGCTGATCACCGGCCGGTTCGGCGCGCCGAGTTTTGCGCCGAAGGCCGCCGGCAGGCCGTAACCCAGCGTGCCGTAGCCGGTGGAGGAGTTGAAGTAGGAGCGCGGCTGCGCAGCCTCGTAGAACTGGTTGGCGCAATAGACCGGCTCGGTCTGGTCGCCGGCGACGATGGCGCCCGGCAGCACCTCGTCGACCACCTTCATGATCGCCTTGTGGGTGCCGCAGGCCGCCCACAGCCCCTTGTCGACGGCAGCGCGGATCGCCTTGGCGCGCTCCGCGCCGCCGTTGCTGGCCTTGCCGCCGGGCAGGGCGGCGACCACCGCCGCCGCCGCCAGCGACGAATCCGAGACGATCGGCAAGTTGGCGGGGAACTGCGTGACCAACTGCAACGGGTCGATATCAATGTGGATCAGCTTGCCGCGGATATCGACCGGATGCGGCTCGGGATACATCTCCGTTTCGCCGAACTCCGTGCCGATCGCCAGCACCACGTCGGCGGATTTCAGCTCCTCGCGCAGCGGCACCATGCCGAGGTTGCCCGACAGCGCCAGCGGATGATGCGGCGGCACGATGCCCTTGCCGTTGATGGTCATGAACACCGGCGCGTCGAGCCGTTCGGCCAAGGCCCGGATGTCGGCCGCCGCGTCCTGTGCGCCGCCACCGGCGATGATCAGCGGCCGCTTGGCGGCGCCGAGCAGCGCGGCTGCATCGGCGATCTGATCGGCGCGCGGGGCAGGGCGGCCGGGCAGGGTCCAGGCCTGCGGGTTGCTGTCGTCCACCTCGGATACGATCACGTCCAGCGGGATTTCGATATGCACCGGCCGCGGCCGCGACGACGAGAACACCGCGAAGGCGCAGGCCAGGATTTCCGGAAGCTGCGATGGCGCCAGGATCGTGTGGCTGAAGGCGGTGACGCCCGACACCAGTCCCTGCTGCGACGGCAGTTCGTGCAGCCGACCGTGGCGCATGCCGAGCTGCTCGCGCGCATTCACCGACGAGATCACCAGCATGGGCACGGAGTCGGCATAGGCCTGGCCCATGGCGGTGGCGATGTTGGTCATGCCGGGACCGGTGATGATGAAGCACACGCCCGGCTTGCCGGTGACGCGCGCATAGCCGTCGGCCATGAAGCCGGCGCCCTGCTCGTGGCGCGGCGTGATGTGCCGGATCTTCGTTGCCGGCAGGCCGCGGTAGAGTTCCACCGTGTGCACGCCCGGAATGCCGAAGATGATCTCGACGCCGTAGGCCTCGAGCAGCTTGACCAGATATTCGCCGCAGGTCGCCATTTTTCTCTCCCTCATTCCCCGGACAACAATACCGGCGCCAGTTCCGCCCAGCGGTCGCCCGGTCCCGGATTGTCCTTGTGTGTCTTGCCGCCGAGATGGTTGAGCACGCCCCAAACCGCGTTCAGCGCCGTCGTCACCGCGCCCTCGGCCCAGCCGGCGGTCCACGAAATGCTGTCGCCGGCGAGGAAAATGCCGCGCTCGGCCGCCGGCATCTTGTCCTGCATGAAGTGGCTGTAGAGTCGACGCTGGTAGCGGTAGTGGCCCGGCAGGTTGGCCTTGAAGGCGCCCATGAAATACGGATCGTGCTCCCACGACACGGTGATCGGTTCGGCGATGATGCGGCTCTTCAGGTCGAGGCCGGGATAAATCTTCTCCAGGCTCTCGATCATCAGCGTCACCCGCTGCTCGGTCGGCAGCGTGATCCACTTCATTGCGTCGTCGTTCCAGGTGTAGGACAGGCAGATCGCCGCCGGCTTGCCCTCGCCATGATCTAGCAGATAGGTGCCACGCGTCTTCCGGTCCGACAGCGTCATGCTCATCACGTCATGGCCGGTCTTCGGATCGATGTCCTTCCAGAACGGTCCGTCGACGATGATGAAGGTTTTCGACGCCTGCATGTAGTGCGTCCGCTCCATCGCCATCCACAGTTTCTGGCTGAACAGGCTCTCGTCGCAGTCGATCAGGGTGGAGAGCAGCCAGGTCTGGCAGGTGACGATCGCCGTCTCGAAGGACTGCACGTTGCCCCAGCGGTCGGTGATGGCGATGCGCCCATCCTCGGCGCGGTCGATCTTCGTCACGGCGCTGCGCGGTATGCCGCCGTTGAGCGAGGCCAGCGACGTGCCTTTCGGCCAGTGCGCCATCTCGTCCGGAGACCGTTTCCAGATGTTCACCGGCACCTGCTCGACGCCTCCGACGACGGTGCGGTGGTCGGAATCGGCGTTGGCGTAGACCACGCGCAGGATTTCCAGCATCGAGTTCGGGAAATCCGTGTCCCAGCCGCCGGTGCCGAAGCCGACCTGACCGAATATCTCCAGATGCCGGAACGAGCGCGACTTGAACGCCTCCGAGCGCGCCAGGAAGCCGTAAAAACTCATATTGTCGAGGATCGGCACC
>JBDHSK010000083.1:0-3284 GCA_039808025.1 Sphingomonadaceae bacterium | reverse complement strand
GAGGGGATGGGGGAGGGGTCTATCTCAACGGAGAATACCATGTCAGGCTTGAAAGCCGCCCTCCTGGGCGTCACCCATCCGCATTCAGCGGCGCACCTGCGCACGCTCCAGGCTTTGCCCGAAATCGAGGCCATTTACCTCTGGGATGAGAGCGCGTCGGCGCTGGAGGATATTCGCGGCCAGCAGGGCCAAAAGGTTGCGGGCGCCTCCACGCGGCTGGAAGACATCGTGGGCCGCGACGACCTGGTAGGCGCGGTGTTGGCCTTGCCCAACGATATCGCGCCCGACGCCTGTATCACCGCGCTGCAACACGGCCAGCACCTGATGGCCGAGAAGCCCATCGGGCGCACTGCCCCGGATGTCGAGCGTGTCGTGCGCGCCGCGGACGCGGCCGGCCGGGTGCTCAGTGTGTGTTACCAGAACCGCCAACACCCCTGCTCCATCGAGGCCCGCAACGTCGTGCGGAGCGGCATGATTGGCACGCTTATCTCGCTCGAAGCGCGGATGCTGACGACGCAGGTGCGCTTCCGTAACCCGCAGCACTGGCTGTTCAGCGACGCGCGGGCCGGCGGCGGCATCCTGTCCTGGCTCGGCTGCCACTACCTGGACATGCTGCGCTATGTGACCGGCGACGAGGTGGTGGCCGTCTCGGCCGAGATGAATACCATGAGCGGCGAAGCCATTGACGTGGAAGACGTCATCACCATTGCCCTGCGCTTCCGGTCGGGCGCCATCGGCGTCATGCACGCCGGCTACATGCTCGCCCTCAGCGGGGGCGGCTATCACGGCTCCGGTTACGACGCCTACCTGGGCTTTCGCGGGCGCGAGGGGCGCGTCTACTGGGACCCGGTCGCCAAGCCGCCGCGCCTGTACGCCGAGAGTACCCGCCCAGACTGGTCCGGCGCGCCTGTCCGCGAGTTTGGCTTCACGCTCCGCGACTCGCCCGCCTATGGTGGGGGCAACGGCGAGGTCTTTATCCGCCGTTTCTTGCAGGCGTGCCAGGGTGAGGGCGAGCCGCCCACCACGGGCCGCGACGCGCTGGCCGTCGCGCGCATCGTGGACGCCGCTTACGAGTCGAGCCGCACCGGGCGGCGCGTGATGGTAGAGCCGGTGTAAAGGGTGCTGGACCGCGAAGGTCACGGAATGACACGAAAGAACGCGAAACCCTTGCGTGTCTTCGCGTTCTTTCGCCTACTTCGTGGTCCTACATGGGAGGCGAGATGGCCGAAGGACGTGTAGCGGGCCGCGTGGCGATTGTCACCGGCGCGGGGCGCGGCATGGGGCGGGCCATCGCGCTCACCCTGGCCCGCGAGGGGGCGACGGTGGTCGTCAATGATGTGCGGGCCGCCTCGGCGGAGGCGGTCGCCCAGGAGATTCGGGCGGCGGGCGGGCAGGCGCTGGCCCACGCGGGCGACGTCAGCCGCGAGACCGACGTGAACGCGATGGTCCAGGCGGCGGTGGCGCGCTTTGGGCGGGTGGACATCCTGGTGAACAATGCCGGCATCCTGGGCAACACGCGCCCCCTGGAGGAGATTCCGGCCGACGAGTGGGACCAACTGCTGGCGATTAACGTGCGCGGCGTCTTCCTGTGTACCAAGGCCGTCCTGCCCCTCATGAAAGCGCAGCGTTACGGCAAGATTGTCAACGTCTCGTCGTCGGCGGGCCGCAGCACCAGCACCTTCGGCGGCGCCCACTACACCACCTCCAAGGCAGCCGTGCTCGGCCTGACGCGCCACACTGCCCGCGAGGCCGCGCCCTACAACATTAACGTCAACGCGACGGCTCCGGGCAGCATGGACACCGAGATGGTGCGCGAGCGGGCCACGCCCGAGCACATCGCCCGCGAGGAGCAAAGTATACCCCTGCGACGGCTCGGTACGGCCCAGGACGAGGCCAACCTGGTGCTCTTTCTCTGCTCCGACGAGGCGTCCTACATCGCCGGGGCGACGATTGACATCAACGGCGCGGACCTGCTCCTGTGATGTGGGCCAGACCCTCAAGGTCTTGAAGACCTTTAGGGTCTGCATTCTTTACTCATTATTGTTTAATGTCGACATGCCACTAATGGACTTGACACCTAACCCGAGTCGGTGTATAGTCCCCGCCTACATTGTACCCGGTCTCTAGCAGGAGGAGAAGGCTATGTCTGAGCAGACCCCGGAGACTCGTATTTCGCGCCGCAAGTTCCTGAAAGTCGCGGGCGCGTCGGCCGCCCTGGCCGCCCTGGCCGCCTGCGCCCCCTCGACGCCCACCGCGTCCCAGCCCGCCGCCCCAGCCGCGCAGCCGACAACCGCCGCTGCGAAGCCGGCCGAAGTCAAGGCCACCAGCGCCCCGGCCGTGGTAACCAAGCCATTCGCGGGCAAAGAGTTGAACATCTTCACCGGCAACCACCATGACGCCTACGTCAAAGAGACCTACGTGCCGATGTTCCAGGACAAGACGGGCGCCAAGGTCAACTACACCTCCATCGGTAGCGGTGACGCAGACGCCAAATACGCCGTCTTCGTTGCCTCGCAGGACGGCTCGCAGGACATCCTCTACTCGTGGGAGACGCTCAACGCCAAGTATGGCCGCTCGTTGATGGAAGACATCACCGACAAGTTCCCGGCCAAGACTCTGGAGGGCGTGTCGCCCACGGCCGCCAAAGCCTTCACCTTCCTCGGCAAGCGCTACGGCATCCCCTTCGACTCCAACATCTTCATCTTCATGTGGAACACCGACCTGTACAAGGCCGCCGGTCTGGACCCGTCCAAGCCACCGGAGAGTTGGGCGCAGTTTGTCGAATACAGCAAGAAGCTGACGACGGGCGGCAAGTACGCCACGCTGTTCACCTTCGGCGACGGCAACTCGGCCTTCGCCACCTTTGCCCCGCTGTTCAACACGACCGGCACGCTGCTGCTCAGCGAAGACCTGACCAAGCTCCAAATTGATAATGAGGCCGGTCTATTGACCATGCAGGCGATCTACGATGCGGTGGTCAAGGATAAGATCGTTGACCCCAACGGCCTATCCATCAATAGCTCCATCGAGCAAGGCAAGGTGTTCCGCGCCGGCAACTTCGCCCACTACATCGCCGCGCCCAACCACTTCACCCTGACCATGGACCCGACCCAGTCGCAGATCGTGGGCAAGGCCGCCAGCGGGATTATCCCCGGTCTCAAGAACCGCAGCGGCTCGCTCGGCCTGTTCGAGGGCTTCGCCATCAACAAGTTCGGCAAGAACAAGGACGTTGCCATCGCCTTCCTGGAGCACATGGTATCGCCCGAAGTGCAGAAGCAGGTGGC
>JBDHSK010000082.1:0-3299 GCA_039808025.1 Sphingomonadaceae bacterium | reverse complement strand
AAACCAACTAAAACTCCACGAGGGGTGGGGACTTCCAGTTGGCCACCAGCGGGGACCTCAACCTGGCCATTGACACCTGTCTCACCCCTAACGAGATCGTCGGGCACTACGAAGAACTGGTCGAGGCGGTCTTCCCGACCGCGCGTCGGCGACTGTGGCGGCGGCCTCGCCAACTCACTGCACCCATCTACGACGCCGACGCGCTGCGCACTGCTTTGACGAAGGTGCTAGGTGAGCGGTTGCTTGGGGACAGCACAAAGCGGTTGGTCATCCCGGCGTGGGACGTTCAACGAGGCTCCGTGCACATCTTCAAGACGCCGCACCACGCATGGCTCGCCCGAGACTGGCGCATCCCGATGGTGGACATCGCAATGGCGACCTCGGCGGCACCGCTCTACTTCCCTGCTGCGCGTGTCGATGGACACCGCCTTATCGACGGCGGAGTGTGGGCGAACAACCCCTCAGTGGTCGCGATCGCCGAGGCCGTGAGCATGCTCGACGTACCGCTCGCCTCGATCAGGGTGCTCAACGTCGGCACCATTGACCAGATCACGAACCACCCCAAGCGCCTCGATCGCGGCGGGCTGTTCAATTGGGCGAAGCCGATCGCGCCACTGATCCTCACCGCCGGCAGCCGTGGCGGACAGGGCATCGCTGAGCATCTGATCGGCAAGGCCGCCTACACCAGGTTCGATGCTTTCGTGCCGGGCGGACTGTACGCACTCGACTCAGCAAACCCGAGCGATGTCGCCGGCCTCGCCGCGTCCGTGAGCCGCCAGCTCAGCCCCACCTACACCGCGCGGTTCGCAGATCATCGTGCGGCTGACTACACACCGTTGATCGGAGACCGGCACCGCGGCGACCCGACCAGCACGTCGACCACTGAGGTCTCCCGATGAAGCTCACTGACTACTTCAACGTCCTGCTCAATGACACCGTCAACCTCGGCCAGGTGAAGCTCGACTCGCTCGACTCTCGCGTCGAGGCCGTCTACAAGGCGTTGAAGGCCGACGAGCAGATCGGGCACCTGATCCTCGGCAAGACGCCCCAGGGCTCGTGGGCGCACAAGACCATCATCAACCCGGTGGGTAGCAACGAGTTCGACGCGGACTTCATGCTCGACATGAGCGAGAACGCGGACTGGTCCGACGATCCCAAGAAGTACATCGAGGAGGTCTACGCGGCTCTGCACCGGCACAGCACCTACGGCAACATGCCGCACTCACGCAAGTGCCGTTGCGTCCGACTCGTATACGCGAACTCCATGCACCTCGACATCGTGCCGCACCTCAGCCTCGCCGATGGACGTGAAGTCATCGTCAACCGCGACGACAACGCCTGGGAATTGACCGACCCCCAGGGCTTCACGGACTGGATGAAGAGCAAGGACACGCTCGCGAAGGGAAACCTCCGCAAGGTCATTCGACTGATGAAGTACCTGCGCGACCACAAGAACTCCTTCACAGGCACGCGGTCCATTCTCCTGACGACTCTGCTCGGCGAGCAGGTCACCGAGCTGCGCACGCTGCTCGACCCCGGCTACTACAGCGACGTCCCCACGACTCTCCTGCACCTCGTTAAGGACCTCGACGACTGGCTCCAGACGCGCCCGATCAAGCCCTCCATTTCAGACCCGTCCGGGTCCGGGGTCACCTTCGACCATCGGTGGGAGCAGTCCACCTACAGCTACTTCCGGGACCGCATTCATGTCCACGCCGCCGAAATCGAGGAAGCGTACGAGGAGGAGAACAAGGAGCGCAGCATCGAGCTGTGGCAGGGCATCTTCGGTGACGGCTTCAAGGCCCCGGCCACCTCGTCCAACAGCGCGAAGTTCCCGGCAGCAGCTCCCGCGGCCGCTTCCACCGTGGGGCGGTCTGGCCGCGCGGGATGAGCCGCCGCAACCGGGCCACGCTCTCGGCCTGGCAGAAGCATCTCTTCGATGAGCTGAAGTCACTCGCCAGGGAGCGTCCCCATGACGTGCGGATAGTCGAGCAGCCTCGGCTCGACTCTGATGGCGACGCCACCCTCCGACTCCGGCTCCACACCGCAGATATCCCTCACCGCTCCGGCGGGCTGGAACTTGGAGACGACGAGGAGTTCATCGTCAAGATTCGCCCCTCGCTGTTCGCGCCCCCGAGCGCCGAGGTTGACCACACACGCTTCCTCGGTTTCCCGCACGTCCTCCAAGGGCAGCGGCTCTGCATCTATCTCGACCCCTCCCGCGAGTGGCGCCCCTCCTCCGGAATGGCCGGATTTCTCAGCCGACTGTGGGACTGGCTCACCGATGCCGCGGCTGGCGCATTCGATCCCTCGACCGCGATGTACCACGCGGTCGGAGGAGTGCTCCACCACGCCGACGACACACCCACCATCGTCGTCCGCGAACCTGGACCGCCGAAGCGGCAGCAGATCGCTCGGCTCGTCGCCCGCTCACCGCACCGCTACGACCTCACCTACTCGACCGACCGCGACGGACACCGCACACCCGTCTTTGTCCTCGCGAGCGACCTCCCCTTCGGCGCAGCATCCACCTTCGCGCTGTTCCTGACGCTCCTGGACGACCCGCACCTTGACCGCGCCGAAGGACGACCACCACAGGTGTCACCGCAGTCGCCCGCATTCCTCACATCACTCCTCGCCAGTGCTCTACGAAACCCCGATGGCACCGAGCAGTACTTCGTTCTCGCCGTCCCCCACCCCGCAGGGGGACCGCACCATCTTCTCGGTGGACGCCTCCCCGCAACTACCGCCGACGCGCTGCGGCGCCTCGCCAAGAAGCACGGAACCGCAGTCAACCTCGATCCCGCGATCATCAACGCCGACATCCCCATCGAATGGTGCAACATGTCCGACGAACGGCAAGAAGTCACAACCCGGCGCGACGACAACCGTCCCGTCAACGGCTTTCAAGGAAAGACCGTTCACATCTGGGGCTGCGGCGGGCTCGGCTCATGGCTCGCTGAGTTCATCGCACGCGCCGGAGCCACCGCCATAACCGTATGCGACCCCGGAACCATCACCGGAGGACTGCTAGTACGACAGAACTACACCGAAGCCGACATCGGCCAGACCAAGGCCGACGCCCTCGCCACGCGGCTCCGAGCGATCCGCGACGATCTGACCGTCACCGTCGCAGAAGGAAGCATCCCCGACCCAGCGGTCTCCCTCTCCGCGGACCTCATCATCGACGCCACCGTCAGCCACAGCATCACCACGTATCTCTGACGTGCCTGATTCCTTTCGGAGTTGGATCCCAATAGAGTAGGATTCCTTGGAAGGGAGAATCGATTCAGAATGAG
>JBDHSK010000081.1:0-3332 GCA_039808025.1 Sphingomonadaceae bacterium | reverse complement strand
CTGGCCTGCACCTCGCTCTCGAGGCGCTCGGCATCGGTCATGGCGATGAGGTGCTCGTGCCGACCTGGACATTCACCTCGACTGCTGAGGTGGTGCGCTACCTTGGCGCCGACCCGGTCATGGTGGATGTCGACGCCGTGAGCCTCAACCTCGACCTCGAGGCGGCGAAGGCTGCGGTGACGGACCGGACGCGGGCAATCATGCCCGTCCACTTCGCCGGCCTTCCGGTGCCGCAGCAACCCCTGCGCGCGCTGGCCGATCGCCATGGGCTGAGCGTCGTCGAGGACGCCGCGCACGCGATCCCAGCGAGCGAGGACGGGCGTCACGTCGGCTCGGGGCGCAACGAAGCTGGGGTCTTCAGCTTCTACGCGACCAAGACGATCACGACGGGCGAGGGTGGCATGGTGACCGTCACTGACGACGCCGTGGCCGCGCGCATCCGGACGATGCGGCTGCACGGGATCAGCCGGGATGTCTTCGACCGGTACCAGAGCACCACGCCGTCGTGGCACTACGAAGTTGTCGCTCCGGGCTTCAAGTACAACCTGCCGGATCCCGCTGCAGCCATTGGTCGGGTGCAGCTCGGACGTGCTCACGCGATGGGCCTGGCGAGAGCCGCCATCGCCGCCCGCTACGACGAGGCCTTCGCGGACCTGCCGCTCCGTCTGCCGGCCCATGCGCCGGAGGGCTCTGAGCACGCCTGGCATCTCTACGTCGTCAGGCTCGAGGACAGCGCCCGGCTGGACCGGGACGGCTTCGTCAGCCGGCTCGCCGAGCTGGGCGTCGGCACCTCGGTCCACTTCATCCCGCTGCACCTCCACCCGTACTGGCGCGAGCGATACTCCCTGCGCCCAGAAGACCTGCCCGTCGCCACCCGCGAGTTCGATGCCGCCGTGAGCCTGCCGATCTGGTCGGCCATGAGCGACGGCGAGGTCGACCGGGTCGTCGCGACGGTCAGTGAGGTCCTGCAGTGAGCCCCCGCGTCGTCGTGGTCGGGGCCGTCCACGAAGCGCTCCCTCTGCTCACCCGCCTCGTCGAGGAGCGGCCCGAGGCCCTGGCGGGGCTCGTCACCTTCGAGCAGGATCTGCTCGAGCAACAGTCCGGCTGGGTTGACCTCGTCACGCCCGCCCGTGCCGCGGGGGTACCCGTGCTGCGTGTCCGCAACCTCAACTCCGACGAGAGCCGCGCGGCGCTGGCTCGCTTGAGCCCCGACCTGCTCGTCGTCGTCGGGTGGACTCGGCTGCTCTCTGCCGAGGTATTGGCGCTGCCACCCCGTGGAGCCGTGGGCTTCCACGCCTCCCTCCTGCCCCACAACCGAGGACGGGCCCCGGTCAACTGGCAGATCATCCGGGGTGATCGCACGGGTGGCAACACGATGATGCAGCTCGACAGCGGGACCGACACCGGCGACATCGTCGATCAGGTGCCGATCGAGATCTCCGACGACGACACCTGCGCGACGGTCTATGACCGGGTCGCTGATGCCGGCGCCACGATGCTTCTGCGGACCCTTGACGCCCTGACCGAGGGGCGCGCCGCACGTCGACCTCAGGACCCGCAGGCTGGCTCGGTCAACGGTCGTCGCACCCCCGAGATGGGGGTCACCGACTGGCGTCGGAGCGCTCGTGAGCTGCACAACTGGGTGCGGGCCCAGACCAGGCCCTACCCCGGGGCGTTCTGCACCCTGGAAGGACGTTCGGTCCGCCTGTGGACGGCCGCTGTGGCCGACGAGACGACCCCGGGGACCCCGGGGCGCGTGCTCGTCACCGACGAGGACGGCCTGCTCGTCCAGTGCGGGACCGGCCAGCTGCTCATCACCGACCACGAGACCGAAGGGGGAGCCCACCCCGAGGTCGGGGCGGTCTTCGACCCGATCGACGATGCCACCCGGGACTGGACCCTCGGGCTGGCGGAGAGGCCCTGACATGGATGTCTTCGTCCTAGCTGCCCACCCCGACGACGAGCTGCTCGGGCTCGGCGGGACGATCCTGCGGCACCGAGCCGAGGGAGACGAGGTCCATGTCCTCGTGATGTCAGAGGGCGCATCCAGCCGCTACGAGGACCACATGGGATCAGAGCTTGCACGCTCTGCCGAGGCGGCCGCCGAGGTCCTCGGCGTGAGCAGCATCGAGCTCGCTGGATGGCCGGACCAGCGGATGGACGCCATCCCGCTCATTGACCTGACCCAGTACATTGAAGAGAGGATGCGTCAGCGCTCGCCGCACATCCTCTACACACACTTCTTCCACGACGTGAACGCCGACCACGGCGTTGTCGCTCGAGCCGCGTGGACTGCCGCCCGCTCGTACAGTCAGCCGCAGCTGCGCCAGATCTACGCCTTCGAGACCCCCTCCTCGACCGAGTGGGCGTGGCCCAGCCCCGAGACCGCCTTCCACGCGAACCATTTCGTCGACATCTCCGGCCATCTCGACCGCAAGCTCGAGGCAATGGCGTGCTACGAGTCTGAGCTCCGCCCGGACCCGCACCCCCGCTCCCTTCGCTCACTGAGGACCATCGCGCAGCGCTGGGGCTCGGTCATCGGGGTCGAGGCGGCCGAGGCCTTCATCACCCTCCGGTCCGTGCGATGAGCGTGGTCCCTGACTCCGCTCTGCGCCGCCTCTTCGACATCGTCGTGGGCAGCGCCGCGTTGGTTGTGCTGGCGGTGCCGATGGCTGTCCTCGGCGCGGTCATCCGGGCCACGTCCAGGGGGCCCGCCATCTTCCGTCAGGAGCGCGTGGGCCGTGGCGGCGAGCCCTTCGTCCTCTACAAGTTCCGCAGCATGAGGGTCAGCGACGCCGGACCGGCGGTATCTGGTGAGGACGATCCTCGGATCACCCGGGTCGGACGGTGGATGCGGGACCGCAGGCTCGACGAGCTGCCGCAGCTGATCAACCTTGTCCGTGGTGACATCACCCTCATCGGGCCTCGGCCCGAGGTAGCCCGCTTCGTCGAGCACTACACGCCCGCCGAGCGCGAGTCCCTCACCGTTCGCCCTGGCATCGTCGGTCCAGGCGCGGTCCTCTTCGCTCGTAAGCAGGCGGCCGAGCTCAATGACGTGGCGGACCCCGACGCCCACTACGTCGAGCACCACCTCCACCCCAAGCTGGCCCACGACCTTGCCTATCTCCAAACGCGGAGCCTGCGACAGGACCTGGCGCTCCTCCGCGGCGCGCTCGGGATCGCCGGACGGGGAGCGGCATGAGGATCGGGGTCCTCACGCAGTACTACGCGCCAGAGCCGGGTCCAGCGACACTTCCGGCGAACCTCGCCGAGGAGCTCTCGAGGCGCGGGCACGACGTGCAGGTCGTCACTGGCTTCCCCAACTACCCCAC
>JBDHSK010000080.1:0-3347 GCA_039808025.1 Sphingomonadaceae bacterium | reverse complement strand
GGGGTCAGGCTGGCCGCGGCCAGCGCCTGCATGGCAGTGATGCCCGGCACGACCGACACGTCAACGTCGGGCACCACCGCCTGTACCTGGGCGGCGAGGTAGGAGAACGTCGAGTAGACGCTGGGGTCGCCGACGGTGGCGAAGGCGACCGTAGTCGCTCCCGCATGGAACGCGTCCACCGCGGCCTGGGCGGACGCCTGCCATGACTGGCGTCGCTTCGTGCCCACCCCGCTGCGCTGGGCCATGCTGAACGGGACGCGACGCAGCTTCGACTCCGCGGACGGGCGCGCCGCGAGGACGATCTGTTCTGCCCGCCCGGACTCGTCCCCGCTGGCCTCGGTGCTGGGCACCAGGATCACGTCGGCAGCCTCGAAGGCATGGACGGCCTTGAGAGTGAGGAGTTCGGGGTCGCCCGGTCCAACACCGACCCCGATCAGGGTCGGCCGGTCGTGGGTAGGCCTGTCCACAGGAGCCTCCTCAGGTGTCCTCGCCCGATGTCTTTGCTCGGCAGTGAGGTGAGTTCCTGGCTCCCGGCCCGCGCTCTCGCGTGGCCCGGTCACAGTGGCGGGACCGCCCCGGACTTGCCCCTTCGGCTCACCGGAGTTCCTCGGCACTCTCTGCGGGGCCAAGTCTGGCACACTCGACGGCGGAGAATTGCCACCGTCGAGAGGATGGTCATGGCCCGTCGCGGTAGGGCGGTCGCCGCTGGTCTGGCGCTCGGGTGGGTAGCCGACCAGCTTCTCGGCGACCCCCGCCACGGGCACCCTGTGGCTGGCTTCGGCAGACTCGCCACAGCGCTCGAGACGCGGACGTACGCCGACGACCGGCGGCACGGTGTGGTGCACGAGGGTGTGCTGGTCGGCGCTGCGGCCGGGCTGGGATGTGCGCTCACCCGGCTGACCCGACGCCCCGTGATCGAGGCGCTGATCACTGCAGCGGCGACCTGGGCGGTGCTGGGCGGACGCTCCCTTGCCCGGGAGGCCGAGGCGGTCGCGACCCACCTCGACGCCGGTGATCTGGCTGCGGCCAGGGAGCAGGTCGGGCACCTGGTCAGCCGCGACCCCGAGTCGCTGGACGCCGACGGGGTGGCTCGGGCCGCGCTGGAGTCGGTCGCGGAGAACACCTCCGACGCGGTGGTGGCGCCGCTGTTCTGGGGGGCGGTCGCCGGCATTCCGGGCCTGCTGGCCTACCGGGCGATCAACACGCTCGACGCGATGGTCGGCTACCGCAACGAGCGCTACACCCGGTTCGGCTGGGCCGCGGCGAAGCTGGACGACGTCGCCAACTGGGTGCCCGCCCGCCTCACCGCCGCCCTCGCCATCGCGGCCGCACCTCTGATCGATGGCGACCGCCTCACCGCCGTTCGCGCGGTTCGTGAACAGTCCGCCCGACACCCCAGCCCGAACGGCGGCGTGGTCGAGGCGGCCTTCGCTGGCGCCCTCGGGGTGACGCTCGGCGGACGCAACGTCTACGGCGGGGTCGAGGAGGACCGCGGCGAACTCGGCTACGGGCCGCCACCCGTGCCGGCCGACCTCGCCCGCGCGAACCGGCTGGCGTTCGCCGTGTCCGCGGGTGCGGCGCTGCTCTCCGTTGGGATCGCGTGCGTGCGCCTCCTGAACAGGTACTCGCCTTCCGCGTCATCCCGGCGAAGGCCCGGATCCCCGCAGCCCGCCCAGCTGGGCAACCGTAGGGGATCCTGGGTCGAGCCCGGGATGCCGGACGTACAAGGGCGCCTCGGATGACCGTCCTCCTGCTCGGCGGGACGGCGGAGGCGCGACAGCTGGCTGAAATGCTCGTGGCAGACGGCATTGCCCTGGTCACCTCGCTGGCCGGCGACATCGCCGAACTGCGGCTGCCGCCGGGGGACGTCCGGGTGGGTGGCTTCGGCGGGGTCGAAGGCCTGGTCCTCTACCTGCGCGAGCACGGCGTCGCCGCAGTCGTGGACGCGACCCACCCGTTCGCCGCCCAGATGACCGCGCACGCCGCCACAGCGTGTGCCGCCGCCGGCGTGCCGCTGCTGCGGCTGTCACGCCCGAGTTGGGCCACCCGGACCGACGCGCCGTCCTGGCACTGGGTCGACTCGATCACCGAGGCACGGGAGACCGCCGGTCGGCTGGGCAGCCGGGTGTTCCTGGCAATCGGACGACAGGCGCTGCCCGAGTTCGCCGACTGGGTCGACCGGTCCGTTGTGGCCCGCGTGGTCGACTCACCGGCCATGGACGTGCCCGGCAACTGGGAGGTGGTCCGCGCCCGCGGCCCGTTCCGTCTGGAGGACGAACTCGAACTCCTTCGGCGGCACGGGATCGACGTGCTGGTCACCAAGGACTCCGGCGGCCCTACCGACTCCAAACTGGACGCCGCCGCGAAGCTGGGCATTCCTGTTGTGATCCTGCACCGTCCCGCGCTGCCTGCCACCATGCCCGTGGTTGCGACGCCGGTGGAAGCGGCCGGCTGGACGCGCGTAGTGGTCGGAACCTGACGAATGGGGAAACCACGACCCATTGTGCTACGAGATGCTACATGTGTTGGGTGAAGACGATCAGCCAGCGGGAGTTGCGCAACGACAACGCCGTGGTCATGCGCGAGGTCGAGCAGGGCGAGACGTTCACCGTAACGCGACGGGGGGTTCCGGTTGCCCGGCTCGCCCCGGTGGGGGTTGAGGAAGACCTGCGCTGCGTCCGGCCCGCGTCCGGGCGTCCGGTGTACTCACAGACGCCTCGGCTGCGCGTCGATACCGACTCCGCCTCCATCCTCGACGAGTTGCGCGGTGAGCGGTGAGCCGCTGGTACCTCGACACCTCCGCTGCCCTCAAGCTGATGATCGAAGAACGCGAATCTGGTGCACTTGCCCGGCTCATCGACGGCGAAGAGCCGGAGTTGGTGGCCTGCCTACTGCTGGAGACCGAACTGCGCCGGTCCGTGCACCGAATCGGTGGCCTCAGCCAGGAGGCGGTGAGCGTCTTCCTCGACGGGGTGAGCCTGTTCGAGGTGCCGCCCTCGCTGTTCCGCGAAGCCGGACTCCTTCCGGGGGAGTGGTTGCGTTCGCTCGACGCTCTGCACGTCGCTGCCGGAATCCGGTTGGGTGTGGACCGGGTGCTGACCTATGACGCCCGATTGGCGGATGCGGCGCGCGGCGTCGGCCTGCCCGTGTTGGCGCCCGTCTAGCACCGTGAGGGTAGCCTGACGCGCGCTGCGACGAAAGGGGCCGGGGATGGGCCGGGAACTGCTGCTGATCGGCATCGGGGCTGGTGACCCGGACTGGGTGACGGTCGAGAGCGTCCACGCCATCGAGAGGCTGGACGTGCTGTTCGTGGTGCTCAAGGAGGACGAATTCGACGATCTCGTCGC
>JBDHSK010000079.1:0-3349 GCA_039808025.1 Sphingomonadaceae bacterium | reverse complement strand
CCGCCGGTGCCGCAGGCCGGGTCAAGGAGCGTCTCTTCCGCAGTCGGCCGAAGCATCGCCACGGCCATGCGGCACGCATTGCGTGGCGTGAAGAACTCGCCGCGGTCGCCGCGGAGGTTGTGCCCGACCACCTCCTCGTAGGCCACCCCTTTGACGTCGACGGTCGACGACAGGAGGGAGTAACGCTGGAGCTGGGACACCACGAACGCGAGGACGTTCGGCTGTAAGTTGAAGGTCCGCTCCGACTCCTTGAAGATGGTCGGGTACTTCCCGACCACCTTCTCGGTCAGGAGCTTCATGAGCCGGGCCTTCGTCGATGCCGCGTTCGTCTCGTTCGAGAGCTCCGTGGGCGTCACGAAAAAATGCAGGTCCCGGGAACGTTCGTCCTCGATTTTACAAAATATGATTTTCAATAGTTCCCAGAACGCATCCGGCTTCTGCATCCCTTCCGTGCCTGCGATGTAGTTGTGGCAGCGACGGAAGGCGAAGAGAAGGTTGTCGGCCGTCGCGGGCATCAAGTCCTTCCGCTTCGGCTTCAAGGCATCGGCTTCCGACTGCCCGGCGGATGGGATGTCGCTTATCGGCTCCGCCTCGGACTTCCCGTCCACGATGCGTCGGGCGAAGCAAAAGCGGTCGTCGCCGTTGGTCCACATGCCGTAACGAGCGTTCGGGCATGCGGCCATGTAGGAGACGAGCTGGCCGATTCCGTCTTCCTTGTCTTGCGGGTCGGTCCCGGCCTTCTTGGTTTCGATGAGAATGAACGCATTCTCTTGTTTGTGAGGCTTGCCCGGCTCGAAGACCACGATGTCGACGCGGGGCTTCTTGGACCCCATGCTGATTTTGAACTCGGGCGTGCAGTCGCCGGGGACATAGCGGTACTGCCGAACGAGAGCCTTCTCGATGTTCTGTCTGACGTACTCTTCCGGCTTGTCCTTGACGTGCTTGCCGGTCAGGAAATCGACAATCTTCCCCTCGGGAATCGCTCCCACGGCGATAGTTGCCGGGGCCGAGAAGGGTTGGGCGGGCATCGCCGGTGCGACTGGCTTGAATGGCAGGGGCGTTCCTTCTGCCGCCTTCTTCTTTCGAGCCATCCGCACGGACTCCAACGAGAGGCGAGTGTGGTCGGGCCGCTAGGCTTCGGGCAGCGGACCAGAGGACGAAGGACGTATCGCGGCAAGGTCTTGGGAACGCCTGTGACTCGCATGGAAGCGAGTCGTGGGGCCGGTGCGTAGGACGCTCAAATATACAGCGTGGAATGAGGGCAGGTTATGCGGGTCATGGCGGCGTTGCGGGCCGCTCAGAACGCTATCCGCTCCACCTCGTCGAGCGTGATGGCGTCGTTCGTCCGGTCGTAGAGCTTGGTCGTCTTGGCCGACTCGTGGGCGGCCATCTGCTGGGCCTTCTCCAGCGTCCCGCCGTTGGTCAGATAGACCGTGATGCCGGTCGCTCGAAAGGAGTGGCATCCGACGGCGGTCTCGATGCCGGCGGCTTTCGCTCGCCTCTGGACCATCGCCCAGGCGTCGGCGGAGCGGAGCGGCTTCTCGGTGAGCTGCCCCGTCCTGCGGTTCGCCGAGCGGAAGAGCGGACCCTTCTTGTCCGCCTCGATGCCCGCCGCGGCGATATAAGCATCGAGGTACTCCTCAAGGCAGTGGTGGGCGGGCATCTCGTGCTCTTTGCCGCCCTTCTCGTGGAGCCGGACCCACGAGCGGCGGCCCTTCACGAAATAGTCCTCGACTCGCATCGACACCGCGGCCCCGACCCGAGCGAAGCTGTAGACCATCAGGGCGATGAGGGCCCGGTCCCTGAGCCCCACGAGCGTACTCGCGTCGATGGCCTTGAAGAGGTCCCGCATCTCCTCCTTGTCGAGCACGGGCGTCTTCCCGACCCGCACGACGTGCTTCGGGCCCCGCACCGAGGCGGCGGGGTTCACGGGCACGACCTGGCCGACCACGAGCCAATCGAAGAGCATCCGCAAAGCGGCGAGGGCCTGCTTGACCGAGGGGCGGCTCTGGCCGCTCGCGAGCAGCTCCTCGATGTAGGCCGCAACGTGCGGCGGCCGAATTGCCCCGAGGGCGAGCCCCCTGCCCTGCGTCCAGGCGAAGAACGCGAGGGCGGCCCGGTGGTAGGCCCGCCGGGTGTTTGGGTTTCGGATGTTCGCGGTGAAGAACTCGAAGAAGCGGTGCGAGGCATGGTCGCCGGCGTCGGCGATGGTCGCCGGAATCACGGCCTGGTGAGCGACGGTCGCCGCTGGCGTTTGCTGCTCTCGGATAGCTAACTCGTGCCCCATCATCTGCCCCGCTTCAGTTGGGGGCCCTGGCTCAAGCCGGGCTCCTTCGGGTCTACCTGCCTCGTTGTCTCCTCGGCCCCAAGGCTCTTCTCGCGAGTCCGGCTCTGCTCAAGGGCGATGGCCTTCCTGAGCTTGGCGGCATCGGCGAGGTCCTGTGGGCGTTTCGCGGCGAGCTTGGAAGCATACAGGTCGTTCAGGCCCAGGAAGTTCGCCGACACCCCGCCGATGTCGAGCACCTGACGTTTTCGCCAGCAGGGCTCGAACTCGACTCCCTTGATGGCCATGAGGATGTCGATGCGATTGGGCTCCCTGCCAATGACGAGGAACGACTCCTTATCGGTGAAAAACGCGGCGTCGCCCCGGATGTGCGGTGCCCCGAACTCCTGCAAGGCGGCATAGACTCGCGGGGCGTTCTCGGGCGTCGGGTTCACCCATACGTCGAGGTCTTTGGTCGCCCGGGGCTCGGTGTAGACGCTGCAAGCGTGCCCGCCGACGACGAGGTACTGAGCGTGATGCTTGTTGAGGAGATTCAGAAGCTCCTTCATGTCGTTGCTGAGGCGTTCAGCCATCGGTCGACCCCTCCGTCGCGGGGATGAGCCAGGGGACTCGGCGAACTTCGACGTGGGTTCGGTCGACGTGCTGGGCCTCGGGGTCTAATCCGCGGGCCTCGAACCACAATGAGAGGGCATCGTAGATGGCATCCCATACGGCCTCCGGCCCGAGGTCTCTCCACGACTCGATGGTTTCTAGTTCGAGGCGTTCGTGGTCTTCCGGGCAGTTCCTCAGCACCCGCACCTCAAGCCGTCTCTCTTCGCGTGCGGCTCCCTCGGCGGGATTCGGGCCGCCCGACGGCAAAGATTCAGGCTCGCGGCTCATGTCGTTTACCCCACCTGCTTGAGTCGGAGCCGGAAGCCCGCGGCCGTCCAGTCGGAGAAGAATGCGGCTCGCTGGAGGCACTTCTCGGCGAGTATCGCCGCGGGCCGCACGAATGGGTGAAACGCTCGGATGGCCTTGCCCTCGACGCTCCACCTGCTCGACCGGTGCTCCTCCCGGAGCTCCGCC
>JBDHSK010000078.1:0-3355 GCA_039808025.1 Sphingomonadaceae bacterium | reverse complement strand
ACAGAGCCACGTCGGCGGGATGACCACGAACCAGCTCACCCAAGGCATCCTTCAAGCCCTCGCCCTGGATTACGGCGAGGACTACGGCCGCGGCTACTTCTCGGCCCTGAACGAGCTGGTCCTTGCGAACTACCTGAAGCAGCACCGGGCGGACATCACGTCCTTCAAGAAGCTCCATAGCTACGTGTCCGACCGGGACGCTTACCGTCGAATCGGGAACGTCGACGATTGGGAGAAGACCCGGCACCTCGCCGGCATCGTCGACAAGCTCGCCCAGGTGACGCCGCTGAACGTCGCGAAGGGGACGCCGGGCGTCCACTCCGACGCCCTCGCCCACCAAATCGACCTCCCGCGGATGCTCAGCGAGCGGCAGGTGGTCTACTTCTACCTGTCATCGGCCCAGGAGCAGACGACCGTCCCGAAGGTCGCAAAGCTCGCCCTGTTCTCGCTCCTCACCGCCGCGGCGAAGCGGGGGAAGCACGAGAAGAACCGGGTCTATGTCTTCGTCGACGAGTTCCAGCGGGTCATCGCGGACAACATCCGCATCTTCCTGGAGCAGGCCCGGAGCATGAAGCTCCACTTCATCCTCGCGAATCAGACGGTCGCTCAGTTGAACATTCACAAGACCGACCTCACCGACGTCGTCGAGTCGTGCACGGCGTTCAAGCAGAGCTTCCGGGCTTCGGACGGCCCGAGCATCAAGCGACTCATCGAGACTTCCGGCGAGGGGCTCTACCACTCGCTCTCCTGGACCCAGCTCCTCAACGACTCCTTCATGGAGAGCGACGACGAGGCCCTGTCGGTCCAGATTGCGATGAAGCAGAGCCCGGACGGCTACGCCCAGGCGAAGGTGAAGGAAGAAGCCGGGCCGCTCCTTGAGAAGAACAGCATCATCGAGGTCTCGGCCTTGCCGCTCGCGAGCTTCGTGAAATTCACCGAGGGGAGCGGCTACACGCAGCAGTCGGGGCACTGGACGACGGTGCTCAGCGAGTATCACATCACCGAGGCCCTCTTCGGCGTCCGCGAGGAAGCGGACTGGCCGGCGACGAGCAGCCGCACCATCCTCGTGAGCCCCGAGGAGGAGACGCCGCCCGTCGGCGGGAAGTTCATCGAGAAGAAGGTCTCGATAGCGAAGCCGGATGTGCCCGAAGGGTTCGAGGAAGAATTCAGCAGGCGGCTAGGCGAGGCGGCCGAAGGGATGCCGCCACCGCCGAAGCAGACCCCGCCGCCCGCACCCAACGGAACGACTCGGAAGAAGAAGCGGAAGCCGCACGCACGGCCGATGCCGCCGCAGGAGCCGACCCCATGAGCCCCCCGCTGAATCGCCAGCGATTCGCCCCGCCCGAGGACCGACGACCGGGATTTCGATTCTGGCCGCTCGTGAGCGGCATCATCCAGATGGCCGTGCTCGCCGGCCTGCTCCTCGGCGGATATTACTTCCTCGTGCTCCGCAAGCAGGAGGAGCCGAAGCCGGTTCCGCCGAATCCGCTCGCACAAGGCCCGCCGCCGGCGTCCGGTCCGCCGCCGGCTGCCGCTCAGCCCGTTCCCTCCCCTGCCCCGCCGCCGGCGTCGCCGGCGGGACCATCGACACCTGACAATCTCCAAAGCGTTGAGCTGACGACCGCGGAGAGCATCCAGAGACAGCAGCTCGCAGCCGCGAAGTTCAAGCAGCGGCAGGCGGTCGCAATCTTCGACGAAGTGACGAGAGCCATCGACGAATGGGAAAGAGAGCTCGCGGCATGGGAGAAGCTCGGCCCGCCGCTTCTTACGAGCGAGGATGGGAAGCGAATCGCGGCTGATGTGACCCTCGTGAAGCGGTTCCGGGCCTACAGCGGCGAAGAACGCCAGGCTCGGGAAGACATCGCCGCGGCGAGGAAGCAAGCAGAGGAACTCATCTCGCCCGTCCGCGAGGCCCTCGCAAACGCCGAGGACGCATCGGCCCCCGAGGAGAAAATCACGACCGCCCTTCGAGAGCTTCAGACCCAGGCGAGGAAGGCACGGGACAGCTACCGGGACGGACGAAGTATCGTCGAAGGGCTTCTCGCGAGAGCACCGGCAGCGAGCGAGAAGACGCTTGAGCAGGCTATCGCCGCTCTCGACCAGGAGGAGGCCCTTCAGCGTGCCGACTTCATCGACGCAGAGGAGCGGAAGGCGAAGGACGCGGGAGCGAAGCTCATCGCAGACGCGAAGGTGAAGCTTCAGCAGGTTCAGGCCGAGGCCGAGGCGAACAAGCTCCGCGACCAGGCCGAACGGAAGCGGCACGGCTTCCTTCACGCAGGGAGCACATGGAAAGGCGTTCGGACCGAGCGGAGCGAGAACTGCCCATCGACGCTCCTCATCGCGACTCGCGAGGGAGACTCCATCACGGGAACGCTCACCTACACCTACGAGCGGCAGCAGCACACCGCCGCGTTCGAGGGCACGGTTCAGGGAAACCTCGTCACGTTCAAGCTCACCGCTCTCCTTGAGAACTTCGGGACGATGGGCCAGACCTACGATGCACGGCTCGACCCGACCAGTGCCGGGCTTGCCGGAACCTATGGGCTCACCGGGACGATAAACGGGACATTCGGGTATCGCTACGAGCGGCCCGCTGGCCAGTAAAGAGGACGGCCCTCGAAGTCACGAGGACTTCGAGGGCCGCCCAGACGGAACCTGACTCAACCTATTCGGCGGACTCAGCGGGCCGAGGCTTTCGCTTGCCGGACCGCTTCGTTGCCGCAGAATCCTTCGCCGCGAACGCTTCGGTGTTCTCCTGGAGGAAGATGCGGCACTGTTGCGAAACAGTCGCCACATGCTTCAGGTCTTCCGGCCAGAAGCTCTTAGCAAGGTATTCTTTGCCTTTGTCGTCGAACTCGACGCGGCGGAAGCTTACCTTGAAATAGGTCCCACCCTTCTGACTGAGGTTCTTCCAGATGGTTCCCCTGACGCGACCGGTTTGGAACTCCTTGAGGGGAGCCGTCTTCGGAAGCTCAGGGAGACCGTTACGCTCTTCGGCTTGGGTGTTTTGACTACGCATACGTTCACTCAAAGGCTGAACGCCGGTCGTGCCATCACGACTTCGGACGCCCACGTTCGCCACACGCAGGGCTCACGACCTGACGAGGCAGGCCGTAAGCTCAACGGGACGTAAGAGGAATCAGCGGAAGAGTTTCAGTGTGCGGAGCCGGGTGAGCTTGGCTTCGCCGTTGCTCATCCAGGCCCAAGGGCCTTCGCCGTTGTTTAGGGTCTCCGGGCGACGAGGGATGGAAAGGAGATGCAGGGAGAACGGTTCGATTGTATCGAGCGGCTTCGTTCGGGGCATGGGCCTTTCGGAGAACCTGATTCGCCCGAAGTGACGCGATGGGACAAAAAA
>JBDHSK010000077.1:0-3367 GCA_039808025.1 Sphingomonadaceae bacterium | reverse complement strand
GTGCTGATCGCCTGCGCCTTCAGCTTCGACGCCCACGCCAGCGAACTCGGCAAACTCGGCCGCATCCGCGTGCTGCAAGCGCGCATGAACGCCGACCTGCACATGGCCGAGGACTTGAAGAACACCGGCAAGGGCAACCTGTTCGTGATCTTCGGCGAGCCGGACATCGAACTGCTCGACGCAGGCGAAGACGGCAGCCCCGGCCAGATCCGCGTGAAGGTGAACGGCGTGGACGTGTTCCACCCCAACAGCGGCGAAATCCGCAGCGACGGCGCGGAGGGCATCGCCTGCTGGTTCCTCGACACGGACTACAACGAGGAGAGCTTCTTCGTCCGGCACGCCTACTTCCTCGGTGCGAACGACCCCTACAAGGCGCTCAAGACCACGCTGAAAGCCGAGATCGACGCCGATGCGTGGGCCAGTCTGAACTCCGACACCTCGCGTCCCTTCGACAGGCCCAAGAACGGGCGCATCGCGGTGAAGGTCATCAATCACCTCGGCGATGAGGTGATGAAGGTTTTTCGGGTGGAGTGACCCAATTTTTTTGAGCTTTGGAGACTGAAGCTATGGCATATCGGAATGGCAACTACGCGGCCTTTTATGTTACAGAGCCCTTTAATCCGAGCCCCTTGGGCGCGAATGCGACGAAGGACTTTTGTTACTACAACACCCTGCGAATGTGGAAGGGGGCTGATGCATCGTTTCCATTCAATGATTCGCACGACAAAACCTACAATGTTCGTGATGGAAGTGATTGGGAGTTAACACTGAAGCCGAGGCTTAGAGAGCGACTTCGAAACTCGAAGAACATCGTTCTTATCTTGAGTTCGATCACGACAAACTCTCGCGCTCTCCGAGAGGAAATCGACTACGGGATCAATGATCAGGGGTTGCCCGTCATTGTCATCTACCCTGAATATGCCACGAAGGAAAGCCTGCTGGACAATGGGGCACTGAAGCAGGCGATTAAGAATCTTTGGGGGAATCTGCCCGTTTTTCGGGATTCAATGAGCAAAGTCCCTACGCTGCATGTCCCGATGAACAAAGAGCTCATCAAAAAGTCCTTGCAGGATGGTGAGTTCATGGTTGGGAGCAAGAAGGCTCCTGGCATCTACAGGTACAACCCATAATCCATTGATATATCGAATCGAGCGTCTAAGTCATGGCAAAGGTGCATTTTTTTGACAAGCGAATTTTCAAGAAATTTCTTGAAATTACGTCTGGCATCAGTGTCGTGTTGTCGCTGGCCGTTATCTTCATTGATATTCCGAAAGCGTGGAAAGTCCCAGGGGCTGCGATCTTCTTGGGGCTGCTTGCCCTGATCTATATGGCGATCTGGTTATGGTCAAACCGGCTCAACCATATAAACATAAGCGTCGAAGGCAGCGAGGTGACGATCAAGGTCGGCGACATTTTTCAGCAGCCGGGATTAAAGGCCATTGCCTTCAATGAGTATTTCGATACGCAGGTAGACAACAGAATCATTGCCGAGAGTTCACTCAACGGTACCTTCATCAAGTGTCATTTGAATGGCACTGTCGAAAGTCTCGATAGCCACATCGAGCACTATGCATTTGATCAAAGCGAGAAATTGGGGGTTAACAACGACAGAAGAGAAGGAAAGAAGCAGAGGTATCAAATTGGAACGGTTTGTCTCTATAAAGACTATCTTCTGACTGCTTTCTCCAAGTTCGATGAGAACAACAAGGCATTGCTGACGATGCCGGAGTACTTGGGCTTTCTGATTAATTTCTGGGACAAAGTGAATAATGTATATGCCCAGAAGAGTGTTTCTGTCACCATTTTTGGCTCCGGGATTACGCGCATTGCTGGCCACAAGAATATTGGCGATGAAGACTTGCTGAAGATAATGCTTTGGACATTCAGAATCAGCGAGATGCGATTCAAGTACCCCGCAAGGCTGACCATTATTGTTCACAAGGACAAGATCGGTCAGATCAACCTGCTTGATATCAAGTCCGCGAGAAACGGCGTGTGATCACATGAATTTCCGTATTGCTGATACCTTCACGGAAAGCCTCGCGCGCCTGACCGGCGACGAGCAGAAAGCCGTCAAGACCACGGCCTTCGACTTGCAGATGAACCCGACCAATCCGGGTATGAGCTTCCACAAGCTCGACCGCGCCAAAGACCCGCGCTTCTGGTCGGTGCGCGTGGGGTTGGACATCCGCCTGATCGTCCACAAGTCGGCCAGCAGCTTGCTGCTGTGCTACGTCGATCACCACGACAAGGCCTATGCGTGGGCGGAACGGCGCAAGCTGGAAGTGCATCCCGCGACGGGCGCAGCGCAGTTCGTGGAGGTACGCGAGCGTGTAGAGGAAATCCGCGTTCCCAAATACATCGAGGAGCTGGTGCCGCCGGTGCAGGTTCCGGCAGCGGCCATGCCCGCGACCAAGCCCCTGCTGTTCGCGCAGACGCCGGAGCAGCTGCTGCTGGGCTTCGGCGTGCCGCTGGAATGGCTGGAGGAAGTGCGCAAGGCCGACGAGGATTCGCTACTCGATCTGGTCGAGCACCTGCCCGCCGAGGCGAGCGAAGCCCTGCTGGAACTGGCGACGGGTGGAACCCCAAAGGCCGCGCCGGTGGTGGTGCAGCCCGATGCCGACCCCTTCGAGCACCCCGATGCCCTGCGCCGCTTCCGCGTGGTGGCGAACGTGGAGGAACTGGAGCGCGCCTTCGACTTCCCGTGGGAGAAGTGGATCACCTTCCTGCACCCGGATCAGCGCCAGTTGGTCGAGCGCGACTACAACGGCCCGGCGCGCGTGTCCGGCTCGGCGGGCACCGGCAAGACCATCGTGGCCTTGCACCGTGCCGCGCACTTGGCAGGCGCCAATGCCGACGCACGGGTGTTGTTGACCACGTTCTCGGAAGGCTTGGCGACGGCGCTGCGCACCAAGCTGCGGCTGCTGATCAGTTCCGAACCGCGCTTGGGCGAGCGCATCGAGGTCGCCGCGTTGGATGCCGTCGGCCTGCGGCTTTACGAGGCCAGTTTCGGCAAGGTGAAGCTGGCAAGCGACGTGCGGGCGCGGCTGGCCAAACACGCGGCAAACGTGTCCGGTTCGCGCTTCGGCGAAGCGTTCCTGTTCGGCGAGTGGCAACAGATCGTGGATGCGTGGCAGTTGCAGACGTGGGAGGACTACCGCGATGTGAAGCGGCTGGGTCGCAAGACCCGGTTGTCGGACGCGCAGCGGCAATCGCTGTGGTCGGTGTTTGACGCGGTTCGGCAGGAACTGCAAGCCGAAGGATTGATTTCGATGGCGGGCGTGTTCACGCGGCTGGCGGCTGAAGTGCCCAAGCGCAAGCACCCGCCATTCGAGCACGTCGTGCTTGACGAGGCGCAGGACGTGAC
>JBDHSK010000076.1:0-3369 GCA_039808025.1 Sphingomonadaceae bacterium | reverse complement strand
GGCGCAGCCTGCGGCTGCCCAAACTGTTTCTCCCCCCAAGAGCATTTGGCTTGCGCTCCGCGCAGCCAAAGAAAAAATCGCCCTTTCGGGCGACATTTCCGCAAAAAGTTGCATTTTGGTAGAGTTTTACTCCTACGCTAGAACCTATTTTAGCACGAAGTGCTGAACCAAGCCCCGCCGTCTAGCACGGCAAGCCGTGCTGCGCCCCGCCAGAAAAAGCCTTTGCATTTTTGAGATTTCCCCCGCCGTGTTTTTTGGAAGCTGAAAAGGGTATTTTGGTTTGTCGGTTATTATTCTCGTCTGAGTAGATGCGCGATATCGTGTGCTACTTTTTCGTGTCCAGCGTACGTAAAATGAACACCGTCATCAGTAAGTTCAACGTCGTCAATTAAAACAACCTCTGGTTGTTGTTTGAGGTTTGAGGTGACAGTTTCGTAGAGATTATCATTTGCTTCAAAATAGTCAGGCGTACTGTGAAAACGAATCGGGGCAATAATCATGATTTTTGGCATAGTCGCGCCGTCGATTAGGTTCCTGACTTCGTCACGGTACCACATAATATCCTGAGCTATTTGCTCTGCCGTGCGCCCATATCGTATCTGAAAATCATTTGTGCCGAGCGAAATGATAATGATATCGAGCGGGCTATGCGAAATGACGAGCGTGCGAAACACATCACGACCGTTATACCACACTTCGTCAATTTGCAGGTCGCCTGCGACTCTGCCTGGCATACCTTCTTGCAGCACCATGTAGTCATTGCCAAGCTCTTTTTGTAAGATATTGACCCATTGCTTCTCAGATGGGATTCGTCCACGACTAAAAGCACTATTGCCCCAAGTATTTGAATCGCCATAGCAAAGCATACGTTTCATATAGTTATTATAACATCGCTTACAGGAGTATAATGGTCTACAGATAGACATAGAAAGGAGTGGATATGGCCCGCGCACGAACAAAACAAGAATTACTCGACTTCGGCGAAAAGGAATACAAAAAACTCATGGAGTTGGTCGGTAGTTTCACGCCCGATCAGCAGGAAAAACTTGAAGTATTTGAAAATCGCACAATCAAAGACGTATTGGCACATCTCCACGACTGGCACGAACTGGTATTTGCATGGGAAGACGAAGGGATGAGCGGCGGCAAGCCTGCCATGCCTGCCGAAGGCTATACATGGAAGGATTTGCCTGCGTTCAATGAGATGCTTTACAAGAAATCAAAAGATAAAAGTCTTGCTGAGGTGGTGGGTGCGTTCGAGAAAAGTCATGCAAAGGCTATGAAACGAATTGAAGCATACGAATCTGATGACCTAGAAGCCAAAGGTAAGTTTGCCTGGACTGCTACGACAAACATTGCGAGCTATTATGCTTCGTGTACATCAAGTCACTATGTTTGGGCGGGTGATTTACTGAAAAAACTACAAAAACGGATATAAAAAACGTCATCAATGGAATTCACAGATATTCTAAATGGTATAGAAACACATCACGAAGCGATTTCCGCAGTCGCAAGCCTGATAGCAGCTATCGGCGCAATTGCAGCAGCAATTTTTGCAGCGACCTCATTTGCTAAACTCAAAAAACAAGTTCATCTCCAGGAACAGCAACTCGAGCAATCTCAAAAAGAATCGCATATCCGTCTCCTCAGTTCAGTAACTGACGTAAAAGACCCTATTTATGCTATGCGAGCAAAATACTTGCTAGACAAGACGATTCTCACATCCGCAGGTTTAGTCGATGATGACGAGTCAATCGAGCGTCTCGGCCCACGCGTCGTTCAGTCGACAAAAGAGCGATATGAGACACGCGAGGTAGATACGCAAGATGCGTTTTTTAAAGACAAGGATTATTATGAAGTCAAGCTCGGAAACCCGACTCTTAATAGAAAAGTCTATGAACAATACGCGAAGACGATTTTTAACAACTGCTGTTTTGATGTTGTAGACTGGATGAATATTTATAGAGCGCATATTAATCCCGCAACAAACGATTTCGGAGACCAGCACCTAAAGGTTGCTCTTTTGATTGATAAGATCTCTTTTGATAAACTTCCTATCAATGACTATTGGGAAGGATATTTTCTATTCAACGACTACCCGACAGGAAAGGTTATCCGGCAAAAGTTCAGAGTGAAAAAACTCAAAGCAACAAAAACATCACTGGAGGTCAGTGTTGATCTCTCAAAGAAAATAACTGTTATCAAGGATATGGAAGCCTCGTGGCTCCTTAAGGACAATATTATCCATGAATTAAATGCTGACGGTTTTCCCGACGAACGCGGAGAGTATGATCCGCTTGGCTAAATCTAAATAAATAGCGCTTCGCGCGGTGGCTCTGCCGCCCTAGCGACGCACTGACGCCTCCACCGATTTTTGGTGGGCGGACCGACAAACCAAAATACCCTTTTCAGCTTCCAAAAAACACGGCGGGGGAAATCTCAAAAATGCAAAGGCTTTTTCTGGCGGGGCGCAGCACGGCTTGCCGTGCTAGACGGCGGGGCTTGGTTCAGCACTTCGTGCTAAAATAGGTTCTAGCGTAGGAGTAAAACTCTACCACAGAACCAGCGACCACATAATGCTGGCATCAGGCAAGAACTTTTTTGGAAGGAGCACCATGACCGGTTTGGAACAAACCTACTACATCATCGGCATTATATGTATGAGCACCATTCTACTGCTGCTTATTTTTCTACTCGCGTCAGTACTCGTTATACGCAATAAAATCGTGCGCCTAGAGCATACGGTCGAAGAGCGCCTTGTTCAAGCAGCCAAACCAGTCAATAAAATGGTTGAAATAGCTCAGGCAGTCAAGGAAGTTGCGAAGTCGGTTAAGTAGGCAGCCTATTTATCTTTGGGCTACGTAAGACAACGCTGCTGTTACTTATTTGTTATGGTAAAGTTATAGTATGGGCGAGACAACTATGCTTAACGGTGAACCCGACTTGCCTCACGATTCACTGTTGGTGCCACCGGCAGATAACCTTGAAATTTTAAGTCCGCAAGAACCATGGGAGGACCCGCGCATTATGGGCCCAGCCTATGCAAGCTGGCTCGAACGACGCAATATCGTTGCGGCAAGTCTCCCTCGTTTCACCGTACAACCCAAGGATTTTAACTCATTTATGAGCGTGCCAAAGGAGGAGATTACCGAGAAAAGGCACGCCCTTGGTATCCCCTGGGATGTAGAATTTGTTTTTATTGATATACCTGCCGAGAGTCCAGATACTCCCTCCGGAATCGTCCTCGTCGATGCAACCGAAAGAGACTTCGGTACAGTAATTGATAGCGCAGGTATTGCACTAGACTTCGAAAAAACACCCCCCGACCCACAACATCCCGCGCCACCAGACCTTGTTCATGGAGCGCTT
>JBDHSK010000075.1:0-3392 GCA_039808025.1 Sphingomonadaceae bacterium | reverse complement strand
GGAACGAGCAGAATCTTGCCGGTCGGGCTGTCGTAAATGTTCTCCGTCACCTGGGCGGTGATCTGGCCGGGAAGATCGGAGCGAATGCCGGTGATGAGCGCCGCCGCAATGACGGCGCCTGCCTGCAGCACGTTCGCTGACGCCGGCGCCGCCACACGGTCGGGCGAGACCGTGCGCTTGTCCGGCGTCTGGTTAAGGAACGCGAGCTGACGGTCTTGCGCGGTCGGCGTCGCCGGCTGCGGCGCCAGGCCGAGATTTGTGAGGTCGGGGGTGGGCGCGGTCGCCGCTGTTGCGGTCGCCGCGGGCTGCGTCGAGACGCTTCGCGTCTCGGTCGAGGCGAACAATCTCGCCGTCCGCGCCGATTCCAGCTCCTGAAGCCGACGCTGTTCCTCCGCGCTGATGCCGGGATTGGGCGTCGCGATCGCCGGCGGCGGCGCGGCATTCTGGGCGTTGAGGATCGGCCGGCCGAGATCGCCCGGCAGCGGCGGGCCGAGCACCGGCCCGGTGTAGTCGCGCGGGAGGCTGTTCAGGCCGTCCGGGGTCGCCCGGTTGTCGGTCGCGTAAAGCTCCTCGTTTCCCTTGCGCCCGCTCTGAATTTGCAGGGCGTAGATCAGCGCGCCACCGATGCCGACGCTGGCGACCAGGCCGAGACCGGTCAGCACTTTGCGCGATAGCCGCGTCACGCGCGGGGGCTCCGGGCGCAGGCGCATCGGCGCGGCCGGCTCTCCGGTCAGCGGCATGGCGCCGTCCTCGCCGGACGCCTCCGGCCCCTTCTCCTTTCCGGGTTCGATCTCGCTCATGACGCCGGCCTTCCATCGGTGCGCGAGATCCGCACGCGCTTCTGGTTGCGACCGGCGCCGAAGCGCAGTTCGGCGGCGGCGAACAGCCGGTCGACGACCATGTAGTTGCCACGCACGCGGTAGTTTACGAGTTCGGAGGTCGCGCCCTCGGGGCCGACGACGAACAGCGGCGGCATCTCGCCCTGGCCGATGCCGCGCGGGAATTCGATGAACACCTGCCGGCCGTCGTCAAAGGCGCGGAGCGGCCGCCACGGCGCACGGTCGCCCGTCACCTCGTAGCGGAAGTTGACGCGGGAAAGATCGACACCGGTCGAGACAGGTTGCGCGGCCTCCGCCTGCGCATTCTGCCTGCGCAGGGCGATGAGCTGGTCCTGCGGATATTGCCAGGAGACCGACGCCATGTAGGTCGAGGACGTCGAGCGCAGCTCCATATAATAGGTGCGCAGATTGGTGTTGATGACGAGGTTCGTCATCAGATCAGGCCGCGTCGGCTTGACCAGGATGTGGACCTGTTTCGCCGCGCCGGTGCCGCTCTCGGTGTCGCCGATGATCCAACGCACGGTGTCGCCGGCCGCCACGGGACCGGCGCCGACAAGCTGCTCGCCGGGCTGGAGCGCGATGTCCGTGATCTGCCCGACCGCCGTGTAGACCTGATAGAGCGCCCCTTGGGTGAAGGGATAGACCTGCATGGAGTTGATGAAGCCGTCGCGCACCGGCTGAACGCGCGCCTGCGCATTGGCCTGATTGACGCGGGCGGCGGGATCGGTCGCCTCGGCCGGCTGGCGCGCTCCGTCCACCGGCTTCATCTGGCCTGGAAGCGGCAAGGGCCTCGGCAGTTCGACGATGCGCACCGGCGACGGCGGGTCGACCGTCTGCACGGCGGGCGCGGCGTTGTCATAGCTGATCTCGGGCGGCGGCGTGTTGGTCGCGCAGCCGGCGAGAGCCGACGTGCAGGCCAGCAGAAGCGCAAGCGAGGATTTACGGAGAGCCGGCTTTCCGGCTGTGCGGAAGGCAGGCGTCATTGTCCAAGCTCCTTCGACCAGTTGATGGCGTTGACGTAGATTCCGAGCGGATTGGCTCGAAGCTTTTCGGCGTCGCGCGGCGTTTGCACGACGATGGTGAGGATGGCTGACCAGCGCTCGGTGGCGGCGAGAGAACCGTCCTGATAGCGGCGCTCGGTCCAGGCTACGCGGAATGAGTCCGGAGAGGCCCTGATGACGCTCGACACCTCGATGGCGACCTGTTGCTTGCCGACCTTGGTGAAGGGGTCGTTGGCGCGGGCATAGTCGTTGAGGGCGAGCGCGCCGCCCTGCGTGGTGAACTCGTAGGCGCGCAGCCAGTTCTGCCGCACGATGATCGCGTCGGCCGGGATCGAGCGGACCTGCTCGATGAAGCGGGCGAGATGGAACGCGATCTGCGGATCGGACGGCCGATAGTCGGCGACGGCTGGGGCGATCGCCTGCGCCTGGCCGAGCTTGTCGACTTGTACGACCCACGGAACGATGGTGCCGCTGGCCGACTGCCAGACGAGGCCGCCCGACAGGCCGGCCGAAAGGGCCAGGCAGCCGAAGGCCATGTAGCGCCAGTTGCGAGCCTGCACGCGGGCGGAACCGATCCGGTCATCCCAGACCTGCGCGGCGCGTTGATAGGGCGTTTCGGGCTGTGGTGCTTTCCCGTAGTGGGTCGATGGTCGCTTGAAGAAGTTCATGGTCAGTCGCTTTCGGAAAGATTGACGGAAGAGCCGCCGCCATGGCTGTCGCCGGACTTGACGGCATGGGCGGCGGCCTGGACGCCGTGGGCGAGTTGCTGCGAGCGTTTCATGCGCTTGGCCCAGGCAGGCGGACCGTCGCCGGTGGCAGTCGAGGCGGCAGCGGGCGCGGCTTCCGTCGCGCCGCCGTCGCTGGATGCGCCGCCGGAGATCTCGGAGGCGGCACGCGAGCCGGCATCGAAGCTGGACTTGAGGCTGTCGGACGCACGGGACACGGCGCGCTTCAGCGGCGAGGCAGCGGCCTTCGCCCCGGTGCTGGCGACATTGCCGAGACCGGACGCAACGCCCGACGCGCCGGACTGGCCGGCTGCACCGAGGCTGTAGGCGGTGGACGCGCCGCCAGCGACGGCCGCGCCGCCACGAGCTGCAGCGGCTGCGCCACTGGCAAGGGCCGCGCCACCGGAGGCGACCGCTCCGACAGCCGCAGCGCCGGCCGCGACCATGCCACCAGCCGCCACGCCTGCACCAACTGCGGCGCCAGCGCCGAGCTGCGGGCCGCCGGAGACCAGGCCGTTGGCGATGCCGGGACCGAAGATGCCGAGACCGAGAAGCGAGAGCGCGGCGAGCACGATCGCCATGGCGTCGTCGATCGTCGGGGTCTGGCCGCCGAAGCCTTGCGTGAACTGCGAGAACAAGGTGGAGCCGATGCCGATGATGACGGTGAGCACCAGCACCTTGATGCCGGAAGAAATGACGTTGCCGAGAACGCGCTCGGCCATGAAGGCAGATTTGCCGAAGAGGCCGAACGGGATCAGCACGAAGCCGGCGAGCGTCGTCAGTTTGAACTCGATCAAGGTGACGAAGAGCTGGACCGCCAGGATGAA
>JBDHSK010000074.1:0-3394 GCA_039808025.1 Sphingomonadaceae bacterium | reverse complement strand
TTCGGGTAGAACGAGAAGAAGCGCAGCGTGAGGCCCGAGCGCCCGCCTCGTGCGTCGACCTCCTCGATCCGGCAGACGAGCTGCCGCCGCGGCCGGTAGGCGATGTCGACGTTCGCGACCGTCCCCTCGGTTTGCACGGTCTCGCCGACCTTCACCTGCGCGAGCGGCACGAGCCGCGTGTGGTCCTCGTAGCGCAGCGGCAGGTGCAGCACGAGGTCTTCCTCGCGTGCGATGCCGAGGCGCGCGAGCTTGTCGGCGAGGCTTTCGGTCCGGCGGGGCGCCGATCGTGGGTCGGTGTTCGAACGGCGCGGCATGACGCAATCTCCGGGCCGCGTCAGGCCGAGTCCCCGCCGGCCTGCGCGCATCGTCGCAAGCGCGGTCGCGAGGCGTCGCCGGAGGGAGCGGTAGCTGGCATGCGCCCATGACTCTAGCATTCCGGGCGGCGCGGGCTTCGACGTTGCCGGCGACGGCAGGGTGCCGAATGCGGCGCGTCAGACGAACTCGAGCAGGATCGAGACGAACTCCTTCCATCCGCCGAGCTCGATGATCTGGAAGCCGCCGGGCAGGCTCGAGAACGCGGCGGGATCGGCCCAGCGCTTGACCTGCGAGCGCAGGTAGGCACGCGCCTGCGGCGACATGCGCGCGACCGCATTGAACACCTGCAATCGGGCCGCGGCGATCCTCTTCAGGCTCTCCTCGCCCAGCTTCTTGCCTGCCGCCTGGGCGGCGAGCGACGTCTGGATGCCGTCGTAGGCCTCCGCGATCACTCGCGTCGCGGCGACGAATTCCCGCAGCACGGCCGGCGCGACGGCGTCGGCGGCGATCCCGAACATCTCCCCGATCGCGCCTGCGAGCTTGCTCATGCCGGGCGCCATCCACGCGCCGACCGCTCCCGCCACCGGAGCGAGCATCCGGACGAAGAGCTCTCCCGACGCCGCCAGCGCCAGCGCGACGACGAGCGTCCGCGCGCCAGCGAGCGCCGCCGTCCCGAGCACGCGGCTCTGGTAGAACTCGCCGCCGAACACGGCGACCGAGTGAATCGACGCCAGCCCGATCGTGATCTGCATCGAGACCGTGAGTTGCGGCAGGTCCATCTCGCCGGTCGGATCGATCCGGTTGACCGGGTCCGCTCCGGCGTACTGGTACCGGTGCAGCGTTCTGGGCACCGAGACGTCGCCCGGGTAGGGATCCCGCGATAGGAACCGCCCCACCGAGGGATCGTACTGGCGCGTCCGCAGGTGGTAGAGCCCCGTGCCGTCGAGCCGCTCGCCGCGATACCGGTGCGGAAATGAGTCGTCGCCGGCGACGTGCGTCGGCGCCCCGAACGCGTCGTAGCGGTATGTCCCGCCGATCGCGCCGGTCCCGTCGGCGACCGCGTGCACATTCCCGAACGGATCGTCGAGTGCGAACGTCGTCGATCCGCCGCGTGTCGCCGCGAGCACGGAGTCGCCCACGACGTAGCGCGCCGCCAGCGCCGCGGCACCGTCGCGTTCCTCGAGGACCTGCGAGTGTCCGCTCGGGTTCCGCGCGTCGACGAGGAAGCGAACCACCCCGGAAGGCGAGCTCGCCCGCACCCGGTGACCGTCGGCGTCGTAGCCGTACTGCACGCTCGTCGCGCCACCGACGATCGACGCGAGTCGGCCCAGGGGATCGAAGCCGTACTGCACGACGTCCGCCCCCTGCGTGCGTGCGACCGGCTGCCCGTTGGCGTCCCAGGTCCACGTCGCCGGCCCCTCCGTGATCATGCGGTCGTCACTGTCGTACGTGTAGATCGTCGGCACGCCGGCACGGACGGCCCCGAGTCGATTGCCCACCGCGTCATAGGTGTAGCTCGCGCTGCGTGCCCCCGGTCCGGTCCTCGCTTCGGCGACGACGCGACCCTTCGCATCGTAGGTCCACGTCTCGACCGAGCCGTCGAGCGCCGTCACGCTGGAGCGGCGTCCCGCCGCCGTGTAGCCGATCGTCCACGATCCCAGCAACGTGCCGCCCGCGGTCCGCTGCGTCGACAGGACCGGCCGGTACCGCGCATCGAGCGTCGTGTCGGTGACGATGCCGTTCGGATCGACCTGCCGCACCCGGTTGCCGAGGAGGTCGTACGCGGCGACGTGCGCGCCCTCGGGCGCCGTGACGGTCGCGAGTCGGCCGAGCGCGTCGTAGACGTAGCCCGTCGCTCCGGACGGCGGGGCGATCGAGACGATCCGATCCGCTGCGTCGTGTGCGTAGGACACGACCTCCCCGCCGGGATGCGCGATCGCGGCGATGCGCCCCGCCGCGTCGTAGGTGTACGTCGTGACGCCGCGCTCGTCGGCGGCGCTGGTCCGCTGTCCATCCGGCGCGTACGTCCAGGCCAGCGTCGCACCACCCGGCAGGATCGCCGCGACCTGGCGATCCATCGCGTCGTAGGTGATCGTCGTCGCGCGCCCGAGCCCGTCGGTACGCGCGACGACGTTGCCGACGGCATCGTACGCCTGCGACTGCGTGGCGCCGCCCGGGTAGCGCCGTTCGAGCATCCGGCCGAGCGCGTCGTAGCGGAAGCGTGTCGCTCGCCCGAGCGCATCCGTCTGGACCACGCGATTCCCGGCCTCGTCGTACGCGTAGGTCGCGTCTCCGTCCAGACCGGTCACCGAGACGAGGCGGCCGAGAGCGTCGTAGGCGTAGGTCGTCGCCTGTCCCTCTTCGTTGACGGCGCCGATTCGCCGGCTCGCGCTGTCCCACGACGTCTGGACCTGCGTGCCGTCGGGATGAATGGTGCGAATTCGGCGCCCTTCCGCGTCGTAGACGTGGGAGGTGACCCGCCCGTAGGGGTCGGTGACGCTCGCGGGCTGCCCGTCCGGGTTCCAGGCGGTCGTCCACGTCGGCCGCACGAGCGGCCCTCCCGGACCGTCCGCCACGCCGGGCTCGGCGACCTTCGTCCGTCGGCCGGCCGAGTCGTACTCGAAGTCGGTGCGCTGGCCGAGCGGGTCGATGGTGGCGGCTACGCGTCCGCCTGCCGTGTAGATCGTGCGCGTCGTCGCGCCCCCGGGGCGTATCCCCGTCACGACGCGTCCGCGTTCGTCGTATTCCCACGACGTCACCCGTCCGGCGGCGTCGGTTCGCGACAGGAGATTGCCTTCGGCGTCGTAGGTCCGGGTCTCCGTCGAACCGTCGGGATACGTCGTGCGGACGAGCCGCCCGAGGGGGTCGTATTCGTACGCGGTTCGGCGACCGAGCGCGTCGACGTGGGCCGCCACGTGCCCGACGGCGTCGTACTCGATCCTTCGCGTCCCTCCGGCCGGATCCGTGACCTTGACCAGTCGATCGGCCGCGTCGTACGCGTAGCTCGTCGTCAACGCGGTGAGCACGCCGTCCATCGTCCTGAACTGCGTCTCCGACAGGCGGTTTCCGGTGGCGTCCC
>JBDHSK010000073.1:0-3398 GCA_039808025.1 Sphingomonadaceae bacterium | reverse complement strand
TCCGACGTTAAACAACTCAGTGAAGTTGTGGTAACCGCTCAGGGTATCCGATCTGAAAAGAAAGCGCTGGGATATTCTGTTACAACAGTGGGCGGAAATGCCCTGCAACAGCGTCCTGAGCAGGATGTTGCCAGGATGATGTCCGGCCAGGTTCCCGGTGTTCAGATCAACCAGACCAACGGTATGTCTGGAACGGGAACGAGCATCGTCATCCGCGGTTTTACGACGATTTCCGGAACGAACCAGCCTTTGTTTGTGATTGACGGGGTACCGTTCAACACGAACACGAACCAGCAGGGAAGTTTCGGTGACGGATCACTGGCTACCTCAAGCCGCTTTCTGGATCTGGACCCCAACAACATCGAAAGTATTTCGGTGCTGAAGGGTCTGAGCGCTACGGTGCTCTACGGAGAACAGGGAAAGAAAGGCGTGGTGCTCATCACCACCAAGAACGGATCAACCAAGAAGAAGGACTTCGAGGTGTCACTGACCCAGTCGGTGTTTGCCAACAAGATTGCCTCCCTGCCGGAGTATCAGAACAACTATGGTAACGGATTCAACGGTCAGTTCGGATTCTTCTTCAGTAACTGGGGCCCTCATTTTGATGACGGCAGCCCGCTGAGCAAGATCAATACCCCTAAGACGATTCCGCACCCGTATTCACACTGGGGTGATCCCACGCTCACCGCTCAGTTCCCTCAGTATCAGGGTACTACCATCCCTTATGTAGCTCAGCCTGATATTACTGGTTTCTTCCGTACCGGTGTGATTTCCAATACTTCACTGAACATCGGCGGATCGAGCGAGAAGGTGAACTACAATGCCAACTTTGGATATTCCAAGGAAGAAGGATTTGTGCCGGGCAATGACCTGACCAAGATCAACGGCGGCGTGGGTATCACCGGACAGCTGACCAAGAAGTTCTCCATCAACACTACGTTGAACTTTGCCAGAACGCAAATGCAGACTCCTCCGATCTCCTCAGCAGGAGCGGGTGGTGGTATTTCGGGTAACGGTTTCTCCCTGTTCTCTGAGTTGATGTTCACGCCTCGCAGCGTAGACCTTCTCCACCTGCCTTTTGAAACTCCGGCAGACCACCGTTCTGTATACTACCGTACCGGTAACGATATCCAGAATCCGCTGTGGACGGCCAAGTACAGCAGGCAGACAGACAATGTGAACCGTTTCTATGGAAAGACAGCCTTCACCTATGATATCAATGATCACTTCAACGTGGTGTATCGCCTGGGTCTGGATACATATTCGGAACAGCAGGAGTATATCGTAAACAAGGGCGGGGTGCAGAACAGCTCCTATATCAATGGTCTGTACAGGACATATGATATTGTAAACACGATCTGGGACCACTCTTTGCTGTTGAACTTCAACAAGGACCTGAGCAAGGATTTGAATTTGACGGCCACAGTAGGAGGTAACTATCGCGCAGATACTTACAAGCAGAATGGTGAAGAAAGTGTGACACAGATTGTGTTTGGTTTCATCAACCACTCCAACTTCCAGGAACACTCATCAACCAACGGTTTCACCGGCCAGCCGATGCAGTATATGACCGAGAAGATCTGGGCCGGTGCATACGCTACTGCCACACTGGGTTACAAGGACTACTTGTTTGTAAATGCAGCGGCACGTAACGACTGGACTTCGACACTGGAGTCAGCGAATGCATCACTGTTCTACCCTTCGGCATCCGTATCGTTTGTGCCTACGACAGCATTCGGTATTGAGTCCAAGAACCTGAACTTCCTGAAAGTTCGTTTGGGCTACGGTACTTCTGCCGGTTTCCCCAACCCTTACCTGACCCGCAACACGCTGGACATCAACGGCCGTGGATTTGTGGATGTAAATGGTACTGCGCTTGGAACCAACGCGTTGTCCTCTCGTTTGGGTAACGCCGGTCTGAAGCCTGAGTTGCAGAAGGAGATTGAATTTGGTATTGAAGCCAAGTTCCTCAACAACCGTTTGGGAATGGACCTGTCACTCTATGACAGAACGACTACCAACCTCATTACCAATGCTCCTCTTGATCCTTCGACAGGATACCTCTCTACCACCAAGAACATCGGTGAGTTGGACAACAAGGGTATCGAATTGACTTTGACGGGAACGCCGCTTATTCTGGGTGACTTCCGTTGGGATATCACGATGAACTTCTTCAAATACAACTCCAAGATTGTGAGCCTGACCCAGGATCTTTCCACCATCAACATAGCGGGCTTCACCAGCCCTGGTAACTATGCAGTGGCCGGTCAGCCTTTCGGTGAGATTTATGGATACGGTATCGCCCGCGACCCGGCCAGCGGCCAGCGTTTGGTTGACGGAACAGGTTTGTACCTGCAGTCCGACAACATCATGAACCTGGGCAGCCCTATTCCTGATTACACCACATCGTTCATTAACAACTTCAGCTACAAGGGCATCACCTTGTCCTTCCAGCTGGATTACAGAAAAGGCGGTTGGGTGTATTCTCAGACCGGTGGAACGGTTACAGCCCGTGGAACTACCAAGGACACGGACGGAGACCGCTACCTGGTGTATATCCAGAAGGGTGTGAAGGAATCCGATCCTACCAAGCCTAACGACATACCGATCCACTATGCGGACATGTTCTACAGCAACGTATTGAACTACGGTATTGCAGAACTGGCCATGTATGATGGTACTACGATTCGTCTGCGTCAGATCTCAATTGGCTACAGCCTGCCCAAGTCGATTTTGGCCAAGACGCCGTTCAAGTCGGTATCTATCAACGTGAACGGACAGAACCTGTGGTACAATGCAGTGAACTTCCCCAAGTATCTGCACTTCGACACAGACGTGCTGAGCTCCGGTGTGGGTAACGGTATGGGTCTGGACTTCATGAGCGGACCTACCTCCCGCAGATATGGTGCAAGTCTGAAGCTTACTTTTTAATCAGCACCTTAAATGCACAGAAACATGAAAAAGATAGCATTGATAATAACAGCAGCGATTTCCCTGGCCGTTGTTTCCTCCTGCGACATTGCGCGGTTGGATAACCCCAGCAAGGTATCGCCCAGTGCAGCAGATCCGAGCCTGCTTTTGAATCAGGTTCAGACCCAGCTGCCCAGTTTCTTCTATACGATGTCAGACTACGACATGCAGATGACACGTATGACGCACTTCTACGGTCCCAACTTTGAGAACGGTTTCACACCGCTTTCATTTGATGGTATCTGGACGACGGCCTATCAGGGTATCCTGGTGAACGCCAAGACGCTCATTCCGCTGGCAGACAGCAAGTCCCTGTTCATGCATGAAGGCATGGCGCAGGTGATTTATGCCTACACGATGATGACGCTGGTGGACAACTTCGGAGATGTTCCCTATACGGAGGCTCTTGATCCGACCAACCTAAACCC
>JBDHSK010000072.1:0-3422 GCA_039808025.1 Sphingomonadaceae bacterium | reverse complement strand
ATCCGTGCCGTCATGCAGCAGCACAACTACGTACCGGCCCCGCTCAACCGGCGCCGCGGGCCCAAGGCCCGGCTGCCGGAGCAGCGTCGCATCGGGGTATGGTTCGTGGGGGCCAAGGCGAACAATCCGAGCCTGAACTGGTTTCAAGATCAGCTGCTTCAGGTCCAGTCCACGGATCCGCGTTATCGGGTCGATCTGCGGGTCCTTTTCTCCAACAGCCCGGCGGAATTGCCGCGCGTACTCGTCGGTGAGCGCCTGGACGGCGTGATTATTCAGGGAATGGAGCCAACACCTGAGTGCATGGCCCAGATGGCCACTCTGCCGCATGTGTGGTTCATGACCCGGCGCTCCACTGCGTTCGCGGGGGATTACGTCGAGCCCAACAACGAAGAGAACGGCCGCATGGCCGCGGACTACCTTCACCAGCGCGGGCACAAATCCGTCGCTGTCATCTCGACCGACCCCGAATACAGCGCCATTGCGCGACGTTCGAACGCATTTGCCGCCCGATCCAAGGAACTTGGCATGACGCTCCATTCGATCATGGGAGTGTCCAATCCCGGGGTGAGTTATCTGGAGTTCACGCCGCTGCACGCGGAAAGCGCCGAACTGGTCCGTCGTCTGTTGGCATCGGCGCCGAAGACCACCGGGCTCTATCTGCCGGTTGATCATTTCTGTGGTGCTTTTTTCCGCGCGCTGCGTGAGGCCGGAAAAAATCCCGAGCGCGATTTCGATACGATCCTCGGCAATTACAATCCGATGATCTATCACAACCTCGATCATCATCCGGCTGCGATCGACATCAACCTGCCGCTGCTCGTGCGCAAGGTCATCGATCACCTGCTCTGGAGGATCGAGAATCGCGACGTCGGCGGCCGCATTGGCCTGACCATCTCGCCGAAACTGATTTCTCGCGGGGACTCGTCCGCCGCTTCAACCAAACAATAAAACATCGACGCACACAGAAACGCCACAAGACTTTCCAACCGGGCGCGTCACACGCGCTCACATACTGGAAACTCCAACATAACCATAATCATGAATCAATACCCGCATACCCGTCTGGATCGCGCCAGGGCACTCCTGGCCACCGGTCTGGCGGCATTGCTCATCGCCACCAGCGCATCCGGACAATCCAGTCCTGATGCGATCCGCCGGCTTCAGGAGGAGAACGCTGCCCTGCGCAAGCGTCTCGCCGAAACAGAAAGCCAGCAAGCCGCACAACAGGCGGCTCCCGCTTCGCAGTCCGCCAGAAGCACGGAGTCGGCTCCTCTGGACACGATCGTTCTCTCACCCTTCGAGGTCTCGAGTGAACGTGATTTCGGCTACCTGAAAACCAATGCCGCCACGGCCACCCGTATCGGCATGAGGATTCAGGATGTCCCGATGAACATCAACGTGATGAGCGAAGACTTCATCAAGGATGCCGGCCTGCTGAAGGTAATGGACATTTTCCGTTACACAGCTTCCGGTGCTCCTGACGGACGCTTTGCCATGCGCCGCCCCGCCAACAGCGCGACGCCGCAAGGTTCGTTCACCATGCGTGGCTTTACGGTCAACACCCTCCTGCGTAACGGTGTGTTCCGCTACACTTCGTGGAACCTCGACAACGTAGATCGCGTTGAAATCGTGAAAGGTCCCGCGGCCGTGTTCTTCGGTCAGGGCTATCCCGGCGGCGTCATCAATTACGTCACCAAGAAGCCGTCCTTCTCGCATCTGCCGACCGACATCAGCTACCAGATCGACAACAACTGGGGCGAAAAGGTCACCGTGGACACCAACGTGAATCTCGGCGAGAAAGCGGCATTCCGCATCGTCGGCGCCTGGCAGTCACTGAACGGCGACCGCAGGGGTGAATATGATGACAACTTCAACTTTACGCCGAGCCTGACCCTCGTCCCGTTCAAGAGCGGCAAGTTGAAGGTCAACCTCGAGATGGAGTACCTCAACGAGCGCTTCAACTACAACGACTACGGTTGGATCTACCCACAGGCTTGGTTCGATGCTTACAAGAATCCATCCGCAGGGCTCCTGGCCGCGGCCGGCAATATCACGCCGGACGCCTACAGGGCCCGCATCTTTGCCAATCTCGGCGGATTCATGGGAGACTATCGCAACTCAGTCGGCGATCCATCCCTGCCGCTCTATACGAGCAGCGTCATAAAGCCCTATGCCACGATCACGAACAAGGCGGGCAACCGGGTTGAGGACAAGAGATTCAACTTCTCCAATTCCGGTGCCTACACGCACAATGAGGTGGAGACCTTCCAGGCCACGGTGGACTTCGCTCCCGTAGACTGGCTCGATGTACGCTATGTCTTCACGCGTGACAACGATCGTTACGACAGCATTGAAGGTCTAAACGCTCCCAACGCTGATGGCATCACCTGGAATGCCGCTCTTGCCGGCAACAGTGCCGGTTACTACCTGCGCGCCAACAACCACCAGCTCGATGCGGTTTTCAAGGGCGATTTCTTCGGCACGAAAAACAAGCTGATTCTGGGCGGCGTGCTTTATAGCCCGTTCCAGCAGTACATGGCTACAGCCGGTGCGGTTTACTACGCTGTCCCTGGCTACAACTATCCGACAAACAATCCGAACAATCTTCCCTCTCCCGGGATCATGGTTCCGAACCTCCAGTATCTCACAAACCGCAATGGACAGATCCTCACCGCTCAACAGGTCTATTCGCAATGGGATCCGGGCATCTTGGTCAATCCGCCGGTCAGCAAGATTCACCCCCTTGAGCGCAACCTGCTCGACGGTTACAACGATCGCCGCAACGCATGGTATGCCAACTGGCAAATCACTGCCCTCGATGACAAGCTGACCGCAATTCTGGGGTACCGCAAGGAAACCGCCAAGTATCGCGGTCAATGGCTGGTGGCCAACGACCCGTGGTTCATTACTCCCCCCAGCGCCCCATTCAATCAGAGTGCTTATCCGCCGTCCGTCTGGAACTACAGCCCCGCCTACTCGGCCAGCAACTTCCAGACGACCTCAGGAGATGCCTACATGGTGGGTGCCACTTACGCCATCACCAAGCAGATCTCTGTGTATGGTACGGTCTCTTCAACCTTCCGTATTAACACGGGTCGAAAGGGTGACTTCAGCGGCATCGCCAGTACGCCGGATGAGATCATCAATGCCCTGCTCGCCAACAATCCCGGCGGCTATACTTGGAAGGGACATCGCATCACTTCGCTGCAAACCGGCTTAGACGCCTTCAATGCAGAGGGAGTTATGGACAATATTCCCAACGAAACCGGCAAAAACTATGAAATCGGCGTAAAGGTCTCCACGGAGGACAACAGGCTTGTCGGTACGCTCTCCATCTTCAGGGGCCAACGTAAGAACCAGAAGATTGACGACGGCATCGCTCAGGCGAATTCGCAGGAGCCTCTCAACTACTCGCCTTCGCC
>JBDHSK010000071.1:0-3433 GCA_039808025.1 Sphingomonadaceae bacterium | reverse complement strand
GTCTGCTCTGCTGTCGGAGCAGATGCTTCGCTTCGCTCAGCATGACAGCATGCACTACTGCCAAGACGAATTGGTATTAGCGAGACCATTAACCCAGGAGGCTGTATGTCTGAGGGACTGTTCAGGCGTGGGCAGTATGACCTCTAGGCTGTAAACAGCCGGTCGAGTTGCGCTTTGGTCAGGGCGTGGGCGTAGCAGGACTGGAGGATGGCTTGCTGCTTCGCCAGGGGGAAGGCCAGCAACTGCATGAAGTAGTGTTCGCTGATGCCGTAGACGTACTGGTAGACGCGGTATAGGGGACTCTGGCCTCGGTCGCGGATTTCGCTCCGCAGCTTCAGGTCGGAGGCGAACGGCAGGCGGGGGCGGGCGTAGGCGTAGACCTCGTCAGGCGCGACGCCCGTGTTGACCAGAACGTGCAGGTTGTTGTAGACCATGTTGCTGTAGGTCGAGGCTTCCAGCGCCAGCGCCTCCTCCGGCTCAATGTTCGCCGGGTCGAGCAGCACCCGCTCCATAATCTGCGCCAGCCCCTCCATCAAGAACTGCTCCCGGCCGTGAACCGTCGTCAGGCCGACGGCCTGGTTCATCTTCCCCGCCGCGATGCGCCCCCGCCAGACCTGCGCCTGGACGATGTGGCCGCAGTACTCGTGGGCGGCTAGCACTCCGGGCGACCCCTTGAGGTAGAAGGTGCGCGGGTGGAGATTGATGCGCAGCTTCATCCCCTCCTTCAGCGACCCCGACACCCACGCCGCCCAGTAACGATCCTCGTTGGCGAACTCCACCGTCACGTCGTCCAGCGGGGGGACCGGGATGAGGGCGGCGAGCCGCTGCATCAAGACGTCGCGGCTGCCCTCGATGCGGGCGCGCACCTCGGCTGGGTCGGTGAGCCGGCAGCGCGCCTCGTACTTCTCGCGGTCTTCGGCGCGATACTGGACCCCGTCGGCTTCCAGCAGGGCCGCCACCTTCTGCCGCGCCGCGTCCAACTCCGCGTCCGTGAACAGAACAGGCCGCGTCCCTAGAATCTCCTCCACGTAGACGTCAAACGGAATGGTTTCGCCCAGCAGGGCGCGGAGATAGACGGCCGAGGCGTGCAGCTTGGCCCGCAGGAACTCGCCCTCGTCGTCGGCGGGCTGGACCTGGTCGCGCAGGCGCTCGACATCCCTCAGCACGTCCTCGCGGCACGTATAGTGCTTGATATCCTGTGCGGGGGCCAGGTCGAAGTCGAGGATGGTCCCGGCCTCGCCCGTGATGCCCCGTTCGAGAGCCTCCCAGCCGCGATAGACGCTAACTATCTCCCTGGTGAGCGGGTCGAGTGACATAACTTATCCTTTTAGTCTAGCTGGTGCGGGAGCGGTGCTTATGGTCCTATAGAGTCACGAAGGACACAAAGGCCACTAAGGCACAAAGGTTGAGAACATTGTAGAAGTTAACCATCGAAATTATACAAGTATCCGCGTGAAGCGGAAGATGGATATAGAGCCTTTACTTCATGGCTTTGTGCCTTTGTGCCTTTGTGTCCTCGGTGATGCCGTAAAAGGCAGGCGTACTTCCAATAGTAAAACTGCTTACCAGGGTGGAGAGTTCACTACCTGGGGTGGTCAAACTGGTCCAAACTCGCCCCGCAAACCTGCTATACTGGGGCAACGTGTTCGCCGCCTGGCCCGTGCTAACTCATTAGTCAAGGTTATGAAAATCAAATTCTACGCTCACGCTTGCTTCCGCCTCGAAAACAACGGTCTGTCCATCATCACCGACCCGTATACGCCCAGCGTCGCCAAGTTTGAGCCGGTCGGCGAGACGTGCGATATGGTGGTCATGTCGTCGGCCACGGACCGCTTCCACAGCTTTGCCGCCCAGGTGCCGGGTCATGCTCAAGTGGTAGATGCCATGACGATCGGGCCACACGGCACGATGGTCCGGGGTGTCCGTATTCAAAGTATCCCCAACCGCGAGAACAAGCCCGACCACTCGGCCGACAACGCCATGTACTACCTGACGCTCGGCGGCGTGCGCATCCTGCACATGGGTGACGCGGGCTGGCTGCCCGACTCGGAGTACGTCAACTGGCTGGCCGACCGCGTGGATGTGCTGTTCGCCCTGGCGGGCGGCCTGCCGACCATCCCGCTGCCCGACCTGCACGACTTCATCGCCGCCATCTGCCCGCGCCTGGTCATCCCGATGCACTACTACCACCCACGCGGCGTCCTCAACATCCTGCCCGTCACCGAGTTCACGTCGCACTACCCGCCTGAGATGGTGACGTGGCTGGGGCAGTCCACCCTTGAGGTGACGCCAGTGACGCTGCCGAAGTCAATGCAGATTGTGGTCCTGGAGCAATCTCGATAGCTGGGGCTAAACCACAGAGACACGGAGAGTACAGAGCCTATAACTATTCTGTGTTCTCCGTGTCTCTGTGGTTTTATATGGACAAACTCGATGGAAACGACACCGAATCCGGATGAGTCATCCCGGCTGCCAGAGGTGGCGCAGCTATTTCTGAAGCTAGGCATCATCGCGTTTGGGGGGCCGGCGGCGCATATCGCCCTGATGCGCGACGAGATTGTGCGGCGGCGGCGCTGGGTGACGGACCAGCACTTCCTGGACCTGCTCGGCGCGACGAACCTCATCCCCGGCCCCAACTCGACCGAGATGGCCATCCACCTGGGCTATGTGCGGGCGGGCTGGCGCGGGCTGGTCGTGGCGGGCGCGGCGTTTATCGTCCCGGCGATGCTGATGGTCATGGGGTTCGCCTGGGCCTATGTGCGCTATGGCAGCCTGCCGGCGACGGGGTGGCTGCTCTACGGCGTCAAGCCGGCCATCCTGGCCGTAGTGGTCCAGGCGCTGTGGACGCTGGGGAGAACGGCGGTCAAAGGGCCGCTGACGGCGGCGATTGGCGCGGCAGGGCTGGCCCTGTACTTCTTGGGCGTGAACGAGATTCTAGTCCTGGTCCTGGCAGCCCTGGCCGTGCTGGTCGTGCGGCGGGTGGGCGGCGAGGCGCTCAAGTCGGTGGCCCTGCTGCCCCTGTTAGGGCCATCGCTGGCCCAGGTAGCTGGCCCTGTTACCCTGGGCAGCCTGTTCCTCATCTTCCTCAAGATTGGCTCGGTCCTCTATGGCAGCGGCTACGTCCTGCTAGCCTTCCTGCGGGCGGACCTCGTGGTGCGCATGGGCTGGCTGACGGACCAGCAACTCCTGGACGCCATCGCCATTGGGCAGTTCACGCCCGGCCCGGTGTTCACCACCGCCACCTTCATCGGCTATGTGCTGGCCGGTGTGCCGGGCGCAGTCCTGGCGACGGTCGGCATTTTCCTGCCCGCGTTTGTCTTCGTCGCGCTGAGCAACCCCTGGATTCCCCGCATCCGTCAGTCGTCGTGGGCCGGGCCGCTACTCGACGGCGTCAACGTGGCGTCGCTGGGTCTCATGGCCGCCGTGACGTGGC
>JBDHSK010000070.1:0-3463 GCA_039808025.1 Sphingomonadaceae bacterium | reverse complement strand
CGGCTTCGGTGCGGTTGGTGACGCCAAGTTTCTGGAAGATGTTTTGAAGATGGAATTTGACGGTGTGTTCCGTGACCGAGAGTCGGTCGGCGATCTGGGCGTTGGTCAGCCCCTCGGCGACCAGGGCCAGGAATTCACTCTCGCGCTCGGAGAGCGTGGTGAGAGGGTTGGGTTGCGGCTCGCGCCCACCCCCGCGCAGTGCGCCACGCGGGAAGACAACGTGGCCGTGGGCGATGTTGCGGATGGCGGCGACGGTCTGGCGCGGCGGGTCGGTCTTGAGCGCGAAGCCGTCGGCCTCCCGTTCCCAGGCCAGTTGAATCGCCTCGCCGTCGCCAAAGGCGGTCAGGATGAGGACTTTGACCGGAAGTTGCTCGCGGCGTATCTCCTCCAGGCAGGTCAGCCCGCTCATATAGGGCATCTGGAGGTCCATGACAACAAGGTCAGGCTGGAGGCGGCGCACGGCCTCCATGAGCCGCTCGCCATTGGTCACCGTGGCAACGACGTGCAGGTCTGGCTCGTTCTGGAGCAGGCCGCGCAAGCCTTCCAACACGAGTTCGTGGTCGTCGGCCAGGATGACGCGGATACGCTGGTCAGACACCGACTCGGCGCTCATAAGGATAGCCTATACATCGCCGGGGACGCGCACCTGGATGTTGGTGCCCCGGCCTTTGATGCTGGTCAGACGGAAGTGGCCGCCCACCAGTGCCGCTCGGTCGCGCATGCCGCGCAGCCCGATATGCTCCTCCAGTTCAGTGCCGGCCGGCCCTTCCAGCAGGGGTGGGTCGAAGCCCGGACCCCGGTCCGCGATGTCCAGGATGACCCAGCCATCTTCGCCGCTCAAGCGGACGTCGAGGCTGTCTACCTTGGCGTGGCGGTAGGCGTTGGAGAGGCCCTCCTGGAGAATGCGGTAGACCGCGATTTTGACGGGCAGGCTGACTGAGGGTATCCCGCCCTGGACGTGTAGCTGGACGCGCTGGCCGGTGAGCGCCTGGTGTTGGATGACCAGACCCTGGAGGACCGACACGAGGGGGCGGCGGCGGAACTCCGGCGGCCGCATGGAGCCGACCGTCATCTTGATTTCATTGAGAGACAGTTGCAGCAGGCTGGCGACGCGGGCCAGTTGCGCTTCCAGCGGGGCGCGCTGGTCTTCCGGTACTTGCTCCACCAGCCCCGCCGCAATCTCTAGCTGAGAGGAGGCGGCAAACAGCTTCTGGACCGGGCCATCGTGGATGTCGAGGATGACTCGTTGCAGTTCTTCCTCGGTGACGGCCAGGATACGCCGGCTGGCCTGGTGCGCCGAAACCTGCTGGGTGCGGTCGCGGTTGACCAGGACGGCTAACTCGACCAGGGCTTGCGCCAGACGCTGCTCGTCGGCGTCGGGTAGGGGCACGCCGGGGTGGAAGCCGAGACGCAGGTGGGCGATGGCCTCATCGTTTTCGTAGACAGGCAGTTCGAGCCAGGTCAGGTTGCCGTTGGGCGGGCTGGCCGGGTCGAACGTCGTCAGGGCCGGCACCGGCGCGCCGAGCGTGGAGGCGAACTCCAGCGCGCCGCAGGCGGCGTGGAGGTCTTTGGCGACTTCGGTCAAGAGACGTTGATAGGCGGCAAACAGGGTATCCATGCTTAGAGTATACGCTCAGAGGGGGCAAGCGTGCAAATATGTGACGCGGTGCGGCGTAAGATGAGGGAATAGGGAGGGGGCGCGTGAGGCGTAGGGGAGGGGCAGGGCAGCGGCAACCTGACGCTGAAATCGTTGGGCGCCCGGCGGGTGGCGATAGGGTCAGGGACAAGTAGGAAAATGGGGGGTGTGTTATACTCTGAGTGTGGTTTCTCCTCCTCCATCTGAGGCAAGGCCGAACGGAACTGGGCGCCGTTCGGCCTTGCCTATTTTTGCTCCCTTCCCCTTCCTGCGCCTTCGGTTGTCATCCCGAACGAAGGTCATCCCGAACGAAGTGAGGGATCTGCTCCGAGAACGCCGCCAGAGCAGATGCTTCGCTTCGCTGAGCATGACCCTCGCAGGGGGAGCCGTCTCAGGGCGCCAATCCTATCGCATACAAGTTCACTCGTTGCGTGAACAAGTCTCCACCTTAGATGGCGGCGGGTCTGGTATCATAGGGATAATGCGCGGGTTGAGACTATTCGCCGGTCGCGGTGGTCGTCGTTACCCTGGCCTGGGTTGGACCAGTGAGACGGCCGAGGCTGGCCTATCCAACAAGGAGAACTCACCATGCCCTATGGTTATCATGGCCGCATTCTGCACGTGGACCTGACCCACCACCAGCTTGAGGTGGAAACGCCGCCCGAGGAGTTTTATCGCACCTACATGGGCGGCAGCGCCCTCGGCATGTACTACCTGCTGCGGGACATGCCCGTCGGCGCTGACCCGCTTGGACCAGACAACGTCCTGGTCTTCGCCTTGAGCGTCCTGACCGGCACGCCGGTTCACGGGGCGAGCCGCGCCACGGTGACGGCGAAAAGCCCGCTGACCGGGACGGCCGGCGACAGCCAGGCCGGTGGCTTCTGGCCGGCCGAGATGAAGTTCGCCGGCTTTGACGCGATTGTGGTCAAGGGCAAGAGCGAGACGCCGGTGTACCTGTGGCTCCACCAGGGCAAAGCCGAACTGCGCGACGGCCGCCATCTGTGGGGCATGGACACCGCGGATACCTGGCGCACCATCCAGCAGGAGTTGGGCGACGATAAGATTGAAGTGGCGTGCATCGGCCCGGCGGGCGAGAACCTGTCGTGCGTGGCGGCCATCATCAACATGGCGAACCGCGCGCACGGCCGCAACGGCCTCGGTGCGGTCATGGGGTCCAAGGGCCTCAAGGCCATTGCCGTGCGCGGGAAGATGCGGCCCCAGGTCGTGGACCGCAAGGGGATGCTCGACGTGGCCCACTGGGGCCGCGACACCATCGCGTCGGAGTTTGACCGCAGCTTTGGCAAGTACGGCACGGCGGGCGTCGTGTCGCCGCAGCACCACGCGGGCGGCCTGCCAACGCGCAACTGGAACTCCGGCTCGTTCGAGCATCACGCTGCCATTGACGGCCGCCTGCTCTATAAGACGTACCTGGAGGAGCGCGATACCTGCTACTCGTGCGCGACCAAGTGCAAGCGCGTGGTCAAGGTCGAGGACAGCGAGTACGGCTCGGTGCAGCCGGTCTTCGGCGGCCCGGAGTACGAGAGCCTGGCGACCCTCGGCTCGTATGTCGGCGTGGGCGAGATGGAGGCGGTACTCAAGGCCAACGAACTGTGCAACCGCTACGGCCTGGACAGCATCTCCGCCGGCGCGACGGTGGCCTGGGCGATGGAGACGTATGAGAACGGCCTGCTGCCAGCCAAGTACACCGAAGGGGTAGACCTGCGCTTCGGCAACGGCCACGCCCTGCTGTACGCCCTGGAAGCCATCGCGCTGCGGCGCGGCCCGCTGGGCGAACTGTTGGCCGACGGCTCGGAGCAGGCGGCGCGG
>JBDHSK010000069.1:0-3507 GCA_039808025.1 Sphingomonadaceae bacterium | reverse complement strand
TTTTCTTGCAGGCGCTGCTGGAGCGAGGCAATCAGTTCGTCGCGCTTGGCGATGATCTCGTCCTCGACGGCGAAAATTTCCTGCCGCAGGCGGCGCTGCTTGCGCTCCAGCTCAGACAGTTCGCGCTGGATGCCGTCCTGTTCCTGCAAGGTGGCGGCCTTGCGGGCGTCGCGCTTCAACTGGGCGATGCGCGCCTTGGTGTTCTTCAGGGCTTCCTCTGCGGCCAGCAGCTTGTCGTCGGCCCAGCGTTCCAGCTTGTCGCGTTCTTCATTGAACAGGCGCTGGTTGGCTTCCAGCACCTGGGCAACGGTGGCGGCGACCGCGCGCTGGCTGTTGGCCAGCAGGGCCTCGGGCACAGGGTTGGTAAAAGGAGTGGGCTTGCCCGCTGCTGGAATGGCCATCAGCTTTTCGCAGGCTTCCTGATCCAGCACCTGACCATCGTCGGTGAGGCCGGAGAACAGCAGTGCCTCGGTAGTCTCGAAGGCGGTGACTTCCAGCCGGGCCAGCGTCAACCAGCCGGACATGCCGCGCAGTCTCTCGATGACGGAGACGCGTGCGCCGTGTTTGCCGTAGTCGAGTTTAAATGTGGCGACGGGCGTGGCCGCGTTCAGGCTGGCATCAATGCTCCATTCCCCCAGCGGGTGGCTGAGGCGGTAGGCGTGCGCCAGCATGTCCGGCTGCGCAGCACCACGAATGAGCTGGTACCGACCCGTGGCTATACCGGTTGGAGGCGTGCTCAATGAGAACGCGTAGGACTGCTCGTCGAAGCGCGCGCGGCCGTCCAATGCAAAGCAGGTGACACCCCAGAACCAGCGCCCCAGCTTGTCGAGCCGCGCTTCGGCGTCTTGAAGACGCAGTTTGAGGCGGTCGTGAACGTCCTCATCGAAGTTCTCCAGAAGTTGGGACTGGGTGTCTTTGATGCGGTCGGCGATGACTTCTTCCAGCTCCGCTTGCAGGGCGTTGAAGGCGGCTTCGATCTGCTCGGGCTGGCGACAGGTGTCGTAGATCTGGAGGATGCGTTTCTCGAAGTCGAGGCCGCCTTCAATGCGGCCCAGCACTTCATCGCTCGCACCGAACACCCCTGAGAACAGGTTGAATTTCTCAGTGAGCAGTTCCAGCACGCGCTGGTCGGCCTGGTTGCGGGTGTTGAGGAAGTTGATGACCACCACGTCGAAACGCTGGCCGTAGCGGTGGCAGCGGCCAATGCGCTGCTCGACGCGCTGCGGGTTCCACGGCAGGTCGTAGTTGATGATCAGCGCGCAGAACTGCAGGTTGACACCTTCGGCCGCTGCTTCGGTGGCGATCATGATTTCCGCGCCGGTGCCGTCGTCCTTGCGGAAGTGGTCGATCAGCGCGGTGCGGCGATCTACTTGCGGCGAGCCGGTGACGCGATCCGTGCCTTTGTACTCTTCCAGCCAGCGCTGGTAGATGGCGGTGGAGTCTTCATGATTGTTGGTGCCGCTGAACAGCACCAGCTTGCCCGCGTGGCCGTTGGCGGAGAGAAAGCGGTGCAGGTACTCCTGCGTGCGCTTGGACTCTGTAAAGATGATGGCTTTGCGCGGCGCGCGCAGCTCGGCCATCTTGCTGAAGCCCAAGCCGAGCGCCTTCAGTAGCGCCTGCGCCTTGGTGTCGGTTTGCAGCGCTTGCGCGGCATCAACGAACGCGGTCAGCTCCGCGATCTCGGCGCTGATGGCGGCGCGGACGGCATGCCCATCTTTTGCAGCGCCCGTCTTGTCGTCTTCCGCTGGCGCGGGCGTAGGGGCTTCGGCGTCTTCGTCGGCCTCGCTGGCTTCCTCTTCCAGATAGTCCTGCTCCAGGTCGTCCTCGGCGATGAGCTGTTCGACCAGTTGGCTGCCGTCGTCTTCCGCGAGGTTGTCAATTCGGTCTGCCGTGAGCAAGCCCTGCAGGCGCTCGCGGATGGTGACCAACGTGGCAGCGACGGCGTGAGAACTGGAGGCCAGCAGCTTGCGCAAGATCAGTGCCGTGAGATGGCGTTGCTGCTTGGGCAGGGCGTAGGAGTCTTCCTTTTGCAGAAAGGCCGAGATGCGCTCATACAGCGCCTGCTCGTCGTCGGTGGGGTTGAACGGCTGGGTGAGCGCCTTGCGCTCGGTGTACTTGATGTACTCCAGCACGTCGCGGCGCAGTGTGCGTTTGGCGAAACTGGCAAGACGCTCACGCAGTTCGTCCAGGCCCGTCCCGCTGTTCATGAACTGCTTGCGGAAAGCCGTCTCGTCGCCGAACAGGTGCTCGTCGATCAGCGTGGACAGGCCGTACAGCTCCATCAGCGAGTTCTGTAACGGTGTGGCGGTAAGCAGTAGCTTCTTGCGGCCTTGCAGTGCGCGTTTGAGCGCCTGCCCGGTGCGGTTGCTGGCTCGGTGCGCATTGCGCAGCTTGTGCGCTTCGTCGATGACCACCACATCCCAAGGCACGGCACGCAGCTCGGCTTCCAGCTTGGCGGCGAACTGGTGGGACATGATCACGACCGCCTTGCCGACCAGCCGTTGCAGTGTGGCGAGCATGTCGCCAGCGGACTGCTTGCGCAGAGAAACGGCATCCACCACGGTGGTGGGCACGGCGAACTTGTCGTGCAGCTCCTGCGCCCATTGCTTGCGCAGGCTAGCCGGGCATATGACCAGTAGCCGACGACGGCGCTCGGCCCAGTACTGGCAAACCACCAGCGCGGCTTCGATGGTTTTGCCCAACCCCACCTCGTCAGCCAGCAGTACGCCCTCCTGCAATGGGTTCCGAAGGGCGAACAGCGCCGCCTCGATCTGATGCGGGTTCAAATCGACGCTGGCATCGAACAGCGATTGGGAGAGGCGATCTACGCCATCGGCGGCGTGTCGCCGCGTCAGCTCGTGGGCGTAGTACTTGGCGTGGTAGGCGGAGATCAATCGGCTCCCTCCGCCTTCTTCGACTGGTCGGCTATCCAGCCGTCGATGTCCGTTGCCCGGAAGCGCCATGTCCCGCCGACCTTGAAGGCCGGTATTTTCATGGCTGCCGCGAGTCGGTAGATCGTCCGCTCCGTGACCTTCAGGTACTCGGCGACTTCCCTGATCGTCAGGATTCCGCTTTCGCTGGTGTTTTTGGGCATGGAGTGGGGCCAGTCGGATGATTGGTAAAGGACGACAGGATAGTGCAAAATTTTCCAACTGGCGACCAAAAGCGACCGAACTCGGAAGGTTTGTCTCCAACTTGGTAGGGGATCGGATGGATTGCCTCAGTCAAGCTGAGTGCGATGCGCTTGCGCTCGGCCTCAGGTGCGGGTGGCCAAATCGTCGAATCCACGCCCCCAAGGCGGAGGCGTTACTATCTGGCTCGGATTACGGACGCGGGTTCGGTTCCGTGTTCCGCCACCACATCATCCAAAAAGGCTCGGAGATTCTCCGAGCCTCTTTTTTTCGTCGCGATACCATTTCGCCTGCCGGGAAAGGCGAAAGGGCCCGATCGTGTGGATCGGGCCCTTTCTGGGTAAATAGCCTGACGATGTCCTACTTTCACACGGGA
>JBDHSK010000068.1:0-3509 GCA_039808025.1 Sphingomonadaceae bacterium | reverse complement strand
AATACGGGTGTTTCTACTCTACTTATTCTAGCTGAGGTACTAAATGTACATATAAAGGAATTTTTTACTGATAATTAGCTTATTGTTTCCAAGCTATATAATTCTTTACTTCATTTCACACAATTTTTAGTTTACTTGCTATTTCAGTTGTAGGAATTGAGCCATTTATCAGAGAGATAATCTATTATACCTTTCCTTCCATTATTATAAGTCTGGTACAAACAGTAGAATCTTACTGTGCCCTAAAATTACTTTTATCTTAATCGCTAACTCGATGTTATTTCTTGAAAAGATAATACCATTCTATCTTCATAATATTTTGGAAGAACATTCGAATTTATTACACTATCATGATTCGTTACAAATCCTAATGTCTTTTTTCGTGATAAATCAAAGTATGAAAAAATTAAATCACTACGCCTCTTGAATTATAATACAATTTCATCTTTACAAAATTACCTTTACAAAGCATATAATCAGCTTTCCTTTGAGCTTCAAAAGTTGTGTAATCTGTTATTCCAGTATATCTTGCAACTCTTGAGTATTGATAAAGGTCGTTATAAAATGCGTATTGAGTGCTACTAATCTTTAGCTTTGGTGTAACTCCTGCCCTTGGCGAAGGATTTAAATTATTAAGATTTTCAATATGAGAATCACCAATTGAAACACCATTAATTCTAGCTAATTCTTTAACTATATGAAGTGCACAATAAAAAGTTAAAGTAATTTTCCAATCAAAATATTTATCAGGGAAAGTTACATCAAGATGATTGAGTAAACTTTCGTTATGTTTAACTTGTTCAACAAATGCGCTCATGTATCTATTTTAAGTTTATCTCCTTAAAATCAGCATTTATTTTGCCAACAAGTTCTTTTGGAATAAATTCTATGAAAACAGGAAATTTATTAGATAGTTCGGAAACTGCATATTTATCAAAGAATGAATAAATTTTTCTTCTATTCTCTTGACTATCTTTTTTCAAAACAATATAATATCTTAAAGAACCATCAACTCTTTTAACTAGCCTAAGTCCTTTTGAGATAATCTCATTGTTTGATTTGAAATGCATAATAACTTGTGCGTTCACTATTGCAAAGGCAACTTGATTTACTTCATTAGCATTCGCAAAAAAACCTTTCGAGGGGTTCTTTATGTTCTCTTCAATCAAAAGGGTAAGCTCCGTCTTCTTTCCAATTTTTCTAAAAAGTTCATAGCTTTGTTCGACTTCGGCTTTAAACTTATCAAGGTCTTCTTGTAATAAATAGAAGAACGCATGTAGTTTCTCATCGATACTTTGTTGTTTCTGTTTATTTGGAAATGTTGCAGTTGACATAACGTTTATCACATAACCTTATTTACAATTAAAATAAGCTAATTTAGTGCTATATGCAAAGGTATTAATAATTTTACTATTTACACATACACAAAGATAATAATTTTTACTGTATTTTACGACTATTAAGAGTATTAGGTTACAAATAATCTTTAAATTAGTACATACTAACTAACTAGTATCTCCATTTTATTCACTCAAAAAAAACTTCAAAATTTGATATTTATTAGTCGGCTTTAATTACAAGTATCTTAGATGTTTTAGATAACTTCATTCATTGATGTGAATTCAAAACCACAATTTACCATTTTATTGTGTGCGCTTATTTTGTAATTTTAAGCCCAATTAGGTTTTTAACTTTCTATTCACTCACATAATTTTCAACCAGCATGAAACTAGATATTTTAGCCATAGGTGTTCATCCAGACGATGTGGAACTTTCCGCATCTGGAACAATTTTAAAACACATTGCTTTAGGTAAAAAAGTTGGAATTTTAGATTTAACCCGTGGCGAACTAGGTACAAGAGGTAATGCCGAACTTCGTACTAAAGAAGCCATGGCTGCAGCTCAAATACTAGGAATTTCTGTACGCGAGCAATTACAAATGGCAGATGGCTTTTTTGAAAATAACGAAACTCATCTCAAACAAATCATTCACATTATCCGTAAATATCAACCCGACATTGTGCTTTGTAATGCAATCAATGACCGTCATCCCGACCACGGACGTGCTGCCAAACTTAGTGCAGATGCTTGTTTTTATAGTGGTTTGATAAAAATTGAAACACATGATAATGGCTTAATGCAACAAGCATGGAGACCAAAAGCTGTTTATCATTACATACAAGACTATTACATAGAGCCTGATTTTGTTGTTGATATTTCTGCACACATAAACAAAAAACTAGAATCTATTATGGCCTATTCATCACAATTCTATAACCCAAATTCTACTGAACCCGAAACCCCAATTTCTGGAAAGCATTTCATCGAAAACGTAAAAGCTAAAGCAACTATTTTAGGTAGAATTATTGGAACAGATTATGCCGAAGGTTTTACCACTACACGCTACATAGGCGTAGAAAATTTATTTGATTTAAAATAAAAATATGGCAAGAATTATGGCAATAGATTATGGTAGTAAGCGCGTAGGCATTGCCGTAACCGATGTTTTACAAATAATTGCCAGTGGTTTAACCACTGTACATAGTAAAGATTTAATTCATTTCTTAGAAGACTACTTAAAAAAAGAAGATGTAGAATGTATTGTTGTTGGAGAACCCAAAACACTAAGTAATCAAGCATCTGATAGCGCAAGATATATCGAACCTTTTGTAACACATCTTACAAGAAAATTCCCCAAAATAAAAATAGCACGATATGATGAGCGATTTACCTCTACACTTGCCCATCAAACAATGCTGATGAGTGGTGTGAATAAGAAAAAAAGAGCTGATAAAGAAACCGTAGATATGATAAGTGCCACTATCATTCTACAAGATTATTTAAAATCTATTCAACATTAATCAAACTCCATTTTATTTAGAGCAGCCAGCCTCTCTATAATCTTTCTTGGCATTTGGGTTTTCTAACACTTGAAATGACATATATGGCTCACCAAATAATTTACAATACCTATCGGGGTTAATTTCTTTAGCTTTATGTAAAGCATCACTAAATGTGCGGCTATAAAATTTTTCTGGAAGATGCGAAGCAATAGAGATATAACTAAAAATTAAATCCTCGCTCACACCTTTAACATTTAAAAATGGTTCTAAAATAGTTGATGAATATTTAAAATCTTTTCCTCTAGTAAACACATAAGCCAATTTTAAGGCATTTTGCCAAGTAGCGTCTTTTATGTTATAAAATGTTTTAATTTTAGTAATACAAGCCTCTATTTGAGCTTCGGCATTCTCAACAGTATCTAATGATTCCATGATTTTAAATTGCCATTCGATATTTAAACCATCAACTAACTTCTTCTTAATTTTTGTTTTATACAAGGCATCAATTTCTTGTTGCATTTTACCCTGATATTCTTTAGAGCCAGTTGTACTATCTAATTTTATGGCACAAAAAATTCTATTGTATCTAACCACATCATTTGTTGGATCTATCTTCTCTAATTTTTTTAATTCTTCATAATCATCCTCATCGGCAATACTATTATT
>JBDHSK010000067.1:0-3543 GCA_039808025.1 Sphingomonadaceae bacterium | reverse complement strand
GGCACCAATGTCGTCTGTACATCCTTGAGTGGGGCTGAGGTCAGCGACGCCTGGTCGTAGACCCGGTCGAAGATCTCGCCGATGACGTGGAAGGACGAGGTGAAGTTGGGGCCGCCGACACCGAAGTAGATGCGCACCGTCTCACCGACCTTGGCCTTGAGGGGGTACTTCTTGGTCAGCGCGTCGGTCGAGCCGTTGAAGATGAAGTACTCGGGCTGCTCGGCCAGCAGCTTCTCTACATCGAACTCCTGGTAACCCTCGGCCTTCAGCGCGCCGTGCGTGTACAACTCGCCCTGCATCACGTAGAACTCTTTATCCACCTTAGGCAAGCCGCCCTGCGGCTCGACCAGGATCAGGCCATACATGCCGTTGGTGATGTGGTGGGCGACCATGGGCGTCGCGCAGTGGTAGACGTACAGACCGGGGTTCATGGCTTTGAAGGTGAAGCCCAGGTCTTGCCCAGGCGCGGCCTGCGTCACCGCCGCCCCACCGCCCGGGCCGGTCACCGCGTGGAAGTCCACCGAGTGTGTCATCTTGCTGCCAGCGCGGTTCTTGAGCCGCACTTCCACCGTGTCGCCCACCATGATGCGCAGGAAGGGGCCGGGGACTTTGCCGTTGAACGTCCAGAAGGTGTAGGTCACGCCGTCGGCCAACTGACCCGTAATCTCGACCGTCTCCAACTCGACGCGGTGGGTCATGGGGCCACGGTTGCCCACGGGAGCCGGCACATCGGCCGGGTCGCGGCTGATGTCCGCGCCCTGGACTGCCTGCGGCGCGCCCGATGGTTGACCGACCACCAGCTTGCCTTCCATACCTGCCTGGCGGTGGCCTGGCACGGAGCAGAAGTAGACGTAACTCCCGTCCTTGTCCACTCTGAAGGAGGTGGTGCTGCTGGCGCCCTTCGCCATCACGTGGTCGGTCGCCACCTTGAGGTCGGGCATGGTGAAGTCGTGATCTACGCCGTCACCGTTGACCAGGGTAATCTGGACCGTATCGCCCGGGTTGGCCATCAGGGTGGGGTTGACCTTACCCTCGATGTCGCCACCGACGCCGATGAAGGCCATGCGGCCATCGGCCAGGCCGGTGCGCAGGGTGTAGCGGACGTTCGCCACCATCGCCACGTTGCCGCTGCCCGTGTTCGATTGCTGTGGCGACGTGGGCGCGCCGGGTGTGGGCTGGGCCGCGGGGGTAGCCTGGGCCGCCATGTTCATATTGTTCATATTATTGTTGGCCGTCGCGGCGCTCGCGCTACCCGACGCACTGGCCCCGGAGGCGTTGGGCGCGGCGGCCGACTGGCCGGAAGACTGGGCGGCGCCCTGGTTCGACGGTGCGGCCGGCTGACCGGAGGCCTGGCTGCCCGTCTGGTTGGACGGTTGCGCGGCCTGGTTCGACGGCGCGGCGGGCCGTGGCGTCGGTAGGGTCACGGCTGGCAGCCGCTGGGGCGCGGGCTTGGCCGTCGCCGGACCGTCGCCACACGCGGCGATGGCGACGCCGAGGACGGCCAGTAGCATAAATAGCATCAATCGGACAATTCGGTTCTCGGGGTTCATCTTTCCTCCTGCCCAGGGGTGCAGCATTGAATAGCGTGTTCTAGTTGAATTAAGAATGGTTCGGCCTCAAGGCCGTAATTGCTCATCGCATCGCCAAGCGTCTCAAATGCCGCCATTGAACAGCCGACGCAGGCCATACGGTGATGGATGAAGACGGGTATGACTTCAGGCCAGCGGGCCAGGACATCGGCGACCATCAGGTGTGGGGTGATGTGCCGTTCCATATTCAATTCCCTCCTGCCTGCTATAGAATACAACTGAAGGGAGGGAATGTCTTTGCGCTGGCGCAAATAGAGCCAGGCCAGAGGAATAAAGGAGCTGAATCGGCTAAAGACAGAGGAAAATCAAGCAGGTTGTATGCCAGGTGGAGTAGGGAGCGCCAGGCCAAGGTCACCTCGCCCCGTCCAACATTACCGCTCCGGTGTAGACCGAGGGGGAAGATCCTCGGCGATACTCACCAGGCCGTGCGGAGAGCGAATCAGGACGCGCTCGCGGCCGCTCTCGACCAGACCAGCCTGCTCCCACTGGCTTAGGACGCGGCTGACGGTATAGAGAGTCGTGCCGGTCATCTCGGCGAGGTCTTGCCGGGTGAGGGGCAGGTCAAGCAGCACGCCGGTTTCGACCTTGCGGCCTGTCTGTTGGACGAGGCGCAGCAAGGCGCGGGCGATGCGCCGCTCGACGCGCTCGGTCTGCAACTCGCGCACGCGGTCCTGCATCTCCCTCATGCGGAAGGCTAGCGTCCGCATGGCATCCATCGCCAGCCGGGGGTAGCGTTCCATCAACTCAGCGAATGTCGCGCGGTCCCAGCCGATGACCAGGCTATTCTCGACGGCCTCGATGGATACGGGATAGGTGATGTCCTTCAAGGCGGCGGCCACGCCAAAGCCTTCGCCTGGCGCGACATAACGAATGATGACCTCCTGCCCATCTGGAGTGATGGTGGACAGTCGGAGGCGGCCTTGGGCCAGGAGATAGACCCGGTCGGCGGGGTCACCCTGGCGCAAGAGGAAGGTATCGCGCGCAACGGGGCGAAGCTGGGCGGCGCGGAGAATCGCCTCCCGATCCTGGGCGGACAGCCCCTGGAGAAATTCAGACCGGACGAGGGCTTCCTGGTTGTGGAGAGGTTCAGTCATGTTCAAGGTGGCTCAAAATAGGGCAACGCCTGGGCTGGTCCGCTCGCTAGAGCAATTATGGAACCAGTCCAGGCGTATGTCAATGTCGAACGCAGGTCTTAGGCTTCAATAATCAGCGCCGTCACCATGCCGAACATGCCCTTCGGTGACTCCGCGTGGCCCAGGACGTGACAGTGGAAGGCCCAGGCGCCCGGCTCCTCGCACTCAATCAGCACGTCCTTGCGCTGGCCGGGTGAGATGTCCAGCGTGTCCAACTGATAGTCATACTGGAGTGGGTAGCCGTCGTGGGCGATGACGCGCATGGGCATGCCGTGTAGGTGGATGGGGTGCATCTGCGAGCCTTCGTGGACGAAGCGCACCAGCAGCTTCTGCCCCTTCTTGGCCGTCAGCGGCGCGGTAGCGGGGAAGCTCTTGCCGTTGATGGTGAAGCCGTGCGGGCCGTCGTTGAGGATGAAGTTGTACTCCTTGTCCCACTGGAAGCGGGACTTGGTCTTGTCCTTCGGCTCAACAATGAACGGCCCCAGCAGCCCCGCCGCCACCTGCTCGGCGGCGTTGTGGTGCGAGTGGTACATGTGAGTGCCAGCCGGCTTGGCGACGAACTCATAGACAAAGGTCTGGCCGGGCTTGATGGGCGGCTGGGTGAGGTAGGGGACGCCATCCATATTGTTAGGGGTGTGGATGCCGTGGCAGTGGACGCCCGTGCTCTGGGGCAGCTCGTTCTTGACGATGAGCCGAACCTTGTCGCCTTCGGTGACCCGGATTTCTGGCCCGGGCACGGTGCCGTTGTACGTCATGGACTTGACGCGCTTGCCCGGCTCGACTTCCCAGTTGACCTCTTTGCACGTAATCTCGAAGACTTT
>JBDHSK010000066.1:0-3583 GCA_039808025.1 Sphingomonadaceae bacterium | reverse complement strand
ACTTCGAAGCCGGCTTCTTCAATCATGTCCGATGCAAAGAGACGGAGAAGTGGCTCATCTTCCACGACAAGCACCACTGGTTTATTCATTCCACACACGTACTCCATCAAGCCTGGACCAACTGGCGCATAGAGGCATGCAGGTCCGCCGCGAGGCCTTCTGGATCGAAGCGAAGATCGACGCCACCAGTACCGACCAAACCGATGCTGATTAGCTTTGAGCCGAAGCCTTTACGCGTCGGCGGCACAACGGGAGGTCCGCCCTGCTCTCGCCACTCGATCTTCAGCAGATCGCCGTCCTGGCTGTCTTCGACGCCCCAAGACAGCGACACCTTCCCATAGTCGTTCGTCAGAGCGCCGTACTTGCAGGCGTTCGTTAGAAGTTCGTGCACGATGAGGGAAAAGGACAGCGCCGCTCTTGGCCCTAGCGCCACGGGCAATCCGGCCATTCTAACCCGATCCGAAAATCCGATCGCTTCTATGACGGTCGCCGCAACAGCTTGGAGATCAGCCTGTGTCCAGCTTGTCTGGAGCAGGGCGTCGTGTGCTGCGCTCAATGCCATCAGCCGGCCCTCGAAGGCGTAAACAGCATCGCGGTCGGTGACGGTTCGCAAGGTTTGGCTCGCGATAGCCTGAACCATGGTGAGCGTATTCTTCAGGCGATGCGCGATTTCACCATTTACGATGTGCTGGCGCTGCTCGGCACGATGCCGAGCGACCCCTGCCTCAAGTCGGTCTGCAGCGCTCCGCAAGAATGCAATCTCTTCGGCGGGCCAGAGCCGGGGGGTGCCGCAATGCACAAAGAAAACGGCAATTGTCTTGCCCTGATCGCGCACTGGCATGTCGATCACTGCGCGAATACCAATTCGCAACGCGCCATCGAGATTGTGCAGCGCGCGCTCGTCAGACAGGGCGTCCCTAACTATCAGAGGGTCGCCATCGACGAGTGGCTTGTGCAAACTCCCAAACTCGTCAAGCCGGTGTCGACCGGCGATGCTCATCACACCCGGTGCGGTCCAGTGTGTTTCAACGTTGATCGTCTCGACGTCATGGTCGACGGTTCCAAACCCGGCTCGGTCCGTGGCGAGGGTCCGACCAACGATGGCAGAGGTGCCAGACGTCATCTCCTCTGTGCGTAAGCGTCCGGCCCGAGGGCTACCCGTTCCATTTCCACGGCAGCAGGTCATCGACCTTTGTGATCTTGTAATCAGGGATACGGGCCAGGGTGGCGGCGAGCCAAGCGTGGGGATCGACGCCGTTCAGCTTGGCCGTTTCGATCAGGGTGTAAGCGATGGCGGCGGCCTTGCCGCCGGCTTCGGAGCCGACGAAGAGATAATTCTTCCGCCCGAGGGCAATGGCGCGCATGCCGCGTTCAGCGGTGTTGTTGTCCAGCTCGAGAATGCCGTTGGCGAGATAGGGACGCATGCGCTCCATCCGCGTCAGGGCATAGCGGATCGCGGCGGCCAGCGGCGATTTGCCAGATATGCGGGTCAGCTGCATGGCGAGCCAGACCTCGAGATCGTCGAAGACCGGGGCGGCGCGGGCCAGCCGAAGCTCGACACGCTTGTCCGGCGGCAAACCTCGGGCCTCCTTCTCGACGGCGTAGAGCCGGGCGATCCGGCGGATGGCCTCTTCGGCGATCGGGGAGGCCTGGGCGCGATGGATGTCGACGAACTTGCGCCGGACATGGGCCATGCAGGCGACTTCGTGGATTGCGCCGGACCCATAGAGAACCTCGAACCCGGCATAACCATCGGCATGCATCCAGCCGTGGAAGCGGGCGAGGTGGTCCTTCGGGTGCTGACCCTTGCGGTCGCCGGAGAAGCGATACCAGGCGGCCGGGGGCGCCGCGCCGGCCCAGGGCCGCTCGTCACGGGCATAGGTCCAGAGCCGGGCGGTCCGGGTCTTGCCAGTGCCCGGCGCCAGCATCTGCACCGGCGTGTCGTCGGCGAAGATCGCCTCGGCCGAGAGGACATGGCGGCCGATCGCATCGGCCAGCGGCTCCAGCAGGGCGGTGGACTTGCCGACCCAGTCGGCCAGGGTAGAGCGGTCGAGGTCGAGGCCGTCACGCTCGAAGATCCGGCTCTGGCGGTAGAGCGGCAGATGATCGGCATATTTGTTCACCAGCACATGGGCGAGGAGACCCGGACCCGGCCGACCGCGCTCGATGGGGCGGGACGGCAGCGGGGCCTGGACGAAGCGCTCGCAGCACGAACAGGTCAGCCGCGGCCGCACGATCCGGTTCACGATGAAGCGGCCCGGGACGTATTCCAGCTCCTCGGTGATATCCTCGCCGATCCGGCGCAGGCGCCCGCCGCAATCGGCACAGGCGTCGGCACTTGGCGTCAGTTCCACTTCCATCCGGGGGAGGTGATCCGGGATCGGGCGACGCTTCGGTTTATCCTTCTCATCGACGTCTGGCAGCTTCATCCGCGCCGTCATCGCGGCGGCGGCGATCTCGCTGGTCTCGAGGGCGAGGTGGAGTTGTTCTGCCGTCTCAGATGACGCGCCGAACCGGTGCGCACGGTGCCCGGCCAGTTGGTGCCGGAGCTTCTCGATCAGGATCGCCTGGGCCTTCACCTCCGCCAGGAGCCGCGCGGTGAAGCTGCGCAGCTCCTCGGGATCTTCCGGCAGGATGGCGGGCTCGTCGAGCATGAGACGAGCTTAACGGGCTGGATTCCGGCTGGGAATCCTCAACGATTAGGGCCAGTCGCTTATCCGGCCGCCAAGGGCTGCCAGGTCCGCTGCGGGGTCCGCCAGTCGATCCCTTCCAGCAGCATCGCCAGCTGCGCGGCCGATAGCGCGATCTTGCCCTCGGTGGTGGAAGGCCAGACGAACCGGCCCCGCTCCAGCCGCTTCATGAACATGCAGGCGCCCTGGCCATCCCACCAGATCACCTTGACCAGATCGCCGCGCCGGCCCCGGAACACAAACAGATGCCCACCGAACGGATCCTGCTTCAGCACCGCCTCGGCCTGTGCCGCCAAGGCCGCAAAGCCCTTGCGCATGTCCGTGACCCCGGCCGCGAGCCACACCCGCGTGTTGGTCGGCACCGGGATCACGCCGTCAGCCCCCGGATCAGCCGCGCCAGAGCCTCGGGATCGTAGCGCCCCGTGACCCGCATCCGCTGCCCGCCGGCGAGTTCGATCTCGATCCGGCCCACCTCGGCGACAGGCGCATCAGGGACAGCCGGGGCTGCCCTGGTATCCTGCACGATCTCGACCGGCAGAAACTTCGCACCCTCGCGAGAGCACGCCTCAGCCTCGGGCGCAAAACGAGGATCGCGCAGCCATTTGAAGATCAGGTTCGCGTTGACCGCGTAACGCCGCGCGACCTGAGCAACCGAAACGCCCGGTGCAGTCGTCTGAAAGCAGATCGTCCGCTTCTCCTCGTCCGTCCAGAGCCGCTTCGTCCGACGCGCCACGCAAGCACCATAGTGTCCACCATCCATAGTGGACACTATCGATCACTCTCTTACCGTGGCAGAGCAGTCACGCCGGACGGATACCTCTGTGCCGCTACTGCTGCGGATTACCTCACCGATCTCAACAAGAGCAGTCTGGAGTTCAGTTAGGCGCTCGCTA
>JBDHSK010000065.1:0-3663 GCA_039808025.1 Sphingomonadaceae bacterium | reverse complement strand
GCGACCACCAACAATGGGACCGCGACCACGATGACCACCAACCCCGGCACGAATAACACGACGAACAATACCCGGTACAGCCTGGTACAGTTCGACCTGAGTTCCATCCCGCCGGGCGCGACCATCAGCAGCGCGACGTTGCAGTTGACGGTCACCACCAACAGAAGCAACCACGTTGACGATATCCGCCGTATGCTCACGCCCTGGACGGAGACCGGCGCGACGTGGAACACGCGCAACGGGACGACCAGCTGGGCCGGCGGCGGGGCGTTCAGCGCCTCCGACTACGGCACGACCTCGTGGGGCGCCATCACCCCTAGCACCAACGGCGCGAAGACCGCCGACCTGACGAGCCTGGTCAACAACTGGATTAACAACGGCTATCCGAAGAGCGGCATTGTCCTGGTCTCCACGGGTACAGACAACGGCGACGCCAAGTACGCGACGCGCGAGAATGGCACGGCGGCCGACCGGCCCATCCTGACCGTCAATTGGACGTTGGCGCCCAACCCGGCTGGCCAGACATTCACGACGCTGACCGCCACCCCTCTCCTTCAGACCGGCCCCGGTCAGGTCAAGGTGACGATGACGGCGGCGGTGGCGACTGGCTCGGCCAGCGTCACCCCGCCCGCCAGCCTGTTCATCACCGCCTCGGGCGCGACGGCGACCCTCGCCAGCGGCCCGACCCCGGCCGGGCCTGTGACGGTGACACCGGGTAGCCCGGGGGTGTTCACCTACATCTACAACGTCACGGCGGGCACGACGCCCGGTCAGTTGACCTTCAGCGGCAAGCCCACCGCGCCCGGCACCACGTTCGCCACCGGGGAGTCGGAGACGGTGCTGGTGACGCCGCCCCTCACCTTCCAGGTGACGGTCAACAACCCGGCCACCGTGCCGGTCGTCACCAACACGGCCGGCATCGAAGACGACGGCGGTATCACGCCTGCGGCGAGCAATAGGGTCCTCACCGACGTCAACTCGGTACCCAATCAGCCCGACGCTTCGATTGGCGATCGGGTTTGGAGCGATACCAACGGTAACGGGGCACAGGATGGGGGTGAACCGGGCCTGCCTAACGTCACGGTGACCCTAAACGGCCCCGGCTGCGCGCCCTGCACCACCACCACCGACGCACTGGGTAACTACATCTTCCCCAACCTGACCTCGGGCGCGTACACGGTAACCTACAGCGGCGCGCCGGCTGGCTACGTGCCGACGACACCCGTGAGCCTGAACGTCAACCTGGCGACTGGGCAGCAGTACACCACGGCGGACTTCGGCCTCCAGCCGCCCGGCACGGGCAGCATTGGCGACACCGTCTGGCTGGACAGTAACAACAACGGCGCCCTGGACGGGGCCGAAGTCGGGCTGCCGGGCGTCACCGTCAAGCTGTACAAGGACATGAACAACAACGGCGTGATTGACGCCGGCGATGCCCTGGTCCAGACGACGACGACCAACGCCTCGGGTAACTACAACTTCACGGGCCTGCCCGCCGCCAACTACCTGGTCCAGGTGGACCCGACCAGCACGGTCACGACGCCGTTCGGCGTCAGCACGACCATCGGCGCGGCCATGTCGCCCACGACGGGCACGGTGAACCCGAAGCCGGTGGCGCTCAGCACGGGGCAGACCGTGACCAACGCCGACTTCGGCTTCAACTGGTCTGGCCAGATTGGCGATCGCGCCTGGTACGACACCAACGGCAATGGGGTGCAGGACCCCGGTGAGACAGTCGGCGCGCCGGGCGCGACCTTCGTGCTCGTCTCGGATACCAACGGCAACGGCGTGGCCGACCTCGGCGAGCTTGCCATTGCTACCTACCAGACTACTAACAGTGGCAGCTACCTGTTCAGCAACCTACCGCCGGGCAACTATGTCGTGCAGGTGTCGGAGCAGGAAGTCCCCGCGCCGCCCTCCAGCCCGAACGCGGGCCAGATTGGGCTGATGATCGCTACCACCGGCACTGACTTTCCGGTCAGCCTCGGCGCGGGTCAATCGGTACTGACCGTGGACGCGGGCTTTGTTGAGGCGGCGGTGGTCGAAGGCACGGTCTTCTACGACGCGAATAACAACGGCGTGATGGACCCTGGAGAGGCAGGCCTCCCGAATGTGACCGTCACTCTGACGGGAACCGACAGCAACGGCAACCCCGTCAGCAAGACGACGACGACGGACGCCAGCGGAAACTACATGATTGTCGTCCCGCCGGGTACTTACACCGTAACCTATAATACGTCCGACCCGGACATCCCAGCCGCCCTAAGCCAGTACACGACGCCGACGAGTATCAACTTCAGCGCGGCGGCTGGCCAGGAACTCGTCGGCTTCGACTTCGGCCGCGACAACGCGGGCCAGATCGGCGACACGGTCTTCAACGACGCCAATGGCAACGGGACGCAGAACGCGGGCGAGCCGGGCCTGGCGGGTGTCACCGTCAACCTGTACACCGACGTCAACAACAACGGTCTGTACGACGCTGGCACGGACACCTTTGTCGCCACGCAGGTCACTGACGCCAGCGGCAAGTACCTCTTCACCGGCCTGGCCGATGGCGCCTACGTGGTGGTGGTTGACACGGCCACGACGCCGAGCGGCTGGACCCAGAAGGCCGACCCGGACCAGCCGGGCGTGACCTGTACGACGTGCAACAGCCAGAGCCCCGCCACTATCAGCGGCGGCAACCAGATCCTCACCAAGGACTTCGGCTACCAGGCGCCCACGCCCACCTTCAGTGTGAGTGGCACGCTGTGGCAGGATACCAACGGCAACCAGGTCATTGACGCGGGCGAGACGGTGCGCCTGGCGAACGTCTCGGTCGTAGTCAAGGTGGACACCAACGGCGATAACGTCGTGGATGTCACCTACACCACCACCACCGATGCGAGCGGCAACTATAGCGTCAGCGGCATCCCGCAGGGCAGCAACGTGGTCATTGACCCCAACGAAGCCACGCTGCCCAACCCGGCCTACGTCCAGACCGCGCCGACGCCCATCCCGCCCGGCACTCGGACCATCACTAACATCGCCGCCAACCAGACGGGCCAGAACTTCGGCTACCAGTTGCAGTTGGGGAGCATCAGCGGTACGGTCTGCCAGGGCAACGGCAACGGCCAGTGTACGGTTGGTGAGCCGGGCCTGTCGGGTGTCACGGTAACGCTGCGCTACGCCGGCTCGGACGGCATCCTCAACACGCCCGACGACGTGGTAACCCCCACAACCACCAACGGCAGCGGCGGCTATACCTTCACCAACTTGCAGCCGGGTCTGTACCAGGTGACTGAGACCAACCCGGCCGGCCTGCTGAGCCTGGCCGACGCCGACGGCGGCAACCCTGACAACATCTCGGTGACTCTGGCCGTCGGCCAGAACGTGACGACGCGCGACTTCGAGGACGCTCCGCCCACGCCGACCCCGACGGTGACGCCCACTGTCACCCAAACGGCTACTCCGACGTGGACAGCTACCAGTACTGTCACGCCGACCCCAGCCCCGAACACGGGCAGCCTGAACGGCACGGTCTACAATGACCTGAACGGCAACGGCGTGCGCGACCCCGGCGAGCCAGGCATCCCCGGCGTGACGGTCAAGGCCTACACCGCTGGTCCGGATGGCATCTTTGGCACGCCGGACGATGTCCTGTTCGGTACGACGACCACCGAC
>JBDHSK010000064.1:0-3727 GCA_039808025.1 Sphingomonadaceae bacterium | reverse complement strand
ATCACGCGGTGACCGCACCTACGTCAGCAGGACACGCTCACCGGGATCGTCGTACACCAAGGCTATGGACTCAACTTCAGACCGTGTCGTTCATAGGGGATCGCTCTCCCTTGGCTTCAGTGGGGGTGTCGACCGTATGGCCCCCGGTTGATGGGCAGGATGCACGCTCGGATGGCTGGCAGCCCCGTGTTGCCAGTCCGGCCGACCGGATGGTGCTGTCAGTCTGGCCCCCCGAAGGGATGTCACCGGGGCAGATCATGTCAGCGGCTGCGTGCCCTGTCAGGAGAATCGACTATTCCCGAGCATCGTCACTCGAGCACCGTCTGGTCTACCGAGGCAGCCCGGCGCGTACGTAATGGGGCCCGGGCAGGCCCCAGTGTGGGAGCAAACGTCGTCGGTGGCTTGTGGGCATGCGGCGATGCGGATGTCCGGACTGCGGAGGGACCGAAGCGCCGGTTCCTGAACTCCCTCGACGGGAGGGACTCGCGCAAAGACGACCCTTTCGGAGGCTCTCGCCCCTGGTTGAGTTTCTGGGGACGCAAAGATCGCGCCGTCAGACCCGACTCGTGCCACCGGGGTGTGTCACTGAGCGCTGAGGTTGAGGGCGTCGAGGATCGTTTCCGCGGTTGGGGTGAGCGGGTCGTGGGCGAGGTGGTCGTGGCCGGCGATGCGGACGGTGACTTGTTGCAGCGGCCGCAGGGTGTTGACGATCTTCTTGATGCTCATCCCCGTGGCGCCCTGCAGGTAGCGGGCGACGGCCAACGCGGCGAACACGATGGTCAGGTGGGCCTCGATCGCGTCGCGGGTGTGGTGGAAGATCGGGCGGGCTCGCAGGTCGCTCTTGCTCATCCGGAACGACGCCTCGACGTGCCACAGCTCGTGGTAGCTGGCGATGACTTCACCAGCGGGCATCACCGTCGCGGGAATGTTGGTGACGTACCCCTTGAGCCCGACGACGCGGCGCGCCCGGGTCAGCGAGGTCTCGTCCAGGCTGCGTGAGCCGTTCTTGACGGTCACGAACCTCGGGGTGCGGGCAGCCTTCTCCCCGGCGATCACCGCTTTGGCGCGGTTCTCCTGCAACGTCAATGTCTTGGCGTCGCGGGCAGCACGTTTGGCCGAGTACGCCCACACCGCCCGCCACGACCGCTCGTGCACGCCCGGGTCCCACACCGGCTCCGCCCGCTTCGCTCGTCGTTGACCCCGCGGGCCGCGGTGGTGGCCACCCTCGGGGTGATGGTGTCGATGACCTGAGCGTCGGTGAACGCGTCCCCGTGCCACCGGAAGTGCGAGGCCAGGTCGGCCGGGGCCTTGGTGGCCCTGGAGCCGACGATGAACCGCAGCCCGGCCTCGTGCAGGTCCTTGAGGTTGCCCGCGGACAGCATCCCCGCATCAGCGACCACGACCATGGCCTCGATGCTGTGCCGCTCCTGGAACTGGCGGATGATCGGGATCATCGTGGTCGTCTCGGCCTTGTTGCCCTCCCAGCAGCCGATCTCCAACGGGAAACCGGCCCGGTCCACCAGCAACCCGACGATGAACTGCGGGTCCACACGGCGTTCCTTGGAGTAGCCGACCGTGCGCAGCTCGTCCTCGTGCTCGGCCTCGAAGTACAGCGTGGTCACGTCGTACAGACACAAGGAGACATCCCCGCTGGTGGAGGCATGCTCGAAGCACGCCGACGCGACGGTGTCGCGGTAGCCGCGCTCCTGGGCGCGGGCCAGGGAGCGGAACATCGTGCGCAGCGACCCGTGCACCACCCCGAGCTCGTCGAGCACCCGCAGCGAGTCCGCCTTGCTCGTGGGCTCCACGATCCGCGCCAGCACCAGCTGCTCGAACGCGGCATCACCGATCGTGTCGAACCCCAGCCGGGCGTACACGCTCGACAGGACATGCCAGAGCACCGCGGACCGCTTCCCCGTGATCACTCCAGGCCGCTGAGGCAGGCCCTCCTGCTCCAGGCCCACCCCGGTCAGGTCGAACGCTTCCTGACCGGGCCGCAGCCGTCGACGGGCCTCAGCCATCAGCACCGCCAACTCGCCCTCGCTGCGCGCGGTGCCTACGTGCTCAAGGACGACATCGCGGCCAGCGCGACGCTCCGCGATTTGAACCTTGGTGCTCCCAGTGCGACCCGGGGACTTCCGCACGAACACCACGAGCCCGACACTACCGACCCCGGGGTGTGTCATCCCGACCACGACCGAGGCCCTGACCAGCACCTTTGCCGCCAGCGCCGAACCTTATCCGTCAAGTGGCACGAGTCGGGTCAGAGGCCCGAAATGCCGCCTGCTCCTGAGACAGCGGCCACGCATGGAGCGTCTGGCCACATTTCGGACTCGTATGGCGGTCTTGAGTGTTTAGCCGCGGAGGCGCGATTGCCGCTGCTACCTTCGCCTCACCTGTCGATCGACAGGTGAGGCGTCCCACGTTCTTTCAAGGCTAGCAGGAGTGGCTCAATGACCGCGCGCATCACCATCCTTCCGACGCACTCCATGACCCAGTTCATCCTCAAGTCGGTCCGGCCGGAGGTGTCGATCGATGGGCAGACCACTCAACTGCGGTGGAAGTCAGATACCGCGATCGAGGTTTCGCCCGGAACACACGAAGTCGAGGTCTACTTTCCCTACCTGGGGCGAAAGTCCGGCCCTGCCCAGACGGGCGTCACGGTGCAGGATGGGGAAACCGTACGTCTCGCCTACCGCGCCCCCATGGTAGTGACGTCGAACGGGAAGCTTTCCGTTGGCTGAGCTCAAGGATTGGGGAAATGGCACGAAGCGGGCCGCAAGCGGCTTGATGATCGTCTGGGTGATCGGGACGGTTCTCGGCCTCCTGCTCCTGCTGGTGATGCTGGGTTGGATTATCAGTCTGTGACTTCTGAGAAACCACCGCGGCTTGCCGCAGGTTGAGCGGATGAAATGAGTCAGACCTCAAACGGTCGGTCGCCCCGACCGGGTAGCCACCGGATGTGCAGTGATGAGGCCGCCTTGGTCGAGGTCCGGGGCGACGCTGTCCGGGCTCGAGCACGGTTGTGGTCGTTGCGTGCTGATGGCTTTCCATTCCAAAGGTCAACAGCGCTGAACGGTGGTTGCAGGCCGTCAGAACCTGAGAGGGGTAATCCGCGTGGCTGAGACTGGGAGATGGCGGCGGCGACTCGCCGGTCATCGCGCCGACGAGGTGGCCGATCTTGCTCAGGGCGTACCAGGGGAGCCCTCCGCGGGGCGCAGCTCGTTACGTGCTGCGGCGAGGCGCTGGCTAATCGTTGGTCTCGCAGCGGCCGGTCTGGTCGGCCTCGGTGTGGTGATCGGGTGGTTCGCGCTGACCCGTCTGGTGGTGTCGGGCTCGTCAGAGCCCGAGGTGGTACGTGTGCCCATTGCCGAGTACCTCGACGCGGACAGTGGTAAGGCGACCATGCCCGACGTTCGTGGTCTCAGCGCTGACGCCGCGCGCGCGGTGCTCAGTGATGCGGGGATCCCGACGGGGGATGTGCAGGTGCAGGATGTGCCGTCGGCCTTGCCGCTTGGGGTGGTGGCAGAGCAGTCCCCGGCATTCGGGACGACGCCTGTCGGCGCGGTCGTACTGTCGGTCGCAAGCAAGGCCCTGGTCCCAGATCTCGTGAAAGAGGCCGAAGCCGACGCGCAATCTGCCTTGGTTGCACTGGGCAGGCTCAGGGGGTCGTTGCAACACTGGCTTGTGTTATCGACTGTAGCTGGTTGGTGAAGACCTCGGCTGG
>JBDHSK010000063.1:0-3796 GCA_039808025.1 Sphingomonadaceae bacterium | reverse complement strand
ATACGGGCCGGCCGCACCGCCGGTTGCGCCGGTCTTCTTGCCTTCCTTGACCGTCTTGACCGCCGCGCCCGCCGCCGCCGCCAGCAGCCGCGAGTCGCTCTGGATGGTCACAAACTGGAAGCCGCGCTCGATGGCGTGGAGGGCGTAGTCCGTCGAGGCGGTGTGGATGCCGGCGTAAATCTTGTGCTGGCGGCAGCCAGCCACAATCCGCTCGATGATGTCCACCATAAACGGGTCGGTGTGGTCGGCGCGCGGCGGCTTGCCGTAGCTCTGCGCCAGGTCGGCCGGCCCGACGTAGATGGCGACCAGCCCCGGCACGCTGAGAATCTCGTCCAGGTTCTCGACCGCCTGCTGCGTCTCGATCATCGCCATCGGGATAACCGTGCTGTTGGCGTTAGGCGCATAATCCGCGCCCGCGTAGTACGTCGCCCGCGTCGGTCCGAAGCTGCGGTAGCCCTTGGGCGGGTAGAGGCACGCCTGGACGAACCTTTCGCACTCGGCGCGGCTGTTCACCATAGGGCAGATGATACCGTAGCAGCCGGCGTCGAGCATCTTCATGATGATGCCCGGCTCATTCCAGGGGACGCGGGCAAAGGGAGTCGTATCCGTCGTCCCAACGACCTGTAGCATTCGCAAGGCGGCCTGGTAATCCACCGGTCCGTGTTGCAGGTCAATCGTCAGGCTATCCCAGCCCTGGTGGGCCATAATCTCCGCCGCAAACGTATCCGGGATTTGGAGCCAGCCATTGACGACCGCGCCGCCCGCCTCAAAGATGGAGCGCACTCGATTCTCGCGCATGAACGTGTTCCTTTCCCTGATGAGGTTATCTCTTATCAGCCGCGCTTAGTCTACCACAAACCGCGCCAACACTCCACCTCCAGTATACGACGAGACAGTGCAAGAGTGACGGGGAAAACAAGCGGGACAGTGTCACGTGACACTGTCCCGCTGTCTTGCCAACGCCCTACGGTCTAGAGAATATCCTTAAGCGTCTTGCCTTCGTCGCGCAGGAACTCGGTCAGCCCCTTCTTGCGCAGCGTGCGCAGGGCCGAGGTCGAGACCCGCAGCCGAATGGAGCGGCCCAGTTCGGGGACGAAGATCGAGGCGACCTGGAGGTTCGGCTCAAAGGTGCGGTTGGTGCTCTTCTTAGAGAAGGACACGTTGCGGCCACCCATGACCCCCTTGCCGGTGAGTTGACACTTGCGAGCCATGCAGTACTCCTTGTCTTCCAGACTTCCGAAGTCTGGCCGACTCCGGAGGCTTAATTATACCTGAATGAGTGCGAATGTGCTAAATTTGCGGTCTGTCTCAAGACCCTCAAGGTCTTGGAGACCTTGAGGGTCTCCGAGCCGAGCTATGTGCAATAGCACACGATAATAAGAGACGCTCTCCAACCCCCAGGTCTTACATCCGCAAGCTGGCCTCAGCAATACAGCCGTCCAGGCTCCCCTGTAACTCTGCCGGGTGCAGACCCCCTGGCGAGCCGATGAACACGAGTTGCGTTAGCGGCGGCTTGCCCTCCCACGACGGGTCCACGGTCAGCGAGGCGCGGCGACCGGTCAACTGGAACACGCCCCGGCGGTCGGGCAACTCGGCCAGGTGGATGAAGCCCTTGGCGCGGAAGATGGTCGTGGGGAACGCCTTGAACGCCTCGCGGAAGCGGTCCAGGGCCAGCGGCCGGTCGGTGACATAACTCCAGGTGCTGAACTGCTGGCTGTGGTCGTGCCGGTGGGTGTGGGCGTGAGCGTCTTCTGGGTCATCGCCGTGGCTGAAGTCACCCGGGTCAAAGGGCGTGACGTGGCTCAACGCCGGGTCGCTGGCGAAGCGCCCCACGCCCAGCAACAGCTCCAGCGGCGCTTCCCCGTGGACCGTCTCCAGGATGCGCGCGTTGGGAACAATGTCGCGTATCCACTCGCGCAATGTTTCGAGGTAGGCGGCGTCCACCAGGTCCACCTTGTTGATGAGAACGATGTCCGCCGCGTAAATCTGGTCGTAAATCAGGTCCATGTACTGCCCCAGGTCCATCACCTGTTCCGCGTCCACGACGGTGATGATGCCGTCCAGTTGGAGCAAGGGGCGCAACTCCGGCAGCAGGAAGGTCAGGGCGATGGCGGCCGGCTCGGACACGCCGCTGGCTTCGATGAGGATGTACTCCGGCGGCTGCGGCCGGCGCATCAACTGGACCGTCGCCTCCAGCAAGTCGTCGCGGATGGTGCAGCAGATACAGCCGTTGGACAGGGCCATCGTCTCGCCCTCGATGTCTACGATTAGCCCCGAGTCGACGTTGATTTCCCCGAAGTCGTTGACCAGCACCGCCACGCGCAGGCCGTGGTCGCCCTGGAGGATGCGGTTGAGCAGGGTCGTCTTGCCCGCGCCGAGAAAGCCGGTGAGGATGGTGACGGGCGTGCGGGCCGGGTCGGTCGAGGACATGGGAGGCTCCTTGGGTGGTGGCGCAGACTTTCGAGTCTGCGCGGGCAGTCTAGAAAGACTGCCCCACAGTCTGACAGGTAACTCAGGTAGCGGTCAAGGACGTGGCGCAGACTCTCGAGTCTGAGCGGGCGGTCTAGAAAGACTGCCCCACACTCTCAGAAGTGGCTCGCGCGGCCGTCAAGGCCGCCGTGCGGCGGGTCAAGAACAGCACAGCAAAGAACAGGATGACGGAGACGAGGACGATGGACGCGCCCGACGCCACATCCCACCAGTACGAGGCGTACAGACCCAGGATGGCCGAGACGGCCCCAAACAGGGCAGCCAGGCCCATCATGCGAGGCAGGTGGTCGGTGAGTTGGTAGGCGGTGGCGGCCGGCGCGATGAGCATGGCGACGACGAGGACGTTGCCGACGGTGCGCAGGCTCAGCACGATGGTCAGGCTGAGCAGGACGAGCAGGATATTGTTCAGCCAGGTCACGGGCAGGCGCATCGTCGCCGCCATGACCGGGTCGAAGCTGACGAGCACCAGTTCCTTGTACAGGAAGGCGATGACGGCCAGGACGAGCAGGCCAAAGGCGGCCACCATCCAGACCTCCTCGGTCGAGACGGCCAGCACGTTGCCGAACAAGATGTGCGACAGGTCGACGCTGAAGCTGCGAATGCGGCTCAACAGGGCGATGCCGAGGGCGAATGTCCCGACGAACATGATGCCGATGGCCGAGTCCTCACGCAGCCGCGCGTAGCGTTGGACCACACCAATGCCCAGCGCGGTGAGCGTGCCGGCGATAAAGGCGCCGATGAAGATGTTCTGACCGGCCAGGAACGACACGGCGATACCGGGCAGGACGGCGTGCGCCAGCGCGTCGCCGATAAACGACAGGCCGCGCAGGACGACGAACGTCCCAATCACTGCACAGACGATGCCGACCAGCACCGAGGCCACCAGCCCGCGCTGCATAAACGAATACGTCAGCGGCTCGACTACCAGTTTAACCAAAGTGTCCACAGCCGTCTCCCACCGCCAGCGTCGTCTCCTGGCCCACTTTAAGCAGCATCAACTGGCCGCCATACACCTGACATAGCACGTCCGCCGTGAAGACATCCGCCGTCGCCCCGTAGGCGATGATACGGTGGTTCAGCGCGATGACGCTGGAGAAGTGCGCCATGACCGTGTTCAGGTCATGCGTCGCTACCAGTATCGTGCGGCCCTCGCTCTGCAACTGGGCTAGGATGTCGAAGATAATCTGCTCGGCCACCACGTCAATACCACTAAACGGCTCGTCCAGCAGGAGCAACTGGGCGTCCTGGGCCAGCGAGCGAGCCAGGAACACCCGCTGCTGCTGGCCGCCCGACAGTTGCCCAATCT
>JBDHSK010000062.1:0-3812 GCA_039808025.1 Sphingomonadaceae bacterium | reverse complement strand
AGAGGTTCTTTGAAAATCCCGGTTGACAAAAAAGAAAAAAGGCCAGCGCACAAGAGGTTTTTATTTGATTTTCTGCCAACGCACAGCAAGCACATTTGCAAAGCCCCGCAAGGCCGACCCACCAGCCAAAGCTTTGCAAAAGAGCTTGCTCCCCCACCCGCAGACTACGACCTTGATGATCTCTTTCGTGTAGGATAAACATGTTGCTTCTCTTTGAACTCAGAGATTTCATCTTTCAGTTTCTTATTGGCATTATGGAGAAGCTCATTCTGGTGTTTCATAATGCTGAGAAGGTCATTCATAGCATTGAGGTTTTCCAGTTGAGAATAAACGATCTGTTCAAGGTCGGCTTTGGTGTATGTTCTGCTCATAGCTTAAATTTATTTGCGGATTAAGTCATTTATTAATGATTCAAAAATATAATTTTAAATTTTAATACGCAAATTAATTGATGTAATAAGTACATATAAGTACTAATATAATCAATTATGATTGTGGTTTCAACTGACTATATTTGCCAAAGGCATAAATAGATTTAATCTATACGCAATTAAAAATGGCTAAAAAGATAATTAATAGACTTAAGGTTGTTTTGGTAGAACAAGGTCGTACTAACAAGTGGTTGGCTGAAAAATTGGAGAAAAATACGGCAACGGTTTCACGTTGGTGTACCAATGAAATGCAACCCTCTTTGGAAACATTGATCGAGATCGCAAAGATTTTAGGTGTTGATGTAAGAGACCTGATTATTTCTACCAAAGACGATAAGTAAAAAGCAAGGTGCTTTTCTGCGGAAAAGGAACCTTCAGTAACAACGATAAAACTTAAAGCCCGGAATGAGCTTTCAAAAGATATTAGATAAATACAGGAAATTAGCCTTCTCAGAAAGGGACAAGGGCGACCGCTTCGAAAGGCTCATGCAAGCGTATTTGCAAACCGACCCGAAGTATGCGTTCAAATTCAAAAATGTATGGATGTGGAATGAGTTTCCTGGCAAAATCGAATTAGGCGGGGGTGACACAGGCATTGATTTGGTTGCCTTAACGCATGAAGGCGATTATTGGGCGGTGCAATGTAAATGCTTTCAGGAAAACACTTCCATTGACAAACCTGCTGTTGACAGCTTTCTTTCTACTTCCAGCCGGGAATTCAAAAATGAGCAAATGCAAACCACACGATTTGCACAGCGACTTTGGATTTCAACTACCAATAAATGGGGAAGTAATGCAGAACAAGCCATCCGAAACCAAAATCCGCCCGTTACCAGGATCAACTTATTTGATTTAGTCGAATCTCCTGTTGATTGGGACAAACTCGAAAGTGGCGTACATGGTGAAGCCGCCAGAACTCCCAAAAAGACTTTACGGCCACATCAAAAGGAAGCGCTTGAAAAAACGCATGAGCATTTTAAAACCCATGACCGTGGTAAACTTATCATGGCTTGCGGTACCGGAAAAACATTCAACGCCCTGCGAATAGCAGAAAAGGAAACGAATGGAAAAGGACTAATTCTGTTTCTTGTTCCCTCCATTGCCCTACTCGGACAAACTTTGCGCGAATGGAGTGCGGATGCCAACGAACCCATCAATGCGATTGCCATTTGTTCTGACCCTGATATTACGAAACAGAAAAGGAAAAATGACGATTCTGATTCATTCAGCGTAGTGGATTTGGCTTTTCCGGCTTCCACGGATTCGGACTACATTCTAAACCAGTTTGAACAAATCAAAAATTCGGGGAAACCCGGAATGACGGTAGTATTTTCTACCTACCAATCCATTGAAGTGATTGCACGGGCACAAAAGGTATTGCTCAAAAACGGCTTTCCTGAATTTGATTTAATTGTTTGTGATGAAGCCCACCGAACCACAGGCGTTTCTTTGGCGGGCGAAGATGAATCGGCATTTACGAAAGTGCATGATGCGGATTTCATCAAAGCTAAAAAGCGGTTGTACATGACCGCTACGCCCCGACTGTATGACGACAACACCAAAAGCAAAGCAGCACAGGCTGAAGCGATTCTTTGCTCCATGGACGACCAGGCTTTGTATGGCGAAGAAATGTACCGCATTGGGTTTGGTGAAGCGGTAGAACGAGACTTGCTCACCGATTACAAAGTGCTGATTCTTACCTTGAATGACAAAGACGTTCCACCTGCTGTGCAGCGCATGATTGCCGACAAGGAAACAGAAATCACCACAGATGATGCTTCTAAACTCATTGGCTGCATCAATGCCCTGAGTAAACAATTTTTGGGTGATGACGGCAGCACAAAAGAAGCCGATCCCGAACCCATGAAACGGGCGGTTGCCTTTTGTGCCAATATTGCCACTTCCAAAAAAATTACCGCAACTTATAATACCGCCACAGATGCTTATTTAAGTTCATTACCTGCCGAAAAAAAGGAACAAATGGTAAGCGTAGCTTCCAAACACATGGACGGCACTATGGCTGCTCCCGAGCGTGACCAAATGCTCTCTTGGCTCAAAGAAGAAACCGAAGACAATGAATGCCGCATCATAACCAATGTGCGTGTACTCAGCGAAGGCGTGGACGTACCTTCTTTGGATTCTGTGCTGTTCCTGTCTGCCCGAAATTCTCAGGTAGATGTGGTGCAATCCGTTGGGCGGGTGATGCGAAGATCTCCCGGTAAAAAATACGGATACATTGTAATTCCAGTAGTTGTTCCGGCTGATATTGAAGCCGACAAAGCCCTTGATGATAACGAACGGTACAAGGTAGTTTGGACAGTACTCAACGCCCTTCGTGCGCATGACGACCGTTTCAATGCCACCGTCAATAAAATTGAACTTAACCGCAAAAGGCCCAACAATATTTTGGTGGGACGGCCTGAATATTCTTTTGATGGGGACGGAAACCCTTTTGAGGTAAATGAAGATAAAGCCGCTTACGAAACCACCAAAGACATCAACCGCCAAATGGCTTTGCAGTTTGAGCAATTGCAATCGGTGGTGTTTGCCCGAATGGTGCAAAAAGTTGGTAACCGCAGATATTGGGAACAATGGGCAAAAGATGTAGCCCAAATTGCAGACCGCCAGATTGAACGCATTAAGCACCTGATTGAAACTAATAAAGATCAACGCAAAGCCTTTGATAATTTCCTGGCAGGATTACAGAAAAACATCAATCCGGGTATTACTGAATCACAAGCCATTGATATGTTGGCTCAACATATCATTACCAAACCAATTTTTGAAGCCTTGTTTGAAGGCTATTCCTTTGTAAAGAGCAATGCCGTTTCCACCGCCATGCAAGGTATGTTGGAAGCTTTGGAAGGCAAATCAGTAGCCGAAGAATCCGAAACCCTGCAAAAATTTTACGAATCGGTGCGCAAACGGGCAGAAGGCATTGACAATGCCGAAGGCAAACAACGCATCATTATTGAATTGTATGACAAGTTCTTTAAAACTGCTTTCCCGAAAATGGTGGAGCAGTTGGGCATTGTTTATACACCTGTGGAAGTGGTGGATTTTATCATCCATTCGGTAAATGATGTATTGAAAAAGGAATTTGACCGCAGTATTTCGGATGAAAACATTCACATACTCGATCCCTTTACCGGAACCGGAACTTTTATTACCCGACTGCTGCAAAGCGGATTGATCCAATCTAAAGACTTAGAACGCAAGTATCACAACGAGTTGCACGCCAATGAAATCGTATTGTTGGCGTATTACATTGCTGCCGTAAATATTGAAAATGCTTTTCACGATCAGTTGGGAGAAAAAAGTGAGTACAAACCTTTCGAAGGCATTGTACTTACTGACACATTCCAATTAGGAGAAACGGAC
>JBDHSK010000061.1:0-3888 GCA_039808025.1 Sphingomonadaceae bacterium | reverse complement strand
GGCTGTCTAGGTTTTGTTGGCTAGGGGTTTCTACCATGAGCACATCTCCTCAGCGCTGCACCAAAGCGCCGGAGATGCAAACCTCAGAGACTCCACAAAGGATATTGATCATGACTCAACGTCGCCTCTCCCTCTCCGCCGTGATCGCAAGCGTGGCCACCGTGGCAGCCCTCGGCCTGCCGGGAATGGCATCGGCGGAATACTGGCACCCTGCCAACAACGAAGCTGGCGTGGTCGTTCACCCCGAACACTTCAAGAGCGAAAAGACCCGCGAGCAAGTCAGGGCGGAAGCCGAAGCCGCGATGCGACAAGGCCGTCTGTCTTATGGCGAAAGCAACTACCCGCGAGGTGACGCAGCCGCTCCAGCGGCATCGGGCAAGACCCGTCAACAGGTGATCGACGAGATGCGCAACGAGACCGCCGCGCAACGCGAGGCACGGCGGCTGCTGTATTCGGCCGGTTAATCGAAAAGTCTGCCCGACAATATCGTTGGGCATCTCCGGTCTTGCACGACACCCTCATCGCCGCGCTCAGACGCGGCGGTTTGCTTTCCGAACCGTCGTTCGCTCGACGACTTCCACGGTGCCAGCTTCAACCACTGTCGGCAGCAGCGTACCGGCGTAACACCGAGATGAGCGATTGTCACCGGGTTCGGATCAGATGCCTGTTTTGTCATCTTTCGGTTGCCAGCAACCACAGTTTCAAACTCGATGCCATGGAAGCGGGAGGAGTCTGCAATTCTTCGTAGGGCGATCTGTCGTCAAGGGATGCGAGCCGCAACGAAAGCTGTCGAAGATGTCATCTGGCTGTCTAGGTTTTGTTGGCTAGGGGTTTCTACCATGAGCACATCTCCTCAGCGCTGCACCAAAGCGCCGGAGATGCAAACCTCAGAGACTCCACAAAGGATATTTATCATGACTCAACGTCGCCTGCCCCTCTCCGCCGTGATCGCAAGCGTGGCCGCCGTGGTGGCCTTTGGCCTGCCGGGAATGGCATCGGCGGAATACATGCATCCCGCCAACAACCAAGCTGGCGTGGTCGTTCACCCTGAACACTTCAAGAGCGAAAAGACCCGCGAGCAAGTCAGGGCGGAAACCGAAGCCGCGATGCGACAAGGCCGTTTGTCTTACGGCCAAAGCAATTTCCCGCGAGGTACAGAAGCAGCAACGGCGCCGTCGAACAGAACCCGTCAACAGGTGATCGACGAGATGCGCAATGAGACCGCCGCACAACGCGAGGCACGGCGTCTGCTGTACTCCGGCGGCTGATAGAACAATCAGTCCGACGATATCGTCGGGCGCCCATGGTCTCGCATGACACCCCATCGCCGCGCGCTGTCGCGGCGATAAGCGACAGGACGGGGCCGGGGAATCAAGAGGCTATCTCACTCCAGCCTAGTATCACACCCCAGCACCCATCTAACGACTCAAGATCCGCGAGGACGCTGTCGTGCGCTCCAAGGCCGTCTATCTGGCCCTGGGCGTGCCGCCCGATGGCAGTCGCGACATCCTGGGAATCTGGATTGAGAACACCGAAGGGGCCAAGTTCTGGATGAAGGTATTTGAAGACGCGTGGTGTCCATGACATCCTGATCGCCGTCACCGACGGCCTCATACTATTTTGCGTTCAATAGATTAGATACAATATTCTTCCACGCACCTCCTGGAGTCGTGGATGAAGGATTTGATCACTGGTGACAAGGCAACCGTTGCTCGGCTTGCCGAGCAACTCAAGCAAGCCAACTCGCATGCCCAATACCAGCGCATCCAGTGCGTACTAATCCGCGCCACCCTGGGCAGTTCGGCCGCTGAGATCGCGCAGTTGCTTGGATGGTCCACCGCGACGGTGCACGTGATTCACTCGCGCTGGGCCAAGGAAGGCGACGCCGTCTTTGACGTGCGCGCCCGCGGCGGCCGCCGAAACCAGTACCTGAGCGGCGAGCAGGAGCGCGCCCTGCTCAAGCCTTTCTTGAGCAATGCTCAAGCGGGCGGCGTGCTCACCGTCAGCGAGATCCAGCGAGCCTACGAGGAGCGCACCGGCAAGGCGGTCGCTCCCTCGACCATCTACCGCTTGCTGGATCGCCATGGCTGGCGCAAGGTGGTCCCACGCCCCAGACACCCCAAAGCGGACGTCGCGGCCCAGGCCGCCTTTAAAAAAACTGCGCCGCTTGGTGGGTCGAGAGGTCGCGCGCCAGGCTGAGTGCGGCCGCCCGGTGCGGCTGATGTTCCAGGACGAGGGGCGCTTCGGGCTGCTCGGGTCGCCCAGACGGTGCTGGGCGCCTCGGGGCCTGCGTCCGGTGGTGGGCGCCCGACTGGAGCGTAAGTACATCTACGCCTTTGGTGCCGTGAGCCCGCATGACGGCGTGATGGACAGTCTGGTACTGCCCTGGGTCAATGCCGAGACGATGTCGATGTTCCTGGCCGAGGTCGCGCAGCGCCATGCCGACGAGTTCATCCTGATGGTGATGGACCAGGCGGGCTGGCACATCGCTGGCGAACTGGTCGTACCCGCGAACATGAAAGTGGTGCTGCTGCCGCCCTACAGCCCTGAGCTGAATCCGGCGGAGCACCTGTGGAAGGCGCTGCGCGAGGACTGCTTCGCCAACCACGTCTTCAAGGGGCTCGATGCGGTGGAGGAGGCGCTGACCGAGGGCCTCGTTGCACTCGAAACGGATCTGGCCCGAACCCAGTCGATGACAGGGTTCAAATGGATAACTTCTATATCTTTGAACGCAAAATAGTATCAAAGGCATGCCGGAGGCGCTGGGCGCGGTGTTCCCGGCCACGACGCTGCAGACCTGCATCGTGCACCTGATCCGCAACAGCCTGGACTTTGCGTCATGGAAGGACCGCAAGGCGCTGGCGGCGGCCATCAAACCGATTTACACGGCGGTCAGCGCCAAAGCGGCCGAGGCCGAGCTGCACGCGTTTGAGGCCGGGCCATGGGGCCAGAAGTTCCCGAGCGTCGTGAGCGCCTGGCGCAGGGCCTGGGACAAGGTCATCCCGTTCTTCGCCTTCCCTCCCGAGGTGCGGCGCGTGATCTACACGACGAATGAAATTGACAAGCTTCTCGGAGAAGTCATGTTCTCAAAGAGGTCAAAGGGGGTGGCGAAGACTTGTTTCTAGGTTGCCAGTTGGCGACGAAGCGCGTGTAGGCTTGCTCGGCAAGTTGCGCTGCTGCGTGTTGGCCGCGTTCACTTCAGAGGTCCGGCGCGCCTCGGGCCACCGAGATCATGGAAAAGATCGCCGATTCGACGCAGGCTTTTTGCGCGAGGCCGCCCGACTACAACGCCGCACTCGTGAACGCGCGTGTGGCGCTCGAGACGCTGGCGGCAGACGTGGCTGCGGAGATCGCATCCACCACGTCTCCCCCGCCCGCCTACAACGCCGCGAAGTGGCTTGGAGTGCATCTCACGCTTCAGGTGCAGCAGCGATCGTCAAGTATGGGGAGGCTGCCGACGATGGGTCATCGCTGTCAGCTCGCACTGGTACAACTCGCCGTACTCCCCTTGATGCAGCGACTCGTCCAGCCAGAACCGCCCATCGTGAAGTTCTCTCAAGCCCGATTGGGCGGAAAAGTCCTGCTATAGGCTCAAGTAGTGATATCTGTTGATGCGCCTTGTCCCGAGACGCAAGTTTGGCATTTGGCATCAACGGGAAGTGCTACTTGAGCCTTGCTATACCTACTGCAAACAATTCACTGCGTCTCAAGAAGTCGCATCTACACACTGGGGTGGTAGCGGAGGTCGAAAACAAAAGAGCCACCCGAAGGTGGCTCTTTTTTCCTCTAAATCAACAACTTAGAAGGTCATTTATGGCGGAGTGGACGGGACTCGAACCCGCGACCCCCGGCGTGACAGGCCGGTATTCTAACCAACTGAACTACCAC
>JBDHSK010000060.1:0-3889 GCA_039808025.1 Sphingomonadaceae bacterium | reverse complement strand
GTCGGGGCTGACGGGGACGATCACTTTCCCCTACCTGGGCAACAAGACCTTCACCGCAACGATTTCGTTCCTCTACCCGCACATTGATCCGCAGACGCGGCGCGGGCGCGTCCGCCTGGAACTGGACAACCCGGAGCACTTGTTGCGGCCGGACATGTGGGCCAGTGTCGGGATTGAAGTGCCGATGGGCGAGAAGGTGCTGATCCCGACCAGTTCCGTGATTGATACGGGCCAGCGGTTTGTCGCGTTCGTGGATGGCGAAGACGAGCATTTGCAGCCGCGCGAGTTGAAGGTTGGCTTCAAGACCGATGACGAATATGAAGTGCTCTCCGGTGTGAGGGCGGGCGAGAAGGTGGTGTCGCGCGCCCTGTTCCTCGTGGATTCGGAAAGCCAGCTCAAGGCGGCGATTGCCGGCATGGGCGAAGCGGGCGGACACAAGCACTAACACTCTTTCACGCTCATGTCTGACACCACGACACCGCCGCCGTCCGCGCCGCACAAGGAAGCGCTCATCGAGCGTCTCATCGAGTGGAGCGCCCGCAACAAGTTCATGGTCTTCCTGCTGGTGGGCGCACTCACCATCGGCGGGGTGTTCTGTCTGCGCAACACGCCGCTGGACGCCATTCCCGACCTGACCGACGTGCAAGTCATCGTCTTCAGCCAGTGGGAGGGCCGCAGCCCGAGTTTGGTCGAGGACCAAATCACTTATCCCATCGTCACGAAACTCATCAGCGCGCCCAACGTCCGCGTGGTGCGCGGCTATTCGTTCTTCGGTTACTCGTTCGTGTATGTGATTTTCAAAGACGGCACGGACATCTACTGGGCGCGGTCGCGGGTGCTGGAATACATGCAGGGCTTGGCGGGCAACCTGCCGCCGGGCGTGACGCCCACGCTCGGTCCGGACGCAACCGGTGTCGGCTGGGGCTTCCAATACGCGCTGGTGGACAAGAGCGGCAAGCGCGACCTGGCGGAACTGCGTTCGTTCCAACAATGGCATTTGCGCTACTGGATTCAAAGCGTGGAAGGCGTCGCGGAAGTGGCCACCATCGGCGGCTTCGAGAAGCAGTATCAGGTGGAGATCGATCCCGACCGGTTGCTGGCCTACAACATCCCCATCAGCAAGGTGGTGTCAGCCATCCGCACGTCGAACAATGACGTGGGCGGACGCGAACTCGAACAGAACGGCACGACCTATCTCGTGCGCGGCAAAGGCTACATCACATCGCTGGAAGACTTGCGGCTCGTGGTGGTGGGCGCGGACGCGCGCGGCACGCCCGTCCTGCTGAAGGACGTGGCTCGGAACATCGCGTTCGGCCCGGAAATGCGGCGGGGCGCGGGCGACTTCAACGGCGAAGGGGAGACGACGGGCGGCATTGTGGTGGTGCGCTTCGGGCAGAACGTGCTCCAGGTGATTGACCGCATCAAGGCCAAGCTGGAGGAGGTCAAGCCTTCGCTGCCGGAAGGCGTGGAGATTGTCACCACCTACGACCGGTCCGACCTGATCAACCGCTCGATCAAAACGCTCACGCGCACCATCATCGAGGAGTCTATCATCGTTTCGATCATCGTTATCGTGTTTCTGCTGGACTTTGGCGGCGCGGCGCGGGCGATTGTCACGCTCCCCATCGCCGTGGCGCTGGCGTTCATTCCGATGTATTTCATGGGGTTGACGGCGAACATCATGTCGCTCGCCGGCATTGCCATCGCCATCGGCGCGCTGTGCGACGAGGCCGTAGTGATGGTGGAGAACGTCCACAAACATTTGGAGCACGCCCCGCCAGGACTAAACCGTCACCAGAAGCAGGAGATCATCATCAAGGCGTGCAAACAGCTCGGCAAGCCGCTGTTCTTCGCGCTGCTCGTCATCACGGTCAGCTTCATGCCGGTGTTCACCCTGGAATCTCAGGAAGGCCGGTTGTTCAAGCCGCTGGCCTTCACGAAGACGTTCACGATGGCCTGGGCGGCCTTTCTCTCCGTCACCATCGGTCCGGCGCTCATCGTGCTGATGACGGGCGCGAAGGTCATCCCGGAGCACAAGCATCCGATCAGCCGCATCCTCCATCGCATCTACTACCCGTGGGTGAGCATGCTGATGACACGGCGCGTGCTGTCCATCATCATCGCGGTGCTGGCGGTGGCGTCCTCGTATCCGATCTACAAGAAACTCGGGTCGGAATTCATGCCGCCGCTCAACGAGGGAACGATCCTCTACATGCCGGCCTCGCTGCCGACCATGTCCGTGACCGAGGCGACGCGTGTGATGCAGATTCAGGACCGGATCATCCGGCAATTCCCCGAAGTGCTAACGGTGCATGGCAAAGCGGGCCGTTCCGAAACCGCCACCGATCCCGCGCCGATGGAGATGTTCGAGACGGTGGTCCAGTTGAAACCGGAAAAGGAATGGCGACACGTCCCGAATCCGCGCTGGTATTCGAGTTGGACACCGGAGTGGATTCAGAAGGGCTTGCGCAAATTCTGGCCCGACGCGCGCCCGCTGGCCTGGGACGAACTCATCACGGAAATGGATGAGGCACTGCAAATCCCCGGCCAGGTCAATGCTTGGACCATGCCCATCAAGGGCCGCATTGACATGCTCACCACCGGTATCCGCACGCCGATTGGCATCAAGATTTTCGGGCCGGACCTGGAGCAGATTCGCAAACTGGGCGAGCATCTGGAGTCCGTGATGCGAGAGATTCCAGGGACGCGCAGCGTGTTCGCCGAGCGCACCACCGGCGGCTATTACCTGGACATCACGCCGAACCGCGCGGAGATCGCTCGCTACGGGTTAAACGTCGAGGACGTGCTGATGCAGGTGGAAACCTCGATTGGCGGCATGGCCATCGCCCGAACCATCGAGGGCCGTGAACGCTATACCATCAACGTCCGCTACAACCGCGAACTGCGCGATGACGTGGACAAACTCAAGCGCGTGCTCGTTCCCGTGATGGCTGCTCCGCTCGGCGAAGCCGCCGCGAGCGGGGGCGCTGATGGGATGGCGGGCGGAGCATCGGCGGCTGGCGCGAGCGCACTTCAGCAAATCCCCCTCGGCCAACTGGTGGACATCCGAACCTCCAGTGGACCGCCGGTCATTCGCAATGAAAACGGCGCGCTGACCGGTTGGGTGTATGTGGACATGGCGGGGCGCGACATCGGCGGCTATGTGAACGACGCAAAGAAAGCCGTGTCGGAGAAGATTGAGAAAGCCGGTCTGCTGCCCACGGGCTACCGATTCGAGTGGTCGGGCCAATACGAACACATGCTGCGCGTGAAGGAACGGCTGAAGCTCGTTGTGCCAATCACCCTGGCGCTCATCTTCGTGCTACTCTACATGAACTTCAAAAGCATCCCCGAGACATTCATCATTCTGCTATCCATCCCCTTCGCCATGACGGGGAGCATCTGGTTGCTCTGGATCATGGGCTACAACCTGAGCATCGCCGTGTGGGTGGGCATCATCGCCCTCGCGGGGCTTGCCGCGCAAACGGGGACGGTGATGATCATTTATCTGGACGAAGCGTTCCACGCCTACCAGAAAGCGGGTCGGATGAAGACCCAGCACGACCTGTTTGAGTCTATCACTTACGGCGCGGTGCAACGGGTGCGTCCCAAGCTGATGACGGTTTCCATGATCACGCTGGGCCTAGTGCCGGCATTGTGGGCACATGGCGCGGGAGCGGAGGCGATCCAGCGCATCGCCGCGCCGATGATCGGCGGGCTGATCACCAGCACTATCCTCACACTGGAAATTGTGCCGGCGATCTATTCACTCTGGCGCGGGCGGCAAGTCGAGTGGGTGAAAGGCCCGAAGCCTCCGCGGAAGAAGTGGGAGGATTTGAGCATGCAGTTTGTCGAGTGGGAAAAGCAGGCGCATCAAGACGTGACCACG
>JBDHSK010000059.1:0-3894 GCA_039808025.1 Sphingomonadaceae bacterium | reverse complement strand
TTTCGTCACATCGCGCTCGAGAGCCGGGCCGCAATTTCAGGAGCTCCCATATGTTGCGCATTGTCTTGCTGGCTGCTCTGGCGCTCGTAGTGGCTGTCTCTAGTCATGCGAGCTCTCTAGCTCCCAGCGTGCTGTTCACGGCCGTCCGCGACGGCGTGCTGACGGTACGGACGTTCGATGCCGAAGGCGCGCCCATCGGCACCGTCAGCGCGATTGCGGTCGCCACGGAGCGCTTCGTGACCTTGTGTAGCCCGCTCGACGGCAGCGATGCGATCCGCCTCGCCGAAGCAGGTGGGCGGACGGTCGACGCCCGCGTGATTGCGCGGGATCGCGGGCGTAACCTTTGCCTGCTGAGCGCGTCTGCGAATGCGCGGAGTTTGGCTGTAGCGCCAGCGGGCGCACAGCCCCGCGTTGGATCACGGATTTACGCGCTTTCCGATGCGCTCGGCTTCGGCGTTGGTTTGACTGAAGGCGTGATCTCGGGACTCGGTGGCGGCGAGCGCGGCGAGTTGCTGCAGTTCTCCGCGCCGGTCTCTCCTGGTTCTGAAGGTGGGGCGCTGCTCGACGAGCAGGGCCGGTTGCTCGGCGTCATCGACTATCGCCAGCGCGAAGGCCAGAACGTGAATTTCGCTATGCCAGCGGCCTGGGCAAGCATGATTGAAGCGCGCCACGACACTGATACGGCGCTCCAGTCGTTGCGCGACCGTGCGCCGCGGCTGGCGCGTGTAGGGGACGGCGAAGCGCTCGTCCGCCTGGCTATGGAATGGACGCGGCTTTACCCGGAGGATGCTGACGGCTGGACTTGGCGAGCGGTTGCAGCCAGCATGCAAGGTGACTTCGTCGGCGAGGAGGCTGCTTGGCGCCATGCGGTACTTCGGGCGGGTAGCATGACGGTGGCTGAGCTTGGTGTAGCCGGAGCCCTGCTTCGTCAGCAGCGCTTCGCCGAGGCGCGGGAAGCAGCCGCCGCGCTCGTCGGAACCCGTCCCGAAAGCGCCGCAGCGTGGTCGCTGCTCGGCCAGGCACACCATGGTAGTGGTGGCGTCAGCGAGGCAGAAACGGCCTACCGCAAGGCGCTTGCGCTCGATCCGTGGGAAATGTCCGCCCATCTGGGTTTGATCTCGCTTGCCGGCCAGCGCGGCGACCATCGAGTAGCCGCGGAAGGATGGAGCAGGTTGGTTCGCCTCTACCCCTCACGGCCAGAACTGCGCTGGCGCCTGGTGGAAGCGCTCCTGTTCGCGCAGGATGGTACGCGTGCCCACAAGCTGCTCGCCCGCTTCCCGTCAGAGCTTGCCGACAGCGCCGACGGCTTGTTCTGGCGCGGCGCAACCGCTGCGCTGCTGGGTCGGCCACAGGCGGCGAGCGAGCTGTTCCGTGCCAGCCTGGCGAAGGGGCCGTCCGAGCCGGCCCGTGCGTGGACCGAGCTCGGCAAAGCGCTCTTCGTGCTGGAACGCTTCCCCGAGGCTATCGCTGCAATGCGCGAGGCGGTACGGATCGCTCCGGACGATCCCGACCATCGCTACTGGCTGGCGGTCGCACTGAAGGATGGAGGCCATCTCGATGAAGCGATCCGGATTAACCGCGATCTGTCCGTTGCTTATCCGAACGAACCGCGGATCTGGCGCCAGCTCGGCTATGCGCAAGTGCTCGCAGCCAGGGCACCCGAGGGAATTGAGGCGCTCGAGCGCTCGCTTGCACTCGATCCAGGCCAGCCACGGGTGTGGAATGCGTTGATGATCCTGTACCGCGCAGCGGGCCGCCGTGCCGACCTCGTCCGCGCACACGGCAACCTACGCAGCCTGGATGCCGCCATGGCCGAGCGCGCCTATCTCGCCACCATCCACCCCGACGAGGCCCGCCCGCAATGAAACTCCGTCTCGTTTCCACACGCTGTGCCTGCATTCCGAGTCACGTTCCGGCCCCAGCGCTGTTGCTCCTCCTCGCGGTCTGTTCCGCTGCCCCGGCGGCTGCGGCCGACGACGCCCAGCCGGTGTTCACCCGAGTCGCACCGTCGGTGGTGACGGTCATCGCAGAAGTCGATGGCGGGACCGCTAGCGGTCAAGGCAGTGGCGTGGTGGTCAGCCGTGGGCACGTGGCGACCAATTGCCATGTCGTCCGCGATGCGGACCGGCTGAAGGTACAACATGGTGCCGCTGAGCTATCGGCACGCTGGGTCAAAGCCGATCGCAGCCGTGACCTGTGCGTGCTCGCGGTCGACGGACTGCAGGCGCCGTCGGTGCGCATCCGCTCGCTGGCGACCGTCTTACCGGGTGAGCGCGTGCATGCAGTCGGTAATCCCCTGGGCTTCGGCCTGGCGGTGACGAGCGGCCTGGTCTCACACTTCCCGACCGTGGATGGCGAACGGCTGATCCTCAGCAGCGCCGCACAGTCTCCGGGCTCCAGCGGCGGCGGGCTGTTCGATGCCGAGGGCCGACTGGTGGGCTTGACCACCAGTGTGTTCAGTGCCGGCCAGAACCTCAACCTGGCGCTGCCGGCGGACTGGATCAACGAACTCGCCGATCGCAGCGTAGCTCCGCCGCCGCCGTCCGACGTCCCCGCTGCGGAACCGCAATGGATTGCCGATGCCGTCGCCCTGGGCGCTGCGGCGCGGTGGGTGGAGCTCGAAAGCCATGCACGCCGTTGGATCTCTGCACAGCCGACCTCCGCACGCGCACACCAGGAGCTCGCGCGCGCGACAGTCCGTCTTGGACGACCGAAGGACGCCGAGCCCGCACTGCGTGAGGCGCTCCGCCTCGATGAGCACTCCGCGGAGAGCTGGCGCGTCCTCGCCATTACCCTTTATGAAACCGGGCGTCATGCCGAGGCCGAGCAGGCACTGGCGCGCGCAGAGGCCCTCCAGCCCGGCGATGCGAGCGTAGCCGCGGCGCGTGCGCACTGGCTGCTCAAGGCTGACGATGCTCGAGCCGCTTTGTCCAACATCGAACGCGCACTCGCCTTCGACCCTTTCTCTTACGGCTATTGGAATCTGCTCGGCAGCATCCGCCGTGCGCTCGGCGACTCCGACGCGGCGCAACGCGCCTTCCAAACCGCGCTCGACCTTAACCAGAACAGCGAGGAGGCGCGCAACGCACTGGCCCGACTCCTGGCCGAGGCGGGGCGCGCCGATGAGGCCCATCGTGCACTCGCCACTGGCCGTGGCGACGCGAGGACCGATGCGCCCACTTGGCTCGCACTCGGCATCACCGACTACAACCGTCAGCGGTACGCCGCCGCCGAGGACGCTTTCCGCAAGGCGGTGGCCGCCGACCCCGGTTTTGCAGAAGGGTGGGAAAAGCTCGGTATGACCCTGGCGCGAACACTGCGTGACGACGAGCTCGCGACGGTGTTAGAACGTGCGCTCGAGCTTGATCCGACACTCTTCGAAGCGCGCCTCGAGCGCGCAGCGCTGCGTGCCCGGCGTGGCAACGCAGCGGGCGCAGTGGCTGATGCCCGCCAATTGACCGAGCTGGCGCCTGAAGAGCCACGCGCCTGGCGCACCTTGGCGATCCACAGCACGGCAGCTCAAGATCTGCGCACCGCGGCCGCGGCCTATCGGCGCGTCGATACGCTGGGCAAGGCTGGGGTCGACGATCTGGCCGATCTCGGCGATCTCCTCGACAAGCTCGGTGACCGCAACGGAGCGCTGGACGCCTACGCGCGCGCCGAGCGCATCGACCCCCGGCACTCGCGCATGCTCGGCAATCTGGCCAGCCTCCACGGCCGCAACGGAGACCTCGACAAGTCCCTGGCTTACCTCGATCGGGCCCTTGTAAGCGACCCGCGCAACGCCAATGCGCTCAGCAGTAAGGCCTACATCCTTCTGTTGCGTGGCCAGCCGGCCGCCGCCGTGTCGATCCTCGAGCAGGCCGTGCTGTACGATCCAAAGCTCGCCAATGC
>JBDHSK010000058.1:0-3902 GCA_039808025.1 Sphingomonadaceae bacterium | reverse complement strand
AAACTCAAAAAACTCTATCCGTCAATTTAAGGTTGTCAAGGTACTAGTTCCTCCAAAAGAGGAGGCTTGATTTACGGAGCTATCTGATGTCCGACTATAACCCGATTGCCCCGAAGTATCGCCCCAAGGGAGAGGAGGCGCCCAGCCCAGAGAAGAAGTGGCTGGACGCCGTCGAGGAGCAGGTCAAGGAGGCGCAGGAGCGCGGCGACTTCGACAACTTGCGCGGCCAGGGCAAGCCGCTCAACCTCCAGGGCAACCCCTGGGCGGGCGACTGGGAGATGGCCTACAAAGCCATGTCCAACGCGGGCTACGTCCCCGAGTGGATCGAGCGCGACAAGGAGATACGCCAGGCCATCCACGAGGCGCAGCGGATGCTGGAGCGCCACCTGACGTGGGACGCCGAGGCGGTGGCCGAGCTACCCCGCCTGCCTGAGAAGAAGCGCGGGCCGAAACGCCAGGTGATTCTCAACGCGCGCGTCAGCGTCGTGCGCCGCTACCGCGAGAAGGTCGCCCTGATTAACTCCAAGATAACGACCTTCAACCTGATTTGTCCGGTGCCGAGTATGCACCGCTTCAAGCTCCGCCCCGATGAGGAAGTCGAGCAGTTTGAAAGCCGTCTGACCGCCCTGCCGGGCTGAGACGCTAGAACGGGGAAGATACCGATGTCAACTGTTACTTATCCGACCACCGGCCAGATGCTGCCCGACTTCCACCTGCCGACGGTGGATGGGCGAAGGGTGCGCCTGTCCGACTACCGCAACCGGCGCAACATTGTCTTGATTGTGCTGCAAGGACTGAGCGCGGGTACGGACCAACTCCTGTCAGCCCTGGCGGCGGAGGCGACGGCGCTGGCCGACGACAACGCGCAGGCCCTGGTCGTGGTGGAAGGGCCGCTGCAAGCCGCCCAGTCCCTCCAGCAGATGTACGGCCTGCCCTTTCCGGTCCTGGCCGACGAAACGGGCGCCGTGGCGGCCCTGCTGGGACCAGCCGAGGCGGTCAACGGCCCCCGGCTGGCCGTCCACATCGCTAGCCGCTCGTCGCGCGTCTACTGGTCGGTCTGGGTCGGGCCGGACGACCGCCCGCCGACGGTGAAGGACATTCGCGGCTGGCTGGAGTTCATCGAAATCCAGTGTCCCGAGTGCGAAGCGCCCGAGTGGTCGTGACAAAGGCCCTGACGGTTTTGGCAACTGTCTACGAGGGCCAGGAGGAAAGGCATGGATACTCTAACCACCGTCAGTGTAGCCGATTTCGCGGCGGCCATTGACAAGCATATTCGCCCCGCGTCGTTTCCCATCGCGGTCAAGATGGTGCGGCCTGGCGAACCGCTGCCGCCCAAGGTGCGCCGTCCGGCCGCCGACCTGGGCTTCCAGACCGCCATCTGCCAGGGTTTTGCCCTCGCCCGCCGCTACGGTTGGCCCATCGCCATCGGCGTGGACGACCTGTCGTGTCCGCTAGCCAAGGCCGTCTTTGGCTTTACGCCACGGGTAGACTTCTTCGAGGAAGGCCACGCCTGCGCGGGCATGTACACGGCGACGCCGGCCGCCGGCGCGATGACCGAGGCGGCGGTGGACAAGTTCCCCTACCGCCAGTACGACTACATCGTCCTCGCGCCGCTGCACCGCTGCGACTTCGTGCCCGACGTGGTTCTCATCTACGGCACGTCGGCCCAGGTGATGCGGCTGGTCACGGCGGCGCTGTGGAAGACGGGCGGTCGACTCGAAGCGTCGTTCTCGGGGCGGATTGACTGCGCCGACGCGGTGATTACGACCATGCAGAAGGACAAGCCCAACGTCATCCTGCCCTGCTACGGCGACCGCGTCTTCGCCCAGACCGAGGAACACGAGATGGCGTTCAGCGTGCCGGTGAGTTGGATGGCCGACATCATGGAGGGGCTGGAGGGGACGCACAAGGGCGGTATCCGCTACCCCATCCCCAACTTCCTGCGCTACACGGCCCAGTACCCGCCCCACTACAACACCCTCACCGAGAAGCTGGACCAGGCGCGCGCCGAGGCCGAGAGTGGCGAGAGTTAATCGAAAGGATATTTAGGATGACCGCCCCGATCGCTTTGCAGTTGTACACACTGCGCGAGAGCGCGGCCCAGGATTACGCGGCGATGGTCCGCCAGGTGGCCGACATGGGCTTCGTCGGCGTCGAGACGGCCGGCTTCCCCGGCACGACGGCCCAGGCGGCGGCCCGCCTGTTCAAGGAGTTGGGCCTTGAGGTCTGCGCGGCCCACTCACCTATGCCACTGGGCGAGCGCCAGAACGAGGCCATTGACAACGTCTTGGCGCTGGGGACGAAGCGGCTCATCGTGGCGGGGACAGGAGCGGAGAACTTCACCTCGGTAGATGGCATCCACCGCCGCGCCGACGAGTTCAACGCCGCCTACGAGGTGGCGCAGACCCATGGCCTCCAGTTCGGCCTGCACAACCACTGGTGGGAGTTCGGCCACGTGGACGGGCGGCTGGCCTTCGACATCCTGCTGGAACGCCTCGACCCGGCCATCTTCTGGGAGATTGACACCTACTGGGCTAAAGTGGCCGGGACCGACCCGGTTCCGCTAGTCAAGCGGCTGGGGCAGCGCGCGCCGCTGCTGCACATCAAGGACGGGCCGGGCGTGCGCGAGGAGCCGCACGTGGCGCTGGGCCAGGGGATGATGGACATCGCGGGCATCCTGGAGGCGGCGGCGCCCAACATCGAGTGGGCGGTGGTCGAGTTGGACCGCTGCGCCACCGACATGACCCAGGCCGTGCGCGAGAGCTATGCCTACCTGGTCGGCAAGGGGCTGGCGCAGGGCCGCAAGTAGACCGACCTGCAACTCGATGGTACGCGAGCGTCCCCGGCAATGCACTATGCATTGCCGGGGACGCTACCTTTTGCTAGCGCAGAAGTTTTAAACCTGACTTATTGACGGGGGGCATTTTATGGTATTCTATTTGTAAGAGAAGACAAGCTTGCTCGTAAGGAGGTATTCAATGAGCCAGGTACAATGCCCGAATTGTGGAGGGTATAAAGTCTCAACGGAGACAGCCACGATTGATAAAAAGACAGGAAGACAGTATAGCTTTGGCTGTTATTTTTGGCTGTGTATCCTAATTGGCCTGCTAGGCTTCCTGCCTCTTATGTATGAGAACAGTCTTGGTGGTAAACTAAGTGGCTTAGGCATCATAGTGATATTTTTAGGGCTGCCACTCTGGCTAGTATCTAAGTATTCTCAGGATGAGACTACGACAAGGTACAACTATAATTGTCTCCTATGTGGTAAGCAATGGTCATGGATGGAGGGTGATCCGTGGCCAGCCGTGACAGTGCAACCCGACTTGATTGCCAAAGGAGAACAGCGACTCAAGGAGCAAGAGGAGCAACAGCGCATGGCAGAGGCGGCGTGGCTGCTGAACCAGCAGAAGCGCAAATAGAGGAGCCCGAACAACACAGTCAAGTTTCGGTCATAGTACCTTGACTAAACCTTCAATCTCAGTCAGTACATCCGTCAGGGTTGGCGCTGACGAAGCAACTACGTTCGATTCACTGCCGACATGCTTGTGATGGGGATACGTCGGGAGGTTCAGCTTCTTGTGATGGCCCGTGTTGTCGTAGCGGAACACAAGCTGCTGGGCGGAGTCCATATACTGATAGGCATAGGCGAGGCGGTCAACAGTTGTTTCAACGTCTACAAACTCGCGTAAGTACAGCACAGAGCCGTCCACAAACAGCAGATCACCTCGAATGAAACCCTCATGTGTTCCTCGCTTGTCGTAGGTCACATTCGAGAGTTGAACCACAGGGCAGCTTCCGATGGACTGGCGTAGCTGCTCGAAGTACGCCTCAATTCGCAAACTCGACCTCCCGCAGCGTGTCCACCTTCTCCTGGAGCCGCTGCAGTAGACGATATTCGCCTA
>JBDHSK010000057.1:0-4043 GCA_039808025.1 Sphingomonadaceae bacterium | reverse complement strand
CCGGATTTGCCGCAGGAAGTTATGGACGATGTTTTCCGCTCGCTGCCCGTGGAAGAACGCGAACAAGTACGTGCCGCCATGTCGTACCCGGAGGATTCCGTCGGCGCCCTGATGGATTTCGATGTCATCACGATCCGCGAGGATGTACGGCTGGAAGTGGTATTGCGCTATCTGCGCCGGTTGGAGGAAATGCCGGATCATACCGACCAGCTCTTCGTCGTCGACCGCAATGAACAACTGAAAGGCGTGTTGCTGATCAACCGCCTGCTGGTCAGCGATCCGGACACGCTGGTCGCCGATGTCATGACCGGGGAAATGATCACACTGCACCCGGATGACGTCGCGCAGCAAGCCGCCAATGCGTTCGAGCGCTACGACCTGGTCTCCGCTTCCGTGGTGGATGACGACGGCAAACTGCTGGGCCGCGTCACCGTCGACACCGTGATCGATTTCATCCGCGACAAAGCTGAAAACGAAGCGTTGAACCTGGCCGGTTTGAGCGAAGAAGAGGATCTTTTCGCGCCGGTGTTGAAGAGCGTGCAGAACCGCTGGGTCTGGCTGGCCGTCAATCTGGTCACCGCATTCATCGCCTCGCGCGTCATCGGTCTGTTTGAAGATTCCATCGAAAAACTGGTCGCGCTCGCCGCGCTGATGCCGATCATCGCCGGCATCGGCGGCAACTCCGGCAACCAAACCATCACCATGATCGTGCGTGCGCTCGCGCTGGATCAAATCAATACGAGCAGCGCCTGGAAACTCATCACCAAGGAAGTCGGCGTCAGTATCGTCAATGGTCTGCTGTGGGGAACCATCGTCGGCCTGTTCACCTTCGCCATCTACCAGAACGCCGAACTCGGTCTGGTCATGACCCTGGCACTGGTGCTGAACCTGCTGCTCGCCGCGCTGCTCGGCGTCCTGATCCCGCTCACCCTGCGCAAATTCGGCCGCGACCCGGCCATCGGCTCCAGCGTCATGATCACCGCCGTGACGGACAGCGGCGGATTCTTTATTTTTCTGGGGTTGGCGACGATTTTCTTATTATAAAAGGCAATAGCATTTTGGCTGACAGAATTTGTCCAATTACTATAAACCTTAATGCTTTTTAACAACAAGATATCGACTCTTAACCATGATGACACGACATCAGTTAAGTGTCGTATACATTGTGTTAGGCCATGCAGCATCACGATCAACAAGGAAAACCATGCAAAACCTAGATGATTTACTAAAAGAAGCAATTCAGAAAGCCGCAACTGAGCGAGGAAACATAAATATCCTGATTGCCGGTCGATCTGGTGTCGGAAAAAGCACTTTGATCAATGCTGTATTTCAACAGAATCTTGCAGAAACGGGACAAGGGCGACCTGTCACAAAATACACCCGTGAAATTACAAAAGATGGTGTTCCAATCACTATCTTCGACACACGAGGACTAGAAATGTCTCAATTTGAAGAGACCCTGTCCGAGCTGGAAAAAATAATCAAAGATCGCTGCAGCGATAGGGATTCAAACAGGCACATCCATGTTGCTTGGCTTTGCATTCAGGAGGATGGGCGTCGAGTTGAGAGCGCTGAGATTGATCTGCATGACATGCTTTCAAGGCATCTCCCGTTGATTGCCGTCATAACAAAAGCAAGGAGTGATGGGGGATTCAGAAATGAAGTTCTTAAGTTATTACCAGAATCAAAAAATGTAATTCGAGTTCGTGCGATTCAAGAAGAACTTGATGACGGGTACACACTGAAACCCACCGGCCTCGATAGCCTTATAGAGCTAACATCAGAGGTTATTCCTGAGGGAAAGCGTAGGGCCTTGGCTGCAGCACAGAAGGCCAATATCAATTACAAGAAATCGCAGGCACACATAATTGTCGCCGGAACTGCAACTGCCGCCGCAGCCGCTGGAGCAAGCCCCATTCCATTCTCTGATGCCGCAATTCTTGCGCCAATTCAGATTGGCATGATCGCTGGAATAACATCTGTCTTTGGTTTAGAGCTTTCCAAAGCAACACTAAGCACCTTGGTAACATCCGCAATTGGCGTAGGCGGTGCCACATTTGTTGGCAGAACAATTGTCGTCAATCTAATGAAATTTTTTCCTGGTGCAGGGACAATTTTTGGTGGTGCGATTTCCGCAGCAACCGCAAGTGCCATCACTGTCGGCCTTGGAGAGGCATACATAGCCGTTCTTGCAGACATATTCTCAGACGATCCTGATGCAAATCCAAGCGCAACAGACATCGCGGAAAGGCTTAAAGAAAAAATGCAGAATCAATCCAAGTAACGTGGCCTAACGATTAAGGCCAAACCAATTCGCCATAGGATATCGATGAAATTCCTAATATTTCTTGGAACAGTCCGAGACAGCTCACCCCCCAACCCTCCACGGCTTGGCTTGCGAGTCGCCAGAGCTTGTCTGGCGCAGCTTCATCAAGGTGACATTTCAGCGGAGCTGATCGATCCGCTGGATTTTGATCTGGGTTCGATATTCAAGCCGCACTTTGCTTACGCACAGGGTAAAGCACCCGCTCAACTCCAAACCTTGGCGGACAAGATTGCAGCAGCGGATGGCTATGTCATGGTGAGTCCGGAATACAATCATTCGCTGAGCCCGGCTTTAGCGCATTTGCTCAATCACTTCGGCAGCTCGCTGTTTTCGTACAAACCCAGCGCGATTGTCACCTATTCGGCTGGGCAATGGGGCGGTGTCAGGGCGGCGGTGGGGATGCGGTCTTTTTTGTCGGAATTGGGTTGCTTGCCGGTTTCGGCGATGATCCATGTCCCGAAGGCGCAGGAAGTGTTCGCCGAAGACGGGAGGTTTCTCGCGTCTGTTGACGCGGAAAGATGGGCGAATTATTTTGCCCGATCCTTCGCGCAGCTCACCTGGTGGGCATCCGCCACGCAAAATCAGCGGGCTGCTATCGACCCGCACAAGCTGGTGCCTGCTTTTAAAAAAGACCCGTCACAAAGAAATGCTCCCTAAGCGCATGAATTGTTAAACCGCTCAACCCACAGGTTGCACGCTGGGTATGAAAAATATCTGGCAAGATTTTAAATGCCTCGTGTTCAAACGGATGCAGCCCGTATAATACAACCCGGTTAACAATTCCCCTTTGCAACGATGCCCGCCCCTGAAAGCCACAAACACCCGCAAACCAATGCCCCTTTACAAGGCGTTACCCTGGAAGCACTGCTGACCGAGCTGCATACGCGCTATGGCTGGGAGGGGCTGGCCCAAAGGATCGATATCAATTGCTTCAAGCAAGATCCCAGCATCAAGTCCAGCTTGAAATTTCTGCGCAAAACGCCGTGGGCCAGAGAGAAAGTCGAAGCCCTCTACATCCAATTGAAACAAGGCAGCCATGAGTGAATTCAGTCTTAAAGGGCACGACACGATTGCATTGAATGATCTGCTGAAGATCACCGGCCTGTGCGGGAGCGGTGGCGAAGCCAAGGCCGTGATCGCCAAGGGTAAGGTCAAGGTGGATGGTCAGGTTGAGCTGCGCAAAACTTGCAAGATCCGCAACGGCCAAGTAGTGGAATACGCCCGAGAGCAAGTCACCGTCACACGCTGAGCCATCCGGTTCAAAAAAGCCAGCGCGGCGGCGGCACATTCAAGTATCCTACGCGGTTATTCCGCACACACCGTGAACCATGACGCAATACCAACTCTTCGCCACCACGCCGAAAGCGATGGAAGGCATACTCGCCAATGAAATCCAGGCACTCGGCGGCAAAAACGTGCAACAGAAACTCGCCGGGGTGGCATTCCAAGGCGATCTGGCGCTGGCGTATCAAGCTTGTTTATGGCTGCGCACTGCGAGCCGCGTGTTGTTGCTGCTCGGCAGCTTCGAGGTGAAATCGCAGCAGGATCTCTACGATGGCGTGCAGCGCATCGACTGGTCTACGCATTTGAATGCCGATGACAGCCTGGCGGTGTCATTCAGCAGCAAGAATAATGCGGCAATCAACAACACGCATTTCGGCGCGCTCAAAGTGAAAGACGCCATTGTCGACCAAATGCGCGCCAAGTTCGGCAGCCG
>JBDHSK010000056.1:0-4084 GCA_039808025.1 Sphingomonadaceae bacterium | reverse complement strand
CGCATCTGTCCATCCCGACCAACCGCAATTCGAAGGTCATTTATGACACGCTTTCCGCTTGGAGTGGAGCATTCAACTCTTTTTCGCACTAACTCTCTCGTATTACTATTAAATTTCGAGAAGCTTGAGCTTGTAATTAAATCTTTCTTATCCGTGCAGTTAGCGTCCTCTTTTGAGGCGAGCTCCGTTAACTTAGAGGCGTAAGTTAGTGCATTGGTTACATCTTTTGTCGGTGCATCGACAAGATTAGTTTGGAAAAAGCCAGTATCTAACACCGTAACCGTTGCCGAGGACGAGCCATCTCGTAAGAGATTGCCGAATTGCACACCATTATTTACTGGAAATTGCTGCCATTGTCGAGGAATCCGAATTGTCGAGAAGTCGCTATGCACTTCGACGAGGTCTACCTCCGCTATCCCCACAGAAGGGAATCGTACAAGAAGCAGAAAGGCGACCAACGCAGAGCCTACACCAATAGCTATCAAAGATAGTAGAGATACGACTAACTTTTTGGTAGCTGTTTATTTAGAATATTGCTCATTCTACTTCCCTCGTCGTACTAGTGCCGTTTGTCCGAACGACATCTCTACACTCAGCACCATTAAACGCTTTCTTTGTGTCTTGATTCTTCTCGATAGCCTCGCAGGAGGGTATATTCGAGACACTGCCTTTAAGTAAATGCCATGCGTTACTAGTAGGTGTCTTGTAGAACCATGCACGATTAGATACCCCATGCTCGAGTGATGCATTAGTATCTGCAAGCGATATGCCCGCAGCTTCAAGTCGCCAATATCCCTTTACGGGGCTCTCTATCGGTTTTCTTGGTAACATGGTAATCTCCCAATACTGATGGGTGGTATCGGCAACAATAGCGTCGTAAAGGGGCTTGTAAAATTCGGCACTTTTTACATAGTCTGCGATGGATACACAGGCAACTTGCACAAACGGTGCTTCGACTTCGGGGTCATCGTCATTTGCCGCACTAGTGCCAGAAGTGCGTAAATCTGCCGCAGTAAGTGCGATAATATCACAGATAAAGTCTTTGCTTATGTAGTAGCTATCACCTATTTCATATTCTTTGTAGGTAAAACCTTTCACCTTTAGGTCTGCTTCAACCTTCTTAGCTGTAGAGTCCACATCTCCATCAGAGATATCATCAATGACCGTACGAACCCCTTTTGACTCGTCGACTGGTACCTTAAATTTATAGCCAGGTAATGTTCGTGCACTAAAGCCATAAGGGGTGGTCTTAACCTTATTCCCATATGAGCTGACTAATTCTACTGCCATCTTTCGTGCATCTGCATCAGCTTGATACCCTTGAAGAGTTTTTTTACTATCTTCTTTGAGTCTTTCTCCAGGTGTGCCGTAGGTTACGGGTGCCCGTAGAAGTAACCACGCACCGGTACCTATGCCGAGAGAAAGTGCCACGATGGCCAGACAGAGCAAAAGCCCTCTTATAATGGAAGGCCGGGTACTTTTTTGTGCATAGTTTTCCTGTTTATTTTCGTCCATCTTGTTTACATTATTATATAAAGACTATCTCAGGGCAATAACAATGAAGCTAATAACCACTCCAAAGCACCGAGACAAGCTCAGAATACGCCCTAAAGCATAGAAAACCCGCCTATCAAAGCGGGTATTCTTCCTGCTATTTCCCTACTATTGCAAATTAAATGTAATAGCTTTGTTATCGAAGAAACTAAAGTTCTGGTACAGGAGTTTCAAACCTGCGTCATCTTTCGGCACTTCGTAGGCGAGTTTACCGGTAACTTTACCTCCCTTGGCGAGTGAGCCACTGTTGAGTTTGCCTTCTGAAAGTGCAGTAATTGCTTCGCTCTGCTGAACGCCGTTAGAATCCTGCATCTTGAACTCGAAGGTATTGTAGTCGAGATTAGAATCGCTATTATTCACGATATTAACAGTTACAATAACGAACTCTTTGCCTGATTCGGGTTGAGCAAACTGGTTACCCGTATCATAGTTACGCTGAACTTCGGTAACGGTAATTGACTTGTCGTCAAAGGTTGCCGTTTCGCCAACTGCGAACTCGGTCTTTTCTTCTTCGGCTTTGTTGTCTGCACTACTGCTGTTGTTGCCACCACTTGTTGGGGCTGAATCACCGCCTCCCATTGCGCCGCCAATACCAATAAGTACGATAACAATTAAGACCCATACCCACCATTTTTTGTACCACGCTTTTTTGCCACTATTTTTGTCCATTTGAGCCCTCCTTTAGGCTAATTAGTTATCTCCACGGGGCTCTCCTGAAAACAAAAAGGACACCGTGAGGTGTCTTACGCCCATAGCAGTTGGTTTTGCCAACTGGTTACACGATGCCCTATTTATAGGCAAAACGCGCAGACCAACTGCAACTAATCAACTGCTATATTTTTTAAGCGTAAGACAACCTTATTATATAGTATTTTTCACAAAATTACTGGTAGTGATGAGCAGTCCGATTTTTAAGAGTTTTTATTATAAATATTTATTCAATAACAAAGGCGGAACAGTGGGCTTTTCACAAAATCACAATAAAAAAGTACAATAAGGATAAATGGATAAATTAAACTTTTTTGCCGTCACAAAACTAGATATTGACCCGAAAATAACCGAATTCTTTATATGGATATATGTTTTGCTATTTGTCGTTGGTATAGGCATGTTAATTTGGAATATTAACACAGCTAAAATTAAAAATCGGACTATCCAGAATGTAGCCGATAGAGCAATACAGTTTGATTCAGTTAAGAGCATCATTTATCGAAATCATCGCCAGTTGAATATTCCTGACCAATCGTTAGAATATTATGTTTGTAAACTAGTTTTTGAAGAACAAGATGAACCCCAGTTAGACTTGAATGTCCTAGAAGCTGCTGGAAAATACGACAATGATGACCCACGAGCAGTTGAACAAGCCGTTAGGCGTGTGAATAAAAAAGCAAAAGACTCACTCGAACTAAAAAATGACTTGCTGTTACGGCGAAAAGAGAAAACTTTTCTCAACGATATTGAGCGATTGGTTTAGAAATACGCAAATAATTAGCCCCTACTTCGGGGGCTTTTTTTATTTGTCTACCCCTGTTAATAACATCCACTAACATTTAGAAACAATCACTAGAAAGTCGCTAACACAACCCGCCTTATAGTTGGCAACAAGCAATTACGCATTGCGAGCTACATCCCCTAAATAGTTATAAGCAAGAGGGTCTGACGGTAGCCGCACTACGGAAAGCCAACAGCATAACAACCATAACACCCAAAGGAGTAAGCACTCTCAATTAGTAAGTAGTAATCAGTAACTAACAGTCTTTATTAGCAACTCGTAAGAGCCTAAGAAAAATGGGCTACGGCTTTCTATTGCACCAAACTAGCTGGGATTATCCCATGACTGGGCTTGTTAAGTGCGTCCAAGAATAGACAGCAAAGGACAAAACAATATGAATAATTTTAAGACAATCGAACAACTAATGAGCCAATATTACCCTGAGCAAGAGTACATCGTAGACAGGCTTATACCTGACGCTTCGATAACAATTCTTTCTGGCACATCACGTTCATTCAAGACCTATACATTGCTTGAAATCGCACTGTCTGTGGCACGAGGAGAGCCCCTATTCGGTCAATTCAGCACTCAACAAGGCGGCGTATTGGTTATTGATGAAGAGAACGGCGAACGGCTATTGCAAAAACGTTTGTACCAACTAGGAGCAACTGCTGACCTGCCGATACACTTCGTAGCATTACAGGGCTTCCAGCTCGACGACAAACACATAGACGCAACCTTACTGGCGTGTGAAGCACGAAATATCAAGCTCATCATAATTGACGCTCTGATACGCATACACGATGCCGATGAAAACAGTGCTCGTGAGATGTCTAAGGTCTTTAGGAAGCTGCGACGATTTACCGAAGCAGATGTAGCTGTATTAGTGACGCAGCACAACCGAAAACAAGGAGCAATGAATGGTGGCTCTGGTAATGAAATGCGAGGGTCGTCAGATATTCTTGCGGCAGTAGACAGCCATATCGGAGTTATTCGTAAAGATAAGTGGTATCTCTATTTCGACCAGACTAAGCAGCG
>JBDHSK010000055.1:0-4125 GCA_039808025.1 Sphingomonadaceae bacterium | reverse complement strand
CGTCGGTCAGCGCCTCCTGCGCGACACGATAGAGGCAGTCCTCCTGCTCCGCTGACAAGCCGTCTAGCTGGGCCGGTACCACCAGGTCCAGCGCCAGGTGGGCGCGGGCGGCCGTAGCGCGGGCGAGATTGCTCACCGCGACAACCAGCCCGACCTCCTCCAACGGGTTAGCCCGTAAGGCTTGCAACGAGCGCCGCGCCTCGCTCAAGCCGGCGCGCGCTAGGGACAAGGCGCGTTCGACCATGCCATAAGCGGCCTGAGGGTTTTTCTCGCAGACCGCTTCGACCGCTTCCAACTGGACGATGAGGGCGGATAGCGAGTGGGCTAATGTATCATGGAGGTCGCGGGCCAGGCGGTTGCGTTCCTGGCTGACAGCCAGCCGCTCGGCGGTGAGAGCGTAGTGGGTCAATTTGAGGTTGGCGGCGGCCAGCGCCTGCTGCTGCTCCCGTTGCCGCTGCAGCAGCCAGCCGATGCCGAGCGCGACGAATGTGACACTGAACGTTCGAGCGATGAACAACAAGAGGAAGTGGGGGTGGAGCGGGCTGGTCGTCGGGATAAACGGCCAACTCAAGAGGCCGTCGGCCAGTGAGAGGCCCAACGCGGTCAGCAGCGTCCAGCGCAGCGAATACTGCCAGGCCACCAGCAGAGTGATGGCATGAAACAGGATCCAGAGACGGACCAGCAGCAGCAAGCCGTTTAGCTCTCGCACGGCGGGCGGTACGAGCCAGGTGAGAGTTAGATACTTCTCTATAACAATATTGACAGAACCGAGGCCGAGGATGACGGGCAGAAAGGTGTCGCCTAGCCCCCGCCGGAGTGACGGTATCCAGGCCAGGGCGGCGAGGAGGAGGGGGACAGGCATAGTCACCAACAGAAACGGCGCTAGCGGCACGTCTATCCCCTGGCCGACGCCCACCGTGCGGCGGAGCAAGGGGATGCCGATGACCTGGGCCAAGGTCATAATCTGGACCACGCGGAGCACACCAGGCTCAAGGGTCGGTCGCATACGGCTTGTACGACACCTGTAACGGGGATCAGGAGCGCCACGGCGGTCGCCCCCTACTATCATAGCACAGACGCCTGGAACAGTAAAAGCGTTTACGTGACCGTCATCACGTTGGAGCATGACGCCTATCATGCTAAGTCATGAAGCAAGACACTGGTATCTTGACGGTAGATATGTTATGCTGGGGCGAAACTACGTCGTCGCATCCTCACCAGTGAGCCAGGTGTATGCCTCAAGAACGCTCCGAACACAGCTACGCCTATCACGGCTATCTCCTGCGTCTCTGGCGCGTCGGTCAGAACACCCCCTGGCAAATTGTCGCCAGAGATGTGGAAACGGGCGACGAATTCCCGTTCCGAAGCCTGGAGAACCTGCTCGAATTCCTGCGCGCTCAAACGACCAACGGCCCTGACCAGGGTTGCACACCCTAACTTACCGGACCATGCCTGGGGAGAAAAACCATGCCACGTTTTACGCGCCCGGTTCGCGTGTTCTTGGTCCTGCTGGCCGTGGCTCTGCTCGGCGGCTTATGGCTGGCTCGCCCTGACGCCTCGCGGGCAGACGGCGCGTCTTTTCGCGCCGCCTGGGACCAGGCCCGCCGCGCCGGGTCGTACCGCTTCAACGCGGACGTCCAGCAGACGCTGACGCCCCGCCCGCTGCCGGAGATGATAGGCCAGGCGGAACAGCGCGTGGGGCTGCTCGTCCAGGGCGACGTTCAACAGCCAGGCCGCGCCCGGCTCCAGCTTCAGTTGAGCCAGGGCGTCGCCAGCATCCCCCCCATCACCCTCATCCAGCAGGGCGACCAGACCTTCATGGACAAGGGCGGCAAGCTGGAACTGGTCCAGAACCCGGTTGGCGCCGTCGCGCCCACGGCGGACTTCATGAGCTACCTGGCCGCCGCCGACAATGTGCGGCTGCTGGACAGCGGCCCCCTGCCTCAATCCGGGTCCAGCGAGGTCTTCACCCGCTACGCCTTTGATGTCAACGGGGCGCGGTTCGCGGACTATCTGCGGGCGCAACTCCAGGAGCGGGTGCAGCGCGAGGTTGGGGCGACAGTCACGATTGCCGTGCCCGACCAATTGACGCGGTTGAGCGGCCAGGGCGAACTGTGGGTGGACGGTCAGGGCTTCCCGCGCCGACAGACGCTAACCCTGGCGATTCCGCAAACCACCGAGTCATATGACGCGCGCGCCACGATGGTCGTGGACTTCCGCGACTTCGGCCAGGTCGCCGCCCTCCCCCAGCCCGTCCAGGCCGCTGACGGGACGTGGCGCTTGACCGAACCAATAGCCACCTCTGCATCCACCGGCGACCCCTCTTTGCCCCCCATATTGCGTATTGCGTATTCCCTATTATCTCTTCCGGCGTCCGTCGTCCGTCTTCCGTCCTTGGTCCTGTTGCTGGGCCTGGGCGTGTTCATGGTCGCGGTGCTGCGGGTGCGGCGACGGCGGCGGGCGCTGTACACAGGCATTGTCACCGTCACCATCATCAGTATGGTCGGCGGGCCGCTGCTCCAGGTCACGCGGCTGATTGACTTTACCGACCGCCAGGCCCAGGCGGCCTCGGCCCAGCCCATCACCGAGGCGCTGGGGCTGGAGACGGCCGACGCCGCCAAGGGCAACCTGCTGCCCGGCGCGGCTAGCCCCCTGGCTCCCCAGACGAGCGGCTCGACCGCCCAGCGCATCACCGCCTGCGGCGATGGCGCTGACAACGTAGACAGCGACAGCGACGGTCTGAGCGACCGCGTGGAGAACTGCCTGGGGACCGACCCGTATAACCCTGACACGGACGGCGACACGCTGAGCGACGGCGTCGAGGTGACAGGCTTCCAGTCCGGGGGGCAGACATGGCGCAGCGACCCGCTGCGGCTGGACTCCAACGGGGACGGCCGTAGCGACCTGGAGGAGTGGCCGGTGTCGGCCGGTGGCCGGTCGCCCGTGATTGACACGGATAGCGACGGCATTCCCGACCTATGGGATATGGACGACGACGGCGACGGCGTGGACGACACTCTCGACCTGTCGCCGACCTCGACGACGGACTATCGGCCGTCCTTCGACCTGCAAACCCAGAACGCGAACTTCGACGGGGCGGAGTACATCGAAATCCAGCTTCAGCCGCAGACAGCGGCAAACATGCCGGACCACCTCCGTTTCAGCGCGTCCCGCTTCGACTGGCCCAATGATGATAAAGGAACCATCGCCGATTTGAACCAGTCCTCCGACGATATGCGCCTCGTCCCCGTCCTCCAGGTGGACACCAATGTGCCGCCCGACGCGAACTCCGCGCTACGCTATGGTGTGACCGTCCTCCGCGATGGCAGTCAGACGAAACTCATTGTTCCGTTAGCCACGACCAGCGCGAACACGACGACGGGCGGCGGGGTGACGCAGTACGACCGCGCGCAGGCGTTCTATGCCAAGGTGGGCTATGGCCCCGGGCAGCAGAACGATATCCAGTGGACGAACGCCAAGCTGGTCTGGATGGTCCAAGCCACACTGGATCGCTACGTCAATTGCGCCAACCCCGACTCACCCGACGCCACCACGTGTCGCGTAGACAGCGATTCCAACGTCGTACAGACCTACAGTGACCCCGTCCGTGTCACCGGGCTGCGCATCACCAAGAGCCGCGCGTTTGAAGTCGGCATCTTTGGCACGCCGCAGTTCCCCACCGAGGACCAGCAACTCTTCCAGTTTAACCTGGCCCTGGCCGGGCTGTTTATGAGTAGCGACACCCTGTCCACCCAGCCGCCCGGCGAAACCTTCCTGCAGGAAGTCGAGCGCCGCTTCACCAGCGCCAACACCCCCGTGGACTTGCGCTGGGGTGTTCCCTCGACCACGACCGTCGCCGTCTCCCGCACCGTCTACACCCACCACGATGAGGGGATGGCGGGGGTGAGCGCCGCCGCCCAGAACTTCCTCAACACGAATTACCCTGATAACGCCTACGCGGCCGGCCGCTGCGCCGATAGCGCGGGGAACCAGTTCAAGTGCGCCACGCTGGCCCTCGCCTTTGAGGAGCAGTTGGGCGTGGCGGGCCTGGACGACATGACAGCCGTGGGGACGCAGGGTCTGTACTCCAACCTGGGCGCGGTTCCGCTCACCAGGGCGCGCGCC
>JBDHSK010000054.1:0-4155 GCA_039808025.1 Sphingomonadaceae bacterium | reverse complement strand
TGAGGTTTCAGGCTCAGCAAGGTGCCGTCATCGAGCCGGCTCATCCAGCGCGTGTTGCTGCCGGTGCGAACCGGGTAATGCTCCAGCAGGGCGTCGACATTCACGAGGCTGGTCTCGCGCGCCCAGGTGAGGAACAGCCGCACGGCCTTCACGCTGGTGCAGCAGGACAGCAGTTGCCCGAGCAAGTCCTTGCGGGGGGAACGCAGTCCATCGAAAAGGTTGCGGGCCTCTTCGAGGCTCTGCTTGACGCCGGCTTCGTAGAGCAGCTCCAGGACGGCGCGCTCGGGGACTGCCACCCGCAGGTGTTCGGGGAGGCCAGGCGGCGTGGCCAGGGTCTTGCTGGCCAGTGCCGCATCCGGCCAGTCGAACAGGCGGGCGTGGACGTAGCGTGCCGGAAAGCGCGAGGTAAACCAGGCCGGCAATGCGAAACGAGCGTCGCCCCACAGCACCAGCGTCTCCCGGCTGCCCAGGTTGTGCCGCACCCCCTGCAGGGCCAGGGCGCTCTTGCTGCCGACATGCAGGCCAGGCACGCGCTGTTGCAGGAACTCCAGAGCACCGTAGACCCCGAATTCATCATTCGGGAAGGCGTAGACGCCATGGGCCAGGCGCACGAGCCACCCCGCCTCGGCATAGTGGGCGGCGAGCTGGGGCGACACCCCGAACTGGCTCAGGGTGGCAAGATCGAACGGTGCCCCGCGAGGGAGTCCCGCCTGCAGCCGCTTGATTACCTGATGCCTTGAATTTCCGTCCATGATTTACAAATAGCACAAAATCCAATCAGCCCCCTAGATCTATGCATTAACGCGTACCGGAAGTAGCATTATGTTTTATTTACGATGTCGCATCTAATCACCACGCGAGCCAGACCGACCCGGCTCTGCCAGCCGCAACCCGCTCTCCTGATCGCGGTCTATGCTGGGGGGCAGGTCACCACCGGCCGCTCCGCGAGGTGAGGCACCACTGAAACCGAGGCACATGAGCATGACCACCACTACGCACAACGGACGCTGGAACCACCGGCTAGGCCGGGGGGCTGGGCGTGCCTGGCGTGGATACCTGCGCCGCGAGCAGCGTGTCGCCGGCTGGCTGGTGGCGTGCGGGGTGCCTGCGGGCGCGGCGACGGCGGTGCTCGGGATCGTCAAGCTGGCCGTGCTCGGCATGCTGCTCTACACCGTATCCTGGCTCGCCTTGCTGCTGGTCTTCGCGGTGGTTACCGCGTGGCTCGCGCGGAATGCCGACGAGGACGACGAGAAGCAACCGGAACTTCGCGACGGACACTCGGGCGTCGGCCTGTACGACAGAGATGACTGGCGGATCGACATGGGCGACCCCGACGAGCGTTAGCCGCCGCCTCAAAGCGAGAGAGCGCCCGTTACTTCGCACCAACCTTCGATACGGCCGTCATCGCAAGGCGAGAGCCACTACCCCCAGCCGACTTCGCATCGGACGTGCCAGTGATGAGACCGCCCACGAAGTTCCCGGTGCGAACCCCTGCCCATCCGAGTGCCATGACCCAGAACGTCGGCAGCACGATGAACATCATCGCCATGACGAAGTTGAGCAGCATGTCGCCAAAGGCGTTGTTCAAACCAAGCAACGGATCAAAATTCGCGTGCGGCGAGTCCGCCCCAAACCCCCGACCATAGAGCGCGTCCAGGAGCGTGCTATCGAGCCAGCGTGCGAGCTGGAGCCAGAAATCCACGAAGAACAGCGCGAACTGGACGCAGCTTACGGTCACCGCCGTCTTCAGGTCGTAGGTGCCGATCAGCAGCACCAGCGGAATACAAATGACGAGCGCCACCTTGAGCATCGTCAGCACCATCGGCAACGCCTGGCGCACCACGTCCATCGCGGGGAAAAAGCCCAGCGCGCCGACGGTCAGCCCCAGGTCGCTCGCGCCGCGCGTGACGATGTTCGGCAGTGTCCTCTCGATCTGGCCACCGTAGTCGGTGTAGATGGCGCCCTGGTTCATCCTCTGCTGCCGCGGTGAGACGACTGCGCGGATCACGGAGTCATTGACCTCGCTCTGCGACAGGAAGCCCACCCAGCGCCCGATACGGCTCAGCAGGTCCGGGGCGACCTGTGCCAGCAGCCGGCTGCGCAGTCCCTCGCCGCCATCGGTCCACCACTGCCGGCAGGACGGATAGCCGCCGCCGCTGTCCACCTGTGCAAGCCCTGCGTCGCGGGTCGCATCGTAGGGCCAGGCCGTGCGTGGGGTCTTGGAGCGATAGGTGTCGTAGAAGCCAGGCGTGTCGAGGAAGTAACTCGACCCGATCCAGGTGACGTCGTTCATCTGCTCGTCCGAGAGTGTCGGCCGGTTCATGAACAGCTTGGCGCGCGACGGCCCGTAGCAGTCGTGCGTGAAGTCGGCGACCTCCTGTGCGAGAACCGGATCATCGATGCGCGTGGCATCGACATCCATCCGGATCTGACGCAGGTCGGTGCCGCAGGGGATCGCCGCCACCGCGGCGCCCGTGACCGCCTTCGAGATCGCGTGCATGAAGAACCACCACACCGGCACCAGCGCACTCTGATTGTCGAGCGTGGTGTAGACGTTGGCCCAGCCCGTGTCGTTGGGCTGCGGGACGCTGACCTGACATTGCGCGGAGCGCGTGGTGTCGAATTTGATGGTGGCGAGATCCAGCGGGATGAACGGGATGCCGGCGAACAGGATGACCACAATCGCCACCCACACCCGGTTCTCGATGCGCATCGACGACAGCACGCCCTTGTTCCCCTCGTCTGCGCCTTCGCTGCGGGCCTTGAGCCATTCCTGGATCACGATGACCACAAACGGCAGCGCGAACACGCCGCTGGCCACGAGGATGTTCCAGATGCCGTTATTGACCACCCAGGCCACCAGCGTCAGGTAATACTCCAGGTAGTCCGTGGTGTAGAGCGTCATGCCTGCCTCCCGGTCTCAGCCGTGCCGCATCAGTTGGCTCGCTTCCAGCGCGAGCACGGAGATCACGGCCGCGATCTCCGTGCGCAGCAGGCGCTGATGCGTCGCGCGGAAGGGCTCCCGCCCCCGCCGCAACAGACGCCGACGCATCCACCACCAGCCGTAAGCCGTCGCGCCGTAGAGGCACAGCCGCCACACCAAGAAATGGCCAGCGTGCGCCTGCAGCCAGTGCTGCCAGCCCTCGACGCCGCCGACCACATGGATGCCGGCGATGTTCACCGCCAACGCCACGGCCACCACCAGCAGGGTCCAGAGCAGCGCCAAGCCGACACGGCGGTTGAACAGCCATGCCCGCCGCGGCCCGGCCAGTCGGTTCATTGCGTAATGCTCCGCGGCTTCTGGACTTCCCGCAGCCGGTCGCGCGTGGTGTCACCCTCGAACACGCCGCGCGAACCGGCTGCGCGGGTGCTGTGGCGCTGGATGATCGCCATCGCCGAGTTGCCGGCCAAGGTGCGGCGCAGCTCCAGCTCGGTCTTGAGGTTGTTGATCTCCTGCTCCAGCGCGCTGTTCTCCTGGTCGACCGCTTGCACGGCCAGCTCGTTGGCGGCGACGTTCGGCTCCTTCTTGCCGGTGAGCAACGTGCGTTGCAGCAGCAAGGCCTTCTCCAGCACGCTGGACAGCGCCGCCTCCGACGCCAGGCGCTTGCCCAGCACGTCCTGATCGGGTTCGTCACGCAGGGCCTCGATCACGCCGCGAGTGATCGGCAGCGAGCTGCTGCCGGCCGTGTCGAGATTGGCCGGCGTCGTCGGTCGGGCGCCCGACACCAGCTCCTGCAGCACCTGCAGCTTGGTCTCGTACTCTTCCTGGATCACCGGCGTGAGTCCGACGCCAGGCGTGGTCTGGGTCTTCGTGCAGTCTGCGCAGGTGCGTTGCTCGCGCTCGCCCAGCACGCGGTTCGCAAAGGCCGCGGCCTCGCCAGGCGACGACCATGTCTGGCACGTGAGTCGATTGCCGCAGGAAGCGCGTGGGATCGACGCAGAGTCAGTGACACTGCGGCCATTGAGCAGGTTGTAGCCTGCGCGCGTCACGTCGCCGACCACCTTGATCGAGCGCTGGCCGGCGCCGCCCGCGCTGCTGCCTCCGACCCAGGGCACGCCGTTGTTCCCCCTGTTGGACTCGGCCTGCTCGACGGCGGAGACGGCATCGGTGCTGCTGACCGCATCCCGCAGCGCCATCCCCTCGGCGAGCTGGTC
>JBDHSK010000053.1:0-4339 GCA_039808025.1 Sphingomonadaceae bacterium | reverse complement strand
ACTCGATCTCGAACGCCACGAGTGGAAGTTAGCACAGACGCTAACAGTCTGCAAGCGGTGCGCGTGATGCCCAACGTAGAGGTAACCGGGCCGGAACGGCATGGCGCCTGGGCCGCGAGGCGCAACATGGACAGAGAGCGCTTCGCGGCCCAGGTGCCATGCCGTGGAGGCTCCGGTTGACCGACATGTTAGGCCACACCTGCTGCTCAACCTAACCTTCCGGTGCCGGCTCGTGCGCCAGTGCGACGGGATGCAATCGAGTCGGCGCTGGCGGTTGCCACGCTACCGCTCCCAGGATGGCTTGCGCCAGCAGTCGTGCGGTATCACTCCGACTTCAACGTCTTTCGCGAAGATGACCTTCTCGCGTCGCGTCCCGATCCAACGCACTCGAAGTTCGCCGTGCCTCTTGAACTTCGACACAAGAAGTTGCAGCGCACACTCAATCTCTTCGCGCTTGCGAGCAATGTCCGCTGCCTGGGCGCGTTCGTACTCTCCGATGTACTGTCCGTCGACACGAACTTCCAGACGATGTAGCTTCGTGCCAATCTTCTGCGCATCTACGACCAATGACATGCGTGCCTCCGCTTCGTGTGAGTTCGTGTGGCCTAACGTAGAGGTAACCGGGCCGCAACGGCGTGGCGCCCTGGCCGCGAGGCGCAACATGGACAGCGAGCGCCTCGCGGCCAGGGCGGCATGCCGTGGAGGCTCCGGTTGACCGACATGTTAGGCCGCACTTGGTTGTTCAGATTGTTTGCCATAGCTCGGCTGCGGGCGTGCCCTGGTGGTACCGCAGCTGCCAGCCGCTCGATGCCCTGAGCCAGAGCGAAGAGCGGAGTGTGTGGCGGACCAGCCCTTTCCCCGGCTCAAAGTGCGCTGAGCGGTAGGTGAGAAGGGCAGTTTCAGGGCTTGCTTCCAGAAGGGCAAACGCGTCGGAGACGACGGTCGGATGAACGTCCGGCGCCGCCAGAAACTCGATCACGGTCCTACGGTCGTATTCGATGCCAGACCTGCCGACTTCATGGAAGTCAGGGTGAAGTAGTTGCTCCAGGCGCGCTCGATCGCAGCGCGCGCCGGGGTGATGGAGTTCGACTTCAAGTTCGCTGAGGTGGCGGAGCAGGTCAGACACTTCGTGGGCGAGTTGTGCGGCCTAAGGAAGGTCTGAACAACGCGATGCGCGATCCAGCTTGGGCCGGTGCGAACCCGACGACGCGCAAGCGCCCTCGGTCTGCATCACGACGCGACCTCGCGGCGTCGTTTCAAGCTCGCCCGAGGCGCTCCGCAAGGGCCCTGCGGCCTGCGCGGACGCACTCATCCCTGCGCTCCCATCAACTGCCTGCGCGCCATCCACAGGTTGGACAACGCGAACAGCGTGACGATCTGCGCCGTGTTCTTCTTGAGCCCCCGGTAGCGCACCTTGGTGAACCCGAACTGCCGCTTGAGCACCCGGAACGGGTGCTCGACCTTGGCCCGGATGCTGGCCTTCATCTTCTCGATGCGCTCGGCCACGAAGTCCGGCGCGATGAACGGGTTGAGCCGGCGGCGCTTGCCCGGGCGCATGGCAACGTGCCAGGTCGGGCCGGCCGCCTCGGGGCGCTTGTGCACACCTTGGTAGCCGGCGTCGCCGAAGGCCGCCTCCTCGTCCCCGTGCAGCAGCGCCCCGGCCATGGTCACGTCGTTGACGTTGGCCGGCGTCGTCCTCACGCTGTGCACCAGGCCCGAGTGCGTGTCCACGCCGATGTGGGCCTTCATGCCGAAGTACCAGTTGTTGCCCTTCTTGGCCTGCTTCATCTCCGGGTCGCGCTCGCCCTCGGCGTTCTTGGTCGAACTGGGCGCGGAGATCAGCGTGGCATCCACCGCCGTGCCGGTGCGCAGCATCAGGCCCTTGTGCTGCAGCAGGTCGTTGACGACGCGCAGCATGTCCACCGCCAGGTTGTGGCGCTCCAGCAGGTGGCGAAAGCGCAGGATCGTCGTCTCGTCGGGCAGTCTGGCCATCGCACCGTCGAGCTTGGTGAACTCCCGGTACAGCGGCACGTCGTGCAGCGCTTCTTCCATCGCCGGGTCCGACAGGCCGAACCACTGTTGCACGTAGTGGATGCGCAGCATGGTCTCGATGCCGAACGGCGGGCGGCCGGTCTTGGCCTTGGGGTAGTAGGGCTCGACGATCTGCACGAGCACGCCCCAAGGCACGACACGTTCCATCTCCTCGAGGAACTCGCGCTTGCGCGTCTTCTTCGTCGACAGGTTCAGGCCCAGTCCGAGTTGCTTCATGACCGACATCGTCGCGCCTGTGCCGGCCTCAGACAAGACGGGTCAGCACGGAGTTATGCAGACCTTCCCTAACGCCCAAAGTAAGCCGCCCGCTGAAAGCGGGTCGGCTTGAGTGCAGAGTTAGAACAGGAGATTGGAATGAGAACCTGCGAACACGGATGCAACGGCTGCGAAGAATGCACTGATTACGACGACGTTCCGAACGAAAGAAAAGTGCTGGGCCTGGCGCAACAGCGCCACAAGCGGCTAACGCTTGCAGCCTTTGACGCGATGAGTCACGCCGACAGGCGCAAGCGGCTTAATAAGCGCGCAGAAATTGAGCGTGCCGCACGGGACAACCTGTGACATCTAACGTAGAGTTAACCGGCACGCCACGGCATAGCGCCCTGGCCGCACGGCGCATGATCTACCTGTGCGCTGGGCGGCCAGGGCGCTATGCCGCGGCGTGTCCGGTTGAACGCCAAGTTAGGCGGCAATGCATTTGTCTGAACGACGCCTCGGGTATGTGGCCAGCTACTCGTCAGGGTTCAGTACAGGGGTGGGAGCGAGAAACAATCCGAACAGCGGAATCCACCGCTTTCCGGTTCCCTCCATGTCGTATACAAGCTTGATCGGACGATTTCCCACTTGAACAGACCTGGTAATGAGGGCTGCAGTATTCAGCCCTCCGCTGCAAATGGTGCCTGCACCAAACACGCCACCGCGGCTGCGGCCTAGAGAGACTTCGTGCGTTCCCGGCTCAACATCAATGTTGATGCTCTGCCCGTTCTCGAGCTCACCCTTCATGGTTCCGTTGATCTTTACCCACATTGGGCAGGCGCCATCTTGAACGCCTCCGTTGTGACGTACGGCGATCATCGGCTTAGCGGCATCCAACAGGAGTGGGGCCTGAACCCGCGGCGGGGACTGGCAGGCGGACAAGAGAACAACGGCTGCTATGGCAACGTACTTCAAGAGTCTCTCCCTTGGGCTTCTTTGGTGGATGGTGGAGTGTGGGTGTGTCTGTGAATGCTGCCTGCGGGGTCTAGCAGGTCAGAATCATTGTGAATGAGCCCCCGCCCGGGACAGTGAACGTGGTTGGACTCCACGCAAAGCCGCCGTCCCGAGCCTCTTGGGCAGACAGGACATTTGATCCGGCATGGGTTGAGTATCCGGAGGAGGTGCCTCCCACGGCCACCGTTTCGGTGCCTACAAGCGTTCCATTAATGAAGAGGCGCAACGAGGTCGAAGTTCCGCGGCAGGTCGCGGAGTCGATCTTGAAGTACACGGTGCCGTTGTCGTCATCGCCGCCGCCGCCGCAAGCAGTCAGGAGAGTCGCTGCTGCAAGAGTTGCGAGTACCGGCTTGAAGAACGTCATGGAAACTCCCGTGGCTCGTTATCTGATGGGGAGAGTATGCCGGCCGATCGGCGACGTGGGAAGTCTTGACGCCTAACGTAGAGGTAACCGGGCCGGAACGGCGTGGCGCCCTGGCCGCGAGGCGCAACATGGACAGAGAGCGCATCGCGGCCAGGGCGGCATGCCGTGGAGGCTCCGGTTGACCGACATGTTAGGCCGCGCCCTGCGGCGCTACGCTATGCAAACAGGCCTACGGCCAACTCGGCCCAGACGGTGCCGAGTATGGCCAAGACCAGAGCTGTGACAGCGATACGTTGCACTGCGCTTCTTGCTCGACGAGTGGCCAACGAGTAAGCCATGCCAGCGCCAAACAGCATGAATCCTGCCGCCAGGAAGTCTTCAATGCCCCAGTTCACTTCTTTGGTGAACTGCATTGCGATCAGAGGGATCGACAGAAGTGCCAGGGTCCATAGGGCCGTCTTGCTGGCGGAGCGAGACAGGGAAACGTTCACGGCTGCACACCTCACGTCATGGTGGTCGAGGACCGGAGAGCCGAAGGATACGCTGAGCAAGGGGTTCGCGGTGGCCGTGGAAGATTGCGTGGAAGTTCGCGGCCGCCCGAGCCCCTGCAGGTGCGCCGCTCGGTCGATTCGTGCGGCCTAACGTGAAATGGACCAAATCGGTGACCGGCATCGTACTTGGTCTAAGTCGGTTGTGAACGTCCCTACCCCCGTT
>JBDHSK010000052.1:0-4381 GCA_039808025.1 Sphingomonadaceae bacterium | reverse complement strand
AATGCAGATTTCTTAAAATCGGAAACACTGCCTTATGGACACATGACCATGAATAGTACGGAAGTTTTTTTATTTGCTGTAAAACGTGTGCCAACACTCATACAATCTATTTTAGAACAACATAATACCACCATTGATGAGGTTGATTTGTTTATTTTTCATCAGGCTAGTTTCTTTATGTTAGATGTAGTGAGACGAAAGTGTAAAATACCTAAAGAGAAATTTTTTGTAAATATTGAAGAATATGGCAATTCGGTGTCTTCCACAATTCCTGTGGCCTTGTACGATGCTGAGAAGAAAGGCGTTTTAAAACGCGGTATGAAAGTGTTATTGGCGGGGTTTGGTATTGGATACAGCTGGGGCGCAACTATTATTGATTATTAAAATTAAAAGTGTATTTTTATAAAAAAAGAGTATGATATCATTAGATGAATTTACAAAACAATTAGCTGCAGAGTTTGAGGACGTAGATCCTAACACCATTACACCAAGTACTAATTATCGTGACATTAAGAATTGGAGTTCGATGTACGCGCTTATTGTTATTGCATTTGTAGATGCTAATTTTGATGTGCAACTAAATGCAGATAACCTAAGAAACTCTCAAACCATTAAAGATATTTATGATATTGTGGTAGCTAAACAAGCAAATTAATGGCATTATTATCGGTTCAAAATATTTTAATAGAAGGCATTGCGGCTTGTGTTCCAAAACAAAAGGAATACACCAACAATTATTCACTCTTTACCGAGGAAGAGAAAGAGTTGTTTGTAAAAAGTGTTGGTATTATTGAAAGACGTGTAGCACCATTTGAAATTACAACTTCAGATATGTGTTATCATGCTGCTGAAAAATTAATAGCAGATTTAAAATGGAATAAAGAAGATATTGGTTGTTTGATTTTTGTTTCTCAATCAACTGATTATTTGCTGCCTGCTACAAGTATTATTTTGCAGCATCGCTTACAATTACCCAACACCACAATGGCTTTTGATGTAGGACTTGGCTGTTCGGGTTATGTATATGGGTTACAATTAATGGCCAGTTTGCTAACAAGTGGACAAATTAAAAAAGGATTATTATTAGTTGGCGATAAATCAACTTTATCTACCCATTTTGAAGATAAAAGCACTTATCCTTTATTTGGTGATGCTGGTTGTGCAACAGCTATGGCGTATGATTCAACCGCTACGCCAATATACTTTAATTCGCAAAGCGATGGCGCAGGCGAAGATGCCATTAAAATATTAGATGGTGCTGCTAGAAATACGGTGAGAGATGATACGTTTGATATTATAGAAGTTGAACCTGGGGTAAAACGCAGCAGAAGACATTTAGCATTAAAAGGTATTGATATTTTTAATTTTGCATTAAAAGAAGTAACGCCTAATGTTCATGAGCTACTAAAATTTGCAGCTATTGATAAAGAGCAGGTGAATTACTTTGTGTTTCATCAGGCCAACAGATTAATAAACGAAAGCGTAAGAAAAAAATTAAAAGTATTAGATATCTCAAAAGTACCATATTCTATTCAGCATTTTGGCAATACAAGTTCTGCGTCTATCCCTCTTACAATGGTTACCCAATTAAAACAAAAATTGCAGGAGCAGAATACGCTTTTATTATCAGGCTTTGGAGTTGGTTATTCTTGGTCATCTTGTGTTTTTAATTCTAAATCTATCTATTGTTCAGACTTAATTGAAATATAAACTATGCAAGATTTTTTGCTAACAAATAAAACTATTTTAATTACAGGAGCAAGCTCTGGTATTGGTAAAGCGGCTGCAATATTAGCTTCACAAATGGGAGCAAATGTTATTATTCATGGTCGAGATATTAACAAATTAAACGACACATTTAGTCAATTAAATTCAACTGGAAAACATTTGTTATTACAAGCCGATTTAACTAAACAAGAGGATATTTATAATTTAGTAAGCCAATGTCCTAACGTAGATGGCATTGTGCATTGTGCAGGAATTGTAAAACCTGTACCTGCTAAGTTTATTCAACAGAAACATATAGATGAGATGTTTTCTATTAATTACAATGCAGTGGTGTTAATTAACTCTCGTTTACTACAATTAAAAAAGATAAATGATAAAGCCTCTATTGTATTAATTTCTACAATTAGTACGCAGCATAGTTATTTTGGAGGTGCTTTATACATTAGTTCCAAAGGAGCTCTTGAAACCTATGCACGAGCTTTAGGATTAGAAACCGTTGCAAAAGGAATAAGAGTAAATACATTATCACCCGCAATGGTTCATACCGAGATTTATGAAAACACGTTGAAATCTGTTTTAAATCCTACTCATGCTGATAAGTATGCAAGTACCTATCCTTTGGGTATAGGTGAACCAATAGATGTTGCAAATAGTATTGTGTTTTTATTATCTAATGCCTCAAAATGGATTACAGGCACTGTTATTAAAATGGATGGAGGATTAACCCTTGGATATCAAAAAATTGAGTAATAATGAAAGAGCTTTCGGTTTTAATACCCGTATATAACTCAGCTTCTTGTATAGAACAAACTATACACAAAACTATTGAGGCACTCAAGCAGCTCAATATTTCCTATGAGTTAATTTTAATAGATGATGCTAGCGAAGATAATTCTTGGCAAATTATTAAACAAATAAAACAAACAAATGAGCATATTTTAGGTGTAAAATTTAGTAAAAATTACGGGCAACATAACGCCTTATTATGCGGATTAAAATTAGCTACGGGTAATTTTATTGTAACAATGGATGATGATTTAGAGCAAAACCCTGAGAATATATCGTTACTTTATAATACAATTAAACAAAATGATTATGATTTGGTTTATGGTTCACCAGTCAATATCAAAAAGGGATTTGTAAGAAGAATTGCAACTCGAATTTATAAGAAATTATCTCAAGTTGAAAATAAAAGAGCAGGCGAAGGAAGCCCTTTTAGAATTATTAATAAAACTTTAAAAGATAATTTATTGTTACATGATAGTTCTTTGTTTTTTATAGATGAAATAGCCTTGTGGTACACCGACAAAATTGGATATGAACCAGTAAAGTTTTTACCATCAGCTAAGAGAGGTTCAAGATATAGTTTTGGTAGTTTATTTACTTTGTCATTACGTGTGCTCTCACTTAGTTCTACCATGCCATTACGTTTTGTAAGAGTATTAGGAATTTATATGTCTATTACAAGTATTATTTTAGCCTTATATTTTATTTTACGTAAGCTAATTTTTCAAGTGCCATCAGGTTTTACAGCCATAATTGTAGCGGTATTATTAAGTGCGGGTATTATTACTTTTAGTTTAGGTGTTATTGGCGAATATTTAGGCAACTTAATTTCGTTATCAAACAAAAAACCTTCATATCACATTAAAGAAAAAATATGATTGTACAGCAATACGGATTAACTTATACACGCATCACCGTTGATGACATTGAGTTAGTTAGGTATTGGCGTAATCAAGAATTTATTAGAAACACCATGCAGTTTAAAGAGTACATTACACCTCTTATGCAGCAACAATGGTTTAAGAATATAGATAATAAGTATAATTATTATTTCATAATTCATTTTCAAAATAAAAAAATTGGCTTAATAAACTGTAAAGATTCTACAAAAGAAAAAGTAGCTGAAGGTGGTATATTTATTTGGGATAAAAGCTTTTGGGGAACTTCGGTGCCTGCATTCGCCTCGTTGGCTATGCTGCAAGCGGTGTTTGACGAATTTCAATCGGGCGAAGCCTCTATTGCAACAATTTCAAAAGAGAATACTTTGGCCTTAGATTTTAATTTAAAATTAGGGTATCAGATTATTGGTGAGACAGATGATAAGCAATGCTATAAATTATATTTAACCAAAAAAGATTACGATACTAAAACCAAAAAATTAATTAGAGCTGCTGCTATTTTGACTGGACAACCTCATTTTAAATTGTGGGCAAGTGTAAGCGATAAACAATCTGATGAAATTAATGCCTACATTGTAAAGCACCAAATTACTCCTGCTTAGCTGGAAAGATATCAAATTCTCCTTTTTCCAAAAATTCGAGCCATCTTTCTTTAGGCATCATGCTTAACATAAACTCATCCCTCAAAGTTTCAATCTTATAACGTCCAATTTCTTTAGCACTATATTCCCATCTTGGGTTCGCAATATCCAACATCAGTACAAATCTATCTTCCTCACTATCATTCCAGGCTTCATGTTCAAATGAGTCATCAAAAATCAACATTTTTCCTTCCTGCCAAGTTTTAGTCTCTTCTCCAACTCTAATGAAACAATTAGGAGGCACCACTAGTCCCAAGTGTGCTCTTAAAACCATTTTAGTAAATCCTTTGTGAGGTAATATTTTAGTTTTAGCTGGTAAATAAGAAA
>JBDHSK010000051.1:0-4472 GCA_039808025.1 Sphingomonadaceae bacterium | reverse complement strand
ACCTGCAAGCCCTTGTACTTGATGAGTTCCTTGGCGCGATCCACAATCCAGAAGTAGCCGTCCTCGTCGGCGTAGCCAATGTCACCCGTGTGCAGCCAGCCCTCGGCGTCCACCGTCTGCGCCGTCGCCGTCGGGTTGTTGAGATAGCCCTTCATAATCTGCGGTCCGCGAATCCATAACTCGCCTTCCTGGCGCGGCCCCAGTTCCTCGCCCGTCGCCAGGTCCACCACCTTGCACTCGGTGTTGGGGATGACCGGCCCCACGCTGCCGGGCTTGCGGTCATGCTCCGGGCGCACCGCCAGAAAGTGCGTCACCGGGCTGGCCTCGGTCATGCCGTAGCCCTGCGTCACCAGGCAGCCCAGGCGCTGCTTGACCGCGTCCTCGATTTCGTCGCCCAGCGGGGCGGCCCCCGACAGAATGGCGCGCAGGCTGGACAGGTCGAACTTGTCCACCAGGGGGTGCTTCGCCAGGCCCAGCACAATGGGCGGGACGAGGTAAGCGTAGCTGACCCGGTGTTTCTGCATCAGGCCCAGGCACTGCTCCATGTCGAAGCGAGGCATCGTCACCAGCGTAGTGCCCCGGTACAGGGCGAAGCTCATAATCAGGACCATGCCGTAGATATGGAAGAAGGGCAGCACCGCCAATACCACGTCGTCAGGCCGCAACTCGACGCCCGATGTGACGTCAATGCCATCCATCTGAGCCACGTTCGCCACCAGGTTGTAGTGAGTCAGCATGACGCCCTTGGGCAGCCCCGTCGTGCCGCTAGAGTAGGGCAGCACAATCACGTCTTCCTTGGGGTTGATGGACACGTCGGGCAACGGGCCGTCGCTCTGGAGCAGGCTGGCGAAGGGCGTCGCGCCCTCGGCCTCGCCAAAGACAAAGATTTCCTGGATGCCGCCGGCCTCGGCCGCCGCCTGCTGCGCGTTCGCCATAAACGGGGGGATGGTCAGGATGTACTGCGCGCCGGAGTGTCGCAGCTGCTGGGCGAACTCACCGACGGTGTAGAGGGGGTTAGTGGTCGTCACCACCCCGCCCAGGCTGGCGACGGCGTGGAAGGCGACGGCGTACTCCGGCAGGTTGGGGCTGTAGATGGCGAACACGTCGCCCTTCTGGAAGCCGCGCTGGGCCAGGCTGACCGCGACGCGCCGAATCGCGTCCGTCAACTGGCGGTAGGTCAGCGTGCGCCCGGTCGGGCCGTCAATCAGGGCGGGCCTGTCGGGCCACTGGTCGGCCCGCTCAAAGAGAAACTGGGTGAAGGGGGTTTCGGGGATGACGACGTCGGGGAAGGGGGAACGGTAGGGCATCCTGGTCCTCCATACTAGCCTGGGTGGCTGCGCTCCACACAAAGGCTCTTATCATACCCCGACGCGGGCCAGCCGTCAAGGCCGCCTCCAGGACATGGCCGGTCTAGTGAGTTTTGACCATCAAAATCGGTCATCCTGTCGAGGCGAGGTGTCCACCCCTGGGCGGCGAAACCCCGGCCCTACCGTCCCCCTGGCTCTTGACAGTCTCGGAACAGTTATTATAATCCGCCCATCCACTATTACGTACCCTGGAGGACCAGATGTCGAAGGCCGGCGATGTGTTTGCGAACCCCGCCACAGGCGAGTTTGGGTATGTTCGTGTCGGTACCAGCGAAACCAACGGCGAGTTGATGGTGGCCGATTTGCGCGTCCGGCCTGGCGGGGCCGTCCTCGGCGCGCACATCCACCCCACAATTGACGAACGCTTTACGGTTCTGGCCGGAAAGATCGGCTACATGCGGGGCGGCGAGAAGGGCGTCCTCCAGGCCGGCGAGTCCGCCGACCTGCCGCGCGGGATTCCCCACGACTGGTGGAACGCCGGGGACCAGGAAGCCCGGGTCATCGTCGAGATAAGGCCCGCCCGCCGCTTTGAACAAATGGCGACCACCCTCTTCGCTCTCGCCCAGGAAGGCAAGACAAGCAAAAAAGGCGTCCCCAATCCGCTGCAGATGGCCGTGATCGCCCAGGAGTTCAAGGATGTCGTTCAGTTTCTGAACCCGCCCCCGTGGGTTCAAGGGCTTCTCTTTGGCGTGCTGGCCCCGCTGGGCCGACGGTTGGGCTACAAGGCCATTTACCCCCACCATCTTGAGATGCCCGTCGAGTCAGTGGCCGTTGAGCCGCTACCGGAGTGGGTCAACATTCCGACCGCCTGAGACAACGAGAAAGAGTAAGGGCCGGATGAGCAGTCCGCACATGAACTACGCGGTTGATTATGAGCCGACGCACGTTGAGGCCAGCGTCTCGAAACCGTACCCGCCCAGCCTGCTCGACCGGCTGATGGACCGTGTCGAGCGGTTCCCCATCCCCTATGGGCTGACGTATCTGGCGCTCTTCCTCCTGGAGTGCAGCATCATCCACGTCCTGGCCTGGGTGGACGGCTGGCTGCCGGCCTACACGTTTAGTGCACTGGCTCTCGTCTTTCCGCTCTGGCTCTGGGGGCCACTGGCGGTTGTGACCTATCTGGACGCGACCTCGCGCAAGGCGCTGTCCAACTTCAGTCCCCTCCTCGATCTCCACCCTGAAACGCTGCAGCGGCTGGCCTACGAGTTTACCACGATGCCGGCCTGGACCGTCTTCATCAGCGGCGTCATCTGGTCCATCGTCTATTTCGCTTTCACCTATCTGGCCTTCGACACACTGTATGATGCATTTGCCCTCAGTCCTTTCTTCCGAACGGTGACTATCGTTGTCGGGTGGCTCACGTTTTCAACGGGCAGCGTCCTCTACTATCATTCCATTCGTCAACTACGACTGGTCAACCGCACCGTTCGGATGGCCCCGGAATACGACCTGTTCCACCTTGAGCCGGTCTACGCCTTCTCCGTCGTCACCTCACGCACGGCTATAGCCTGGGTCATCCTGCTCAGCTTCACCCTGCTCTTGGTTCCGATTGATCTCGCCTTTGTCCCCATATTGAGCATGCTGGTGTTGCAGGTTATCCTCGCCGTCGCTACGTTTGCCCTGCCCCTGCGCATTGTGAATGTTTGTCTGGTCCATGAGAAGCGCCGCCTCCTGGCGGAACTCGACCAGCGCATCAAGACTGTGGTGGGGCGGCTGCATCATTCCCTGGACGGCAATGAACTGGCTGAGGCGGAACACCTCAGCAGCGCCCTGGCCGGGCTGAAGGTCGAACACGATATCCTGGCCGAGATTCGGACCTGGCCGTGGCGTCCAGGGCTATTGACCAGTTTTGTCTCCGTCATCCTGCTGCCCATCATTCTCTTCCTCGTCCAACTGGCTATCCAGAAGTGGATTGGGTAAAGTCCCCCGGGACTCGCCTTACTCCTCGGCTGGCCTGTTAATGGCCTCGTCCACCCGCCGCATGGCCGCCTCAAACGCCTCTGTCTTGCCGGCCTTCACCAGCGCCATCCCCCGTTGGGCCTCTTCCGTCGTCGGCAGCCAGCCCGTGAGCAGACGGGGAAAGGTCAATCGCCAGGCCGTCAGAATGTTGGCGCTGTGCTGATGGGGAGCGCGTAGAATATGGCGGCCAATCCGCAAAGCGTGTTCATTGGCCGTCATGACGCCTTGTTCGCCGGCGGGAATGTCGTAGGCAATGGCGTTCCCGAAGGCCAACTGGCACTCAAAGCAGTCGCTCGGTCCGCAGCCGAGTTCAGCGCCGCAGGATGGGCAGCGCACTAGCGTCATGGCGTAATCCACCACCGTCCAAGGGTGCTGGTCCATCTCGGCCAGGACCACCTCGGCCAGCAGCCGCTCGTCCTCTGACCCGGCGGCGACCCCCTCCGCCTGGAGCAGCGTCTCCCAGTCCGCGCGCCAGAAGGTCTCAGCCGCCGCGTAGCACTCGGGGCAGGTCGGATAGCCGCCACCCCGCGCCCGTCCGCACGTCCCGCACGTCTCGACCCGCCGGGGCCGAGGTACGCCGCGCCCGCCGGGGACCAGTTGAACGTTAATGTAGTCAGTCATGGGATAGCATAAAAACACCCTCCGAAGCCGTAACGGCTTCGGAGGGGTGTGGGTTGTGAGGCCTACATAAACTCGCGCATAATCTTGTCCAGCGCCTCACGCGACGGCCGCGTGTCCTTCTCCGTCAGCAGGGCCAGCGGCGTGTCCACCAGGTTCTCCAACTCGGTCAGGGTGGGGCGGCTCTGGTCAATGTAGAGCAGGCCGGTGATGAACTCGCCGTTCTCGCGGGCCTGGTCCAAGCGGGCCAGCGCGCCCATCTTGTTCGTCGGGTCGTAGTCGGCTTCCAGCTTGCGCAACTGGATGGTCGGCCCGTCGTGCAGCTTGACCTGCTGCATCGTGCCCGGCTCATAGTCCACCTGGATTTCCTCGAAGGGCAGCACCACGCCAATCTCGTGCAGCGGGTACTCGTTGGCCTTGCCGTAGGCGAAGCTCTTGTTCGAGTCCGGCTCGTCGTTGAAGGTCACGCACGGGCTGATGATGTCCAGTACCGCCGTGCCCTTGTACGTCATGGCCGCCTTGAGCAGC
>JBDHSK010000050.1:0-4489 GCA_039808025.1 Sphingomonadaceae bacterium | reverse complement strand
CGGGGTGGAGCAGTCTGGCAGCTCGTCGGGCTCATAACCCGAAGGTCGTAGGTTCAAATCCTGCCCCCGCAACCAAACAAATCAAGCACTTAGAGAATAAAATTCTAAGTGCTTTTTTGTTTTATAGATACCATGTAAGGCTGGCGTAAGGAAATCCGGTCAACACAAAACAATAAAAACCGCTACCCGAATGTAATGAATATCAAATAATCATGAAAATTGAATTTGCCGTGAATGGCACGTTAATGAAAGGTTTGGAGTTAAACCACAATCTTCTTGAATTGGGTGGCGTATTTGTGGAAGAAACGTTAACCGCGCCTCTGTACCGACTTTGGTCGATTAACGATCAGCACCCAGCAATGCAGCGCTGTCCTAAGGGCGGGCAAATATCTCTGGAAATATGGAACATAGATTCATCCAATATCGGCGAACTGTTAAGCCGTGAACCGGCTGGGCTCTCGGTTGGAAAGATTCTCTTGGCTGATAATCGTGAAGTGCTGGGAATTCTCGGGGAATCTTATCTGTGCGAAGGAAAGCAGGAAATAACCCATTTCGGAGGATGGCGTAACTATACGGAATCTTCCCAAAGCAGTTAGTTAATCAATTCTCTATTACCGTAAGAATACGAACTCTAGCATTAGTCGCATTCCTTTTGAACGACTACCTTAAGTTAACGAGCCCGCGAAAGTAATGTGGTAAGTGTTACCATATTTTTGAGCCGTTAAGCATAGCACCGTTTGGCAAGCGGCATTCATAGTCCACTTTCAGTGGCGTGCAAGATATTTGCTTAAATGTGAATGTTGTATCGGATGTGAATGTAACGTCAATAACGAGATCAATATTGTCGTCAATTAAACGTGTCAGCCTTACTTTGTTATTAACCCTGTCTCCCCAAACGGCTCCCCATTCTCTAACTCCATCTGAATCTGGAGAACTCAATCCTGCAATAATGATCTTGCCGTTGTTTTCGGATGCCACAAAGTAACCTAGCTCACTAGCTTCATCCAGTGACCATATCCCATCGTATGGCCCAGCAGCATTTGCAACACATGACGCAATTAAGAACAATATAACAGCTATTTTATTGATTATTTTTCTTACCATTTCCTTTTTCCTTTTTCCTTTTCGCTATCCCAGCAATTTGTATCTATGCATTCCCTTTTCGCCCCCCCCCTCAAATAATTATGTGACAGCTATTTGCTATTTTACTATTTCTTCGTTAATAGCTTAGCTTAATCTTTTTCGCGCTTTTGTCTCTCTAATCTGAGAAGCTATGCTCTAACAATTTGGGTTTACAGTTGTGCGATCGCTGATATTCCATTACTGCCACAATTTTCTCGGCACTTTTCAGCACTTTGCTGTATTTCTTTTTGCACACTTTCCCTCACTTTGAGGTTGTACTTTTCAGTATTTTTCACTAGTTTACTGATTCAAATGCATCTTTCAATGCATGAATTTTGCATTTCGCCTTGTAAATTGCTCATTATTACAACTCTCCTGCGTGTCGCGTAAAATATTCCAGCGCTTCTGGATCGTTTCGGCATTTGCTCAGCACTAAGTCATGATCCTCTGGCGGTTCGCCAATGCGGTGAAGCCATGCCCGGATCATTTCGATTTGCAGCGATTCAGCATTAGAATTTACAGCGATCGAATTGCCTGTTTTTTGTGCAATGTGCGGGTATTGTGCGGACTCTTTTTTGTATTGCGCGGATAATGTGCGCTGCATTGTGCGGCTGAGAACAACACCAGATAAGGCTTTCAGGCTATTTTGTGCGGACATTGTGCGCTCCTTTGAGCGAAAATTTGGGGTAATGTGCGAATGTGCGATTCCTATAGTGCGCACAATCGCACAATATGAATTTATAAAGTGTTACCAATCCGGCATTCATTTTCTACGCCCGTCAGGTATCGCAATATTCCTTCCTGCTTCATTCGCCTTGGCGATGATCCTGCTTAATTGAAATCGGGAAACACCGATTTCCACCATGATTTCTTGACGGCTTGCGCCATCCGCTGCTAGGGTTTCAATTCGGTCTACAATCGCATCGGAAGCTTGTTTGTATTTCCACTCGACTCGCTTTTCATCATTGCTGCATAGCTCGATTTCAAGTGGTTGCGCGGCATCACCTGTCAGATTCCTTGCTTTCTCAAAATGCAACTCAAACCGTGCGCCTTCACTTGTTTCATACTCAGGCGGTCTTCGTAAGCTTATGACGGTATCCAAAACATCCTCTTTGCGCGAAGTGCCGCGCTGCGTTCCGCCCTTACCTGCATGATGCACAAAACCGATTGAGCGGCCTTGTGCCCGGTGTTTTAGTGCCCATTCCTGAATGGGTAGCCAGCTCTCGCCCTCATTCTCTTTGCCGCCGCGGCATAGCGTTGACAAGTTGTCTATAATGATCAAGTCGCATTCCTGCAAATGCTCATCAATCATTTCGCGCCCGATAGAACTTGATAAATTTGGCATGATGCCTCTGGGTTGCAAGTCAGGTGTCAGAATCTTGAACCCGTCAATATCTGGTTCGTTATCGAACGAATTGACAATCAAAGACAAGCGCTCTTGCAATGTTGGTGCTGGTAATTCTCCATCAATGAAGACAACGCGCCACTTCTTGGGCGCATTCCATCCAAGGAAAATACCGCCACAAGCCGCCGCATAAGCCAAGGATAAAGCCAGCCAGCTTTTGCCGATGCCGCGCCATGCATAGATCATGAAAAGGCTTTGCCTCGTTAGCCAAGGCGACAGCATGACTTCGCGCGGTGGTAGTTGCTTACTCAGGAAGTCACTGATATTCAGGCACACTGCCTTTTCGTCATGATGATCGTCATCCAATGATGGCGCATTGCTGCTTTCTTCATCTAAAACTTCAACTTGATCACCTTCCGCCATCATCTCAAGTACTGCATTTTCAAGGCTGTTCATTGTGTGCTCCTCCTTGAATAGCTGATTGCTTCGTTTATCCTGATAACCGCTTTCGATAAAAAATCAGTGTCAGACTCAGGCAGTGGTTTACCGGTTAACATCCAGCGAGCGGCCAGTAGCACGACAACACTATCGTGCTGAAGCGCAGTCAGTATTTGCCATTCATTAAGAAATGATCGGGTCTGCGGATCGTAATTTTGCCGGTCAGATTTTGGGAATAAATCAGCAGGATTCAAACCTATTGCCGCCGTGATTTCGTGAATGGAACAACCTGCAAAGCAATGCATGAGTACCTGTCCTTCACGACCAACTGATACAGCAAGGCTGCGACCTTTCTTGTCATCGTGGCTTGGGCAGAATGCTAGAATACCGCCGTTGTGGCGCTTGATTACGCCCCTCAATCGGCTGGTGACTTCTGATAGAATTGCATTACCGCTGATGCAGCGGTTTGATTTTTGGAAGGGAGTCATGTCCGGGCTCCCTTTTTTATTGGCACTCGATGCCCAATACTTTTTTGATTTCCTTTACCGGCCAGGCTAAGCGGCCATTGATGCGGATCGGGCGAATCAATCCGTTTTCTTTCATTGCCCAGATTCTGAGCGTTTGAGGTCTGCGATTGAGGTAAAAAGCAGCTTGTTCGGTTGTTACCGTTGTAAGTGTTATTAAATCTAATGAAGGGTATTGATTGATTGCTTTCTGCATTTTTAAACCATCCTTTGTCTTTCGACTTGTTTATGAACGATGGTTTACTATTATTTACAGCAAAAGTTGGCTCGCAACTGTGTCATAGCATCGTGACCTAGTCCGAAAAATACTGCGACCCATATCAGATAACAGTTTTAGGTGCCTTATATTTTTTTAGTATTTTTAACAAATTTTTTGGCTCAGGCTCTAATTTCAAAATTAGTGGTTCGATAGTACTATCCAATACCCAGCACTTTTGCGCATTCAATAAAGGTCTTCGTGGTTTGACTCTCATAGGATTAAAGTTAATTCCAAAATCATAAATACCAGCAGCGACTTTAAGAAATTGAGGAAATCCATTTTGAGAGAAGCAATGCTCAGTAAAGGGATACACATTATTTAATTGGACCGCAGCCCATAAATGCGCTACCGGCATATATTCCTTCCAATATTCTTTTATTTTTGTTTCGCCAGGCATTTGAGAACCATCACCATACTTACCTTTCTTGGCAAATTCTTTTGAAACAAACACTGCTTTTTTTAAACTAGGTTCTTCTAATTCAAATCTATGCATTAAGTATAGAATAGCTAAAATTTGACCTGCTACATGCCCGCGTTTAGCTCGCTCAGCCCGAATTTTTCTGAATTCAGAATCTGACGGTGCATCAAGAAGTAGAGTTGCAATTTTCCCTGCATGTAAAGCTGGTTCAAGTACTTCAGATTGAGGTGATAGCCATCTCTCTGATAATTCATCTGCTTTTCTAAGTTCATATTTTGCGACATCAATTCCGTAACACTGATCTCGTAAAATGTAAGAACTCTCAGGGTTGTTTACAGAGAGGTTGATTAAAATAAGCGATGAGTATTTCATAAGGGGTGGCA
>JBDHSK010000049.1:0-4506 GCA_039808025.1 Sphingomonadaceae bacterium | reverse complement strand
ATCATCCGCGCCGACAAGACCGACACGCGCAAGAGCAGCCTTCGGCTCAAGCGCAAGGGGGCGGCGTGGGATGACGGAGTACGGGAGCGCATGTTGGGGATCAAATCGATATGCTAGGCGAGTGCGGAGGCCCTGGTACCAACCCGAGGACGTTTCGGGTCTCAATCCCTTTGATATCAGGGCATCAGTCCGGACTGTACCTGCAAGACGAAATCAAAAAGATTGCGGTCTCAATCCCTTTGATATCAGGGCATCAGTCCGGACGGAAAGTTCGAGAGCTGGGAGGAAATGGACGGTCTCAATCCCTTTGATATCAGGGCATCAGTCCGGACTGCGCGCCAAGATCGAGCAGATGGAGAAGCAGGAGGTCTCAATCCCTTTGATATCAGGGCATCAGTCCGGACGCTGATCGACCACAACCTGCAGCAGTACAGGTCTCAATCCCTTTGATATCAGGGCATCAGTCCGGACCAATCCACAAGCTCCTCGAGTACGCACCAGTCTAGTCTCAATCCCTTTGATATCAGGGCATCAGTCCGGACCGGGCATCTTCGCCTTGTACTGCTCGGGGTCGTGGTCTCAATCCCTTTGATATCAGGGCATCAGTCCGGACTGCTCGACGGCACCGAATTAAAGATCGACGATGAGTCTCAATCCCTTTGATATCAGGGCATCAGTCCGGACAGATCCGTGATTTCCATTACACCCACAAAAATCAGTCTCAATCCCTTTGATATCAGGGCATCAGTCCGGACTCCATGTGGTGGGCAGGATCTACGAGGTGAGGTGTCTCAATCCCTTTGATATCAGGGCATCAGTCCGGACAAGGACCGACAAGCAAGCACAAAGCGCACGGCTCGTCTCAATCCCTTTGATATCAGGGCATCAGTCCGGACACAAATGACCGAACTGAATGACCGGCTCGCCTTCGTCTCAATCCCTTTGATATCAGGGCATCAGTCCGGACGGCGTCGTGAAGAACGTCTCGGACGTTGTGGAGTCTCAATCCCTTTGATATCAGGGCATCAGTCCGGACGCAACAACAGCAAGCTCGCCGCCTCGGGCTACGTCTCAATCCCTTTGATATCAGGGCATCAGTCCGGACCCGAGGCACAGGCCCAAATCGCCGACGGCGTTGACGTCTCAATCCCTTTGATATCAGGGCATCAGTCCGGACACGATCATCGCCGCAGGAAGCTGTCTTTCGAGAGTCTCAATCCCTTTGATATCAGGGCATCAGTCCGGACCTGGCAACTTGTGCGAAAATATAATAGTTGGGAGTCTCAATCCCTTTGATATCAGGGCATCAGTCCGGACACGCCGCGCCGGGAAATGCGATTGTTTTAGATGAGTCTCAATCCCTTTGATATCAGGGCATCAGTCCGGACGGCGAAGGCGAACAAGGAAGTGCTCAAGGTTCGTCTCAATCCCTTTGATATCAGGGCATCAGTCCGGACCATCCTTGAAGAAATCATCGGCGCTGCCGTCCTGTCTCAATCCCTTTGATATCAGGGCATCAGTCCGGACACGCACCATCAGCTCAGTTGGATAGTGACATCCGTCTCAATCCCTTTGATATCAGGGCATCAGTCCGGACAAATAAGCGCTTAGGGTTAGCGAGGAACGATTCGGTCTCAATCCCTTTGATATCAGGGCATCAGTCCGGACGCAATGAGGGGGTGCCATTCTTCTTCCCCATCAGTGTCTCAATCCCTTTGATATCAGGGCATCAGTCCGGACCGTGCGGCCTGGATGTAGACATCACGCTTTCCGGGTCTCAATCCCTTTGATATCAGGGCATCAGTCCGGACAAAATGTGCGTACCACATCAGGGTCGACGCGAAGTCTCAATCCCTTTGATATCAGGGCATCAGTCCGGACGTCTCAGCGAAGAACAGTTTGCGACGACGGATCGTCTCAATCCCTTTGATATCAGGGCATCAGTCCGGACTGCTCGCACGAAAAACGACTTTGCAATCAGCTTCTTGGTGAGGGGGCTCCCAAGAAACGTCGAGCCCGGGAGAGCGGATTGTCACGGTCGTGTCTGCGCGGTTCAGTGCCGAGATGGTATCACCGGCCCGCGGCCTGAAGCAGCACTTGCAGGGCTGGCGAAGTGGGCGACAGCAGGAAGGTGTCGCCGGGCAGGCTGCCGCGGCCGATGGTGTCGATGCTCAGGGGCTCCGGCAGTTGATAGGCGCGGACGTCGTCAGTGCCGGCGTCGATGCGGGTTTCGATGTCGGCCATCAGGCGACCCATCTGCGCGGCGCTGCCCTCGAAATGGAAGACCGAGTACTGCACCGGGGTGGCCTGCCTGACCAGGAAGCGATGCAGGCGGACCAGGCGCCTGGGGTTGGTGATGTCGTAGGTGATGAGCCAGCCGCGCGGCGTGTTCAGTGCCATGTCTCGACCTCCCGTGCGAGGTGGCGCTTGAGGTCGCCAAGGTGGTGCAGCAGGCGGTCCTCGCGTCGGTGTGCCCAGGCTTCGAACAGACGGGCGACGACGAGGCCGCGCTCGGCGCCGGCGGGCAGTGCGCCGCAGTCGAGGTTGAGCTCGGCCCACAGCAGCGCGGCGAGCTCGGTGGCGAGTTCGAGCCGGGTGGCGTCGAAGCCCCAGTAGCAGCCGTGCAGGCCCTCGCGATGGAGGCGGTCGATGGCCAGCGCGTGGCACCAGGCTTCGGCGTTGGGGTCGAAGACCTGCGGGTGCACGCCGTTGTAGACATATTCGCGCTTGAGCTCCTGGAAGCGGAGCGCGTCCAGGTCGTGGCCGGTCTCGGCCGCGCGCTTTGCGCAGGTGGTTAGCGTTTCGAGTCTGCGGCGCGCCCGCCAGTTGGCGAAGCGTTGCGGCCAGTCGGGTAACTCGAGGTAGGTCTCGATCAGCGTGGAGAAGGGTAGCGGCTGTGCGTAGCGTGTCTGCGTGCTGCCCAGGGCGTGACCATGGCCGTCGACCCAGGTGATCGGCACGCCTTCGGCGAGGCAGAGCGCGAGCGCGCCACCGCTCCACGCCAGGTAGCGGTTGCAGATGACGCGGCAGATGCGGGCGAGCGGAAATCGCATCGGCGCGCCGGCTTCGGGGCGCAGGATCAGGTGGTCGCTGCCGGCATCCATGCGCGCCGGCTTCGCGTTCATGAGATAAAGCGGCTTGCGCGCGGGCAGATCGATGGGTGCCTGGCGACGTTGGGCAAGGGTCGGCATGGTCAGAAGTCCTCGTCGTCCTCGAAGTGTTCGAGCCAGGGCTCGCCCTGCGCGCGCAACTGTGCGGCGAGGCGGGCGCAGCGCTGCCGCAGCCAGCGCCGGGGCAAGGGGGCGAACTGTTCCCAGCCCGCATAGAAGTGGCCGCGGCCGGCCTTGCCGATCAGGCAGGCGCCCTTGTCGGTGCCGAAGTGCTCGGGGCGCAGCTGGGCGGTGTTGAACTGGCGCCAGATCCAGTCATCCACCGCCGGGCGCAGTGGCTCGATGAGGTCGCAGGCGAGCGACTCGCGGCCGAAGGCGGGGCGGTGGTAGAAGCCGAGCAGCGGGTCGAGGCCGGCGGCGTGGGCGGTGCGCACGGCCTCGAAGTGCAGCAGGGTGTAGGCGAGCGACAGGCAGGCGTTGACCGGGTCGCGCGGCGGGCGGCGGTTGCGGCCGGTGAAGTCGAGTTCGGGCGCGAACAGCGCGGTGTAGCCGTGGAAGTAGGCGCGCGCGGCGCTGCCTTCCAGCCCGCGCAGGCGTGCGCAGCCGGTGCCGGGCTCGGCGGCCTGGGCGAGCGCGTCGGCGATGCCCTTGCGGGCGTCGAACAGGGGCTTGCGCACGTCCGGCCGGCGCGCCTCGGCGCGGGTGAGTAGGCGGTGCTGCCGACGCAGCTTGGCGACGACGAGCCGGCGTGCCCAGTCGTCGCAGAAGGTATCGTCCATGGTGCGCTGCGCCTGGGCGAGGCGAACGGCGGCGTCGTTGTGCGCGGGGCCGAGCACGATGGCGACCTGGCGGCCGGCGCGCGGGCTCAGCAGCAGGGTGGCGGCGCCGGCTTCGGCGAGCTTGAGCAGTACCGCGGTGTCGAGTTTGGTACGCGCGCCCTGGATGACGACGCGGTCGATCAGGCGCAGCGGCACGGTCTGGCTGCGCGTGCCGTTCTCGTACAGGGCGAGGGCGCCGTCGGCGATGCGTACTTCGAGGTCGGCGCGGTCGAGCAGCAGCGTGGCCATGGTCTCACCCCACGTAGAAGTAGTCGGGATCGGCGGGCTGGGCGGCAACGCCCAGCGCATAGGTGCGGGCGCTGGGGTCGAGGCGCAGCAGGAAGAAGCGGTCTTCGTCCTCGTTGAGCAGCAGCGCCATGTTGTGCAGCAGCTCGAAGCGCTCGCCGCGGGTGAGGAAGACCTCGTGCACCGACTTCTGCCCGCCGGTGGTGTAGCCGCGCACCAGTGCAAGCGCGGCGGCGAGGCGGCGCGGGCTGGAGACGTCGTAGGCGGCGAGGTAGAAATCGCGCTGCGGCATGGCGGGCATCCGGTGAGGGGATGGCGCCAGTGTGATCAGC
>JBDHSK010000048.1:0-4596 GCA_039808025.1 Sphingomonadaceae bacterium | reverse complement strand
GCCGAGTGGACGCTGCACCAGACCAAGGAGGGTCCATCCCCGCTCGCGCGGGGCAACCGGGCGAGTTCGAGATACCCGACAGCGAGACCAGGGTCCATCCCCGCTCGCGCGGGGCAACCCTCGCCGGGGTGATCGTCGGCATCGACGAGCAGGGTCCTACGTCTTTCACTTGTTCTGGGAGTTCCAGCGTGGCCGGATCGATGAGGGCGAATGGAAGGATCGGTTCGCCAGCGCGAAGAAGTCGGCGCAGATCGCGCTGGCCAGCGGCAACACGCCCGTGCTGCTCTCAGTGATGTTCAACCGCCTCTACACGCTGCGCAATCAACTGATCCACGGCGGCGCGACGTGGGACGGCAAGGTCAACCGTGACCAGTTGCGTGATTGCACCCGGCTGTTGGGCAAGCTCGTTCCGGTGATCATCGCGCTGATGATGGACAACCCGAACGCGCTGTGGGGCGAGGCCGTCTATCCCGTCGTCGATCAGGACGCCTGACCTGCCTGACCACGATGGCCCGAAACGGCCAAATCATCGAATCCACTCCCGCAGGGCCAAGGCGTTACTATCTTGCTAAGAAAGCGGACGCGGGTTCGGTTCCGGGTTCCGCCACCATTTCCCCCAAATCGGACCCCGGCCAAGCCCTGCTCGAGCCCTCCGATTCCCCGAAAAAGCCCCAAGTGATAAGGACTTGGGGCTTTTTTGTTGTCCAGCGGGTTCCACCGACGTCCAGGGACAAGCGGCTCATTGTGCAGTAGGTTTGTGAGCGTCCAGCTACCCCATCTTGACGCCGGGACGAGGCCCCGTCGCTATTGCCGTGGCTCGACCGCCCCGACGAAGGCGACGCACTCCACTAGGTTGAGCGCACCCAGCATCAGGTACTTCTCCGCCTCGGTGCGCACGGCCATCAGGTCATGGTCGCCGAGCCAGCCATAGACGAAGGCCAGCAGGTAGCGCTCGGCATGTTCGTTGTGGAACTGTTCGACGACCTTCGTCGCTAGTTCCCGCGGCAGCCCCTCGGGGAAGTGCGCGCTGGCCGTCAGGCGCTGCAGGCAGCCGTCCTGGATGTCCTCGGTGATCAGTGGCCAGTGGTGGCCGCTGAGCTTCATCGCCTGGAAGGTGACGAGCAGGATGTGCAGCACCACCTCCAACTGCGCCATGTCCACCCCCATACGCGGCAGCGCCAGGATCGAGGCCAGCATGGTGGGCTGCTGGGCGTAGATCTCGTCGGCCAGGCGCACCTTCTAGTCGTGGCTCATGCGGCGCACGGCCACGTCGGCCTCGATCACCACCCACTGCGTGAGCCTCCCCATCGTCAGGCCGGCCGCCAGTGATGCGGCAGCAACTCGTCAAGCCGGTGGCTGGGGTGCATGTGGATGCGAAGCCAGCGCGGACGCGGGCTGGCACGCGATGAAGGTCTCGAGGTCTTCGGCGGGGGCTCTGGCCATGCGTCGGATCGTGAAGGGCTGTTCAGGCCGAAGGCGTGCCGCTGCTCAGGTCCCAGAACGAGTCTTGCCAGTGCGAGATGCGGCCTTCGACCGCGCACACGGGACAGGACCAGGCCACCAGGTCGTCCTCGGTGAGTGCGGTCTCGACGACATGCGGCTCCCGCTTGCGGGACTTGAAGCAGACCGGGCCGGGGAGATCCTCGCGACGGTCGAAATCGGAGGCGTGGGCGACGACGGCACAGACGAACTCGGCCATCCGGCGCGCGGGACCGCGCTCGGGTGCGATGCTGCCCCTGGCATCCAGGTAGTGCGTGAGATCGATGCTGTACACGGCGCGGGGGTCGGCCCTTGGTTGGGATGGGGCTTCGCGGTGCGTGGGATGCCAAGCGTGGTGGATTCCTGAGGGTGTCGATCAGCGGCGACGCGATCGCCAGGCCGTGCCGAAGCGCCCTGGCTGCAGTTTCTCATGGCGTCGTCCAGCCACCCGCCGCTGCCTGCTCCAGCGCGCGGCACAGCTTGGCCCAGGCCTTGTCGTCCAGCAGGGGCCGCGCAGGGATCAGCCCGCGCATCCAGGCGGCCGTCCCCGGCGTGCAATCGGGACGCGCTGCGTCCCGCTCTTGACGAACTTCCCGGTTGCTCCTTGGAAGGGAGGGACGTCCTGCCGCGCGGTCACTGGGAACACACAAGCTGCCCTGCCGAAGGGGAGCGACGTCATCAAGCGAACGCAAACGCATGGGCGCCGTCATTGGGCGCACGCCAATGCCGAGGGACTGGAGTCTGGTCGCGATGCTGAGTGAGCAGTCTGCGCTCATTTGCTGACTTGCCACAGGCACGCATGTTATATTGATGACATGCAACCCGTTCGCGCCCCTATGTTGCGTACATCCGCTGACGTCCTGCCTGAGATTGTCCTCACGCCCCGCAGCGACAATGCCGCCGCGCAACGCATCTCGCGCATGCGGCAGCAGGGCCGGCTCAGGCCGCTCTATCGAGGCGTCTACACCTCCAACCTGGATGCAGAGGACGCCGATGTCGTCAGGCGGAACTGGGCGCGCATCCTGGCCTATCTCGCCCCTGGCTGCGTGCTCTCGCATCGCAGCGCCTTCGACACGAGGCCCAAGGATGGGCTCGCCTGCATCAGCCGGGCAGAAGGGCGTCGCGATCTCGAACTGCCTGGCTTGACGTTCAAGGGACTCGTCAAGCCGTCGCGCGGACCCTTGCTCGACACCGAGCGCCCCGGGGCTGCCGACGTGCCCTACCAAGGGTTCTACGTGTCCAGCCAGCCGCGTGCCTACCTCGAGAACCTCACGGCCGACAAGCGGATGGCGACAAGGCAGCTCTCGCGCTCCGAAATCGAGGGGCGGCTCGAGAAGCTCATCACGCTGCGTGGCGCCCGCGCGGCCAACGCATTGCGCGACGACGCTCGCGAGGCGGCGGAACGCCTTGGCATGCAGGCCGAGTTCGAGACGCTCGACAGCCTCATCGGAGCCATGCTGGGTACGCGCCCGAGCAGGATGCTCGCAAGCCTCGTGGCGCTTGCTCGCGCACACGGGCTGCCGTACGACGCCCAACGTGTCGAGCTCTTCGAAAGCGTTGCCGCCCAGCTCCGGAACCAGGAGTTCGCGGACCTGCCCGAGCCGGCCACGAAAGGCTCTGCCCGCGAGATGTTTGCCTTCGTCGAGTCGTACTTCTCGAACTTCATCGAAGGGACCACCTTCACGGTGGAGGAAGCCGAGGACATCGTTTTCCACGGCCGCATCATTGCGAATCGCCAGGATGATTCTCACGACATCAAAGGCACTTTCGACGCGGCCCTTCGCGAGCCCTTCTATCGCGATACGCCGAACACAGCGCAAGAGTTCCTTGCGTGGCTGCAGCGCGCCAACGCCCTGGTCATGCAGGCCCGCAAGGACAAGCATCCCGGGGAGTGGAAGCTCGAAGCGAACCAGGCCGGGAGCACCCTGTTTGTGCTGCCGGAGCTCGTACCGCAGACGCTGCGGCAGGCATGGTCGATGATGCCGCTGCTCGAGCAGCCGATGCAGCGGGCGCTCTTCGCGATGTTCGTCGTGAGCGAGACGCATCCGTTCACGGACGGCAATGGCCGAACCGCCCGGCTGCTGATGAACGCCTTCTTGTCGCAGCACCGACAGTGCCGAATCATCATCCCGACGGTCTTTCGCGAGGACTACCTCCTGTCCCTCAAGGCGACGAGCCACCAAGGCGACGCCAGCGCGTACATGCGCACGCTGTGCATCGCACAGGCCTGGTCCAGCGAGCTGAACTACGAAGTCGATGTCCCCGAGATGAACCGGCAACTCGACGCATGCAACGCCAAGCAGGAGGACACGCGCGTCTTGCGCCTGCTGTCACCCAGGACGCGGCGGCCGATGAGCGCGGAGAAGTGACTGCCGCCGGACCTGCGCGATGGCTACGACGCACGAACATGAGATGGTGCTGACGTCCTGACCTGGCTGCAGTTTCTCAAGGCGTCGTCCAGCCACCCGCCGGTGCCTGCTCCAGCGCGCGGCACAGCTTGGCCCACGCCTTGTCGTCCAGCAGGGGCCGCGCCGAGGCCAGCACCGGACCCTGCGCCGCGGGCGGCATGCTGCCGATGAGCGCTGAGCACCGCGTGCAGCTCAGCCTGTCCGAGCTGTGGAGTTGCACCACGCGATGGGACACGATCCCAGCTCTTGCCCCTTCCTCCTGTGGCCGAGCATGTGTCCTCATCGAGTATAGGAAGCGGTCCTGCTCCGGCCGGGAGGCCGAAAAGTCCCGCACCGCACGGCGCTTTTGCAGTCGGATGCAGGCAATGGCGCGGGAGGGCTTGGCACGCGGCTGTCGTTTTGCGCCGCACCGTCTTGGCCGCGTCACGCCGTGCTGGCAACTCCCTTCACCGCCCCGGGCTCACCCACCTTCGAGGTGCAGCAGACGGCACCTATTCGGCCCCGAGGCTTCGATGTCATCCGATGCGCGTCGGCTTGTTCGTTTCGTGAAGAAAATCACGAATTCCCGCCTCATTGCCGCCTCACCCTCACCGGGCTTGCATCGCCCGTCCCTATACGGACATAGGCGTCCATCGACGCCACCGGATGGCCGCGGCACGCCCCCGCTGCGGCCGAGGACAGCTCATCGACATCGAGGCCACAGCACCGG
>JBDHSK010000047.1:0-4667 GCA_039808025.1 Sphingomonadaceae bacterium | reverse complement strand
CCGAGCAACGCGCCGACGAGTAGGCCGGGCAAAATTGGAAATACGAGCGTCCCTATCAGTAGGGGGGCGCTGATGATGGAGATACCAATCTCTAGCGGCCACAGCGGGTGGTCAAGTGCCTCTATACGCATAGGGTGAGCCTCCCTCCCCTACTCCGGGCGGGTGTCTGTCTCGCAAAAATCGGGTGATAGCAGTTCAGTTCAGTTCAGTTCAGACAGGCGCGGGCGGTCAATCGAGCGACGCGCCATTGAACATAAATAAACTGCTGTCCGAGCTATCAATCCCAAGCTGTGCCAGGATAGCCCCGGTGTCTTTTGTGCGCAGCGTGCCAGACCTACGGCTCTCTACACCAACGATAACACCCGCCTTGCGTAAGGGTTTACATAAACTACGCCAATAGGTTGTGTCCACGACTTGACCACTGGGGGCTACGCGGCCTTGATGCTTCCTCAGGCTGTGGCCGTGGCGGGTGATGCGATAGACGAACCAAACCAGGTCGCGGGCCGGTACGCGGTCTATCATCGTGTCATAGCTTGCCAGGGGGATAATCCGAATGTCCTGCCCACTGCCCAGTGGGGCATACGTCACGGTTGCGGCCTGGGGTGCGGCCTGGACAACGGGCGCGGGGGCGGTGACGCGCGCGACGATGGCAGAGGACGCCACAACGCCGGCACTTGCCAGGATGCCCACGCCGACGCCACCCGCAACACCCCAGCCGAAGAAGCGGTATTCACCCCAGAGCCACCAGGCGGCCAGACCACCAATGAAGCCAAGCACGATGGGCCAGCACAACGTCAGGCCAGCAGCGAGCAGGGTCGCGCTTACGCTCATGTGGCGGCCTTGCGGTTGGTCGGTTAGCTGCATACTGCCTCCCTTCGTGCCGCTCGCTTGCACGCCTCGCAGCAGTAGACTGCATGGCGGCGGGCGCGGGCGGGTGGAACGGGGTCACCACACCGGGCGCAGCGTCCAGGGGTGACGCTGGGTGCCGTGTGGCCTTGCTCAGTCCAGTAACGGCGGCGCTTGCTCTCTGTGGCGCAAGGCTCGGAACAGTAGGCCGCCCACGGACGCGGGGATGGGAACGACGCGCCACATATCGAGCAAGTGCAGGTGTAAAGTCGGCGGCGTTTTGAGCGGGTCGGACTGCCTACTTGCGGTAAAATCCGCGCAGAGGGCGTTCTGAGAGGTTTTTGAGTATACTCTGTGCTCATGGTCGAATGCACCTCCGATGCATCTTCGGCCTAGCCCGTCGTCAGTGTTCGCGCACTGGCGGCGGGTGTCTTTTTACTTGTCGGCGGCTTCAAGCCACGCTTCGAGGTCGGCGCGGCTGTAGAGCGTGCGTCCGCCGGGCGTCTGCTTCGTCCTCAGCTTCAGGCGTCCACTTTCCACCCACCGCCAGGCGGTGGTACGGTTGACGCCTATTCGATTCGCTACCTCGCTCATCGTCAGCCAGTCACGTTTTAGCACAGTCTTGCTCGGCAGGTGAAGTGATGCATACTGTAACATAGCTCTATGTCTCCTGTCAATCGGCGTAGAATGCCGCGTTATGTCTACAATAGGCTTGTGCTAAGGTAAGTTATCACAAGCCTAGCGCAGCGAGTAGGCGGTCACCTAGCTGGGCGCGCTTGTCTTCTAGGTGGTCTACATACCGCTGCGTCGTGACCACGTGCTTGTGGCCGAGCAACTTTTGAACTTGCTTCAAGTCGCGGGTTTGCTCCCATGCTTCCGTCGCGGCGGAATGCCGCAGAGCATGGGGCCGCACACGAACACCTAGCGCGGCCTGACTGTACTTGCCGACGATGCCACGCCATGCCTCAGCCGTCAGGGGGCGCGCCTGGCGCTTGTGCGCTCCCCGGTCATGGGCCACGAAAACCGGGTCGGATGCCTCCAACGGCCCACGGTCGGCCAGGTATTCCCGCAAGGCCGTTACCGCCTTGCGGGGTAGTGTGCGTGTCTCTTCGTCGCCACCCTTCGGGCGATAGGCCAGCATGATGTCACCTGCTGGCGTCTCTACCAGGTCGCCGCGGCGGATACTCACCAACTCGGCGCGGCGGATTGCAGTCCCATACTCCAAGATGAGCATGGCATAGTCGCGGCGTCCCTGGACTGTGGACCTATCCACCTGCCCCAGCAAGGCAGTGTACTGGCTGGGGGTGATGCTGACGGCCTTACCATACGCCTCCACTGAGGGACGTTGGACGCCCTGGCACGGGTTACGGTCGGTCAATCCCTCGTCACGGGCAAAGCGATAGAAGCTCGATATGGCGGCGAGGCGGGCCGCTATGGTGGCATCGGCCTTGCCCTGGCTCACCAGGTCGTCACGCCACGCTATGACGTGCGCTCGCTCGATGGCCCACGGGGGCCGGGCGACGTAGGCCAAGAACGATGTCCAGACAGCGGCGTAAGTCGCCTTTGTGCGGTCGCTTCGTCCCTTCTTTAGCCAGTCACGGGCGGCGGCTTCCCACCGGGTAGCCGGGTCAGGGGCGGCGGGCGTCGCCAGGTCGTGACGCGGCGCGGGGATGATGGCGGTCTGGCTCATTCGTCGGCGTCCTTCCCCAAATCGTCAATGTCGGTATCTAACAGCTCGATAACGCTGGGGTCAATCCCCATCACGGGGCGGGCTATCTTCCTCACCGTGTCGGCGGTCCCATGTTGACCATAGCGACGCTCTAGGATGTCGGCGACGCTCATCAGGTATTCGTACAGACCCATTTTTCGGCGGGGCATAGTCGTTACCTCCTGGAGGTGGATTGTAGGCCAGCCGCAGCGAGCGTGCAACGGCTGGCCTCGATGCTACTGCTTAGGCTTACCCTTGCACCATTCCTGCCCGTAGCGCGTCTGACAGCTCCAAAACGTGCCGTTTCCGTCGCGGCGTTGCTTCTTGACCATAGGCTGGCCGCAGCGGTCGCACACCGGCGCGGGTTCGTCGGCGGCCTGGGCCTGGGCCTTGCCCGGTGTCTTGCTCGCAGGCGTCCAACCGTTCTCAGTCAGCCAGGCTTCCAACGTTCGGGCCTGCTGGAGCAGATCGCCGACGCGGGCGCTCCGCATCGTCAATTGGTAGCTATAGCCACCAGGACTAACGACAAAGGTATTGATAGACGCGGGGGCCTCGGAGAATGCCAACGCCGGCGCGGTGCCGTTGCCGTTGGTCGTTACTTGTGCGCTCATGCTTCCCCCTCGATACTCATCAAGTGAGCTAAGTTCAACGCCGCGTCACGGGCGACGCGCCAGCTAAAAAGCGGCTGGGCGTCACGAGCCCGGATGCGTCTAAGGTTCTCGGCATGGGTTACGGCCTCCAGGTGGCTCGGATTGCAACACGCTCGATTACGGCAAAGGTGGTCAACGTCCATATTGGCGGGGATAGCTTGCCCGGTTGCCCATTCGAGCATCAGCTTGTGGGCGCGGTAGCACTTGGTAGCCCAAACCAGGATGCCATACCCGGCGGCGTTCGTGGTGGCCTGCCAGAGCCAGCACCCGGTAGTCGGGTCCTCTTGTATCTTGCTCAGCACCAGGTCAACCTGGGCGGCGCTCATCTTGTCGCCCGTCAACCGGGGCGCGCCACTGAGGGCGCGCCGGCGTCGGGTGTGGCGGTCGGGGCAAATCGAGGAGGGCATTAGATTTCCTCCTCGAGTTCGGTGCGCTGCTTGCGGGCGCGGCGCTCGTCACTGGTCCACTTGATAGGCGCGGGCGTCGGCGCGGCGGGGGCGGGCTGGGCCAGGGCGAGGACGGCGCGGATGTGCTTACAGACCATGTGGCGGTAAGCGTGGTCTTCGCAGTCACACGTATCGGCCGGCCAGCCGTCGGCGGTCAAGGTGACGGTGTAGGTCACACCGGGGCGCGTCTGGCTTTCCACCAGCCAGACCACCAGCTCACCCAGCACGCGGCGGACGATGTGGCGGGCCGGTCGGTCGGACAGGTGACGCGCTATCAGGTTGACAGCGTTCTGTTGGCGGTTGCGCTCTGCAGCGGTCGGGGTTACACTTTGCATTGTCAGACTCCCTATCTGAGTTCTGGCCTGGGCAGGGACGTTAGCGCGTCGCCTGCCCGTTTCGTTTGTCCTATGAACATTATACTCCTGTTTGCAGCAAAATGCAACAGTTTTACATAGCAGATTATTAACCTGCTGAAAATGGTGACGGCGGCGCGCTCATGCTATACTTCGCAGCGAGCCAGCACGCGCTATCCACCAGGACCGGCCAGCGGGGGACGGCGCGGCTGGCTTTGTGCTGTTTGTGCGAGGTCAACAAACGTAGACGCAAAAAGTCCAGTTCGGCGTCAACTATGTAGCGTTATTCGAGCCTCGAATGTGGTATACTATGCGCAGACCACCCCCGCCGGGCAGGTTAGGGTACTGAAATAAATGCAGCGCGCTTGACGCGACGCATGAACTTTCATTTTGACCCGACCGGCGGGGGTGGTCTGCTGTTTCGCAAACCTCCCCCTTTTTTGAGCTAAATTCGATTTGCGACACGCGACGCTGCCCAGCGTCACGGCGGCGCATCTATGAAGCGCATGCGGGTTGCAGTCGGCTCCATCGCCGCGGGCAGGATGTAACTTTCACAAACCTTTCTATTAGAAAGGTTTGTTTTGTCGGTTGCAGTCGGCTCCATCGCCGCGGGCAGGATGTAACAGCGACTAGCCCCGCGTGCGTGGGAGGTAGCACGTTCTAC
>JBDHSK010000046.1:0-4731 GCA_039808025.1 Sphingomonadaceae bacterium | reverse complement strand
CCGTGTTCGTAAAACACTGCCGCGCGCATAACGCCTCCAGTGGGTAGTGGTCAGTGGTCAGTGGTCAGTGGTCAGTAATACGAAATACGCATTACGTACTACGCATTACGTACTACGCAGCACGCATCACGGATCACGCTAGAATCGAATATCCCCCGTCAATCGTAATCGTCTGCCCGACAATCATCCGCGCCTCGTCGGAGCAGAGAAAGGCGACCAGCTTCGCCACGTCCTCTGGCTCGACCAGGCGGCCGGCCGGCGTCCGCTGTTGGCTATAGCCAATGATTTGGTCCTTCGAGGGGAAGAAGTTGAGGGCCTCCGTCTCGACCACGCCCGGCGACACCGCGTTGACGATGATGTTACGGCTCGCCAGTTCGACCGCCAGGTAGCGCGTCAGCGTCTCGATGGCCGACTTGGACACGCCGACGATGGCGTAGTCGGGGTACACCCGCGTCGAGCCGATGCTGGTGACGGTGATGATACGTCCCCAGGCATGCCGTTCCATGAGCGGGACCGCCCGCTGCGCCCCCCACAAGATAGACTGAGCATTGATGCCCACCGTCCAGTCCCAGTCCTTCGGCAAGACCTGGGTGACGGACTTCTGGACGCCCGACGCCGCGTTGCCGATGAAGATGTCCAGCCGGCCCATCTCCCGCTCCACGCTGTCGAACAGGGCATCCACCTTGTCCTTGTGCCCGATGTTCGCCTTGACCAGCAGGGCGTGCCGCCCGCGCCGCTCAATCTCGGCCGCCGTGTCCTGGGCGGCCTGGCGGTGGCGCAGGTAGTTGACCACAATATCCGCCCCTCGGTCGGCCAACTCCAGGGCAATGGCCCGCCCAATCCCTCGGCTGCCGCCCGTAATCAGGGCGACCCGTCCCCCCAGGCTCAACGGTTCAGTCACGCGGCGTTCTCCCACACAATAGTAGGGGCAGGTCCGGCAGCCTGCCCCTACTATTGTACCCAACTCTGCCCCGCTAGTACAGTTGCGCCAATCCAGGGTGAAATACACCACGGAGGTTCGTAAGGACACCGAGAGAGAGGGTAACTCCCCTCGCCCGTGTCCTCTGTGCCTCCGCCAGCCGTCAGCCGTCCGTCTCCGTCCTCTGTCCTCCGTCTGACTACTGACTACTGACTACTGACCACTGTTCTAGCGCCAGACGAGCATTGTATCCCCCGCCGCCCCGTACTGGAACACGATGTCGGCGATGCCGGAGGTATTGCTGTTCCGCAGATACCACAGATTGCCTCGGATGACGCCCACCGTGTCCACCGCGTCGCGGTTCCAATCGCCCACGATGGGGCGGTCGCCCGGCGGGACGCCGTACAGGAATACCAGGTCGGCGTTGCCGCCACTGTTGCTATTCCTCAGATACCACGCGCCGCCGCGGAAGACCCCTGGCGTGTCCGTCCCATTCCCGTCCCAGTCGCCCACGACCGGAACATCGCCCGCCTCGCCGTAGAGGAACGCGATGTCAGCGATGCCGCTGGTGTTGGAGTTGCGTAGATACCACGCTTTGCCCCCCCGCACCACGCCGACCGTATCCACCCCGTCGCCATCCCAGTCGCCGCAGATGGGCGTATCGCCGGGCAGACCATAGGCCAGCGTGACATCGGCCAAGCCGCCCGTGTTGGAGTTGCGCAGGTACCACGCGCCGTCGCGGAAGACGCCGGCGGTCTTGCTCCCAGTGCCATCCCAGTCGCACATGAGGGGGATGTCCGTCGAGAACCCGTACAGGAACACGTTGTCGGCCGGGCCACCCGTCAGCGTGTTGCGGAGGAACCACGTGCCCGACCGCCAGGCCGCCGGTTTAGACGGGCCAGGGATGGCCGTGTTGGTCGGCGTCGGCGTCGAGGTGGGCGTCTGGGTTGTGGTTGGGGTAGGTGTCGCCGTACTCGTCGAGGTGCTGGTAGGCGTCGGCGTGCTGGTGGATGTGCTCGTCGCAGTGCTGGTCGAGGTTCTGGTAGGCGTCGGCGTGCTGGTGGACGTACTCGTCGCAGTGCTGGTCGAAGTGCTGGTGGGCGTCGGCGTGCTGGTGGACGTGCTGGTCGAAGTACTCGTCGAGGTGCTGGTAGGCGTTGGCGTGCTGGTGGACGTGTTCGTCGCCGTCGGCGTGTGCGTCCGCGTCGTTGTGGGCGTGCTGGTCGAAGTACTCGTCGAGGTGCTGGTCACCGTCGGCGTACTGGTCGAAGTACTCGTCGCCGTCGGCGTGTGCGTGTGGGTCGTTGTGGGCGTGCTGGTGGACGTGTTCGTCGCAGTGCTGGTCGCCGTGGCCGTGCTGGTTGTCGTCGGCGTACTGGTCGAAGTACTCGTCGCCGTCGGCGTGTGCGTGTGGGTCGTTGTGGGCGTGCTGGTGGAAGTACTTGTCGCGGTCGGCGTGTGCGTGCTCGTCGGCGTACTTGTCTCCGTCGCCGTCGCCGTCGCCGTGGGCGTCGTCGTCGTCGAGAGGACCAGAACGCTCAACTCGGGCGCGCGGTGGACTTCGACCCCGCCGCCGTCGAGCGTCGCGCCGCTAAAGTCCTGGACGACAACCTCCACGCTGTTGACGACGACCTGCTGCGCCGCGACACGGAGCGGCCCCACAGCGGGGTGGCCCCCCTCGCCGCGCGCCACCAGCGCGATGCGCGTGTCGTGCCCATAGGTCTTGGTATTATGGGCCGTGTTCGGCTGCGACGCGCCATTGATGGTGACGCCCTCAGTGAGAGGAGGTAGTTCCTCCGCCAGGTAAATCTCCTGCCTGCCGCCCGCCCCAATATTAAAATTGATGGTGTCCGGCCCCTGGCTTCCATTATGGAAACACTCATTGACCGTAGTATTGCTGTTAGCGGCCAGGATGGCCTCGCGGAGAGAACACACGCCATCCACCGCCACCTCATCCGAGGCGGTAGTGACGACGAGGGTGGCCCCGCGTGGCGCGGCGTAGAGGACGGACACCCCGGCCAGGGCGGCGCCGCCTCCCGTCAGGAGGAAAAGGAGCAGGGCCAGAACGAGGCGAGAGGAGCGGCGGGACGCGGACATGGCAGTCTCCTTATACGCTCAGGCGGTCCTCCAGCCCAACGGGCGAACATGCGACCGCCAAGAGGTGTAGGATACTACCATACACGCGGCCCGCAGTCAATTACGAGAGGCAGAAGGCGGAAGGCAGCGGCCGCTTTCCGCCTTCTGCCTTCCGCCTTCCGTCAGCCTCAATCCTCAATCACTAGTCCTTGGTCATCCATCATCTCCAGACGAGCGGCGTATCGCCCGCCGCCCCATACTGGAACACCACGTCGGCGATGCCCGAGGTGTGGCTGTTGCGCAGGTACCACAGGTTGCCGCGCACCACCCCCACCGTGTCAATGCCGTCTGTGTCCCAGTCGCCCGCGATGGGCTTGTCCCCCGCCAGGCCGTACAGGAACACCAGGTTGGCGTTGCCGCTGTCGTTGCTGTTGCGCAGGTACCACGCCCCGTTGCGCAGGATGCCCGGCGTGTCGGTGCCGTTGCCGTCCCAGTCGCCCACGACAGGCAGGTCACCGGGCGCGCCGTAGAGGAAGACGATATCGGCGGTCCCGTTGGTGTTAGAGTTGCGCAGATACCAGGCCACCTGCCCGCCCTGGACGCGCACGACGCCGACCGTCTCGGTCCCGTTGCCGTCCCAGTCGCCGCAGATGGGCGTATCGCCCGCGATGCCGAAGCCGATGGCGACATCCGAGACGCCGCCCGTGTTGGTGTTACGCAGATACCACGCCCCGTCGCGGAAGACGCCGGGCGTCTTGCTCCCGTTGCCGTCCCAGTCGCACATCAGCGGCACATCGGTGCTGGCTCCGTAGAGGAACACGTTGTCCGCGGAGCCGCCGTTGAGGGTGTTGCGCAGGAACCAGGTACCCGTGCGCCACATGGCGGGCTTGGGCGGCGTCGGCGGGAACAGCCCCACCAGCACCGGGTCGTGGTCGGAGGCGCGGTACGGCGAGGCGGGCTGGAACACGACGCGCGGCGGAGTCAGCGCCGAGCCGTCCGGCTTCTCCTCAAAGGAGGCCTCGCCCGTGTCCCGCACCTCATCGTTGTAGTCGAGCAGGTCCACCTCGTCGGCGTTGATGTGCCAGGGGGCCGCGCCTGTCACCTTCGTCAGCAGGCTCGCGCTGGCCAGCCCGTAGTCGAGATGGCCCAGCTGGCCGTCGAACAGGTAGGAGTAGGTGGCGGAGTCGAAGTGCTCTTCCAGGTCAGTGTAGCCGCCGTTGACCAGCGTGGTGATGGGGTCTTCCTTGGCGTAGGAGTTGAAGTCGCCCAGCAGCAGCACGTCTGGGTCGCCCGCGGCCGGGATGACCGTGCCGTTGAGCCAGGTCAGCAGCCGCTGCGCCTGCGCCGTGCGCGTCCCATTGTAGCAGCTCTGCCCGTCGCCCGCGTCGGCGTCCGCGCCCGTGCCGGGGCAGCCCTTCGACTTGAAGTGGTTGGCGACCACGGTGAACCGCTCGCCAAACGCCCCGTTCGTCACATCCACCACGTCAAACGTCTGCGCCGTCGGCGGACGGTTGTGGACCGGGTCCAGGTCCACCAGCGGCGAGCCGACCGGCGCCAGGACGCCCGTGCGGTAGATGAGTTGCACGCGGATAGCGTCCGTCCCCAGCGTCCCGCCCGTGTCCACCGCCGCGTAGGGGTGCGAGCCGCCACAGCGGGCGTTAATCGCGCCCAGCAGGTCGGTGATGGTGTCGCTAGGCGTGGTGTTCTCCAACTCCATGAAGGCGTAGACATCGGCG
>JBDHSK010000045.1:0-4748 GCA_039808025.1 Sphingomonadaceae bacterium | reverse complement strand
AGGCAGGCCAGCGCAAGTGCCGCTTCGGGCGTCGAAAGCAGCCCGGCCTGCTGGGTCGCCCAGGGCAGGGCCGCCGCCCGCAGCGCCTGCGCCACCTGCTGCACGCCTGCGTTCGTCTTGCACAGCACGACGATGTCGCCCGGCCGCATGGCGCGGGGTTCCTCGCTCGCGCGGTCGACGACGCGCCGGCCCGAAGCCAGCAGCGCGCGCAGGCCCTGCGCCAGCGCCGCCGCGCGCTCGTCTTCGTTGCGGCCCTGGAGCGCCCACTGCGCAAGCGGCGCCTCGTCGAGCTGCTCCGGGCGCACCGGCTCGAGCTCGACCTGCGCACGCGAGAGCGCGGGCTCGAACGCCGCCCCGAAGGCCGCGTTCACCAGCCGCACCAGATGCGGTCGCGCGCGGCGCGAGTGGGCCAGCACCTCCTGGGTGCCGCCACGCGCCTCGAGCCCGGCAAGCACCGCCTTCATCAGCTCGGCATCGCTGCCCCGGAAGCCGTAGATGGCCTGCTTCACGTCGCCGACCCACACCGTCTCGCGCGCGATACGCGAAAGGCGCACGAAGATCTCCAGCTGGATCGGGCTCGTGTCCTGGAACTCGTCGACGAGCAGCAGTTCGAGCTCCTGCTCCAGCACGTCGACGACCTCGGGCTTGTCCAGCAGCCCGAGGAAGAGGTGCTCCTGGTCCACGAAGTCCAGCACGCCCAGTTCGCGCTTGCGCGCTTCGTAGGTCTGCAGCGCGCGCGCGGCAAGCGCGAAGATCGCCTGCAGATAGCACTCCAGGTCCTGCCGCAGCCGCGGGTGGCTCGCGTACTGCGCTGCCACGTCCGCCACCGGCCGGGCCAGGGGCTGGAGCGCCGCCTCCGGGGCCGCCTTGGCCAGCCTGACCCAGTCCGACCACGCGGCGGCGCCATCCCCCACCCGGCGCGCGACCTCGCTCGCCAGCGCGAGGTACTGCTCGGTGTTCTTCTTGCCGGTGGCGCGCGCCCGCAGCGCGGGCAGGGCGGACTCGATGGCCTGCACGAGCTGCTCGTCCAGCCCCTGCGGGCAGGGCGCAGGGAAGTGGGCCAGCAGCTCGCGCGCATTACGTTGCCCGAGAGCGGCCAGCCGCTCAGGCGCGATGTCGTTGGCCCGCGCCTGGGCGAGGATCTCGGCCAGGGCTTCCTCCCAGTGCTCGATGCCCAGGCACCGGGCCAGCTCGACCAGCGTCCGCACGACGGCGGGATCGCCCGCCTCGTCGATCGCCTGGCGCACTAGCGCCGCCGACTGCGCCTCGTCCAGCACGCGCTGCTGGGGTGACAGACCCGCCTCGAAGGCGAAGCGCTCGAGGTAGCCGCCGCAGAGGCTGTTTACCGTGCCGATGCGCGCCTGCGCCACCGCCAGCGCACGCTCGAAGTCGCCGCGCTCGATGAGGGCGCTGCGCACCCGCTCGCGCAACTCCGCGGCCGCCTTGCGCGTGAAGGTCGTGGCCATCACGCCGCCGGGGCTGGCCTGCCCCGAGGCCAGCTTCTCCAGCAGGATCTGCGTCAGCCGGTAGGTCTTGCCGCTGCCCGCCCCCGCGCTCACGAACCGCAAGCTTGCAGTCATTCCTCAGTCCTCCCAGCCGGTGAGCCAGCGGTAGTCGTCCTCGCCCTCGGGGGCGGCCTGCGGCGCCAGCGCGTCCTCGGGCGCCAGCGATTCGGGCGTGGCCTCGATGTCCTTGGCCACGACCTCGATGGCGCCCGCGTCGAGCTGCCCACGCCGCCAGCGCCAGCCTGCGACGAAGCGGCGCCAGAGCAGGGCCGTCGACTCGCCCTCGGGCGGCGGCAACACCCGGGCCTGGGGGAAGAAGCCGGCGTCCGGCGCCATCAGGCACGCGTTCGCAAGGCCGAAATAGGCCACGTCCGGCCACGTCCCCGTCTCCTGCCGCAGCAGCTCGCCGTACACGGCAAGCTGCAGGTGACGGGCCTGGGCCAGTTGCTCCTCGTAGCGGCGGCTGGACCACTTCAGGTCGAGGATGGCCAGCTCGCCGCAAGCCTTGCGCAGCACGAGATCGGCGCTGCCTGCGACCGCGCCGCCGACGAAGCTCCCGGCCAGAGCGCGCTCGGGCGTCGCCGCTGCCGCGCCCGCGGCCTCGAACTGCCGCAGGCACTCGGTGATCGCGCGCCAGAGGGTCAGGCGAAGCCGCTCGCGCTCGGCGTGCCGGCCCGGCATGAGGAGGACGGCGCCCGCCTCGGCCAGCACCGTGGCGAAGGCGGCCTCGAACCACGCCCGCAGGGCGTCGCCCTTCAGCGTGAAGGCATCCTCGCGCCGAAAGAGCCGCTCGAAGAGGCGATGCGCCAGGTTGCCGTAGAGCAGGTTCGCGTCGGCCACCGCCAGCAGCCGCGAGGGCTCGAGCCGGGCGGCGTACTTCAGCACCCAGCGGTGCGGCGCATCGAGGAACAGGGCCAGGCTCGAGTAGGACTCGCGCGCTCGCGGCGCGAGCTTCACCTCGGGCGGGAGCTGCCACCAACGCCGGCGCGCAGGCAGCGGCGCATGGGCGAGTGCGGGCAGGCCGTCGCCGCCGTGCAGCAGATCCTCTAGCGCTGCGGGTCGCAGGCCCTCGACGAGGCCCTGGATCTGCTGCCAAAGCGGGTGCGGCTCCTCGTCCTGCGGCGGCAGCACGAGCACGAGCTCGTCCCGCGCGTTCAGGACGGGGCGCAGCCAGTCGTCGCCGCGCCACTGCAGCCTCTTGGCCGGCGAGGGCCATTGCATGCCGGCCCGCGCAAGCAGGGCGAGCTCGCGCGGGCTCCACGGGTCGTGCGCCGGCAGGGCAGCAGCCCCCGGCTGCCACCAGACGACCCGTGAGAACGGCTCCAGCAGCGCCCCCGGATCGGTGACCGCGGGCACGCGCCCGGCCTGTGCCTGCAGCGCAGCGTCCGCTGCGCCCTGGCCCGTGCACTGCGCCAGCACCAGCAGCGCGCGCAGCGCCGTGCGCGCAAGCGTGTGCTGCCCCTGCGCCTGCAGCATCTGCAGCGCCAGCCCCAGTTCGCGCGCATGCGCAAGCGCCGTGGCCGCGGCGGCGCTGCGGCAGGCATCCTCACCCGCAAGCCGCGCAGCGCAGGCGTCCGCGATGACCTGCGTTCGTTGCAGCAGCGCCTGGATCGGCGCGCCGGGCTGCTCCGCATGGCGCGGGCCGTCCACCCACAGGGCCAGCGCGCGCTCGAGCTCGGCGGCGCGCGCGGGCTGCGCAGCCGCAAGCGCCGCCACCGCCTCGCGCCAGCGCGGGCCGCCCACGCCGGGATGCTGCGCGAGGACTTCGGCCAGGCGATGTCGCGCCTCGTGCGGAAACGGCGCGAGCGGGTGCACGAGGAACTGCAGCAGGGCGTGGACGTCCAGCGGCGCCCAGACGGTGGCCAGCGCCAGCGGCAGCAATTGCAGTGCGGGGGCAGCGGCATCCGGCTGCCGAAAGCCCTGGCGCGGCACGTCGGCGGCGTCGAAGCTCGCGTCCAGCAGCGTGCGGTCGCTCCCGGCCACGAGCACCGTGTCTTCCCGCGCCGCCGCGAGTTCGTGCGCCAGCCAGCGCGCACCCAGCAGGCGCGTCTGCGCCCGTACGACACGCAGGCTGCCGTCCTCATGCCATGCCAAGCGCTGGCCGCGCCGCCCCTCGCGCAAGGCCAGCAGGGCGCGCTGCAACTGCCCAAGCGTGCTGCCCGGCCCGGCGCAGGCGCCGCAGGCCGGCATCGCCCGCATCGGCAGGCTGGCCAGGACTTCGCGCCAACGCCCGGGGAAGGCCTCGAGCGGCTCGACGAGTTCGACGCTCTCGATGCCCGCCCGCTGCCGCGTCAGCGCCTTCGCCACGCGGGCCAGCCGCTCACCGACCGAAGGCGCCAGAAGCTCGCGCGCCACCGTCTCGACCGAGGCCATGTCCGCGACCCGCGACCCCGCGGCCTCGGGCGCGGCACCCGTCCATCCGTGCAGATGCCAGGCGTCGCGCCACGCAAGCAGCGTGGCCGCGCTGTGGATCGGGTCGAGGCCAAACGATGCGTGGAAGAAGCGCGACGCGCCGTCCATCCGCGCCAGGCACTCGCGGTACTGCGTGACCCGCAGCACCGGCGCGCACGGGGCCTGCAACAGCCCCAGCCGCGTCTCCAGCAGGTCGAGCAAGCCGAGCGGTCCGCACACCGGCGCGCCCAGCCGATCGGCCGCCCGCCATCCGCGCTCGCCGTCAAGGCACAGGCCCAGGGTGATCTTCATGCGCTTGTCTGTCCTTGCAATCGTTCGTGCGGCGCCAGGCGCCAACCCATCGCGCACGGGCGTCGCCATCGTTCCCATTCGAATCGGCCGCTTCCGGGCCTCGTCGGCCAAGAAGCGGGCGCGAGCACCTCATCCCCAGCGGAATCGCTCGCCCTGATGACCCGCGATCCCACGAGTCGACAGCGGCCATGCCGGGCTGACCTTGGCAACCCCTTCGGTGACAAGGGCGGCCCGCCAACGTTGGCAAGAAAGACCGCCGCCTGGCAGCCGCCGTCTTAATCCCTTCGTTTTCAGGGCAGCCCTTCCAACAGACAGGGAGACGTACTACCGGGTCGGGGCGGGTCTTAATCCCTTCGATTTCAGGGCAGCCCTTCCAACCGGGAGCAGGCGTACCTCGCCGAGGTCTGCCGTCTTAATCCCTTCGATTTCAGGGCAGCCCTTCCAACCAGAGACCACAACGGCCCGTGCAGCACGATCGGTCTTAATCCCTTCGATTTCAGGGCAGCCCTTCCAACGCGAGGCCAAGGGCAAGTCGGTTGC
>JBDHSK010000044.1:0-4765 GCA_039808025.1 Sphingomonadaceae bacterium | reverse complement strand
CGGCACTGTCCGTTGAGGAGGCGGATCCCAAGCTCGACTACCACCTGGACGATGCCGAGATCCTCGTGCTCAACCTGCCGATGGGCGAGAGGCGGGCCGCGGAACTCGGCCTTGCAGCGGCGGGCGCGGCACCGTCGGCCGTCACCACGGCTTGCGTCGAGGCGTTGAAGGCCAGCGCCGGTTCCACGGACGTGTACGTCAGTGTGGCCGACTTCTACGACTTGCATGCCCGCCAGGCATTGGCCGAAACGATCTACAACGCCGATGATGTGGCCGGTGCGATGGCTGAGAGCAATGCCTCGTTCCCCGACGAGCCCGATATGGACATCGAGTGCCCCCCGACAACGGACCTGTGGGCGGCGGTCGACGAATGGACGATCGAGGCCGACGGCACCATGACGGGCGAATACGACCCCGAAGGTGATCGCATGTTCAATGGGGACACGCTGAACTGCCGTGGCTGGCTGATCTACCGCAAGGCAGGTCGCGCCGGGCTGGTGTTCATCGAGGGCGATGGAACGGGTGGAGCCGACGACAGTTGGCGTGACCTGGATCGCGATGACGAATGGGCGTATCAGCAGAGCTTGGGCAGCAATCCGGCGAACTGATGAAGCGACAAGCTCCGGCGGCAGTGGAAACTGCCGCCAGTCTTTGTTCTGCGGTTCGTCACACCGAGATAACTACCTTGGTACGAGATGGTTCTTGAGTAGGAACCAGCACATGTTGAGCGCGAAGGAACGGCCAAGGCGCGTCATCTGACCTTCCGGGATGCCAACAGGGCGATGCGCGCCTGGGCTCAGAAAGCCGAACACGCCAGCAAGTCCTTTCTCCTCCTCAGTCGTGAACTCGTCGCATCCAAGCCAGGACTCCAGGGAAACAAGACCGCTGCAGGTAACTGCGCTATAACCGCGATAGCGAATAATCGATGCGGGGACGGAGGATATATGCGCGTCAGGCGTTTGAAGATTGAAAACTTCCGATGCGTCTCTCAAGGGAGTGTTGATTTTGCTGGGCACACACTTCTGGTCGGAGGCAACAACATTGGGAAGTCAACGGTGTGCGAGGCTCTTGATCTCGTCCTCGGTCCTGAGCGCATATTCCGCAGGCCTGTCGTTGACGAGCATGACTTTCATTGTGGCCGCTATCTGAATGCGGAAGGCGCGCCGGTTGAAATTCGCATTGAGGCGATCCTGGTCGATCTTTCCGAAGAGGCGCAGCGGCGCTTTGGTGGCCATCTCCGCAGGTGGGACGACTTGGCGGGTACGTTCATAGACGAGGAGCAGGATGGTCTTGGAAAGGCCGATGGTCCGGCAGTGATCTGGGCTCTACCACTTCTGTTTGTCGGTCGGTACGACCCGGAAGAGGACGATTTCGTCGGCAACACATTCTTCGACCATCCAACCAAAGAGGTCGATGCTCTCGACGAAGAAACCGAGGTCAAGCTCGGTCAGGGCCGTGTTCCGTTCACGCGTGTGCACAAGCGCCTTTGCGGCTTTGTGTTTTTGCGGACGTTGCGGACCGGTTCACGCGCTCTCAGCCTGCAGCGCGGTTCGTTGCTCGATTCCGTATTGAAGCTGGGCGGCGCCGGTGCCGTCGAGATGTGGCGGGACACTCTGGCCAGACTACAAGCGCTTGACCCGGCAATCGGCGAGATCGAGCAACTGAAGCATATCCGCTCAGAGTTACGATCCCGGATGGGACGCTTCGTCAACTTGGCGCCTGGTGACGATGCGACGGCCTTCTTTGCTTCGGACCTGACGCGCGAGCATCTCCGGGAAGTCGTGCGGCTGTTTATCGCAGCTCAACCTGGTCAGCATCTCGTACCGTTCGGTCGGCTGGGTACTGGTTCAATCAACCTGCTGGTCTTCGCTCTCCTGACCTTCATTGCCGAATTGAAGGACAAGCAATCGGTGATCTTCGCGATGGAGGAGCCGGAAATTGCGCTCCCGCCACACACGCAGCGCCGGGTGACGCGGTTCGTGCTCGCGGAAATGGGGCAATCGATTGTCACTTCGCATTCACCCTACGTGATCGAACAGTTCGATCATGAGCAGATTGTCATCCTGAACCGCAACGAGACCGGCGCTCTGACAGGCCAGCCGATCGATGGCCAGGCGATTAAGTCCAAGACGTTCCGCGTCGAACGGCGTCAATTCGCCGAGGCAATTCTGAGCCGGGCGGTGCTGGTCGTGGAGGGATCGACGGAGGCAGCCCTATTTCCGGTAGCTTCGTCGATCATGGAGGCGTCCCTCAATCCGGAGGACTACACCCACCTCGATCTGGCTGGCGTCAGCATTTTCAATGCCGGCGGGGATGGCTCGGTACCGCGTCATGGTCCGGTGTTTTCGGCGCTCGGAAAGCTCGCCTTCGGTTTCTACGACAAACCCAACGCCCCGCTGAACCAGGATGCGATGGACAAGCTGAAGAGCTATACGCAGGTTTGGGAGTCCCCCGAGAAGGGCATTGAGGAGCTGCTCGTAAAGGAGACGCCCATCGCAGTTGTGAGGCGGTTTCTCAATGAGGTGAAGGATCGACCCGACTATCCCAGTGTCGGCGTCTATGATCCGGCGGCGGGCGATGGTGAGGTAACTGCATTGGCGACGAAGGTTTTGAAGGCGCGCAAGGGCGACGCTTACGGCTATGCCGCCATGATGATCAGCCAGTGCCAGCACGCCGACCAGCTACCGGCGACGATCCGAGAAATCCTTGAAACCATCCACAAGGCGCTGAGCGCCGTTTCCGAAGATGTCGCAGCACCGCCGCCGGACGACTTGGAGGAGCTCTTCTAATGAAGCTGGAGCTGTGCGAAAAACGCAAGGCGGTCATCGCACAAGGCGGACACCTTTTGGTCCTCGGCGGGCCCGGCTCCGGCAAGACCACGATCGCCCTGCTGAAGGCCCAGCGCCAGTCTGCGACGCTCAAGCCAGGACAGGGAATCCTCTTTCTCAGCTTCTCGCGCGCTGCCATCCGCCAGGTTCTCCTGCGCTGCAAGGAGATCCTGACGCCAGCCGAACGGCGGGCCGTCACCGTCCAGACCTATCACGCCTTTTGCATGGAGATTCTGGAAGCCCACGGCCGCCTCCTGCACGGCCGGCCGATCCGCTTTCTCTACCCCGGGGAGGAACGTCTTCAGAAATCGGCGTTCGATGGGGATTGGATGGTCGAGCGACGACGTCTGGCATCGGAGCAAGGGCTCTACTGCTTCGATCTCTTCGCAGCGGGCGCGGCAGACCTACTGGAGGGATGCGCGGCGCTGCGCGACCTCATTGCCGATCGGTTTCCGATGATCATCGTCGACGAGTTCCAGGACACCGACGACAACCAGTGGCGGATCGTTCGCGCTCTGGCTGAAGTCACGGACGTGTTCTGCCTTGCCGATCCAGAACAGCGGATCTTTGATTACCGGGATGATATCGATCCGCGCCGGCTGGATATTCTCCGAGAGGATATCCAGGTCACCGAGTTCGATCTGGGCGGGGAAAACCACAGAAGCCCAAACGCGGGAATCCTTCAGTTCGCCGACGCAGTACTGCACAACCACAGTCCGCTGCCGGCCACCCCAGACATCAAACAGGTTTCGTACTGGCAGAACACGTTTGCCGCAACGGTCCATGCAGCGGTGATATGGACCTTCAGCGCGTTGCGGAAGAAGGGGGTCGAGCATCCGAGCGTGGCGGTGCTGTCGAGAAGCAATTCGCTCATCGCCGACCTTTCGGTGATCCTGTCGGAGACGCACACTTACAACAAGCAGACCCTACCCGTCATCGAACATGATGTCGTTTGGGATGCTGAGCTTTCCGCGGCGGCGGCGGTGGTCGTGGCGTCAATCCTAGAATGGCCGACCGGCCCGGCCGAAGAGACCCTTGCGCGGACGCTCCGGGTCATTGCTGGATATTACAAGCTGAAGAACGCGGAGGAGCCGACCAACGCCGCGGCGGAGCACGCACGTAAGTATGACGAGGCGGCAGCCAAGGTGGCGACGGGCGAAGGACCGCGCATCAATGCCGCGAAAGCCCTCGTCGCGGTCTACAAGGCTGGCATCGATCTGGTCGGAGAACCTGTCGCGGACTGGAAAGCGGCGCGCTGGGTGCTTCACGATATTCCAGCGCTGAATGAGCTGTTCCGCGAGGCCCGGCTAGTGCGGCTGTTCAGGGCGACCGACGCTCTGGCCTCCGGACTCGGCGAGCGTTGGCTCGCCTTGAGCAGCTATGCAGGTGCGAGCGAACTAGTCAAACGTATCCTCGAGCAGGAGCGGCTCGTGGCAGCCGAGCGCGACCCCCAAGGCTGCATCCTGATGAATATGCACAAGGCCAAGGGAAAGGAGTTCGATGGGGTCGTTCTCGTGGAAGGCGCTTTCAAGTCGAGCTTCTTCGATGAGAGGAATGAGCAGCCGCCGTTTGAACGTAGCCGCCGGCTGCTGCGGGTCGGCCTGACGCGGGCTAGGACGCTAGTGACGATCGTGCGACCGCAGAATGCCCGGCCGCTGGTCGATTGAGCGGATCGGTGGCCAGTCTGACGAACAAGGCGACCGATGACGCGACCGTCCTCGTCATCAAGCTGAACGGGAACAGCCGTGGGGATCCTGCTTGGCTGGTCAGGATTGCGGCGCACCACTATCAGATGCAGAGGGCTTCGCACCCAACGTCACCGCCTCAATGCGATACGGCAGAATGCCCACGCGCCGCGCTTCGACCTTGAACGTGACGCGCTCGTTCTCGTCGGCGTCCTCCCATTCGTCGCGCACGGTGCGGCCCTCGACCAGCAC
>JBDHSK010000043.1:0-4783 GCA_039808025.1 Sphingomonadaceae bacterium | reverse complement strand
TATCCCGTCGACCTGATGGCGGAGGGATACAGCCGCCTTTACGACTATGCGGCGGAGCACCCCGAGTCCGCCGAGATCTTCCAGGCGATCGATTGAGCGCTGCGACCCGCCGAGCGCCTGGCCTTCCGGTCAGGCGCTTTTTTCATGCCTGCCGTTCAGAGGAAGAGGTTCGCCGGGACGGGTTTGAGCCGGTGCGGTCGAGAGAGAGCGCCTGCCGGTTCCTCCGTTTCCCGCTCTCCCGAGGTGACCTCCATGACTATCGCTTCCGCATCCGCGGCCGTTCCGGCTGCGCCGTCTCCGCTTGCCGCGAGCCCGGCGCCGGCCGCCATCCTCGCCGCAGCCCACCACCTTCTTCCGCATCTTGAGCGGGGCCAGCCCGTCGATGCCGCGACGCTGCGCGGTGCGATGGAGGCGGCATTCGGCGCTTCCGACACGTCTGGCGCCTGGGACTGGAAGACGGCCTACGAGGCCTGCGAAGTGGCGACGGTGCTGTTTCTGCGCAAATACGGAAAGGCGGTTTTCCGCAAGTCCGGATCTCCGGCCGCCAGCCTCCCGATGCTGGCCAAGATCGCGAGCCTGTTGCCGACACATACCCGGCGTTCTGAGGAGACGCAGGCCTTCCAGCAGTTCTCGACGCCGGTGTCCCTCGGCCTCGCTGCGCTCGCTGCCGCCGCCATCACACCTGTCGATCGTGTGCTGGAGCCCTCGGCCGGAACCGGGCTGCTCGCGGTCCTGGCCGAAACGGCGGGTGCGACGCTGATGCTCAACGAGCTGGCCGAAACCCGTGCAGCGCTTCTTTCCTCCCTCTTTCCGGCCATCCCCGTCACGCGATTCGACGCCGCCCAGATCGATGACCATCTCGATCCGACCGCTATGCCAAGCGTCGTACTGATGAACCCGCCCTTTTCTGTAATGGCGAATGTCAGCGGCCGAGTAGCCGACGCGGCCTATCGCCATGTCGCCTCGGCCCTCGCCCGGCTCGCCGATGGCGGACGGCTCGTGACGATCACGGGCGCCAGCTTCGCGCCTGAGCTACCTGCCTGGCGCGACGCCTTTGTCCGCTTGCAGCAGCGCGGACGTGTCGTGTTCACGGCGGCGATCGACGGCTCGGTCTATGCCAAGCATGGCACGACCATCGAGACCCGCCTGACCGTCATCGACAAGGCACCTGCCGACGACCCCACCGCGTTTCCGCCATCGGCTGGCCTCGCGCAGGATGTGGCGACGCTGCTCGGCTGGATCGAAACCCAGGCCCCGTCGCGCCTGCCGGTCGCGCTGCCGCCGCTCGCGTCTATCGCACCGACGCCCCGCACCGTGCGCGGCTATCTCGCCCGCGCCACGTCATCGTCGCCAAGCCGAGCGATAGCCGAACCAGAGGGCGTCGAACTCGCCTATGAAACCGTCGACTGGACGCCGCCCGAGGGTGGCCGGCTGACCGACGCCATTTATGAGGAATACGGGCTTCAGGCGATCCGGATTCCCGGCGCGCAGCCGCACCCGACCAAGCTGGTCCAGTCGGCGGCGATGGCCTCGGTCGCACCGCCGAAGCCAAGCTATCGGCCGACGCTCCCCGCCAGCATCGTCACCGACGGCATTCTGTCCGACGCCCAGCTCGAAACCGTGATCTATGCCGGCGAGGCCCATGGCGAATTCCTCGCCGGAGCCTGGACCGTTGACGAAACCTTCGACCTCGTCTCGGCCGCGCCGGATGATGCTCAGCACGCCGTCCGCTTCCGCCGCGGCTTCATGCTGGGCGACGGCACCGGCGCCGGCAAGGGCCGCCAGTCGGCCGGCATCATCCTCGACAACTGGATGCGCGGACGCCGTAAAGCGGTCTGGATTTCCAAATCCGACAAGCTGCTGGAGGACGCGCAGCGCGACTGGTCGGCGCTTGGCATGGAACGCCTGCTGGTGACGCCGCTGTCGCGCTTCCCGCAGGGCAAGCCGATCACCCTCGGCCAAGGCGTCCTATTCACCACCTATGCCACGCTACGGTCCGACGACCGTGGGGAGAAGCTTTCGCGCGTCAAGCAGATCGTCGAATGGTTGGGTTCCGACTTCGATGGAGTGATCATCTTCGACGAGAGTCACGCCATGCAGAACGCCGCCGGCGGCAAGGGCGAACGCGGCGACGTCTCGGCCTCGCAGCAGGGCCGCGCGGGCCTGCGGCTTCAGCATGCCTTGCCGAACGCGCGTGTCGTCTATGTCTCGGCGACCGGGGCCACCACGGTCCACAATCTTGCCTATGCGCAGCGCCTCGGCCTCTGGGGCGGCGAGGATTTCCCCTTCGCCACGCGGGCCGAATTTGTCGAAGCGATCGAGGACGGCGGCGTTGCGGCGATGGAGGTGCTGGCCCGTGACCTGCGCTCGCTCGGCCTCTACACTTCGCGCTCGCTCTCCTATGACGGCGTCGAATATGAACTGTTGGAGCACCAGCTCACGCCCGAGCAGACGCGCATCTACGATGCCTATGCCGGGGCGTTCTCGATCATTCACAACAATCTCGACGCAGCGATGCAAGCCGCCAACATCACCGGCGATGGCGGCACGCTGAACCGCCAGGCCAAGTCCGCTGCCCGCTCGGCCTTCGAAAGCGCCAAGCAGCGGTTCTTCGGTCATCTCCTCACCAGCATGAAAACGCCGACCCTGATCCGGTCGATCGATCAGGACCTCGCCGATGGCCACGCCGCTGTCATCCAGATCGTCTCGACCGGCGAGGCGCTGATGCAACGCCGCCTGGCCGAGATCCCGACCGAGGAATGGAACGACGTCCGCGTCGACATAACGCCAAGGGAGTATGTTCTCGATTACCTCGCCCATTCCTTTCCGGTGCAGCTTTACGAGCCCTTCTCCGATAGCGCGGGCAATCTGTCGTCGCGGCCGGTCTATCGGGACGGCCAGCCCGTCGAGAGCCGGGAGGCCGTGGCCCGACGCGACGAGCTGATCGAGACGCTCGCCAGCTTGCCGCCGGTCCCGGGCGCGCTCGACCAGATCGTCCAGCGCTTCGGCACGGATATCGTCGCAGAAGTCACCGGCAGGTCCCGTCGCATTGTCCGAAGGGGCGAACGCCTCGCCGTCGAGAACCGCGCCGCTTCGGCCAATCTGGCGGAAACCTCAGCCTTCATGGACGACCTGAAGCGCATCCTCGTCTTCTCGGATGCTGGCGGTACGGGCCGCAGCTATCACGCCGACCTGTCGGCGCGGAACCAGCGGCTCCGCGTCCACTACCTGCTCGAACCCGGCTGGAAGGCCGACGCCGCCATCCAGGGACTTGGTCGCACCAACCGCACCAACCAGGCACAGCCGCCGCTGTTCAGGCCGATCGCCACCGACGTGAAGGCCGAAAAGCGCTTCCTGTCGACGATCGCACGCCGGCTCGACACGCTGGGCGCAATCACGCGCGGCCAGCGCCAGACCGGCGGTCAGGGCCTGTTCCGGCCCGAGGACAATCTGGAATCGCACTATGCGCGCGATGCGCTGCGCCAGCTCTATCTCCTGTTGGTCCGCGGCAAGGTCGAGGGTTGCTCGCTCCAGATGTTCGAAGACGCCACCGGGCTGAAGCTGACGGACGACAACGGCATCAAGGACGAGTTGCCGCCGATCACCACCTTCCTCAACCGGTTGCTGGCGCTGACGATCGAACTGCAGGGCATCCTGTTCACGGCGTTCGAGCAGCTCTTGAACGCCAAGATCGAGGGTGCCGTCGCCAGCGGCGTCTATGACCTTGGGCTGGAGACGCTCCAGGCCGAGAGCTTTGTCGTCACCGACCGTCGCACCATCCATGTCCATCCGGGCGCTGGCGCCGAGACGCAGTTGCTTACGATCACCCGGCGCGAACGCAACCGGCCGACCTCACTCGATGCCGCGTTCGATTTTCTCGCAGACCCACGCGCGAAGCTGCTGGTCAACGGCCGCTCCGGCCGAGCCGCCGTGCAGGTTACGGCATCGTCGATCATGCTCGACGATGGCGAGATCGAACGGCGCGTGGCGCTGATCCGCCCGATGGAACAGCATCACGCCACCCTGCGCTCGATGGACGAGAGCCATTGGGAGGAAACCGATCGGAACGGCTTCATGGAGGCATGGACGGCCGAGATAGCCGAGGTGCCGGAATTTGCCGACAGCACCATCCACATCGTTGCTGGACTGCTGCTGCCGATCTGGAAGCGGCTGCCGAACGAGTCGACCCGTGTCTATCGGCTTCAGACCGATGCAGGCGAGCGCATCATCGGCCGTCGTGTCTCGCCGGCCTGGGTGGCGGGCGCATTGGCATCGGACGCAGGCACGCTGACACCGGACGACGCTTTCACAGCGTTGATCGACGGCCGGACCATCCTCGACCTCGCCGAGGCTATGCAACTCCGCCGCGTCCGCGTCATGGGCGCCAACCGCATCGAACTGTCCGGCTTCACCGACGCGATGCGCGATCGCCTGCGAGCCTATGGCCTGTTCAGCGAGATCATCTCGTGGAAGCTGCGCTTTTTCGTGCCCACCGACGCTTCCGGTCCGTCGATCCTCGCCAAGGTGCTGGAGCGCTTTCCCGTCGAGCGCATCGGCGAGCGGGAGGCAGCGTGATGGTCCGTCATGATGCTTCCGAACTGGCGCAGCGTCTCGGCCGACAGGCCGAGGCGGTCTGCCGTCATTATCTGTCGGCCGGTCATCGCGAGGGCCGCTACTGGCTGGTCGGCGATGTCCGCAACACGCCGGGCCGCTCGATGTTCGTGCGCCTGAAAGGCGGCGACACCGGCAAGGGGGCCGCAGGCAAATGGACCGATGCCGCGAC
>JBDHSK010000042.1:0-4922 GCA_039808025.1 Sphingomonadaceae bacterium | reverse complement strand
TAACTGACACAAAATAATTGGAGAGATGTTGTTTTAACATCAATCTAATGTTACGAAATTGTTAAGATTAAGCCTGACTCCCGAAATTAAATTACTTAACGGTAGATGTGATACTTAGTTCTTTTAGTTGTTCATCGCTAATGGCACTTGGTGCATCAATCATCATATCTCTACCAGAGTTGTTTTTAGGGAATGCTATAAAATCCCTAATGGAATCGCTACCACCAAATAATGAACATAAGCGATCGAATCCAAAGGCAAGCCCACCGTGTGGAGGTGCACCATATTCAAAAGCATTCATTAAAAATCCGAATTGTTCTTGAGCTTCTTCTTTAGTGAACCCTAATAAATCAAACATCTGAGCTTGTAATTCACGGTTATAAATACGAATACTACCACCACCAATTTCTACACCATTTATAACCATGTCGTACGCATTGGCTCTTACTTCGCCTGGATTTGATTTTAGTTTTCCAATATCTTCTGGTTTAGGTGAAGTAAACGGATGATGTTTAGCTACCCATCTACCACGATACGATTCTAATAAGTTTGTATCGTTTTCATTCCATTCAAGCAAAGGAAAATCAACAACCCATAAACACGAGTACTTGTTTTTGTCTCTTAAACCAAGTCTTGAGCCCATTTCTAAACGTAGTTCGCTCAAAGCTTTTTGAGTTTTTTCTTTTTCTCCTGCTAAGATTAAAATTAAATCTCCTGCTTCTGCATTAAAAGCAGTTGCCCATTTTTTTAATTCCTCTTCATTATAAAATTTATCTACACTTGATTTTATGGTTCCGTCAGCATTATATCGGGCATAAACTAGTCCAGTAGCGCCTATTTGAGGTCGTTTTACAAATTCAGTGAGTTCATCTATCTGTTTTCGGGTATAATCAGCAGCGCCTTTAGCGCAAATACCAACCACAAATGTGGCATTATCGAATACCGGGAAACCTTTTCCTTTTACAAGATCGTTTAATTCTACAAACTTCATTTCAAACCTTGTGTCAGGCTTATCGTTGCCATAATATTTCATAGCATCGGCATAAGTCATGTGTGGTAAATGAGGTATATCAATGCCTTTTACTTTTTTAAATAGATGTTTTATTAGGCCTTCAAAAGTATCTAAGATGTCTTGTTGCTCCACAAAACTCATTTCGCAATCTATTTGTGTAAATTCAGGTTGTCTATCTGCACGCAAATCTTCATCCCTAAAGCATTTTACAATTTGGTAATATCTATCAAACCCTGCAACCATTAATAGTTGCTTAAAGGTTTGAGGGCTTTGCGGTAGAGCATAAAATTCACCTTGGTTCATCCGGCTAGGTACAACAAAGTCTCTTGCACCCTCGGGTGTTGATTTAATAAGAACAGGAGTTTCAACTTCAAGAAAATTTTTTGAGTCTAAATAATTACGTGTTTCAATAGCTAAGCGATGACGTAACTCTAAATTCTTACGAACGGTATTCCTTCTTAAATCTAAATAACGATACTTCATTCTCAATTCATCGCCTCCGTCTGTATCATCTTCTATGGTAAACGGAGGAGTAACTGCATCATTTAAAACTTTCAGTTGAGTTACTTTAATTTCTATTTCACCCGTTGGATTGTTTTTGTTTTTGCTTTCACGTTCAATAACTGTTCCGGTAACTTGCAAAACAAATTCTCGAGATAGTTGGCGAGCCTTTGCACAAAGCGCCTTATCCCAGTCTTCATTAAAGACTAATTGTGTAATGCCGTATCTGTCGCGCAAATCAATAAACGTCATTCCTCCTAAGTCGCGCGACTTTTGAACCCAACCAGATAAAGTAATTTCTTTATTAATATCTGATAATCTTAACTCTCCGCAAGTGTGTGTACGTAGCATAGCTTCAATAAATTAGGCAACTAAATTACTTAACTTATTGGCAATTAAAAAATTTACAATTAGTAAATTTTATTTAGAAGAGTAAAGTTCTTCGGCTTTATCCCAATTAACAACATTCCACCAATTGGTAATGTAATCGCCACGTTTGTTTTGGTATTTAAGGTAATAAGCATGTTCCCATACATCTATACCAAGTATAATTTTTCCTTGTTGTTCAGAAACTTTCATGGCAGGATTATCTTGGTTGGGAGTAGAGGTTATAATAAGTTTGCCATTTTGTTCAATCAACCAACACCAGCCGCTTCCAAATTGTTTGGTAGCCTTTTCGGTAAATTGTTTTTTCAACTCATCAAATGAGTTGAAATCTTTCTTTATGGCATCTGCTAGTCTTCCTACTGGCATATTTGGTTTTGCTTCTTTATTTGGTTTTAATAATGACCAAAATAAAGTATGGTTTACATGTCCACCTAAATTATTTCTTATAGCTAAGGGGGCTGAAGCATCAATGTTTTGGCAGTTTTGAATATCTGATATTTTGAAATCTATAACAGATGAGTTTTCAATGGCTTTATTTAGGTTATTTACATAACCTTGATGATGTTTTGAGTAATGAATTTCCATAGTTTCCTTATCAATAAATGGCTCTAAAGCATCATAAGCATAAGGCAAAGGCGCAAGTTTAAAATGGGCGTCTGTTTCTGTGGCAGTTGCTATTTCATTAAGAGCTTGTAACTGAGTTTCGCCTACTAATTTTGTGGCAATAGCTGAAACTCCAAGTACACCTAACTTTTTAAAAAAATCCCTTCTATTTTCCATAACTTCTTAAAATTGAATAAGTATTTGATTTTTTTCTACAGCTACTCCTTTATTAATAGCTATTTTTTTGATTGTACCATCGGTAGGCGATTTTAAAATATTTTCCATCTTCATAGCTTCTAATACAATAAGCGCATCACCTTTTTTTACTTCTTGCCCTTCTGCTACTAGGATGTTCAGTACCATACCAGGCATTGGTGCTTTAATATCGTTTACTTTTTTAGATGCAAGATTATCTAACCCTAAGTTGTGAAGTAGCTCGTCGTATTTATCTTTTATATCGAGTGTGTAGGGTGAGTTATTTATTTTAACAAAAAGTTTTTTATCTTCTGCCATATATTTTACAACCTCAAGATTATAAGATACATTATCTTTTAGTAAATGATAAACACCGTCTCTGATTTTAATAATATCAGCTTTGAATTCGGTATTATTTAAGGTTCCAGTTAATTGGGTAGATGTTGAAGATATATCTGTTTTAAACTCTTTATCTCCGTTTATTTTTATTGTGTACATACAGCAAATTTAACTTATATTCATATAAATAAAAATGCCCTAATTGAAAAATTAGGGCATTTTAACGTTCAATCATAGAGAAATTATTTTTTTATAAATTCCCCCATTTTATTATCGTAGTTTAAGAAATATCCGCCTTTAGCTAAGTTAGAAGCATCTACCTTAGAACCGAATCCTCTTTTTACAACATTTCCATACTGATCATAAATTTCATACATTGTTTCAACTGGTTTATCACCTGTAACGAAATTAATTTCTTTAGATACTTTTACTGGAGCGAAAGTAATATCTGGTACACCCGATGTGAATTCAACTGGTTTAGATAAACGAGGCTGGCCACTATAATCAGTTTGACGAACTCTTAATTGGTTTTTTCCAGAATGAGGCTCAACTTTGTAAGTGTAATTATTAGTTTTTGGAGTACCATCACCATCTACTTCACCTACTTTTACCCATTTATTCCAGCGGAACTGTTCTACGGCATAAGCTAATTTTCCAGTTTCAGATTTAGTTGACCATTTTAAAGTACCATCTTTATCAACCGTCATTGATATAACTTCAAAAGTACTCTTAGGTTTTAGAACTTCAGGGTTTAGAACTTTTGGTTTGCAATCTTCTTTGTGCTTAATTTTAATTTCAACTTTATCTCCAATAGCTAATTTATGAGGTTTAAAATCAACTTCAAAAGCACTTGAGTTTGTTTCATCAGTAGTAATGTTGCCATTAACTAAAACTTCTGTTACACAAAAACCAACACCTCCGCTACCAAACGGATTTTGTACATATAAATTTTTACCTTGGTAATTTCCCTCCAAAATAATAACACCTCCTTGAGCTATACCATTATTGGCAGAGAACAATAAAGGAAGAAAAAGTATAGAATAAATTTTTTTCATAAATAGTAGTTTTAAGCACGTCTGCAAAAAAGTTATGCAATATTAATACGATAATTGAGAAAAACAAAATAAAATTTAATTTTTTTATCCTAAAAATGAAAATTGTCTGTAATTTTTTCAAAATTGTCGATAATATCGTATATTTAAGCAGTTTTTCATTTGTTTATGCTACGATTTATTTTAGTTATTTTATTACCAATAATAATACTCATTAGTACTTCATGTACTAGTGAAGGAAACTCTACATTAGCGGGAAATTCGGGTAGTTCAGGAGGAACATTTGTAATGGCTGAGAATAATCAGATTGTGACACTTTTTCCACTTTCGGTTACTTCACAAGCCGAAGCTATTGTGGTGTCTCAATTTCATGAGCCTTTGGTGCGTTTGGACTCTAAAACTTTAGAAGTTATTCCAGGATTAGTTGAAAAATGGGAAAAACAACCTAATAGTAATGTGATGATTTTTCACTTACGAAAGGGGGTACATTTTCAAGATGACAAATGCTATCCAAATGGTAAAGGCCCTGAAATTACTGCCAAAGACGTGTTATTTACTTTTAATACTTTGGCAACTAAATCAGAATTTAATTATCAGTTCAATACATTCTTACAAGGAAGAATACAAGGAGTAGATGATTACTATAATCAAAAGGCAACAACTATAGTAGGATTTAAAATTATAGATGATTATACATTTTCAATTGAATTAACTTGTCCAGCTTTTGCATTTTTAAAGGTATTGAGTGGGCCTGCATTTTCGGTAATAAATGAAGTGGCATTTAAGAACTATGGTAAAAACCTTAAAACGGGGGCAGGACCATTTATGTATTC
>JBDHSK010000041.1:0-5128 GCA_039808025.1 Sphingomonadaceae bacterium | reverse complement strand
TCACCATCTATCCAACCTTTTTGTGCGGCTGCTTTTATCATGGAGTATTCGCCACTTACATTATAAGCCGCAATTGGTAAATCAAAATGTGTGTTCAAATCTTTAATAACATCTAAGTAACTAAGAGCTGGTTTTACCATTAAAAAATCAGCACCTTCTTCGGTGTCAAGTTGGGCTTCAATTAAGGCTTCTTTGCTATTGGCCGGATTCATTTGATACGTTTTTTTATCGCCAAATTTTGGGGCGCTATCAAGCGCATCTCTGAATGGGTTATAAAAAGCGCTTGCATATTTTGCAGTATAACTCATTATGGATACATCTTCATGTCCTGCATCATCTAAAGCTTCTCTAATATATCCAACACGACCATCCATCATATCACTAGGACCAATAATATCAATACCGCAATCAGCTTGTGCCACCGCCATCTTAGCTAATATTTCTAATGTTTTATCATTTAAAATTTTACCTTTTTCAACATAACCATCGTGCCCATCACTACTGTATGGATCCATCGCTACATCTGTCATAATACATGCTTCAGGAAATTTCTTTTTTATTAATGTTAGTGTTTTAAGGTACACACCATTTTTATTTAAACTTTCAGAAGCGATTTTGTCTTTTAATTTCTCGTTAATACTTGGAAACACATCAAAAGCTTTAATGCCTACTTTCATACAGCTTTCTATTTCTTTAAGTAGTAAGTCTGGGCTAAAGCGATAAATACCTGGCATAGATTTTACTTCTATTTTTTTGTTTTTACCATCAATTAGAAATAATGGATAAATAAAATCATGAACAGATAGATGGTTTTCTTGAACCATGTTTCGAATAACAGCAGATTTGCGATTTCTTCGAGGGCGATGTGTAATCATAGTGTCTTAATTATGAGTGAGACAATGTATTCATTTTTAATTCTTGTTTAATACCAAGATACATAATATATATAGCAATGGCAATAATTAGATGACTCAAATCCATGTGATTGAACCATACTGAAATTGCCAATTTCAAAACATGGCATACTATAGCAAGCACTGCTACACCAATACCAAGTAACATGTGTTTACTTAATTCAGATTTTGAATGTTGATAATTAACAAATTCTAAAATACTAACTGTAACTATAAGTCCTATAGCAGAGTGTATCTCTACCACCACAAATGAATTGAAATAGAAGAGTAGAATAAATGCTAATATTACTTCAATGCTATTTAGTATAATCAATAAGTTTACAGTATTTGGTTTAAATAACGACTTAGTGTGTGAAATAGCGGCAAACTGTGCAAAAATAACACTTGCAATGCCCGTAACCCAACCAAAAATCTTAGCATTAAAACTAAAAGCGTATAAAAATGCGTGGCCAATAATGGCTGAAACCAAAGTGGATAAACCTGTAACTAACAAAAACCAGCGGTATAAATTCACACTTTTGCTAGATGTTGAAGTAGAAGTCTTAAAGAATGCAAACACACAAACACACACTACTATTAAATCTGTTAAAACCGTGATAGGTTCGTCTATTCTTATATTACCTAAATAAATGGTTGGATTTTGATAGGGTATCATTTTAAAATCTATAAAACATTTAATACCGCTCTAAATAATCCAAGGTCATCAAATGAATAAGGTTTTTGAATCTGTTCGGCTTTTATTTTTCCTTTTACAATTAGTGTTTTTTCGGTGCTTTCGCCCATAGCAATAATTTTATGATGTGATAAAATCTTGTTCTTTTCTAAATAAGATTCTACATTACTTGGACTAGTAAATACTAAGATGTCAGTATTTTCGGCAACGTTATGTGCTATTTTAAGTGTGGCATAAATAGGTAAGTCCACCAATTTATCTTGTTTTGCAAATTGCCATTGTATGGTACGCATACTATCTCTTGCAATCGGAAACACCACTTTGCCGGAGCCAACACGTGCTGCAAATTGTTTCCCAACTAATTTTGTATCTGTACTGGTTCCAATAAAATCAGCTCTTTTTCCGTATTGACGCAAGGCTTGAGAGGTGCCTGTGCCCATACACCCAATTTTAGTAGTTCCAATATCAGGGTTTTGCATAAAGAAAAACTCAACCGCATGTTTGCTACTAAAAAACAACCAATCGCTTTTTGGTAATTCTTTAATCGTCAGTTTCTTCATTTCAATAAGGCTTTTATTTTCTACATTAAACCCTAAATTTTTTAACCACAAATTAAGATTTCCGCTTTCGGTCTCATCTCTTGATATAAATACATTTTTAGAAGAAATACGATGAATATGTTCAACAATTTTCTCAGGTAAATCTTCTGTATTGGTAGTTTCATAATACAATTGCTTAGGTTGCGTATTCCAAGCTTCTGCTATTGATACATGAACTTTAAAAACTTTTCGATCGTGTTCGTTTAATTCCACATCGCAATAAGCACCCAGAGGTAATTGGCAACCACCATCTAATAAATTTAAAATACGCCTTTCAATATTAATGTTGATCATCACGTCATAATCGCAAATAGTATCAAATACATCACTGAGTTTGTAATCATCTTCTCTAATTTGCCAAGCTAACACACCTTGTGCAGGTGCAGGAATAAATTCAGTTGGGTCGAGTTGTGTTACTGTAAATTCTGATAAGTCAATTTCTAATCTTTCAAGTCCTGCTGCAGCTAAGATAATGGCATCAAATTGCCCTTCTCGTAATTTATTTATTCGTGTAGGAACATTGCCCCGTAAATCTGCTATTTCAACATCCGGACGAAAAGCAAGTAATTGCGATTTTCGACGCGCAGATGAAGTACCGACTTTTGCATTTTTCTTTAAGCCGAATTTTTGTGTAGTGTCCTCGCATTCATCTCGCATTATTAACCAATCAGCTGGGTTTTCTCTATTGGATACACCTGCTACTATTAAACCATCTGGATTTTCGGTAGGTAAATCTTTATGCGAATGCACAGCTACATCTATTGTTTTACTGAGTAGGGCTTCTTCTAGTTCTTTAGTAAAAAATCCTTTACCTTCTAATTTATCAAAACTGGTATTCCATTCTTGTGTCCTGTCGCCTTTAGTTTCAATAATTTTGATTTGAACTTCGTGTCCTTTTTCTTCGAGCAGTGCTTTAGTATAATTTGCTTGCCATAGTGCTAGTTCACTGCCTCTTGTACCAATGGTAATCATACGTTGTGTTTAAAATTAGAGGCTACAAGATAGTGAATTTTAACTTATTGTAGATAAATATTCGTATTAAACCGTAACTTTATAAAATATTTGACCATGTACTTTAAAACAATGAAAAATAATTCAGATATACGTCAGCAGTTTCCAATTCTACAACGAACTATTAATGGAAAACCTTTGATTTATTTTGATAATGGTGCAACTACCCAAAAACCGAAGCAAGTTATAGATTGTATTGTAAAATATTACAGTGAACAAAATGCTAATATTCATCGTGGTGTACACACTTTAAGTCGCGAGGCTACTATTTTATTTGAAGAAGCACGAAAAGAAGTAGCAACCTTTATTGGTGCTGATGACTCATCTATTGCATTTACACAAGGCACAACAGACAGTATTAATATAGTGGCAAACGCCCTGAATCATCTTAACTTACCAAAAGGTGCTGAGGTGGTGGTTACAGAAATGGAACATCATTCTAATATTTTACCATGGCAATTGTGGTGTGAAAGAAGTAAAGCTCAGTTAAAAGTTATTCCAATAGATAAAGACGGCCGCTTAGTTATTGAGAATCTAGAAACCATAGTGAATGAAAAAACTGCTTTAGTTGCTCTTACCCAAGTTTCAAATACGCTTGGTATTATAAATCCAGTAAAACAAATTATTAAAAACATAAAGTCCATTAGCCCTAAGACATTAGTGTTAGTAGATGGAGCACAATCTACCCCACATTTACAAATTAATGTAAAAGATATGGATTGTGACTTTTTTGTATTTAGTGGTCATAAAATGTATGCGCCTACTGGTGTTGGCGTTTTATATATTAAGCAGCCCCTAGGCGAAACACTACCTATTTGCCGAACAGGAGGTGGGGTCATTAAAACAGTAACGTTTAGTAAAACAGAATATCTAGATACAATCCAACGGTTTGAACCAGGTACACCTAATATTGAAGGGGTACTTGGTTTAGCAGAAGCTATTAGATTTATCAATGCAGTAGGCATCCAGAATATTTCCGCACATGAACATCAATTATTAGAACTAGCTTCAAAAAGATTAAATGATTTACCCGAAATAGAAATTTATGGTAATATTGATGTAAAGGAGAAAGCAGGAGTTATCTCATTTAATGTAAAAAATGCTCATCCGTTTGACGTAGGCACCTTACTTGATAAATATGGAGTGGCTGTTCGTACTGGTCATCATTGTACACAACCTTTAATGCACTGTTTAAATATACCTGGAACCATTCGAGCATCGTTTGCTATATATAATACAGTTGATGAGGTTGAGCAATTTATTGAATCGCTTAAAAAATCTATTCGTTTATTGAGTTAATATTTTTTTCTGTAAATAATGAAAACATATATTTTTATTTTATTTGCTTTTATTTTATTTTCCTGTGGTGTAAAAGATGATTACACTAAAAAAGACTCGCCCACATCTGGAAAGGTAACTTTATATTTTGAAGAAGGAATTACGCCACATATTCAAAATCAAATTTTTACTTTTAAATCTATCTATCCACATGCTGATATTACTTTACGCCCGAGTAATGAAAATGAAGCAGTGCAAGCTTTATATAATGATTGCACCAAGGTAATTGCAATTACACGCCAACTTACACAAAAAGAATTAGAACAATTTAAAGCCAAAAATGTCGTGATTGATTTCTCGCCTGTAGCAGGCGATGCTGTCGCTTTAATTGTTAGTAAAAATTTCCCTGATTCTATTATATCCATAAATACTTTAAAAGAATTATTAAATGGAAATGATACGGCTTATAATCATCAAGCTATAACGATTTTATTTGATAATGCTAATTCTGGTTCTACAAAGTATTTAAAGGATTCTCTTTTGCCTAATTCTAATTTTGGTAGTAATTGTTCGGCAAAAAATAATACTCCTGAGTTATTTCAGGCAATACGCAATTCTACAAATACCATAGGCGTGTGCGATTATGCTTGGTT
>JBDHSK010000040.1:0-5361 GCA_039808025.1 Sphingomonadaceae bacterium | reverse complement strand
CGGTTGCGTAGTCGTCGTCCTGCCCCTCGCGAGCGGGCAGCCAGAGCTGCCCGGTGCGTGCCACCGCCGGCCCGCCTGCCTTTTGACCCAGCCACGTTCACGACGGCTCAGACGTTCACCCAGCAAACCAATCTTACTGTCGTGACGGGGGTACCTACGCAAACCCTGCCGATCACCAGTACCGTCCGCACGCGGCTGCCGTCGTCGGCTGCGGCGGGCTGGACGCTGGACCCGATTGTCGCCGAACCGACACTGAGCGGCTTTACCACGCCGCCGCTGTATGCCTGGTTTGCCAGCGCGGCGGCCTCCAGCCCGAGCCGTCCGGACAGCTATCTCTTGTCCGCAGTCACTTCACCCTCGCCCGTCAGCCCGCTATACGGCAGTCCTGAATTCAGCGAGGGTCAGATCAGGAGCTACGCGATCCCCGGCGGCGCCTCGGGCATTCTCGAGGACTCAAATGTCACGCCTGATGCGCTCTTCCGAAGCGGTTCCTCTGTACCCAGCCTTGCCACCAACAACCGGGGCACCAGCGTGGCCGTGTGGGACCATATCGACCGCTGCAACACCATCACGCTCAACTTCATGAAGGTGGTCACGGCCGGGCCAGACGAGGTCGGCTCGGGCATCGAGCCGTTTATCTCACTCAGCACGCAAAACGGGTCGGCGCCTGCCGTCGTGTGGGATTGGACGACCGGCGGCGGCACGCCTGATATGCACTCCGGCGACCAGCGCGGCCCCGACGCCTTCGGCTTCCCAATTACCCGCCGCATCTGTGGCAGCACAGAGCTCAAGGTCTATGAGTCGGATGGCTCTGTCACAGCCCTAGCGCCATTCGACTTGGTAGGCAGCCAGACGACCGATCCGTTCATTGACCGGAACGAGACGCTGACCTTCACCGGCGCCGGCCACACCATTCAGGTCAACGTCACGGTCCCTAAACAGGATAACTACACTCTCGGTGGCGCCGTGGTCGACACGAACGGCGCTGTGCAGCGGCGTCTCTCCTTCCCCCAGCCGGCGGTGCCAGAAACCGCTGACCGGTTCAAGAGTCGCCACCCAGTCGTCGCCACCAACGGTCTCGGCTTCCTGGCGGTCAGCGAGGTCGTTGCCGCCACGGGCAACGGCGCCGGGACACCCATTACCGACTCGCCGGACACATGGATTGCCGTCCAACCACTCGACGCCATCGGCAACCCGTCCATTGGAACCGCCCGTCTGGCTGCGGCCGGCGCCGCCAACAATTTCGCAGCGACAAGACTCGGCCTGGCTGTGGTCTGGATCGGCGACCGCTACCGGGTTGCCTGGAAGGCTCTCAACGGCAGTACCATCTACGTCGGCGATTTCGGCATTGGCGGCACCCCGCTGACCCCATGGACGGCGGTCGCCACGGACGCGCCTACCGTGACCGACACCCTCAGCGCCATGTTCAACGACAATGGCCCCCATCTGGCCTACGATCCGGTGGCAGGGCGCACGCTGCTGGTCTATCGCGCCAACGATGGGACCGTGCGCGGCCTGTTGTTCCAGGGCGCCAGCGCCGCACCGGTGGCGTCTCAGGCGCTCTTCCCAGTCGGCGCCTATAATAGCCCGCGCGTGGCCTACCATCCGCCGTCGCAAGGCTGGCTGGTCAGCGCGCGGGGCGTCTTGGGTGCGCTTCTGGTCAACGCCTGGAAGGGCGACCTGTCCGCGCCGCTCATCACGGCGATGCGCGGCGGGTACAACCATGGCGGGAGCAGCGCGCTAGCCTGCCCGCTGCCCAGCAGCCTGCCGGGGGTTGACCTGCGCTTCGAAGAGCTACCCGGCGCGACCACCTTCGCCGATAGCTCGCCACGCGGCGTCAATGCCACCTGTGTGGGCGGCGCCTGCCCGGCCGCCGGCGCTCTCCCGGCCGTCGACCGCCAGAACCAGGCCATCGGCACGCCGGCCTCCGATTACGCGGTCCAGTTCGACGGCGTGGACGATGCCCTTAGCTTCCCGAACCCGGTCACTCTCGACTTCAGCCTGGCCTTCTGGTACAAGTCAGCGGGCGGCCAGTCGAGTGACTTCGTAATTGACGGCGGGGATGCAGCCGGGTTCTCCCTTACCATCGCCAACACGCCCGCTCGGATTGAGTTTCGCGTGGGCGCCGTGCGGGCCAGCGTGCCCAGCAATCTGAATGACGGACAGTGGCACTTCGTCGTGGCGACGCGCGACACTGCGCGCAACCGCCTGGCGCTCTACCTCGACGGCAATCCCACGCCCGTCGCCTCAGCCGCCAACGCGGGCGCGATGACACCGGCGCCGAGCATCCGCCTCAGCGGCCGGCGGGCCAGCCTCGACAACTTCCAGGTCTACTCGGTCGCTCTGAGCGGCGACACCGCCCAGGCGCTCTCCAACCGCACGCTGCAATCGTACTGCGTCGCTACAGGCGTGAACGGCAACCAGTCGGGCCTGGAGTGGGCGCGGCTGCGCCTCAACCAACCGGACACGCGGGGTGGCAAGATTATCGCCACCGGCGGAATGACCTTGACGGTCGACGCCGACGCGCCACGCTCGGCTGTCCGTTCGGTCAGCAACGGCCAGTACATCCCTGGCGGCCAGGGCAGCAGTCCGTTGAGCGCCGGTGGCGGTGCGGCTGTCACGCGTGTCGCCAGCCAGCCTACACCTCGCACGACGATCATCGGCGGCGAGGCCGAGGACTCCACGTCGGGCGTGGCAACGGTGGAGGTAAGCGTCAATGGCGGCCCGTTCCAAGCGGCGATGGGCGCTGGCACATGGAGCTACGGCTTCCAGGTCGCTGACGGTGCCTATACGGTCCAGACTCGCGCAACCGACCTGCTGGGCAACGTCGAGACGCCGGGCAGCGGCATCACCGTACTCGCCGACGGCTATGCGCCTGTCATCAATTTCCAGCGCACGCCGACACAGCCACTCGTTCCCGCGCGCACGCGCGAAGGCCGCTGGACTGTTCGCGTGGGCGGCTATATCTATGACCCAGTGATTGGTCTAGCAAGCGGCGGCACGACCTACCCCGGCAGTGGCGTGGACTTGCCCACCGCCGAGGTGCGCGTCCGGCGCCAGGACGCGCCCCCGGCCGAAGGCGGCTGGCAGCGGGCGACGCTGACTCTGTTCCAGGCATCCACGGGAACCTACGAGTGGGCGAGCGACTACCTCTTCCCCGACACCGTGGTCGATCCCACGGGCGCGTGGGTGGTGGAGATGCGCGCCGCCGACAAGGTCGGCAACCGGAAGCAGGATGTGTCTGATCCGCTGCGTCTCGATGCCACCGCGCCTGCCGCCAGCCTGAGCAACGCCGACTCTGCCCGCACTCTTATCTCTGGCGCCGTCACCGTGACTGGGGCGATTAGCGACACCGACAGTCTCGTCGGCCTGGACAGCCTGGAGGTGGCTTTTGCCCCCATCCAGCAAGTGGCGCCCCTGGCTGACACTGTGCTGCGCCTGGCTCTGGACGAGCGCGCAGGGTCGGTGTACTTCACCGATCAGTCCGGCCACGGCCACCATGCCGCGTGCGCTTCACCCGACTGCCCGACGGCTGGTGTCGCCGGGCGCGTCGATCAAGCGGTTCTGTTCGAGCCGCCGCCGTTCGCGGAGAGCCAGTACCTACAAGTGCCGGGTACGGCTGACCTCACCTTTGACGCCGCCCGCAGCTTCAGTTGGCAGGCCTGGGTCAACACCGCCGTGGGCGGCGCGTTCCTGCGCCAGGGACAGACCTACGCCACAGACATTATGCTATCAGTCAACGCGGAAACAGGTCAGGCCGAGCTTGACCTCGGCAACCCAGATCTGCCTGGTCTCTCTAGTGGACCGGACCTCCGCGATCACGAGTGGCACCACATTGTAGCGACTGTTGACCGCCGCAGCGGGCAGGCGGCCCTCTATGTGGACGGCCTACTGACGGGGATCGAGAACGTGACAGGCGCCTTTGGCAACGGTGATGCACTGGTGATCGGCAGTGGTTTTACCCACGAGTTCACTGGCGCCCTCGACCAGGTCGCCATCTTCAGCCACGCCTTGTCCGCCGCCGAAGTTCAGGCCATGTACCAGGCGGCCGACCGGCAGTGGCTGCCCGCGACGCTGGCGCAGCGTGGGGCGGGTGTGACCGCCTCTACCTGGAGTCTCGCTGTTCCCGCTGGCCTGGAGGGCCAATACCAGATCGATTTGCGCCCCGCCGACCTGCTTGGCAATCGCGGCGTCACCGCCAATGTCTGGCGTGGTATCATCGATACCCAGGCGCCGCGTCTGGTCCTCACCGCTACGCCGACTGGGGCGTCGTCTTTTGACCCGGCTGCTGGCCGCCGCTACGCCGTCGCCTACGTCTGCGCCGCGCAGGATGAGAACTTGAGCGAGGCCGACTTCACCTGCCCAGGCAGCAACCTACCGCCGCCAACCCGCTCATTTGACGACGACCCGATCCTGCATAGCCTCTTCCCGGACCTGGCCATTCGGAACCGTCTGGCCCGCACATACATCCAGTGGGAGTCGGCCACCCAGACCAGCCGGGCGATGCGCGCCTGCGATATCTACGGCAACTGCGCCACCAAAACGGTTCAGCTGACATTGGACCCGACGCCGCCCAGGGAGCCGCAAGCGGTGGTCGTCGCGCCAACCGAGCAGAGCATCGTGGCAGCGAGTGGGTCGCTCAGTGTTACCGTGGCGGCGACTGGGGTCCAGGCGCTAAGGGCCGTTACGCTCAAGCTCGATGGCACGGTCGTGGACACCGCGAACTTTGCCCAAGGTGACGCCGTCAGGCAAAACCAGCGCACCCTCAGTGTGACAGCGGCGAGCGAAGGGCTACACACTCTCGTCGCCCAGGCGACCGACTGGAACGGCGCTACTCAGACGACGCTCTTCCCGGTGAGCTTCACGCTGGACACACAGCCGCCATCGCTCTCCATCGCCACCGCGCCGCTCACGGTCGCCGACACCTATCAAATGGGTAGCGGTATTCTACGCTTCCACGGCACGGTCAATGACACCGTTGGCCTGGCCAGCGTGAAGCTCCGGGTGGGCAATCTCCCCTTCGCCGATGCCATCTTTGGGGATGGGACATGGCGTATCGCGTACCATGTTCCCGACCCGGAGGGCCAGACCCTGCCCGTCACCGTCCGCGCGACTGACCTGGCTGGCCGCGTGACCGAAATCACTCAGAACATCCTGGCGGACCTGTCGACAGCCCGGCCGCCCGACACCACCATCACGGCCAGTCCAGCGAATCCGAGCAACGGGAACACGGTCAGCTTTAGCTTCACGGGTACTCCAGGCGAGCGAGGGATTGGCGGCTTCGAGTGCCGGCTCGATACTGACACGTTCGCCCCGTGCGCCAGTCCCTGGAGCCTGAGCGGTCTGAGCGTCGGTTCGCAT
>JBDHSK010000039.1:0-5512 GCA_039808025.1 Sphingomonadaceae bacterium | reverse complement strand
AGCTTCTGCAGATAGCCGTAGACACCGAAGGTTTCGTGGAAGGCCAGCCCGTGATAGGCGGGCGACGGGTCGGCGACGACAGGAAAGCGGCCATTGGACCAGTTGAAGCGGCCCGCCTCGACCACCACGCCGCCGATGCTGGTGCCGTGGCCGCCGATGAACTTGGTGGCCGAGTGGACGACAATATCAGCGCCCCACTCCAGCGGCCGGCACAGGTAGGGCGTGGCGAAGGTGTTGTCAATGATGAGCGGCGCGTCGTGCTCGTGGGCGATGGCCGCCACCGCCTCGATGTCGAGGATGTTGCCGCCCGGGTTGCCAATGGTTTCGCCGTAGAAGACTTTGGTCGTCGGCTTGACGGCCTCGCGCCAGGCGTCCAGGTCGTCGGGGTCCACGAAGGTCAGGTCGAGGGACAGCTTGCGGGCCAGATGCTTGAGTTGGGTGACTGTGCCGCCATACAGCGCGCCCGACGAGACAATGTGGTCGCCCGGCGTCAGGATGGTGAACAGCGCGCCCGCCTGGGCGGCCAGCCCGCTGGCGAACGCCACGCCGCCCACGCCACCCTCCAGGCTCGCCACGCGCTCCTCGAATACGGCCGTCGTCGGGTTCATGATGCGGGAGTAGGTGTTGCCGTACTCCTGCAAGTTGAAGTAGGCCGCCGCCGCCTCGGCGTCCTCGAAGACGTAGCTGGTCGTCTGGTAGATGGGGACGGCGCGCGCGCCGGTGTACGGCTCGGGCCGCTGGCCGGCGTGGATGGCCCGCGTGTCGAAGCCAAACTCGTGGCCGTCGCCGTTCATCCCTAAATCCTTGTCATAATCGGTCATTCGAAAACTCCTACCCCTTCCCCTGTCTTCCCTCGTACACTCTCGCCAGGAAACCCGCGATGATGGGCGCCTGGCGGTCCTCGTCCAGCAGGAACGAGTCGTGGCCGTAGCGAGTCTCCAGGTTGTGATACTCGACGTGCTTGTCGTTGGCCCGCAATGCCTCGACAATGGCCTGCGAGTCGCGCGGCGGGTAGAGCCAGTCGGACGAGAATGAGATAAGGAGATAGCGTGCCTGGACGTGGGCCAGCGCGGCCTGGAGCGAGCCGCCGCCGTAGTCGCGGGCCAGGTCAAAGTAGGTCAGAGCCCGCGAGATGTACAGGTACGAGTTAGCGTCGAAGCGTTGGGCGAACTTGGCCGCCTGGTGGCGCAGATAGCTCTCGACGGCGAAGTCGGCGTCGGTCACGGTGTACGACAGGTCGTGGCGGTCCTGGAGGCGGCGGCCAAACTTGTCGCGCATGGACTCGGCCGACAGGTAGGTGACATGGCCGACCATGCGCGCCACGCCGATGCCCGCTGTCGGCGTCCGACCCGTGTCGTAGTAATCGCCGCCCTGCCAGTCCGGGTCGGCCATGATGGCGTTGCGGGCGATGGCGTTCCAGGCCATGCCCTGACTGTCCAGGGCGGCCGTGCTGGCGATGGGAATACAGCTTGCCACCTGGTCCGGGTAGGCGACCGTCCACTCTAGCGCCTGCATCCCACCCAGCGACCCGCCTGAGACGGCCAGTAGCGACGAGATGCCGAGTTCGTCCAGCAGTAGCCGCTGGGCGCGGACCATGTCGTTCACCGTCACGGTCGGGAAGCGCAGGCCGTAGGGCCGGCCCGTCGCCGGGTCGAGGGACGATGGGCCGCTGCTGCCGCGACAGCCGCCGATGATGTTGGTCGAGACGACAAAGTAGCGGTGCGTGTCGAACGCCTTGCCCGGCCCGATCATGCCGTCCCACCAGCCCAGCCCGCCCCGCGTCTGCACGCCGCGCTCATCGGCGGCGAAGCCGTCCAGCGCGGTGGGCGTGTCCGTCTCCGCGCTCCAGCCCGCCGCGTGGGCGTCGCCGCTCAGGGCGTGGCAGACGAGAACCACGTTGTCCCGCGCCGGGGACAGCGTTCCATATGTCTCATAAGCGAGGCGCACGGGCGCGAGTTCCTGACCCGACGCCAGCCGCAGCGGCCGGGGCAGGTCGAGGTAGTGGGTGCGGGTCAGGCCCACCGAGCCAGTCTGGTCCGGGTGGGCGGCGTTGGACAAAGTCATAGTTCGTATTGCGTAATGCGTAGTGCGTATTTCGTATTTTACTGTCTGGGATACGAAATACGCACTACGCAATAGGGCTACTTCTCGATGGGCGCGCCGATGACAGAACCCCACTCGGTCCACGAGCCATCGTAGTTGCGGACGTTCTCGTAGCCGAGCAGGTACTTGAGGACGAACCAGGTGTGGCTGGAGCGTTCGCCGATGCGGCAGTAGGCGACGATGTTCTTGTCGGACGTGATGCCCTTGCCCTGGTACAGTTCGCGGAGTTGCTCCACCGGCTTGAAGGTGCCGTCCTCAGCGACGGCCTGGCTCCACGGGATGTTCTTCGCGCCGGGGATGTGGCCGCCGCGCTGCGCCGTCTCCGACAGGCCGGGGGGGGCCAATAACTCGCCGCTATACTCGGCGGGCGAGCGCACATCCACCATCGCGTAGTCGGGCCGGCCGAGCAGCGAGCGCACCTCGTCGCGGAAGATGCGGATGGACAGGTCCGGCGCGTCGGCCTTGTAGTCGGTCTTGGGGTAGTGGGGTACGTCAGTCGTGACGGGGCGGCCTTCGTCAAGCCACTTCTTGCGGCCGCCATTCATCACGCGCACGTCGTGGTGGCCGTAAATCTTGAGCAGCCAGAAGGCATACGCGCCAAACCAGTTGTTGTTGTCGCCGTACATCACAATCGTCGTGTCGCGGCTGACGCCCAGGTTGCTCAACAGGCGCTCTAGTTGCTCCTGCGGCACAATGTCGCGCGTGACCTGGTCCTGGAGTTCGGTCTTCCAGTTGAGGGCGACCGCGCCTGGGATGTGGCCCTGGTCGTAGGCCGTGGTGTCCACATCTACCTCGATGATGCGGACAGAGGGGTCATTCAGATGGTCAGCGACCCACTGGGTGTTGACGACGGTCTCGGGGTGCGCGTAGCCGCTCGTCTCGTGGTGCGACATACTCTTTTCTCCTGCGCTGAATGGGGTTAGCGTCCGCCGGCCATGGCCGGGACGATGGACACTTCGTCGCGCGGGCCGACCGGGGTGTCGGTGCCCTGGAGGCCGCGCACGTCTTCGTCGTTGACAAAGACCTGGATAAATCGCTTAATCTCACCGTTCTCGTCGAACACGCGCTCTTTGAGGCCAGGGTAGGCCACGTCGAGGTTGGCGAGGATTTCGCCGAGCGTGCCGCCCTCGGTCTGGACCTTGGCCTGGCCGTTGGCATAGCGGCGGAGGGGGGTTGGAAGGAACACGATAGCCATGATACACCTCTTTGAACAGTAGTCAGTAGTCGGTAGTCAGTAGTCGGTAGTCAGTAGTCGGTAGTCAGTAGTCAGTAGTCGGTAGTCGGTAGTTGGTAGTCGGTAATCAGTAGTCGGCAGTCGAATGACTGGTTACTGACTACTGACTACTGGCTACTGTAAAACAGAAAGCCTCATCGGCGAGCGCCCGCGCGTCGTGCGCGCAGGCCACAGGCGATGAGGTAAACCGCTGTCAGGCGGGACCGCAGGCAGACCGAGTCTTGCCGGGCGGTGTGTCGGAGAAAGGGAGACCGTGTTGCTTCCAGACAGGCGAGGCCGTGAGCCGGCCCGCGCTCATCGCTGGGACACCCATACAACGCGGGGTTCAGTCGTCTGGCCTGTCCTCCACTCCGCGAGCGGCTTCGCCCTCAGAGTCGCAGGCCGTCCGTCTGCCCCGCTAGCGACAGATGCACTGCAACACAAAAAACAGCATAGCTCTCCCAAAATTGTTTAGATATGAAGTATTCTACAAAGAAACACGGCGTTTGTCAAGTGTATTTTTACTCATCAAATAAATAGGTACTCTCGGCGTAGTAGCGCACCGACTTGGTCGCCAGCTTCTCGCGTTCCCAGGCCGTCAGCCACTCGTTCTTGGCTTCGAGCGACCCCGGTTCGGTCAGGACGCTGAGCGGTAGGTTGACGCGCAGGGCGCGGCCGGGGATGATGTGGCGGGTGATACCCGTCGGGACTTTGGACTGGTCGCGGGCCAGGGCCAGGATGTCGGCGCGAGTGAAGGCGGGATACACGATGAGCGCGGCCACGTCGTCATACATAGCCGTCAGCGCGAACATGCTGTCAATCCGCACGCGGTGGATGTTGGCGCTACCGCGATAGACGTTCGAGATGTCCACCAGGATACGCGCGCCCTCCTGGAGCGAGCCAGGGCTGGTAATGGAGAAGACCTCGCCATCGGGACAGACCAGGTAGGCCAGGCTGCGGCGGGTCGCCAGGTCTTCCCGCGCCGTGTCGAGGTCGGTGTGGAGCAGGCGGACGCCCGCCACGCCGCGCACTGCCTGGAACAAGCTATCGCGGGGGATACCCGTGACGAGGTGATACCACGTGTCTAGCTCGACGCGGTCATACTCCACCACCTGGACCAGGGCGTGGGGGACGCCCAGCCGCCACAGGCCGGAGACGCGGTTGGCGCCGTCGAGGACGACATACCGTTCTTCGTCCAGCGGCGTAACGATGGGCGGGTTCTTGATGAGGCCATCCTCGCGCAGGCGGACGGTGAGACGCTCGATGCGTTGCGGGTCGGCGTCCTCGTGTAACACCAGGCTGTCTGAGGGGACTATGCGGAGGATAGGCATTTCTTGCGCTGACATAAGGAGCAATTCCTTGGCTCACAGGAGGTAGGTATGGAGACTCAGCCTCTGCGCGTCGTTCAAACCATCTATGAGGCGGGCGCTCGCGGCGACATAGTCACGGCCCTGGCCCAGTATAGTCCGGCCTGCGCCGTCCACGAGCCGGACTCGCTGCCGTTTGGCGGTCTGTGGCAGGGGCCGGGGGGCATTGGGCAGGTCCTCGGCCTCGTGTTCCAGGTCTTTGACCGTTTCGAGCCGCGCCCGCAGGCGTTTATCGCTGACGGCGAGCGAGTGGCTGTGTTGGTGGACCTGACGGTGCGGGTGCGGAAGACGGGCCAGGAGCTAACCATGCCACTGCTGGAACTGTACACCGTCCGCGACGGCCAGGTGGTCGAGTTCCGCCCGTTCTACTGGGACACCGCCCGCGTGCTGGCCGCCCTCACCTAATCTGTCCGGCGAGGTAGTCAATCAGGTCAATCTTGGTGACGATGCCCGTGACCGCGCCGTTTTCGAGCACGACGGCCACCTGGCCCTGGCTGACGGCCTCACCCAGCACGTCCAGCGGCGTGTCGGGACCGACCACCGTGATGTCCGTCGAGACGAGCGCCTCGATGGTTTCGTCGGGCGTGTGCTGGTGGCGCGCGAAGAGCATGTGATTGAGCAGGTCGCGCTCGCTGATGAGGCCGACCAGACCTCCATCGCGCAGGACGGGCAACTGCGAGATGTTGTGCTGCTTCATCACGTCAATCACGTCGGTCATACGGTCGCTGGCCTGGGCCGTTAGCACATCAGCCGCCGGGCGCGTGTCCATCAGGTTGGCGACCTGCCCCCCGAACCAGGGCGACTGCAAGAAGCCATTCTCGCGCATCCA
>JBDHSK010000038.1:0-5672 GCA_039808025.1 Sphingomonadaceae bacterium | reverse complement strand
GACGAGCGCGTCGAGTTCGCGCAGCAACTGGTCCACCTGCTCGCGGTAGCCTTCCTCGTCGGGGCTAATCACCGCGTCAACGTGAGGCAGCGCCTTGAGCAAGGCCAGGTTATGCCCACCCAGGTCCAGGATGTAGAACCGTACCGCCTCGGGCGGGTGTGTCGCCGCCAGGCTGACGACCAACGAGCGCAGGAAGCCGGTCTTGCCCCAGCCAAACGCCCCGAACACCACCGCGTGGCCGCGTGTCAGGTCAACGACCAGGGGCGCCTGGCGCGCGGCATAGGGGTTATCCACGAGACCCACCACAGGGCGCAGGGCATGCCGCTCCCAATCCAGCGGTTCCACCCAGCCGTGACCCTCGTCCATCCAACGGTTCAGGGCCGGGTTGAGGCTGAGCGTCGCCTCGCGCGGCTGGCCGAGCAGGATGGCGTCGAGGGCCGCTGGCTCGAAGTACTGCTCGGCGGTGAGAGGGCGACTCCGCGCCGCATCCGGCGGCTCGGCGGTGAGACGGCGGTTCTGTGGCGTATCCGATAAGAGCGTCTCCGTCAGGGCCAGTTTGGTCGGCAGGAAGGCCGGCCACGGGGCGTGCTGCTCGGCCACCCCCTGTTCACGCGCCAGCCGCTCCAGACTGGTCACAATGGCTTTGTATAACTCTGGCCGCTCCTGATCAGCCTCACTGCCTCCCACGCGGTCCGGCCACATGACGCCGGTGCGCCAGGCCTCGCCAGGGTCAATATACTTCTCGCCGCAGTACGCAATCTGGATGGGCTCGATCTCGTCGTTGCCCACCTGGATAAAGCCGCGGCCGGGGATGCTGCCCGGCAGGTAGGCGGCGTCGGTGCGGCGCAGCATCTCGCGGCTCTCGGCCCCCGTTTCGACACGTAGGCAGATGCGGAACTTGATATTGGAGCGCATCTGGTCCGTGACACCGCTGGGACGCTGCGCGGCCAGGATGAGGGATACGCCTAGCGAGCGCCCCACGCGGGTAATGCTCTCTAGCCTCCCTTTGTACTCGGCGCGGTCGGCAATGAGTTCGGCAAACTCGTCAATAATAATGAAGAGAAATGGCAGCGGCTGGTAGGTCTCATGTAAGCCCTTCTCCCGATATTTCACAATATGGCTGCAATCCTGGTCGGCCAGGAGACCGGCGCGCCGTTTGAGTTCGGCATCAATGGCCGAGAACATGCGGGTGACGCCGCTGGCGCCCAGGTTGGTGATGATGTCCACGCAGTGAGGCAGGCTCTCGAACGGTTTGAATGCGCCGCCACCCTTGTAATCCACCAGGACGAAGTTGAGCATGGTCGGGTCGTAGCTGACGGCCATCGCCATGATCAGCGAGATGAGCAACTCCGACTTGCCCGAGCCGGTACTGCCCGCCACCATCCCGTGTACGCCGTCCTGCTTGGAGGAGAAGACAAGGGTACGCGCCTTCGCGCCGGACATCATACCCAGCCGCGCCCTGAGCCAGTCGGCGCGTTCGGGCTGGGCGTTCGTCTGCCACTGCTTCCAGGCGCTTTCCTCCAGCTCGGCCAGCGAGGAGTAGCCCAACAGCGTCATAAAGGGAACGCTACTGGGCAAGTCAGCCCCCAGTTGTTGACGCAGGTCTAGCTCCGCCAGGCGTTTCGCCAGTTCGTTCACCTCGTCCACCGTGGAGACGTAGTCGGCGGCGCCCACATAACGGAAGGAATTGACACCCGTCTCCGCATAGCGGAAGTGCAGGCGAGCCGCGCGGTCAATCTGACTGTTGGTGGCGGGGATGGTGCGCTGGATCTCGATTACCGCCTGGCAGTCACTCGGCAGCTTGCTGCGCTCAGGAACGAGGAACAGCGCCGCCACCGCCAGCGTGGTGCCCTCTTTGAGCAGGAGTGAGATAGCCGGGTCGGACTCCAGGTCGCCCAGGGGCGACTTCGGGTCGTAGACCGTGTCGAGCAAGTCCACCACGACCAGGCAGAACGGCAGCGTGGGGTCATCGGCGCCGTGCCCCTCCTCGGTTTCCTGCAGCCTCAGCTTGCGCTGCGCCAGCACCTTGCGCAATCCTTCGAGGTACTTAGCGACTTCCACGTTGCCGCCCGCTGCTGACGGGGCGCCGCGCCCCAGGGTATCCAGAAACAGGGTGAACTGCTGGTTCTCGCCGCCCTGACAATGCGGAAGGTAGTCGGTCCAGCCCCAGGCGCGGCTGGACTGGGCCAGGACGTAGAGCTTCGCGTCCAGGGGCGCGTGAAACACGACGTACTGCGCCAGTAGCGAGCGGGCGAAGGCATGCGCCGCCTCCCGCTCGCCCGCAATGCCAAGGGCGTGGACATGCGGGGTGGCCTGGGCGATATGCTCTTCGGCCAGCTCAGTCTGAGGCCGTTCGCCCGTGTCCGCGTTATCTTTCTTGCGCGGCGGACGCACGGTGACGATGACCGGGATGTCGTCCACGAAGCGCGAGTCTTCTTGGAGCTTGAGGGCGGCGCGCGTCAGCGGTGGGTCGCTCTCCCCCTCGCCTTGCTCATCGAAGGTATAGACGACCGACGAGGGCAGTGACCCCAGGCCCAGGCGAACCACACCAAAATCGGCATCCGTGGTGCGCCGCTCCCAGAGCCGCGCTTCGGCCCGCAGGGTGCGCGTCGTCTGCTCCACCTCGGCACGCGCCTCCCGCGCTATGTCACACGTCGCCGCGCTGTCGGGGTAGTTGTGGGTGTAGAAGCGGCGCTGCTGGTCGTGGAACTGAGTCATCTCGCGGGTCATGGTGACCAGGCGGGCCTGGTACGCGCGCTCGGCCTCTGCCTGCTTGCGCCGTTCCTGCACGTAGCTCCAGATGGAGAAGACCGTCGCTGCGCCGACCGAGAGAGCCATCGGGATGAGCATGAGCGGGCTGCGCCCCCCGCCCGCCATGAGCGTAATCGAGGCGAAGCCGACGATGGTCAGCAGGGGGAGCGCCAACTGGATCAGCCGCATCAGACCGCCCGGCTGCCGCTTGGGAGGGGCAGGAATCTTGACCGTCTGAAGGGGCAGCTCAGGCTGGAGGCGCGGCGGCCGGTCGATGTAGATGCGTTGGCTCATACGCGGACTCTCTACCCGGTTAACTTCCCTGGCTCAAGGCGAGCGCCAGGGCTAGTAAGAAGGCGATGATCAAGACCGCGCCCCCAATGACCAGGAGCGTACTGACACTCGGCCAGGGGCTACGCTTTTTAGCCGGGACATCCCCAAACAGCGTCGTCAATTGCTCGGCGAAGGCGGCCGCGTGGGGGAGGCGCCGCGCTGGGTCGGAATCGGTGGCCTGGAGCGCGATCTGAGCGACCTTCTCTACGTCTTCCAGGCGGTTCATGGCGACGCGCTGGTTGCGGCGTACCACCGTATAGGCCTCGACATCGGTGAGGAGAGTATACGGGAAGGCCGGCCGCCCCACCAGCATCTCGTACAGGATGAGACCTAGTCCATACACATCGGTGCGGTAGTCGGCGGCCGGGGGCAAAGCCCGCTGTCCGGCTGCGCCTGTGTTCCCATTGACGAGTTCGGGCGCCGTATACGCCGGCCGCGTGAACTGGGGATACCACACCTGGGCCAACGCCGTCTTGTCGCTGGCGATGCCCAGGTCCACCAATAGGAGCCGCGGCACATGCGGCTCCTGATCGAATCGCACCAGCAGACAATCAGGGCTGAGGCCGAAGTGGAACAGCCCCTGCCTATGGAGGGTGTTGACCGTGGCCCCCAACTCAATCATCAGCCAACCTACGTGGTGAATCCACCACTGCGGGGTCTTGAGCAGCAAGTCGCGCAATGGCTCGCCGTCGAAAGGTTCGCTCAGGGTGTAGTAGAGCAGGTGTCCGCCCAGGGCCGTCTTGCCATAGGCATCCTGGGCGAGCGTGGTGTTGGCGTAGGGCGGCAGCAAGCGCGGCAGCGTGGCCGGTGGATGTTTCTCGGCCTGGCAGCCACGTAGGAAGAGCGCCTCGCGCTTGAGCCGTTCCTTGTGTTCCGTCCCTGGGTGCGCGACCTTGAGCAAGACGCGTTGCTGCTGACGTTGCGCCTCGTACACCGTCGCCGAGCGCAGGCCGACGATGCGCCGCACAACCTCGATGTCGCCGAGGGTGTCGCCGGGGTCGAGCACCGCCGGCGACATCTCGGCTGGGCAACTGGTTTCCTGGCAAAACAGGTTGTAGTCGAGCGCCGTCCGCTCGCACAGCGTACACGCTTGCTTCATACCCGCGTCCTAATAGAACTTTGTTGCACCCTGAGCATCGCCACGCTCGTAGGCATCCACCGAGGCCGTCACGTCACTCTTGAGTTCAGCGCACTTCTCAGCCATCTTGTCTATGTACGGCTTGATCATCTCCATAAAGTGCGCCACCGCCAGCCCTCCCACCAGGCCGATGAAGGCGGTGGCTTTGAGGGTGTCAATGAGAACCTGGAGTACCTGGGAGACGTTCTTCAGTACGTCACTGACGTTACCAAAGGTCTTGGCGATGTCACGCACCGCCGGGATGTCCATATAAACTTCATCGTTTGGCATGCGAGTCTCCTATACATCACGCTGAGTGCGAGCCAGACCCCAGGCCCGGGGGCGGGTGGGGCGACGTGGGTTCAAAAGACGTTGCCAAAAGTGTCGGCAATGCCTTGGACCAAACGGTTGGCGTCGGCGTCGGCCTGGTCCATGATCTCGGTCGCGCGCTGCAGGTTGCCGTGGAAGGTGCGCACCTGGTCCATCACCTGGCCCACACCGGGAATCGCCAGGCTGGAGACTTCCTCGACAAACGCATCGGCGCCCTTACCCCGCCAAACACCGCCGACGACAGACTGGACGATGGTCTTCAAGGGGTTGAGCGCCTGCTCCTCGACAATATTCAGTTGCTGCATCAGGCCCGACATGACGCTCTGTACCATCTGCCGCGCAAAGCGGATCAGGGCCTGGGTCACAAAATCGAACATAGGTCATGCTCCTCTGTTGAGACTAGCGAGCTACGAGAAGAGACTCGCGGACTTCTCCTCATCCGCCTGGCGCATCTGATCCACGTTATACTGGATGTCCTTCTGCATGTCTGCGAACTTGGTGACGAGGCGCTGAATGGCCGGCGAGAGCTTGCTGCGGATGGCTTCGGTGAACGCTGTGCCCGCGTCGCCCAGGAGGGCGCCGTCTTCCAGCATGCTGGCGAGGTTCTGCATCTCGCTCAGCGTGTCCTGGAGCTGCTCTTCCCCCTGCTTGAACGTGCTCTTCATCTCGTCCATTAAGGCATATTCCATCTTGATTTCGTCAGTCACTGCAGTACCTCCTGCTTGACACTCCTGGGTTGAGGTTGAGAACCTGGCCTGGTGTTACCGACTAAAGAGCGAACTCGCTTCCTGTTCGGCCTGCTTGACGGTCTGGGCGATTTGCTGCGTCTTCTGTCCGGCCTCTTCCAGGGCCTGCTGCAAGCGGGCCGAAGCGGGAAACAGCAGGTCCTCCATCTCGCTGAAGAAGGCGTTGGCGGCATCGCCAATCCACCCTCCGTCGCGCAGCTTGCCGTAGCTGCCGCGCACCTTTTGCTGCATCTGCTGGATCGCGTCGGCCTGGTTGGCGAACCGCCCGGCGATCTGATCCAACTTGTCATAATCCGCTCGAATCTCTTCCGCCATAGTAAGGTCCTCCTGTTAAAGGGCGCGCCCTGGGCGCGCCAGGCTCACCTGGATGGGGTACTCAGTCAGTTGCCGTGCGA
>JBDHSK010000037.1:0-5827 GCA_039808025.1 Sphingomonadaceae bacterium | reverse complement strand
TTATTGCCGCCAGTTGAGCAGCAGGTTGAAGACCGTCTGGTTGATGCGCTTGCCGAAGTTATACTGGTTCGTCTGATAGGTGTTGATGGCGAAGGCATACCGCTGGTTGTTCACCGTGCGCCACACCGGCGACCCGCTGTGGCCGGGGATCATGTCAATCAGGTAGTAGACCTGGTCCGCATCCACTCCGATCATCCCCTTCGCGTCCCACCACTGCGTCCCGAACGGCTTGTCACTCGGATACCCCGACAGGTTGCCGGTGAGGTTCATAATCGTGCTGTCATCGAAGTTGGCGAAGCCGAACCACCCCACGCGGTTGCCCATTGTGTCGTCGGGCATGATAATCACGCCGTAGTCGTACAGGGGCGTCCCGAACTGGATCCAGCCAGTCACCGTGCGCAGGTTGCTCGTGCCCACCGTCTGAGAGCCGAAGGGCGCGGAGGCGCCGTCGCGGCCGGGGATGACCTGGATGCTGCGGGCCCAGCCGCCGTTGTACACACAGTGGCCGGCGGTGGCGACGGTGTGGGGGCCGATGAAGAAGCCGGTGCAAGTGCCGGTTTGACCATCGGCGCGCGCGATGACGAGGTGGGCGATGGCGCTCCAGGGATAGCTGGATGCTGGGCTGATGCGCACGCGGTCATCCGTCCCGAAGACAGTATCCGGCTTCAGCATCCCCTTCACCGCCCGCCGCGCGAACTCCAGGCCCGACTCCTCATCGGGGCGATGCTGGGTAATGCCGCTGGGCTGGAAACCCTCGACGGACTGGACGCGCGGCCCCTTGAGGTTAACGGGGTCCTGCGTGGTCCCGTCGGGCGCGACGGACTGATACGCTTTGCTCGGGTCGGGCTGCTTGTCCTGGGGGCCATCGGCGAAGGTGACGCCGACCTGGGCGCTTGCCAACAGGGCCAGGACCATCAGGGTCACAAAACTAACGAGAATTCGACGGCTCATCCTAAGTCTCCTTTTTTTACTCGCTCCCGCACCTGGGCGGGCTGGTCTTGCTTTGATGGCCCCATTAAACCACATTCCAGCCGCGCACATAACTCACTTTGTGATACAAAAGTGATATATCACTGTGATATAATACCCTCGACAGAGAGGGGGGATGACGCTGAGAGGGGTAGAGGATGCCGATGGATACGGACTTATCATTTGGGCAATGGCTGAAACGCCGCCGGCGAGGCGCGGGCTTGACCCAGGAGGAACTGGCGCAGCGGGTCGGCTATGCTGTGGCGACCATCCGCAAGATTGAGCGCGATGAGCTGCGCCCGGCCTACCAGATGGCCGAGCGGCTGGCCGAGGAGTTGGACATTGGCCCGGCGGACCGACCCGCGTTTATTCGGTTTGCCCGCGACGAGGGCGGGGATGCCGTACCTTTGCCCACCCAGACCACCCAGTTCACCCCCCAGCCTCCCACGCCCCCTGCCCACACCCTGCCCCGCCCCCTGACCTCGCTGATTGGCCGCGAGGCGGAGATCGCGGCGGTTCAGCAGCTCCTCCAGCGCGAGGACGCGGTCCTGGTCACGCTGGTCGGCCCGGGCGGCACAGGCAAGACCCGCCTGGCGCTGGAAGTGGCGCGCCGCCTGACGGACGACGGAGGAGGGAGGACGGAGGAGGGACTAGGGAATACGCAATACGCAGTACGCAGTACGCAGTACGGCGTCTACTTCGTCAACCTGGTTCCCATCCGCGACCCTAATCTTGTTCCGTCCACCATTGCCCAGGCGCTAGGGGTCCAAGAACAGGGCGGTCAGCCGCTCCTCGACAGCCTCAAGGACTGGCTGCGCGATAAGCATAGCCTGCTGGTGCTGGATAACTTCGAGCAGGTGATTGCCGCCGCGTCTCTCGTAGCGGACCTCCTGGCAGCCTGTCCGGGCCTAAAAGCTCTGGTCACGAGCCGCGAGGTACTCCACATCAGCGGCGAACACGAGTATTTCGTGCCCCCCCTGGCCCTGCCTCCCCTGACGGAAGACGAAAGACGGAGGACGGACGAAATACGCAATACGCAATACGAACTTCGCATTACGGACTACGAAGCCGTGCGGCTGTTCGTCCAACGCGCGCAGGCCGTCCAGCCTGACTTTGCCTTGACCCCGCAGAATGCGCGGGCGGTGGCCGAAATCTGTCACCGGCTCGATGGCTTGCCCTTAGCCATTGAACTGGCCGCCGCCCGCGTCAAGCTGTTCCCACCCCAGGCGCTCCTCGCCCGCCTGGAGAGCCGCCTCCAACTGCTGACGGGCGGACCGAGGAATCTCCCTGCCCGCCAGCAGACCCTCCGCAGCGCGATAGACTGGAGCTACGACCTCCTGACCGAAGCGGAGAAGACGCTGTTCCGACGGCTGGCGGTGTTCCCAGGGCGGCGGTCGCTCGAAGCAGTGACGGCGGTCTGCGCCGACGGGCCAGAAGGCAGAAGGCAGAAGGCAGACCGTGGCCAAGCCGCCTTTTCACCGCCTTCTGCTGACCGCCTTCTGCCTTCTGATATTCTCGACGGCCTGGCGTCGCTGGTAGACAAGAGCCTGTTGCGCGCTCTCCCCTCGCCCGCTGGGAGAGGGGACGGGGGTGAGGGCGGCGAAGTCCGCTTCGCCATGCTGGAGACGATTCGCGAGTACGCGCTGGAGCGGCTGCGCGAGAGCGGCGAGGAGCCGGCGGTTCGCCGCGCGCAGGCCGACTACTATCTGCGCTTCGTGGACGAGGCCCAGCGTCACTTTTTTGGCCCTGAGCTTGGGGTGTGGCTGGACCGGGTCGAAACAGAACTCAACAATATCCGCTCGGTGCTGGATTGGAGCCTGGCGGCGACGTTGGCCGCTAGCGAGGCGCAACGCGTGGCGACGGGGCTGGACATCGCGGGCCTGTTGTGGCGCTTCTGGGTCTTGCGGGGTCATGTGACTGAGGGGCGCGCGTGGCTCGATGGTCTACTCACCAAAGGGGCCAGCTTGCCCGCGTCGGCGCGGTACTATGCGCTCCACACGGCGGGCAACCTGGCCTCTGACCAGGGCGACTATAGCCGGGCCAAAGAGCTATATGAGGCGTGTCTGACATTGTCCCAGGCGCTTGGCAACCAGTTGCTGGTCGCCCACATGCACAACAACCTGGGCAATATCGCCCTGATTCAGGGCGACTACGCGCGGGCCGAGCCGCTCTTTCAACAGGGGTTGGCCGGCTATCGGGCGCTGGGTCAGACATGGGGGGCGGGGATGGTCCTGGGCAATCTAGGTGAGTTGGCCCGCCTGCGCGGGAACGTTGAGCGCGCCGGGGCACTGCTCCGGGAAAGCCTGCGCCTAGCCCACGAAACCAGGGATGAGCAGCGGGTCGCGGAGACGCTCTACACCCTGGGCCTGGTGGCGCTCGACCAGGCTGACCTCAACGTGGCGGCGCGGCGCCTGGAGGAGTCGCTGCATCTGTATCAGGCCGGGGCCAACAAGTTGGGAACGGCTCTGGCGCTGGACGCGCTCGGCGATGTCGCCCGCTATCAGGCTGACTATCCCAAGGCGGTCGAGCGACGCCGGCAAGCCCTGGCGCTGCTCCGTGAATTGGGAGACAAGCGGGGCCTCGCCTATGCGCTGTATGGCATGGGCCGGGTGTTCCAGGCTCAGGGGAACGCGCCACAGGCGACAGCCGCCTATGTGAAGGGGCTAAGCCTGGTGCGGGCCTTGGGCGACAGGGGTGGGTTGGCCGTTGGCCTGGAGGGAGTGGCGCGGGGCGCGGCGTCGCGGGACCAGACGCAACGAGCCATCCGACTGTTTGGCGCAGCGGCGGCGCTACGTGACACGATGGGCTTTCCCGTGCCGCCAGTTGACCGCCCTGACTACGATGCGGTCCTGGCTGGGCTGCGAACGACGGTGGGCGAGGCGGCCTTCGGTCTGGCCTGGGACCAGGGCCAGGCGCTGACGATGGAGCAGGCAGCGGATTACGCCCTGGAGCCAGACAGCGAGGGCTGACCTCTTTGACCGACCCGACCGCAGAGCCTACAATTGCCCTGTGTCCCTACCTCGGAGTGTCCCTCGCCGGGGACGAAGCTAGGAGCGACTGCCATGACGCAGCAGACTGATGACCTTTCGGGCGCGAGTCAGCCGGGTTTGCCGGCGCAAGCCTCTGTCGTTCGTGAGATGGTTCTCGACACCCAGGCCGCGCCCGTCTCGGCCTATCGCATCATCCGCACGAACGAGACGGATGCGTATGACGGCACGGAGGAGCGCGAATTTACCGTCCCGCCGCGTTCTCCCGACAGTTACGCGGGTACATCGCGCAAGGCAGCGAAACTGTCCATCGCCGCCGCGCCCCTCGAAGTCTTTAGCGACCTCAAGAGCCTGGTGGCGAGCCTGACAGCCGACAAGACGATGATTGCCCACAAGCCGCCCATCACAACCGACGCGACGTCGGACCGCGTGGCAGAGGAGCAGCGGAATATACGGGTGCGCGCCTGGCTGTACGCCGCCAGCAAGGAAGCTGACAACGACTTCCACCTGATTATTGGCAGCGACCCCCAGGCTAAACCCATCACCTGCATGACGATGGAGCTATCCGGGCTGCCGCCGTCCCGCAGCCGGTCCTATCGCAAACTGAAGCAGGCGCGGGACGCCTTCAAGCAGTTCTTCGGGACGCAGTTACCGGGGATGACGTATGACTTCTACAACCCGCCGATTCCCGTCGAGCTTGAAGGCTCGCTGTTCTTCGATATGACCCATGCCAAGGGGCAGAAGCCTGGCCCCCAGAGCTTGCGGCCCTTCATCCCCACCATCTGGGAGGTCCACCCGATTACGAGTATGAAGTTTGAGCCATAGGGGAACGATGAGCGATGAACGATGAACGATGAACGGGGAGGACGGGATGCCACAGCGTGCTAAAAAGGCTAAGCCCAAGCCGGCCGAGGACCTGCCAGAGAAAGCAGCCAAGGCGTTGCCGCCGCCGGAGCCGGGCCTGCCGGCTCCTGACTCGGTCGTGGGCGAGGAGCCGTTTACGTCGCCGTCGGGCGCCCGCTACCGCATCTTCCACACCGACGAAACCGACGCCTACGAGGAGCCGGCGCCCCCGAAGCGGCGACGGCGGCGCGCGGCGAAATCGTCCTCCCCTTCGGGGGACGCTCGGCAGGAGGAACAGGGCAAAGCTGGCGGTTAGGGCGAGCTTACCAGGGGATAGGCTGGCGGTCGCGGAAGAAGCCGCCCGTGGGACCGTCGGGGGGGAGGGTCGCGAGCCATACAATCGTATCCGCGCCTTCCTCCACCGACCGAGACGCGTAGGGACCGCCCATGTCGGTGTGGACCCAGCCAGGACAGATCGCGTTGACCAGCACGCCCGACCCCCGCACGCTGTCGGCCACCATCAGGGTCAGCGCGTTGAGGGCCGCCTTGGACAGACGGTAGGCCGGTGTATCGCTCGCCATGTCGCCCATCTGACCTGACCCCGATGAGACGTTGACGACACGCCCATAGCGTTGCCGGACCATCAATGGGACCAGGGCCTGACACAGCATCAGCGGCCCGTAGACGTTGGTTGCCACCGTCTCGCGGTAGACCTCCATCTCGACTTCGAGTACGTCGCGGCCTTCGTCCAGGTAGACCGCCGCGTTGTTGACCAGGACATCCACCCGTCCTACCTCCGCCTGGATAAAGTGGACCAGGCGGGCGATGTCCTGCGCGCTCGTTACATCGAGGCGGAAGGGGGTTACATCCCGCCCGCCTTGGCGTAGGCTCGCCGCCGCCGCCTCCCCCTTGCCCCCATCCCGACTCCCCAGGATGACGTGATAACCGCGTCCCGCCAGTTGGCGGCACGTTTCCAGCCCCAGCCCCCGATTGCCGCCCGTCACAATCGCCACGCGCTGCGGGCTGCT
>JBDHSK010000036.1:0-5832 GCA_039808025.1 Sphingomonadaceae bacterium | reverse complement strand
GGAAGTCGCAACCAGGGGTGCCGAGTGGGGCCGAATCAAACCGTCACACCGGAGCCAGCACCGGTTGACAGACTCACCGGGCCCAGTGGGAGCGACAGGAGAATGATCGCCGCGTGCTTGAGGAGCAGCAGCGGCGGCAAGTTGCTAACCAACGGAAGGCCAAGCTGAAGGTGGAGGGGATTCGCACAGGCAGTGGTCATCGCTTGATCGTCAGGAACCCGGGACCCGCGACGGCTCGCGATGTCCGAGTCGCTTTCATGGAAGCGAAGGACGGGATGCCGGTCCCCCCTGAGCGCGAAAACGCGCACCTACGAGGCGAACTCATCGTGTGCGGTCGACACGGCAACGCCTCGCCCTGACTGATCGCCATCTGGGGCATAGCGTTCAACCTGCGCTATGACCGCTGCGAGGTCACTGCCCGCAGCCGCCTCGATCAGGTCGGCGTACGGGGACCGAGTAGTCGTGTACGGCCGACCTGCGCGGGATATCAATCCCCGGGCACTGGTGACAATGACACCGTGTCGAGCCCGCGAAAGCATGACGAGCAAGATCCGCTTCTCCTCCAGCTCCTGAGCACTGCCCTTGGCTAGGAAGCTGGGGATGTGACCGTCCTCGAAGCCAGGAATGAACACCCAATCGAACTGCTGCCCCTTCCCGACGTGCGCGTTGAGCAGGTGCACGCCGGCCGGAATGGCCGTGTCCGTGTCCGGGTCCATGAGCTGGTCGAGGACACTGCGGAATCCTGCGGCGCCTCCTGCCTGCTCCACCAGCAGGTCGACAGCCGCTTCGAGATCCGCTCGCGTGTCCTCATCGGCGACGTCGACTCCGGCGAGAACTTCGCGACGGAACGACTCGACATCACCGCTTTTAGAGCCCAGTCGATCGCGGGCGGCGACCAAGATCCGCAGCAGCGCCGGATCCTCGATCACGCGATCCCAGCGGATCACGCGCAGTTGTGTCTGTTCGAAGGCTTCGTCGACCAACTCCCTGCGCCACCCCATCCGAGCAATGACACCGATCGTCTGGTTGGGATGCTTCTTCAGGATCTCCTGGGACATCTCGACAACGAACTTGGCCTCATCGGCCCCGGTTCCAAAAGTGCCGAAGCTGGCCACGCCGCCCTCGTGCCACGAGCCTTCGGGATCAGCCTGCAACGGGTGCCCACCAAGGGACTCCGCGACAGCATTCACGACGTCGAGCACACGTGGCGAGGAGCGGTACGAGACTCCTAATCCGTTGGGCTCACCGCACAAGCGTCGAAGCCGCCGCTCCACCTGGACCGGGCGCGCGCCTGTCCACGAGTAGATGCCCTGCAAAGGATCACCCACGAAGGTCCGCCGGGTGCCGCAACTACGCAGCGCAAGATCGAGTTGCTGAGGTGACAGATCCTGGAACTCGTCGACGAGCACCGCGCCATAATGCACCTGGTACAGCGCCGCGATCTGCGGCACCCGGATCAATCGCTGTGCGTGGCGCAGCAAGTCGTCATAGTGGAGCGCGCCGCTGACTTGACGGTCCACCTCGACGACGAGGGCCTCCGGGCAGGCGTTTCGCTGCAACCACTCCAAGACCTGTGCATCCGTCCGCGGTCCTTGTTTGGCCGCCCGCAGGTCGGCCTCGATCCTGCTCTGGAGCTCAGCGGAGTCCTTGGGAGAGAGCCCATCGATGACCGGCGCCATCGCTCGCTTCAGCGTTTGCCTGTCCGGTAGCGACGACGCCGGATCGATGCCCAAGGTTGTTCCATGCGCCTTGATGAGCTCAGCGGCGTGGCCGTGGAAGTTGCGGACAGCTACTAACCGTCGCAGGCGGTCCCAACCCAACGCCTCACGCAGCCGAGTCTCCAAGTTGGCTCGGGCCTTGTTCGAGTACGTCAGAGCCAAGATTCGTTGATAAGGCTCAAGCCCACTGACCAGGTGGACGCTTCGCCGGGCCAGCAGCTCGGTCTTTCCACAGCCCGGCGGGGCGATCACCAGAAGATGATCAGCAGCCGAGGCCACAGCAGCGGCAAAGGCCGTCTCGTCGCGAGTCACGTGTTCAGAGCCGTGAGTCGGTCCAGCAAGGCTGCCACGGCGCCCAAACTGGAGACATCTGTAGGCGTCATGGAGTTGGCGACAGCCAAAGCCGCCGGGATCTTGCGACCGGATGAACGACAGAATCCGGCCAGGTCGTGGGCCGTCAGGTCCTGAACGGCTGTGGCGCCGCATGAGGACAAGATGCCGTCCTCCCTCGCCCCCGGCATGGACGCGATGAGGCGGTGTGCCACTTCCTGGGGGCCAATACCTCGGCAGTACTCGTCCTCAAGATCGTTGTCACACACGAAGATCGTGACCCCCTGCACGTCCTTCGGCCTACCACCCACGGCACCGATCCAACTAGCACTCTCGGCTTGATCGACCAGCCCCAGCACGCGTACTCCGAATCCCTGCGGGCCCAAGAGGCGATAGACGTGTCGGAAGTTCTCGGCACCACCGAGCTCGAACACCGCGACCCCAGTCCGGTCCAACGACAGGCCTCGCGCCTCTGCTGCGGCCTCGACAATCAGGCGGTCAGCCACTCCCTCAACCAGGACCGCCGTGCGGCAGGTCAACGCTTCCAGCATGCGCGGAGACCACCAGTGAGCGTGCACCTGTTGGGTGACCAACGATTTGGCGCCATCGAGTTGGCGACAGATGCCATCGGGACTGATCGCCACGACCTGGGTCGGGTCGAACCGGTGAACAACGTAGGGCGAATGCGTGACAACGATCTTCTGCGTGGTCGCGTCGGTCAACAGCCGCGCCAACGTTCGTTGGCTCGAGGGATGCAGGTGGAGCTCAGGCTCGTCGATCGCGATCACCTTGGCAGCGCTCTCGGCGAGGTCGAACAGGGTGATCGCCGTCAGTTGTCGAACACCGTCAGACTGGTCGAACATCGGCGTGAAGGTACCGTCCGGGGCCGAGGTGAACAGGGAGACGGTCCCAAGTACCGAGTCTTCGGGATCGGTAGCGGTTCGTACAGCCAGATCGTCCTTCTGGACCGTCCGAGGCATTGCCTTGGACAAGTGGCCAGCCACCTGCTCACGGAGGGCGCTGATGGCGCTGCTGTCCGCGAGGTTGTCGTTGAAGTCCACCAGGAACTTGCCCAGGGCGGCCTTCTCCGAACCGAGGTCACCTTCAACGGTGCCCAGCAAGACTCGGATGGCTCCGGCGGGACCATCCAGCGCCGCCGACGACGAGGCGCGCGTCGCGGGCAGGAAGCGCCACCCCAGACACTCGAGTTGATCGCGCGTGAGTGCGCGAACATCACCAGCTCCTGGACACCACCGTGTCACGGTCACCGCTTCCGGGTCGTCGGCATTCGCCGCCACCTCCAAGCGCACCTCCAACGACTCCGACCCGTCAGAGGGCGCGACGTCAATCTCTCGATGAAACAGCCGCCGCTCGGTGTCATCGAAGTCCCCAAAGGTCGCCGAGACGCGCAGGCACGATGCAACGTCACGCAAGTCCTTGATACTCAGGGTGTTGTACAACTGCCCCACTGTCGACCCCAGCACAAGGTTCAAGAGCCTGAGCAGCGAACTCTTTCCCACATCGTTCGCACCCACGATCGCCAAATGGCGTTCAACGCGAATCGAGAGATCCGCTATCCGGGAATGGTTCTCCACGGTCACGCGAGTCAGCCTCACCGCTCGCCCCTTAGCCGCTTCGCAACAACAACCACACCGACACCCTGCCTTAACACCGCTTTGTAGCCGTCACGGCTCGCCCCGGCCAGCCGACGTCGAGCACACAACCCCTGATAACCCGTGATCCAGCATCGTTTCACCCGCCTCTCGCACACGTGGTGCACGTCAACTGCAGTCACTTCGTCGCCTCAGATAACGACCTGACGCCGACTCGAGTACTGGCCGCGACGTATCTCTACCTCATACGGGATGTTCAGCGTGTCGAGGTACTCCGTAATCTCTTCGAACGTCGCGCCGGCACCATCCTGCGAACGGACCGTTCGCCACACGCGCCACCCGCCAGGGTCAAGTTGGGAAGCACCCCGGTGAACCAATCCGACCAGCACGCGTTGCGCCTGCTGCTCCTCCGGCGTCAACACCAAGTGGCACCCCCGAGACGTTTCGGACAGCAGGGCAAGAATCTGTCTGTCACCCTAGACGACCCTTCGGTGGGCCATGAAGCAAAGCCGGGGATTCCTGCCAGCTGGCGGTTCACACCCTCGCCGTCGCGAGTGAACCATGACCTTCGCTACGACTCCACAGGGTCATGGCGCACCCATCGAAGCCCTAACACCAAGCCGGTTGCATTCGCGGGTGGTTCTCGCGTCATTTCTGGCTTGGGACAGGACAATCCACCTCTTCCATCCACAGACGGCACGTTCCTTCTTGGTTTTCCACAGGCCCAATATTGTTCCAGCACAACAGGTTTGACCCGACAAGGATTGCCCTATCAGAACAACCCCGTTCGATAGGAGAGCAGAAACAATGGACACCAACGTCACGGCGGAAAGCACCGCCACTGAGCAGATCGTCCTCGTCCGGATCGACCCCACCGCCGCCATCGTCGGCGTCAACGTCCGCAGCGAGGCCAACCTCACGCCCGATTTCGTGGCCAGCATTCGCGAACTCGGTGTCCTGGAGCCGGTGGTCGGCCACTACGACCAGCAAGGCCAGTTCGTCGTCTTGCGCGGCCAGCGCCGCACCCTCGCCGCCGTCGAGGTCAAGCGAGCCACCATCCCGGCCGTGGTCGTTGCTCGACCCGAGGACGCCGACCGGATCGTGCAGCAGATGGCCGAGAACGACCACCGCTCCGACATGAGCACCGCAGACCGCATCGCCGGGGTCAAGCAACTCGCCGCGTTCGGACTGACCGCCGCCCAGATCAAGCGCCGCACGGCTCGCCCCCGCGCCGAGGTCGACGCAGCCCTCACCGTCGCGGCCAGCGAGTTGGCCGAGAAGGCCGCCCAGCGCTGGGACTTCCTCACCCTCGACCAAGCGGCCACGCTGGCCGAGTTCGAGAACGACCCCGAGGCCATCGAGGCCCTGACCCTCGCAGCCAAGGAGGGGCGCGGCTTCGAGCACGTCACGCAGCGACTGCGCGACGCCCGCGAGGACGCTGCCGCGCTTTCGGCCTTGGCTGAGACGTTGACGGCCAAGGGCGTGCGCGTCGTGGCCCGCCCGTCCCACGACGACAAGACCACGCTCGACCTCAGCCGCCTCGCGACGAAGGCGGGCGGACGCGCCTACAACAAGTCCACCCACGCCAAGTGCACCGGGCACGCCGCCTACCTGCACATCACGACCCGCTGGCAGAAGGACGCCAAGGGCAAGGAGGTGCGGGTTCGGCAGGCGGAGCCGTGCTACGTGTGCACCGACTGGCGGGGCGCGGGCCACGTCGACCTGTATGACTACGGACGCGGGTCGTCCACCCCCAAGGCCGCTGAGATGACCCCCGAGGCGCGGGAGCGCGCCCGCGCCGAACGCCGCGACGTCATCGAGTCCAACAAGGCCTGGGACACCGCCGAGCCGGTGCGTCGTGACTGGCTCGCCACCTTCTCCCAGCGCAAGACCGCGCCCAAGGGATCAGCGACGTTCATCGCGCGCGTCCTGACCGAGCACTCGGAGGTCGTGGCCAGTGTCGGCGGTGCGCAACTGGCCACCGAGTGGTTCGGCCTCAAGCACAGCGGCTACGGCTACGGCAGCGGATGGGCGGAGCTCCTCGACAAGGCGACCGAGGCCCGCGCCCAAGTGATCGCCCTGTGCCGCCTGCTCGCCAGTCTGGAGAAGGGCACCAGCCGTGAATCGTGGCGGCGCGTCGCACCCGCGACCGCCGACTACCTGACCTTCAT
>JBDHSK010000035.1:0-5834 GCA_039808025.1 Sphingomonadaceae bacterium | reverse complement strand
GCCAGTGGGGATTGATCCCGTGGTTCGCCAAGGCGGCCAAACTCAGCTACAGCACCAACAACGCGCGCAGCGAAGAATTGGCGGCCAAGGCCACCTACAAGCAGCCCTGGGCCAGGGGGCAGCGCTGCATCATTCCGGCCAGGTCGTTTGATGAGCCATGCTGGGAGACGGGGCGGAACGTCTGGTGGCGCTTTCGCCGCGCAGATGACCAGCCGTGGGGGCTGGCCGGCCTGTGGAACACCTGGATCGACAAGGCCAGTGGCGAGCTGCACGAGAGTTACACCATGCTGACCATGAACGCCGATCATCATCCGCTGATGCGGCGCATGCACAAGCCGGACCCGAAGTTGCCCGCAGACCAGCAGGACAAGCGCAGCGTGGTGCCGCTGCCACCGCAGGCATGGGATGATTGGCTGGCCGGGACGGTGCAGCAGGCGCAGGCTTTGTTCAAGCTGCCCGAAGCGGAGGAGTTTTTGGCGGAAAACCCGTGAATTTTCGTTCTTCTGTCGTTAAGTAAACCTATCGCCGGCCATTTTTCAAAAACACGCAAGACATGACCGCCCTTTCCGATCTGCTCGATACCTACCGCAAGGCCGCTGCCAGTGAACGCGAGAAGGGCACCTACTTCGAAGAGCTGATCGTTTGCTACCTGCGCAACGAGGCCACCTACAAGGATCTCTATGCGCAGGTCTGGCCCTATGGCGAGTGGGCCGCCAGCCAGGGGCTGGACCGCAACGACGCCGGTATCGACCTGGTGGCGCAAACCCATACCGGGGACATGCATGCCATCCAGTGCAAGCTGTATGCGCCGGACTACCGGCTGCAAAAAGCCGACATCGACAGTTTTTTCACGGCCTCGGGCAAGAAGCCATTCACCCACCGGTTGATCGTCAGCACCACCAACCACTGGAGCGCCAACGCCGAGGATGCCTTGATCGACCAGCAACCGCCGGTCAGCAAGATCGACCTGAACGACCTGGAAAACAGCCAGATCGATTGGGCGAAGTACCAGCCCAGGCGGGCGCCGGCGCTGAAGGCGCAAAAGACACTGCGGCCACACCAGCAGAGCGCCCTGAAGGCCGTTCTGGCGGGGTTTGAGCACGAGAGCCGCGGCAAGTTAATCATGGCCTGCGGAACCGGCAAGACCTTCACCAGCCTGAAGATCGCGGAGGCCCAGGCTGGCGCCGGCAAGCGGGTGCTGTTTCTGGTGCCCAGCCTGGCGTTGCTGTCGCAGTCTCTGACCGAATGGACGCAGGAGAGCGCCACTCCGCTGCACAGTTTTGCCGTGTGCTCGGACACCGACGTGGGCAAGAAACGCAAGGCCGACGACGACCAGGTGCAGACCTTCACCCACGAGCTGCGCTACCCGGCCACCACCGACCCGGCCCGCCTGGCCTTCGAGATGGCCAAGCGCCACGACGACGCGCACATGAGCGTGGTGTTTTCGACCTACCACTCGATTGACACCATCAGCCAGGCGCAGAAGGAATACGGCCTGCCGGCGTTTGACCTGATCGTGTGCGATGAAGCGCACCGTACCACCGGCGCCACCTTTGACGACCAGGACGAGAGCAATTTCGTCAAGGTGCATGACGCAGGCTTCATCCAGGCCGACAAGCGTCTGTACATGACGGCCACGCCGCGCATCTACGGCGATGGCGCGAAGGCCAGTGCCGAGCAAGGCAACGTGACCTTGTGCTCGATGGACGATCCGGTGCTTTACGGTCCTGAGCTGTATGTGATCAATTTTTCCGAGGCCGTGCGTCTGGGCCTGTTGTGCGACTACAAGGTGGTGGTGCTTTCGATCGAGGAAAGCCATGTCAGCCGACGCATCCAGGAGCTGCTCAAGAGCGACGACAACGAGTTGCGCGTCGATGATGCGGCCAAGATCGTCGGCTGCTGGAAGGCGCTGGCCAAGCAAGGCCTGCACGACGAGCTGGTCGGCGATGGCGACCCGATGAAGCGTGCCGTCGCGTTTTGTCAGGTGATCGAGCACAAACGCGGCAGCAAGGTGCACAAGGTCAGTTCCAAGCAGATCGCCACCATGTTCCAGGCGGTGGTCGATGCCTACCAAGAGAGTGAAATCGAGCTGGATGAGGCGCAGCAAGCGAGCGCGGCCTACACGCTGACGTGCGAGGCACGACACGTGGATGGCAGCATGAATGCCAGCGAGAAGGAGGCGCACCTGAGCTGGCTCAAGGCCGATCCGCCGGACAACACCTGCCGCGTGCTGTCCAACGTGCGTTGCCTCTCGGAAGGCGTGGACGTGCCGGCGCTCGATGCCGTGCTGTTCCTGACCCCGCGCAATTCGCAGGTGGACGTGGTGCAGTCCGTTGGTCGCGTGATGCGCAACGCGCCGGGCAAGAAGCGTGGCTACGTGGTGCTTCCGGTGGTGATTCCCGCCGGCGTGGAGCCGCATGAGGCTTTGAACGACAACAAGACCTACAAGGTGGTGTGGCAGGTTCTGCAAGCGCTGCGCTCGCACGACGACAAGTTTGATGCGCTGGTCAACAAGCTGGACCTGATCGGGCGCGACCCGGCCAAGATGGAAGTGATCGCCATCACCGACAAGGTGGAGAAGCGTCAGGCCACCAAGACCCCGGACGGTCTGGACAAAAAGCGCCGAAAGAACCGTGACGCCGGCCGCGACGGTTTCACCATCGGTAGCGCGGACACGCAGGGCCGGCCCAGCCAGGCCGAGCAGCAGGGGAAGTTGCAATTCGAGGTTGGCGAGGTCGAGAAAGCCATTTACGCCAAGCTGGTGCAGAAGGTCGGCAACCGCCATCATTGGGAGGACTGGGCCAACGACATTGCCAAGATCGCCCGCACCCACATCGACCGCATCCAGGGCATCCTGGACAACCAGGCCAACGCGCAGGAGCGCCTGGCTTTTGCGGCCTTCGCGGCTGAACTGCGTGACGACCTGAACGGCAGCATCAGCGATGGCGAGATCGTCGAGATGCTGGCCCAGCACCTGATCACCAAGCCGGTGTTCGACGCCTTGTTTGCCGACTACAGCTTTGCCGAACACAACCCCATGTCCAAAGCCATGCAGGGCGTGCTGGACGCCCTGCAGGAGCACCGGCTGGACAAGGAAGCCGACACGCTGCAGCGCTTCTACGACAGCGTGAAGCTGCGCGCCGAGGGCATCGACAGCGCCGCAGGCAAGCAGAAGATCGTGGTCGAGCTCTACGACAAGTTCTTTCGCAACGCTTTCCCGAAGATGACCGAGCGCCTGGGGATCGTCTACACGCCGGTCGAGGTGGTGGATTTCATCCTGCACAGCGTCGATCACCTGCTCCAGCAGGAGTTCGGCCAGACCATGGGCAGCAAAGGCGTGCACATCCTGGACCCGTTCACCGGCACCGGAACCTTCATCACCCGCCTGCTGCAGTCGGGCTTGATCAAGCCCGAGCAGTTGACGCACAAGTACAAGAGCGAAATCCACGCCAACGAGATCGTGCTGCTGGCCTACTACATCGCCGCCATCAACATCGAGGCCAGCTATCACAGCCTGGCCGGTGGTGACTACGTGCCCTTCGAGGGCATTTGCCTGACCGACACCTTCCAGATGTACGAGAAGGAAGACCTGGTCGATGCCCTGCTGGTGGACAACAGCAAGCGGCGGAAGCGGCAGAAGAAGCTGGACATTCGGGTCATCGTGGGAAATCCGCCCTACTCCGTGGGGCAGAAGAGCGAGAACGACAACAACGACAATGTGGAGTACCCGCAGTTGGACCGTCGCATCCGATCCACCTACGCGGCGCGATCGTCGGCCACCCTGGCCAAGGGTTTGTACGACAGCTACATCCGAGCCATTCGCTGGGCCTCGGACCGTGTCGGCAATGCCGGGATCGTGGGTTATGTGACCAATGCGGGGTTCTTGGAGGCCAACACGGCCGACGGGCTGCGCAAGTGCCTGGCGGAAGAGTTCTCCAGCATTTATGTGTTTCACCTGCGGGGCAATGCGCGCACCTCGGGTGAACGGCGACGCATGGAGAAGGACAACATTTTTGGTGTTGGCAGTCGCGCTCCGGTGGCGATTTCGTTGCTGGTCAAGAACCCGCAGGCTGCCGAGCATGGACGCATCCACTTCCACGACATTGGCGACTACCTGGGCCGCGAGGAAAAGCTGGCGAAGATCGAGAGCTACGCCAGCGTGGCTGGTGTTGCTGACTGGCAGGCAATTTCCCCAGACGACCATGGCGATTGGTTGCGCCAGCGCGACGACAGTTTTAGTGAGTTCATTGTCCTGGGAGACAAAAATGGTGATGGTCTGAAGCTCTTCGACAACTTCTCGCTGGGCGTGGTGACGAATCGGGATGCCTGGGCCTACAACGCCAGCAAGGACAAGCTGCAGGCCAACATGAGCCGCATGATCGGCTTCTACAACGCTGAGGTGGCGCGCTTCAATCGGGCGTATCCGGGTTTGGACAAGAAGGGCAGAGATGCTTCAGTTGACGGGTTCATTGACACGAACCCGGAGCAAATCAGCTGGACGCACAATATCAAGCAGGAACTGTCCAAGGGCCGAGCTTTCGCGCTGAAGTCGGCCGATATTGTCCGCAGCTTGTATCGCCCGTTCACAAAACAATGGCTCTACTACAACCGCACATTCAATGAACGGGTGTACCAGATGCCTCGAATTTTCCCCGAGGCGGGGGTGCAGAACTTGGTGATTCAGTTCAACGCCAAGTATTCAGGCAATGGGCAGCCGGCAATCATTTCAAATGTTCTTCCAGACTTGCACTGCAACGGCGACTCGCAGTGCTTTCCTCTCTATCTCTACGACGGGCAAGCGGAATCTGACGGTGAAACCGGCGACATGTTTGCAGCCGACTCTGCACCGCCGCGCAAACGGCGCGACGCCATCACGGATGCTGGGTTGAGGCACTTTCAGGAGGTCTATCCTGGCGAGAGCATCAGCAAGGAAGACCTGTTCTATTACGTCTATGGCTTGCTGCACTCGCCCGAGTACCGCGAGCGCTACGCCGACAACCTGAGCAAGGAGCTGCCGCGGATTCCAAGGGTCGAGACGGCAGCGGGGTTTTGGGGGTTTTCCAAGGCGGGGCGAGAGTTGGCGGCGCTGCACCTGAACTATGAGACGGTGGAGCCTTACCCTTTGATTATCGAGGCCAAGGGACCGCTTTCGGATAGTGACTACCTCGTCGAGAAGATGAAGTTCGCCAAGAAGGGCGACAAGACCTCGGTGATCTATAACGGCAAGATCACCTTGCGCGGCATCCCGGAAGCGGCCTGGGACTATGTGGTCAACGGCAAGGCTGCGCTGGACTGGGTGATGGAGCGCCAGGGCGTCAAAACCGACAAAGCCAGCGGCATCGTCAATGATGCCAACGACTGGGCGATCGAGACGATGGGCGACCCTAAGTACCCGTTGGAGCTGTTTCAGCGCGTGGTCACGGTGAGCCTGGAGACGCAGAAGATCGTCGCCGAGCTACCAGAGTTGCACATCTTGGAGGCGAAGGTCCTTCCCGCCGATCTACTTTCCCCTGAGCTTGCAGTCAGTGGCTAGCGCGAGCGCTTCATTCGATGACGCTGCAGTCCGTTTCGCGGCCGCGAAACGACACTTCTGCGCAAGCTATGGGTTTGGCGTAGTTTTGGAACACACCAAGAGTGACCAGGTCAATTGAGCACGACCGTCTTCCTCAAGCAGGAGTCTGACACGCGGGCTATCCGCTTCAGGCTGATCTGAGTCACTCAAATGGCGGGCGTGAACGGCAGCAGCGCCCGTGAGCGGCTGCCTTCGCGGCCAAATGCATCGATAACTGGCACCAATGGATGAAACCGACCACGGTTTGACGCCACGAATCGCA
>JBDHSK010000034.1:0-6206 GCA_039808025.1 Sphingomonadaceae bacterium | reverse complement strand
GGCATCGAGTCGCAGCCCTCGAGCTCGATGCCGATGGAAAAATCGTTGCAGCGCTCGCGCCCGTTCCAGCACGACACGCCGGCATGCCAGGCGCGTCGATCCGGGTCGACGAAGCAGATCGTCTCGCCGTCGCGGCGGATGAAGTAGTGAGCGGAAACACGCAGGTGCTGGATGGTCGCGTAGTAGGGGTGGGCTTGCGGATCCAGGGTGTTGGTGAACAGTTGCTCGACCCCGGGACCACCGAACTGGTCGGGGGGCAGACTGATGGCGTGGACGACGATCAGGCGGACGGGCTCGCCCGCGGGGCGCTCGTCGTGGTTGGGGGAGCGCGGGGTCAGGTCTTTCATTTACTCATTTGCTCGCTTGCATTCCCGGCGCCGGGAGGCTGGCGCGCCTTGCGGTCCTTGGCGACGATCCGGCTGATCGAACTGTAGTGGAGGCCGAAGAACTGGGCGAGCTGCGCGAGGGTGAAGGCACCGGAGGCCGCGGCCTCGGCGATGGCCGCATCGCGCGACGCACTGCGCTCCACATACGCCTGCAAGGACATGCCCTGCGGCCGGCGCTGCAGCCGCGGCACTTCGTCAAGGCGCCCGTCGTCCGGCACCTTGTGCGCCATCTCGTCGGCGAATGCCCCGCTGCCCAGATAGATCTGCGCATTGAGGCGTTCCCAGATCGGCGGCAGGCCGACGCCCGCGCGGACGAAGTCTTCGTATCGACGCACGGCAGCCGTCCGCTCCGAGCCGAACTGCCCCAGCACCCAGTCCGTCTCCAGCCAGGACGGCGGATCGACCAGCCCCATCAGTGCGCGATGGCTACTCCAGGGCCACTCGCGCGCATCGCCACAGAGCCCCGCCCGCACGGGGTTGAGCACCACATAGCGCGCGAGCTCCACGAGGTAGGCGTCGGCTTCGACCAGGATCGCCTTGTAGCGCCCCTGGAAGACGTGCCCGACACGAGCGTGGCGTCGATTCGCGGCCTGGGTGTACACCCCGTTCAGCTGTCTCATGCCCCGGGAGAGGTTCGCCTCGGCGGTCTCCACGACCAGGTGGTAGTGGTTGCCCATCTGGCACCACGCGTGACAACGCCAGCTGAACCGATCGCAGACCTCGCCGAAGAGTTCCAGCCACAACAGGCGATCGACGTCGTCGGCATAGATCGGCTCGCGACGGTCACCACGCGAAGTCAGGTGGTACACCCCTCCGGCAAGCTCGATCCGCAATGGCCGCGCCATGATCCTCTCCCAGGGCAGGAACAGCCCTGATTATCCCGAATGGATAATCGAAAAGGCAAGACCAAAGGAAGAGCACTCGGCCACGGCAGAGGCGAATGAGCAAATGAAAGACCTGACCCTAGGGGTCCCCTACTCCCCTACGGCCGGAACACCTCTATGCAGAGTTGCTCCACATGGCGATAGTGACGATCGTTTGCCGTCAGCAGATCGAGCCCGCGCTCGAGCGCCGTTGCTGCAATCAAGGCATCCGCCATCTGCATGGAATGGGAAAGTGCGAATTGCTCGCAAAGGAAGCATGCACGCGCGGAGATGGCCTCATCGACCTGTACCACCCTCGCCGACCAGAAGCTCAGGGCCTGCCGAAGCGCGCGCAACTCCGACTTGTCACGCACTCCCTGGACAAGCTCCATGTACGTCACCGCCGACACCAGAAACCCTGGCATCGCATCCAGCCGATCCGCTGCACGCGCGTTGCCTCGCAGGTTCCAGATCAGCACGTCCGTATCCACGAGCATCACGGCAGCACTCTCGGCTGTCGCAGCCTGCGCACGTCATCGTCTACCGTGCCCTGCCGATCCGCCCACAGACCAAACGCAGGATTGCGCTCGGCATGCGCCCGGGCACGGATCTCTTCGCACCGCATCAACACCGCCCGTACCCGCCCCCGGCTGGTGATGGTCACCCGCTCACCACGATCCGCTGCCGCAAGCACCTCTGCCGTGTGCAGGCGCAAATCCCTGATGGTCGCTTCCATGACGAGCTCCGTTTCACAAGCCTGTGAACATTACATCACAAAGCCACCGACGGGAGGGAAATGAGCAAATGAAAGACCTGACCCCGAGGAACCCTCACCCCGCCCGGGCGGCCTGCCTGATCGCCTCGGCTGCCCACTGGTTCAAGCTCTGCCCGTGCGCAGCGGCAGCGACGACCGCCGCCTCGTGCACCGCGGGATCGACGCGCAGCGAGAACTTGCCCGAGAAACGCTTGCGTGGCTCGATGCCCCGCCGTTCGCACGCATCCAGGAACACGCGGAGGGACACCTCACCTTCGCGCCTCAGTCCAGCCACATCCGCCGCATAAAAATCCGCACCACCATTCAAACCGACGAACTCGCCGCGAAACATCTGGATGTCCGGATCGAAGGTGATCACGGCCTCGTAGCCCCCGATGTTCATGGTGTTCATGGTTGCACTCCGTTGTCTTCAAGCCACTTCCGAATTGCTGCGACTGCGCCCTTGTCGGTATCCGGGGACGAGTGCGGGCGATGAAAGACACGCACCACACCGAACAGGAACACCTCCACCCGAGAACCTTCGCGCTCCGAAATCTCGGCCCCCAACTCCCGGAACAAAGCCTCGATATCCCCCCAGCGCACATTGGCCGAGACCGGCCGGGCATGGATCAGTTCAAGGGTGCGCTGGTGTTTGCGTTTCACGACGTTATGGTATCAAAAAACGATATCAGACGAAAATAAGCAAATGAAAGACCTGACCCCGAAGCCCCCTCCTTGTCTTCAAGCCACTTCCGAATTGCTGCGACTGCGCCCTTGTCGGTATCCGGGGACGAGTGCGGGCGATGAAAGACACGCACCACACCGAACAGGAACACCTCCACCCGAGAACCTTCGCGCTCCGAAATCTCGGCCCCCAACTCCCGGAACAAAGCCTCGATATCCCCCCAGCGCACATTGGCCGAGACCGGCCGGGCATGGATCAGTTCAAGGGTGCGCTGGTGTTTGCGTTTCACGACGTTATGGTATCAAAAAACGATATCAGACGAAAATAAGCAAATGAAAGACCTGACCCCGAAGCCCCCTCCGGAGGGAAATGAGCAAATGAAAGACCTGACCCCGAGCCCCACGCATCGCCCGGCACGTGGAGTGGAGTGAGCAAATGAAAGACCTGACCCCAGAGTCCCACAAAAAAACGGGAGCCGAAGCTCCCGTTTTTACTTTCAAACCTGTCTTGAGGACAGATTAGAAGGTGTGGCGAACGCCAACCACGAACATCTTGGACTTCTCGCCGTCTTCGATCGCAACCGTGCCTTTGTTGTTGGCGTCGATGTTGATGTCGGCGGTGCCAACCGGCGCTGCGCCCAAGGTCATGCCTTCGTCGTTATCGGTGTAGTTGTAACCAACGTAAGCAGTCGTACGCTTCGAAAGAGCGTGCGTATAGGCCAGGCCGATGCTCTTGGCTTTCGACGACTCGCTTTCGTAATCGTACTTAACTTCGCCGTAACCGAGGTGGACATTGCCAGCCACACCAACCGGAACAACAACACCAACTTGCCAGAGATCGGCGTCGAGATCCTTCGCGAAACCAACGTTGTCAGCCTGTTGATACGAAGCCAGGAGCTTCACGACGCTGAAATCGTAGCTACCACCAAGCAGCCACTCTTTCTGGTCAGCTTCGTTGTTCTTGATCTGGTGGTACGTCACACCGACAGCCAGCGGGCCGTTCGCATAGTCAAGACCCAGGCCGAACGCGTCGTCGTCGCCCGGCTTCTGGGAACGCGAAACGGCGTCGGCGATCGGGTCGTACTTGTACTTGTTGGTCTCGACACCACCAAACGAATAGATGGCGCGGGCGGTCAGGCCGGAGAACGAGCCGGTGTAGGCAACCGAGTTGTCCCAACGGGCAGCGGAGTTCGGGGCGATGCTCAGGCCCTTGAATTCCACGGTTTCACCATCGATAACGCCCTTCGAAACATTGGGGGCACCAACCAGAATCGCGGCGGGCGAAATAGCGGCAGCGCCAAACGCATCATAAGCGACGCTGGAGTGGTAGCCAGGCGCATACTGACGACCCAGGCTGACGGTACCGAAGGAACCACCCAGACCGACAAAAGCTTGGCGCTGGAAAGCGTTGCCGTCAGTGGTCTCGAGGCCGGTGTCGATCGAGAAACCCTGCTCGATAGTGAACACAGCCTTCAGACCATTGCCCAGATCTTCGGTGCCACGGAAGCCGATACGGCTACCCGACAGACCACCCGAGCCAACGCCTTGGAAGTCATTGTCACCATGCGAACCGAAGCCCATGTAAGCGTCAGCCACACCATAGATGGTCACGTTCGACTGAGCGAAGGCCGGGGCGGAAACCAGGCCGGCAACAGCCAGCGCGATCAGTTTCTTTTGCATATGTTTCTCCTCAAATTTGAAGTTGAGACCTTGGCACCTGCCTTGGCCCTACTCACCTCTCTGGCGAGAAGTTGGGGCGATTCTGCAAACCTGCCGCCGGCCTTGCAAGCATGACAACGCGAAAACGCGACATTCCGGGCTTTGGTGTTGCGGACGTGCAACAGAACGCCTGATCAGCGCCGCGCATCGAGCCGCGGCAGACCCGCATTCCATGCCAACAGCTTCTCGTCCGCCGTCACCAGTGTCGCGTTGCGCACGCCTGCGGTGGCAGCGATGAAGCGGTCTGCCGGGTCGCGATGCAGATCCGCGAACCCTGCCGCTGCCAGCACGATGCGCCCATCGAGCGCGATCTCGGCCAGCCCCGCGCCCAGCATGCCTGCCCGCCAGCTTTCAACCGCAAGCGGCAGGACGACACGCTCCTTCTCCACAAGCATCGCGCATTCCCAGAAGCTGATCGCGCTCACCGCGACCTCGCCCGCGCGCCAGGCCTGCTCGATGCGCGCGCGCGCCTGCGGGCCGAGCGCGACATCGTCGGCATCCATCCAGATGAGCACATGCGTGTCGAGGACGATCACGACAAGGCCTCCCAGTCCTCGTCGGCGACCGGCGACACGATGTCGCCCAGGATGCGCACGCCCGGGTGCAGGCCGAAAGGCGAGGATGCACGCGCGCCCTGATAGGGATGCAGTTCGGCGACCGGCTTGCCGTTCTTCGTGACGACAAGGATCTCGCCGGAGGCCGCCACCTGGTCCATCAGGGCGAGGCAGCGAGCCTTGAATTCGGAGGCCTGGATGGTTTGCATGGTCGTACTCCCTGGATAATCGATGACCATGATCATGACCATGGTTTCAAATGAGATCAAGCCCAATCCACTATCCCAGACACAGACGCTTGCCGCAGCGCCTAAAGTAGCTACTATGGATCTATCTCGACACTACTCAGGACACTGATCATGAAAGTCATGACCGCACGCGAAGCAAAGAACCGGTTCGGCGAATTCCTCGATGCATCGCGCCGGGAGCCGGTCGTCATCACCAAGAACGATCGCCCCGTCGGCATCATGGTGTCGATCGAGGACGCAGCAGACACGCTGTTGCCCGAATTCCTGCTCGACAAGACACCCGGTTACGACGGCTGGCTCTTCGAGAAGGTCACGGCGACGCTCGAGCGCCTGGATGCGGGCCAAACCACGCTACATGCCCACGACGAAGCCATGGCCCTGCTGCGCGAGCGTGTGGCGGCGCGGAATCGTCGTGCATGAACATCCTCTGGACTGACGAGGCGCTGGACGACCTTGAGGAGATCCTTGTTTATTACCACTCGGAGGCAGGCCCCCTGACTGCGGAAGCCGTCCATTCGCGCATCGTTGCCGAGATCGAAGCCTTGCGCGTCTTCCCCGAGCGTATTCGGGCAAGTACGCGAATCCCGGGGGCACGTGAGCTCGTCGTTCGCCGACTGCCCTATGTTGCCTTCGTGAAAGTGACGGATGACGCGGTGATCGTGCTCAACGTGGTTCATACCGCACGGGAGTTTCCGTCGCGGCGCTGACGTGCTTGGCCAAGCCCGCCGGCAGCACGCCCGCAGCTCGGCAATTGCGTACATTTTGTACAAAACATACAGTCCAATCTCACCAAAACGAACAGGAGTCGCCACCATGCGCACCGTCTCCGCCACCGAGGCAAAACAAGGACTGGCTGGCGTACTCGACCTGGCCGCACATGAACCCGTCGTGATCCGCCGCCAGAAGCGCGATGTCGCGGTCGTTCTGTCGATGAAGGAGTACGAGCGCCTCACACGACTCAACGTCGCCGAGTTCCAGCGCTTTTGCGACGTAGTCGG
>JBDHSK010000033.1:0-6440 GCA_039808025.1 Sphingomonadaceae bacterium | reverse complement strand
AAGATAGCCAGCACGCCACCAATGATGAAGATGGCGCCAAAGATAGTGACGCGAGAGAACGTGTTGGTACTGCGGTGGAAGATCTGAGGCATCGGTAGGTCACTCCCTCAGCGTTCGCCTGGCGGCCAGGGGGCTAGGGTTGGGGACAGATGATGGATAAGAGTCTTGGGTACCGCACCGGCGGAGACGGCAAGTCAACGCGGGCATGGGAGGCCCTGGCTGGCCGTCTGCTTAGAGTGGTCTGGATTATAAGGCAGCAGGCGTTCGTTGTCTAGTTTGAACGAACTTAACCCGATTTTAAGCCAGACGCGACTAGATTATACATCAACCCGTGGGGGAGACAAGCCCTTTATCCCCCCAAATAAGCGACCGGACAGCCTTACGACCTGTTTCTGACCAACTTCTGACCCGGCCCAAACCGCGCTCAAGCTTGCGGTTCCCTCTCAAACGAGTAGAATAGGGCCAGCGTGATGCGTGATGCGGTTCACCGACTACCGACTACCGACTACCGACTACTGACTACTGTTCACGGAAGGATTGTAGATGGAACCTGCCTGGACCATGCGACGCATCGCCCTGGCGACGTTGACAGTGGTGGGGTCGGCCGGGCTGGCCTGGGCGCTCTACCAGGTCCGCGACAGCCTCATCATTGTCTTCGTCGGCATCCTGTTCGGGATGGCGATGAAAGGCCCTGTGGTGACACTCCAGGAGTTGCACCTCCCGCGCTGGCTGGCCCTGGTCCTGGTCCTCGTCGTCGTGCTGGCGGTGCTGCCGCTGGCCCTGATTCTCCTCCTGCCTACTCTGATCAGCGCGGTCACCACCGTCGTGGTGAGTGTCATCCAGGGCTATGAGACACTCCTGAACCGCCTGGCGACCTTGCCCTTCCTCCCCTCGGTGCTGTCCTCCATCAGCCTCGAAACCGTTACTCAGAACCTGGTGGCCCTGCTCACCTCGAACAGCGAGCGCCTGGTAGGCTCCGCGCTGGGCGTCGGGACGACCATCGTCGGTATGTTGGTCAATCTGATTACCATCATCACCATCGGGTTCCTGTGGCTGCTGGAGGAGGAGCACATCCGCGCCTGGCTCATCAACCTCGCGCCGCCGGCCAACCAGCCCCGCGCCGAGCGCATCTGGCAGGCGGTCGAGGCCCAGGTGGGGGGCTATCTACGCGGGCTGCTCGTCCTCTCGCTCATTGTCGGCCTCATCTCCAGTGTCGGCTACGGGGTCATCGGGCTGCCCCTCGCGCTGGCGTATGGGATGCTGGCCGGCCTGATGGAGATTATCCCCATCCCTGGTGTCGGCCTGACGCTCCAGGCGATTATCGTGGGCCTGGCGACGCTGTCCACCTCCCCCTCGCAGGCTTTGGGGGCCATCATCTGGACGGTCATCGTCTTCCAGGCGGCGAACATGATTCTGTTTCCGCGTATCATGGGCAACGCCGTCGGCATCAGCGCCCTGGGCGTCATCATCGCCTTGCTGGTCTTCGTCTCCCTGTTGGGCGGCGTCGGCGCGCTGCTGGCGATTCCCCTGGCGAGCCTCATCCAGATTATTGTAGACCAGTTTATTATGCACTCGCGGGCCGCCGCCATCGAGACGGGGGCCGGCGGACCGCCGCTCGCGCCGGCGCCGCGCAGTCAGACCGAACTGCTCCACGCGCGCGACGTGTTGGCGGCCGACACAACGCTCTCACCGGCGGAACGGGGCGCGGCCCTGGAACACATCGAAGCGGCCCTCAAAGCGGTGGAACCGCTCCCGGCTCCGGCCGGCGCACCCATCCCAGGACAACGTATATGAGTAATAAATTACAGCAAGTTGCGTTCCAGGGAGAACGCGGCGCGTACTCTGAAGCCGCCGCCATCGCCCACTTCGGCCCTCACATTATCCCTTACCCCTGCGCCGAGTTTGACGACCTCTTCCGCGCCGTGGTCGAAGGCGTGTGCGACTATGGCATGGCGCCCATCGAGAACTCGCTGGGCGGCTCCATCCACCGCAACTACGACCTGCTCTTGCGCCACGACCTGACCATCGTGGGCGAGGAGTACTTCCGCGTCGTCCACTGCCTGATTGCCCAGCCCGGCGTAGCGTTAGGCGAGGTCAAGCGTGCCTACTCCCACCCGCAGGCGCTCGCCCAATGCGAGGGGACGATTGAGCGGCTGGGGCTGGAACGGGTCGTGACCTACGACACGGCGGGCAGTGTGAAGTTGTTGCAGGAACGGGGGATTATGGATGGGGCGGCTATAGCCAGCCGCCGCGCCGCCGAGGTGTACGGCATGAACGTGCTCATGGAGGGCGTCGAGGACGACACCGAGAATTACACGCGCTTTCTGGTCCTCTCGCGCGAGGCCGCCCCGCCCCCCACCACCGTGCCGGGCAAGACGTCCATCGTCTTCGCCACCATTAACACGCCCGGCAGCCTGTTCAAGGCGCTATCGGTGTTCGCCCTGCGCGATATTGACCTGACCAAGATAGAATCGCGGCCGCTCAAGGGCAAGCCCTTCGACTACTACTTTTACCTGGACTTCGCGGGCAGCCTGGCCGAGACGCGCTGCCAGAAGGCGCTCGACCACCTGGCCGAGTACGCCACGCTGCTGCGCGTCCTCGGCAGCTACCCTCGGCACTTTATGTAATACTTGCTCCCGCCCCATGATGCGTCATGCGTATTTCGTATCTCTCTGTCCCAAATACGAAATACGCATGACGCATGACGCACTACGCTACTTCACATCCACCAACTCCACATCAAAGATGAGTGTCGCATTCGGCGGAATGACCGGCGGGTAGCCTTGCGCGCCGTAGCCCAGGTTGGCCGGGATGACGAGCCGGCGCTTGCCGCCGACCTTCATCCCCGCGATGCCTTCGTCCCAGCCCTTGATGACCTTCCCCGTACCCAGGGCGAAGGTAATGGGCTGGCCGCGGTCCACGGACGAGTCGAACTTCTTGCCGTCGGTCAGCGTGCCCGTGTAGTGAACGGAGACGGTCTTGCCGGCCTGGGCCGTCGCGCCCGTGCCAATCTGCACATCGGTGTACTTGAGGCCAGAGGCGGTCGTCACCTCTTTACCCGCCTGGCTGGCTCCACTCTGGCCAGCCGCGCCCTGGCCGCCCGGCGTCGGCGCGACGCCGCAACCCGCGACGGCGACCAATAACAGCAGCAGTGGAAATGTGTAACGCAAACGCATAAGGTACTCCTTCAAGAGCGTGATAGGCCAATTGTACACGAGAGAGGGGTGATTCTCCATTTTTCAAGGGGTTACCAGGCGTCGCCAATAGGACAGGTTGCCAGGCTGGTCGTTGTGTGCTATAACTACACTCCGCCGCCACGCTGGTGTTTGTGTGGCTGTCCTGCCGCCCTCGAACGGAGGTGGACCATGTCGGCGTCCGCTTCAGATAGCCTCGCCGGGACGGATGACCCTTCCAGACTCCCCGCTTACCTCCACCTTGTCAGACCGCCCCCACATAATCTGCCCCCCGAACGCACTCCCTTCGTTGGACGCGACACCGAACTTGCCGCCCTTCAGACCTATCTTGCCGGTGGCGCGCGCCTCCTGACCCTGACTGGGCCTGGTGGCGCGGGCAAGACCCGCCTCGCCCGCCACCTTGCGCTCGACCTCCTCGCCCTCTCTGCCGCCTGCGTCGCCGACGGCGCCTTCTTCGTCAACCTTGCCCCCCTCACCGACCCAACCCTGGTACTCTCCACCATTGCCCAAACCCTCGGCCTGCGCGAGACGGCTGATCAGCCCCTCCTGGATACCCTCATCAGCTTCCTGCGCGACAAGGCGCTCCTGCTCATCCTCGACAACTGGGAGCATCTGCTGGATGCGGCCCCGCTGGTCAGTGACCTGCTGGACGCCTGCCCCCACCTGACCGTCCTGGCGACCAGTCGCGAGCCGCTCCACCTCCAGGGCGAGCAGGAATTCCCTCTCGGCCCCCTGGCCGTGCCAGCGAAGGGCGATGGACGAAGGACGGAGGACGTATTACGCATCACGTATTATCCCTCCGTCCAACTTTTCGTCCAGCGCGCGCGGGCGGTCAAGCCTGACTTTGCCTTAACAGAAGAGAACGCGACGGCAGTGGCCGACATCTGTCGGCGGCTGGACGGTCTACCGCTGGCGATTGAGTTGGCCGCAGCGCGGGTCAAGGCGCTGCCGCCCCAGGCCATCCTGCAGCGGTTGGACGGCCGACTACGACTGCTGACCGGCGGCGCCCGCGACCTCCCGACGCGCCATCAGACGCTACGCAACACCCTGGATTGGAGCTACGACCTGCTCACCGAGGCCGAGAAGACGCTGTTCCGGCGGTTGGCGGTATTCATGGGTGGGCGGACCTTGGAAGCGGTGGAGGTGGTGTGCGTGGATGGCGAGCCGGACGGCAGACGGCAGACGGCAGACAGCGGACAAGAGCTTTCTGCGCCGCCTTCTGCCTATCGCCTTCTGCCTTCTGATATTCTAGACTTGCTGACGTCACTGGTGGACAAGAGCCTGCTCTGGACACGGCAGCTGAATGGTGAGACGCGCTACCTGATGCTGGTGACCATCCACGAGTATGCCGTTGAGAAGTTGGAGGAGAGTGGCGAGGCTGAGGCGATCCGACAGCGCCACGCCGAGTACTTTCTCAAGCTGGCGGAAGAGGCTGAACCCAAACTCAAGGGGCGCGACCAGTTGGGATGGCTAGACCGTCTGGAGGCGGAGCATGACAACCTGCGTGCCGCCCTCGGCTGGACCCATGCTAGGGGCGAAGTCGAGCCGGGCCTGCAATTGGCCGGGGCGCTGGGACGCTTCTGGGAAATTCGCGGCTATCTCAGCGAAGGCAGCAGTTGGTTCGAGAGCCTGCTGGCCGGCGTGACCCAGCACACGCCTACGCCGATGGCGGCCAAGGCGTTCTGCTATGCGGGCGCCCTGGCCTGGCACCACGGCGATATGGCATTAGCCCGTACGCATCTTGAGCAGGCCATCGCGCTGGGACGGGTGCTGCGTGACCTCTCTGGTCTCGCCATCGCGCTCCATTTTCTAGGGGAGTGCGAACGCCGGCAGGGGAACCTGGCGGCGGCGCAGGCTTGCCAGGCGGAAAGCCTGGCAGTGGCCCAGCAGGCAAATGATGCGTGGGCTAAAGCCCTGGCGCTGTATGGTCTGGGCTGCGTCGCGGTCATCACCGGTGACTACACCCCCGCTCGCGCCCGCCTTGAGGAGAGCCTGGCTATCCAACGCCGGCTAGGCGACCGTTGGCCCGTCTGCCTGGCTGTGCTTTCCCTTGGTGAAACGGCGCGCGGGCAAGGTGATGATGCGCAGGCGACCGCGCTCTACCAGCAGAGCCTGGCCTTGGCCCAGGAGCTAGGGATCAAGGAGGTCGCGGCGGTCTGTCTTCACAATCTGGGGTGGATGACGCTCCGCCAGGGCGAGCGGGCGCCGGCAGCCGCTCTCTTTCAGGCGAGCCTGACCCTATCGAGAGAGATAGGGATCAAGTATTGCCTCGCCTGGAGCCTGGCGGGATTAGCCGCGGTCGCCGGTGGGACACCTGGGGGCGTGCATCTCTTTGGGGCCGCCGAGTCCCTGCTCGAAGCCTTCGGCGGCGAAATCGAGCCAACGGACCGGCCTGACTATGACCACGCTGTCGCTGTGGCGCGTACTGCGTTGAGCGAGGCTGCCTTTGCCGCGGCCTGGGGCGAGGGGCGGGCGCTGTCGGTCGAGCAGGCTATCGGCCTTGCGCTCGAACTGGCGAGCGAGGCGCAACGGGCGACGGAAGACGACGGACGAAGGACGGAGGAAGCATCTCCGACCGCTCCCCCTCCGTCCTCCGTCGTCCGTCCTCCGTCGACGCCCCTCCGCGAGAGCAAGGAGCGTTATGGCGGCCTGACGGCGCGCGAGCGCGAGGTCGCTACCTTGATTGCCCAGGGGCTGACTAACGACGAAATCGCCGACCAGATGTCGGTGGTGGTCAAGACGGTGGAGAAGCATGTGGGCAACATCCTGGGCAAGCTCGGCTTCGAGAACCGCGCCCAGGTCGCTGCATGGGCGGTAGATCGCGGGCTGGCCGCGCCGCCCGACGATGTGGCGACGCAATGGCGGAAGGGATAATTCGGCTCCGCCCATCCTCCCCATCCATACTCTAGCCTAGACCCTACCATCAACCCTACCATCCCCTACCCCCAAAAAGGTAGGGTCAATGGTAGGGTTTTCCCTACCGCGCGCCGCCGCTGTTTCTGATATGATGGGGCCATCAGAGACGACAGAGACAATTGAATACGAAGACGGAAGACTCACGGACCCTCACCCCAACCCTCTCCCAGAGGGAGAGGGGGTCAGACAGACAGAAAGGAAACCCGACCATGACGCACTTCAAGATGACCCTGCGCTATGCCCGCTACGCCGCGACCTCCCTCGCCACTGTCGTCTTCTGGCCTCGTTTTTTCAACTAGCGGCCATCAGACCCCAAAACTGTGATCGAGA
>JBDHSK010000032.1:0-6854 GCA_039808025.1 Sphingomonadaceae bacterium | reverse complement strand
GAGACGACGGGCGCGCTGGCCGGCTTCAGCGAAATCTTCTGGAACCCCGCCGAGCCGGAGACGGCCTACCAGGGCTGGACCGCCGTCGTCCCCGCGTACCGCAACCTGGGGTTGGGACGTTGGCTCAAGGCAGCTAATATCGAGCAGCTGCTGGCCGAGCGGCCGCAGGTCAAGCGCGTCCGCACCGGCAACGCCGACTCTAACGGTCCCATGCTGGGTATCAATCACGAGATGGGCTTCAAGCCCTACCGTGCCTGGACCGTGTGGCAGGTCGAGCGCGCCAAGGTTGAGGCGTACCTGGCCGGGGCAACCGGGGACGAAGGAGCAATGACGGAGGACGGACGCAGCGTCAGCGAGCGGATGACGGAGGCGGTCCTGGTGGCTGTGTAAATACCGGGCGCTATGTCATGCTGAGACGACCAGGCTGGAGCAGGCCTGTGTCAAGCCAAGAACCCCGCGCCTGTCATGCCGAGCGAAGCGAGGCATCTGCTCTGGAGGTGTTGTCGGAGCAGATCCCTCACTTCGTTCGGGATGACCCTCCATACGGAGGGCAGACAGTCGAATGTCATCTGGTCCTATCAGGAGGCTTGGGTATGCGTATCGAACGCTTCGACCCCCATAACGCAACGGACGCGGAGTGGGCGGCCTTCAGCCAGTTTGAGAACCTGGTCCAGCGCGAAGCCTGGCCCGATGACCCGCCGCGCAGCGTCGAGTACATCCGCCGCGTGTGGCAGACGCCCCCCCAGCACGTCGAACTCCACGTCTGGGTCGCCTGGGACGACGGCAGCGGCCAAGTTCTTGGTCGTGGCAGCGCCCGCATCTGGCACGTGGACCACAACCGCCACATCGCCATGGGCGCGCTGGCCGTCCACCCTGCCTACCGTCGGCAGGGCATCGGCAGGCAATTGCTGGTCCGCGTCGCTCAAGCGGCGAAGCAGGCCGGGCGGACCGAACTCATGGGCTGGACGGACAGCAAGGCTCCCGACGGTATGGGCTTTGCCGAGCATATCGGCGCGACGCCGGGCATCCCGACCAGCACCAATCAACTGGACCTGGCCGAGCTAGACCGCGACCTGATGCGGTCATGGATAACGCGCGCCCAGGAACGCGCCGCCGACTATCAACTGGAGATGTGGGAGGGAACCTGGCCTGACGCGGACATCGAGGCGATGGTGCGCGTCCTCGACGCCATGAACGACGCGCCGCGCGACGAAGGCTGGGAGGACGAAACCTACACGGCCGAGCAGCTGCGGGCGTTTGATGCAGCCAGGCGGGCGCAGGGGACCGAGTCGTGGACGGCCATTGTCCGCCACAAGACGACGGGCGAGATCGCTGGCTACTCCGAACTATACTGGAACCCCGCCAACCCGGCGGTCGCCAACCAGGGCGATACCGGCGTCCTGCCGGCCCACCGCCACCGGGGGCTAGGCCGCTGGCTCAAGGCGGCGATGGCCGTGCGCCTGCTGGCCGAGCGGCCGGGCGTGCGCTTCATCCGCACCGGCAACGCCGACTCCAACCAGCCCATGCTGAGCATCAACCACGCGATGGGCTTCCGGCAGTACAAAGCCTGGACCACCTGGCGTCTAGCTGTGGAGGCGGCGCTTTCACTTGGGACGGACGACGAACGACGGATGAACGAAGGGGCGCTCGCCGTCCCTACGCGCTAAACCTGGAACTATCCGAACCAAACTTAGCGGAGCGTGGTCAGGAGCAAAAAAGGCTCTTGACAAACGCTCCGCTTTGTTGTATAGTAGGAATAGTGGTTGTCTAAACAACTACGAATGGGAGAGGGTATGGATGATGTGATTGGGCTGCTGCAGCGGCTTGGGTTTGGAGAATACGAGGCCAGGGCGTACACCGCTCTCTTGCAACGCAGCCCGCTCAATGGCTATGAGCTTGCCAAAGCCAGCGGCATCCCGCGCGCCAATATCTACGCGGTGCTGACGAAGCTAGAGGAACGGAGCGCGGTGGTCCGCGTGGAGGATGCAGGGAGTATCCGTTACGCGGCGGTTGCCCCGACCGAACTCATGCGCCGCCTGGACCGGGATTTTCAGGACATCCTGGCGGCGACAGAACACTCGCTCGAAGCCCTGGCCGCGCCGGCCGACTATGAATATGTCTGGAGTACCCAGGGCTATCCTGTCCTTCTCCAGCACGCGGCGGCTTTGCTAGAGACGGCACGCCGCGACCTCTTGATAGCCCTGTGGCCTGCCGAAGCCCGCCGCCTGGCCGATGCTCTGAGGCGCGCCGAGCAGCGCGGCGTGACCATCACCACCCTGTGTCTCGCCCAATGCCCAACCGAATGCGGCGGCTGCCGCGGACGAATCCACCGCTATCGAGTCGCGCCTGACGAGCCGAACCGCTGGCTGGTGGTCGTCCCCGATAATAGCGAAGTGTTGGCCGGTGAGGTTGTATCAGATGAGGCGGCCTTGAGTGTCCGGACGCGGCAGCGCCTCCTGGTAGAGTTAGCGAGTTGGTACATTCGCCATAGCATTGCCCTGGCTGCGGTGCTGAATGACCTCGGTGAGCGTCTCGATGAGACCCTGACCCCCGAGACCCACGCCATTCTGGCCTCGATTGGCCCTGTCGGCTCGATTGAAGGCTGGCTAGCGCACATGCGCCATCTCCTGACCACGGCCCAACGTCAGGCATCTTCGTCCTAGAGAAACCTAGCCTGGTTTGCGAGTTCACTACGAGAGGAGATTCGAGATGCGTCAACTACTCCAGGTGCTCGGTGTCATTCTCATCGTCGTCGGCTTGATTGGCTTCGTCAACAACCCCATCCTCGGCCTGTTTGCCGTCAACGGACTGCACAACATCATCCATATCGTCACCGGCGTGGCCCTGCTCTACGCTGGGTTGCAAGGCGGGACGACGCTGCGCCTCATCAGCCAGATTTTCGGCGTGGTCTATCTGCTCGTCTTCATCCTGGGCCTCGTCGCGCCGGCCGTCCTCAACGCCATCATCCCCAACAACGCGCCCGACACGGCGCTCCACGCGCTGCTGGCGCTTGTCCTGCTCTACATCGGCTTTACCGCGCCTCAGAGGTTGGCCGCGCCACGTGCCTAAGCCCGGCCGCCCATCTTAATCAGCGCCACCGCCCGTAGCCTGGACCGCGGGCGGTGGCGTTTAGCTTGGTTCACTTGCCCGCCGCTGTGCCCTCTGCTACAATGGTCGTCATGGCCCCGCCCGCCCTCGCGGAGATAGCTATGATTGACCTGCAAACCCTCGCCACGCTGCCCGTTCGCCTCCTCCTGCTGGTTGGCCCGCAGCCGGCGCGCCTGACGCGCCGCCTCCACACCTGGCGCGACCAGTTGGCCGTCCCGCTCCTCGACCTCGGCCCGGCCCTGGCCGAGCGTCTGGCGGGCGGCCCGCTGGCCGAGCGCGCCGCCCGCGCGGCCGCCATTCTCGACGACCTGCTCGCCGGCGGCGACGACCCGCTCCTGGTGGACCACGTGGATGCCCTGTTCGACCCGGCCCTGGCCCTTGACCCGCTGGCGCTGCTCAAACGCGCCAGCCGGCGCCGCGCCCTGGTTGTCGCTTGGACGGGCGAAATCATTGCCGAGGGCCTCACGCACTCCACGTCCGACCAGCCCAACTATCGCCGCTACCCCTCCACCGACCTGGACGACATCACCATCGTGACCCTGCCCGCCCCGCCGGTCTAGTCGGACGCGCCACTGGCCCTCAGTCCCCCCCGGCTCTTTCCGATGCCAGCGACGGCGCATTGGTGTCTAGCCGGGTCACTCCTCGTCGGACGATGCGCCATACCTCGACCGTCATTGGCAGCATGGAGAGAACCCAGAAGACATAGGCGACGCCGTGGAGGAGCGTCTGGTTATCGCCGGCGAAGATGCTCGCCCAGAGGAGGACGCCGCCGAGATGGACGGTCATGAGGCTGAACCAGTTGCCGCCGAGCCGCGCTTCCTCATCGGGGAGCAGCGCCCGCCGCAGTAGATAGGGGAGCAGGGCATAGCCGAATTGGAGCACCCAGCCATAAATCAGGGCTTGTGGCGCGTTGGCCTCGACGCCCGCGCCCGCGAAGCCAGGCACGTTGAGGATGATGAGCGGGGCGATGAACACCGGCGCGAGTATCCAGACGTACGACGTTACGAGGTGCCAGATGCCTGGGCTGCGAACCAGACGGGTAGGCCACACTGGTACGATGACATTCGCCAGGAGCCAGAGCGTCCCCGTCAGGTGAAGGACCAGGCCAGGAACAGTGAACCACTGCGAGCCGACCCACGGACCCAGCACCAGCCCCAGCGCGCCAAGCGTCATCAGCCAGAAGATGGGCCGTATCGAGTATGGCCAGGCAAAGGAACGGTGCGTAAAGAGCGGGTAGAGGTCTACCAGCAGCCCCGCGAATACCAATGACATGAAGCCCCAGTTGTTGGTATGGATATGGACTTCAATCGGGTTCCACATCCGCAAGGCCTGGCCCCAGCCCAGCCATAGGCCGCTGCCGATGATGATGCCGAGCAGCAGGTAGCTCAGGCCCGCTATGTAGAAGTGGCGGCCGGAGGGCTTGTCAGCATCGGTGGTGGAGGGCGTCCGAGGCGATGTGGGCCGCAAACTGGCTAACTGAGGGATGAGCAGCAGCGCCGCGATGAAGATGAGCGTGCCGCCGGCCAGGATTAAGGCTCCGTTGACGAGGGGGATGCCGACCAGCAAGGTGAGCAGACCGGCGTTGAGCGCCAGCCAGACATCCCAGCGGATGGCCGGCCGGGGCCGGCCAGCGCGGCTGGCGACCAGGTAGGGTAGCAGACCGAACACGGCCTCGGTCATCACCCCTAGGGTAATGACGTGTACGCGCAACCAGCGCAGACCGTTGAACCATGTAATAATGCCTAAGCTGCTGAGCGAAGCGTCGAGCGCCGCGAGGACGCCGAGTGAGAGATAGAGTACAGCCATCAATAGATACGGTTGCATCATCATCCTTCCTGCGCGATCAGACTATCTCGACTGTGGGCGACCCTGGCAGACTATCCTTCGCGGGTCGCCTTGGCTTCAAGCCCCGCTCGGTCACGTATCTGAATCTGATACCGCTGGACCGAGATGAGACCCTCCTCGACCAGACCGCGCAGCGCGCGGTTGAGAACATCTGGTACGGTGCCCAGGCGGGACGCCATCTCCGTCTGTGTACTCCAGCGATGCCGGCGTACCACCCCCTCCGTTGCCTGTTCCAGAATCACCCGCGCCAACCGCGCCTGCAGCGGCCGCAGCGACAGGTCTTCCACCAACCCCAGTAAGTGTTGGACGCGCCTGGCCAGGTGTTGCGCAATGATACGGCTCAGCCGCGCGTTCTTGTCCATCAGGTGTAGTAATGGCTCCCGTGGAATAATCCAGAGGGTGGTGGGTTCAAGGGCAATCACAGTGACCTGATTGCGCGCGTCCGCCAGGATGCCTACCTCGTTGAAGACTTCGCCCGGGCCAACGAACCGTATGACTTGCTCGCGACCCGACAGCGCAATCTTCACCGATTTGAGCCACCCGCTCTCGACAATGTACAATCCGGCGCAGGTCTCGCCTTCAAGGAAGACAATCTGCTCGGTATCATACATCTGCTGAACAGTGCTGCGCTCAAGCTCGGCGACAGTTTCGGCGTCGAGGCTGTCGAAGTAGGGGACGGCCGAGAGGATGTTGGGCTGCGGGGGACTTGTCACACTCGTTATCGGGGCCTCCTTCACGTCTAGCGCCGCGTCACGCCGCGGCTCAGGCGACGCTGATAGCCGTTGAGTAGCAGCCCGACGATGATAACGGCGGCCACCACGTGCAGGCCGGCCGCCACACTGCTCGCCAGCACCGTCTTGGCGGCGGAGGGTACCAGGTAATCGGGGATGATTGAGTATATCACATTGGTTAGGTCAGTGGCTCGGTAGTGTCTCCATGACCTCACGAGGCACGCGCAGTACGAGCGCCTCTCCCTCCACGCCGCCGATAAACGCGAGGGGCACGACGCGGTAGTCAATGTCGCCCTCGACCCGGCCGAGAACGATGTGGGTCACTCGCTGCTCTGGAGAAGCGACAACCACGGCTGCCACCTCACCGGCCAACTGACCGTCCGCGGTGAGGATGGGCATCCCGCGTCTCACCTCCACGGCTGCACTAGCGTTCTCGACATGGATTAGCCCGCTGACCATCATCTTCTCAATGATTGTGGACGATACCTCCATAGCCCTCTGCCTCTCCTGTCAGTGTCCGCCGCTGGGCTGCCCCAGGGACGTTCGAACCCCAGTATACTCGAATATCTCCCTCGCTGCCACGACTTTTATCGGTTTCGCGGCAGCCAAGCTGCCCGGACAAAATCTTCCTCACTTGTCTTCGTAAGGCTTCTTAGCGCCGCCTTCGGCGGAGATTCCCAAAACCGTCAGGTAGGCGTGGGAGTTGAGGTATCGCTCGGCTATCAGCACCAGACGTTCCGTATCTGTAAGGGGCGCATAGCCTACCGCGGCCGACGTGTCATTCGCGCCGATGATGCCCCGCGCGAAGATATCTGTCAGCTCTGGCGAGCCTGCCCTCAACTCACTTGAGAATAGTGGACATGGGCCTCCTTGCCCTCTCTCTTAGGCCACGACGGTTGGCTCGACGACTACCTCCCCGTCATGCGGTAGATACGGTGTTGCTTCGCCCAGTCGGTAACGCAGAATTTTCGCGCCTCGGGCAATGCCCGGCGCCCAGCGCAGCAGCCGCATGACGCCCAGCCTCGGCTCTGGCTGGTCGAAGTAGTACCACTCGCTGAGTAACTTACTCCAGGAACATGAATACACCTTCTGCCAGGAACAGATAGGCCCGACCCACCTCAGGCTGGACCGTGTTCATCCAGGCAAAGTCTACCACCGAACAGCCGATGA
>JBDHSK010000031.1:0-6908 GCA_039808025.1 Sphingomonadaceae bacterium | reverse complement strand
CGGTAGACGACCCCGCCGATGACAGCGTTGCAGCCGCTGTCATGCGCGTACTCGGCCACAGGCAAGACATAGCGGGTCGGGTCGCAGCCAGGCGTGTAGCAGTGCAGCCCCTCCATCGCGTTCCAGCCATAGTTTTCGCCGCCCCGCGAGCTACGCGGTTGAAAGTCAACCTCCTCGTAGGTGTCCTGACCCACGTCCCCGATGTACAAATCGCCGGTTTTGGCGTCAAAGGCAAAGCGCCACGGGTTGCGCAGGCCCAGCGCCCAAATCTCAGGTTGATAGGCGGGACGGTTGACAAATGGGTTGTCCGGCGGAACCGCGTAGGGCGAGCCGCTGTTGACGTCAATGCGCAGAATCTTGCCCAGGAGGACGCCCGGATTCTGCGCGTTGCGGTGCGGGTCGCCTTGCTCGCCGCCGTCTCCCACTCCAATGTAGAGATAGCCATCCGGGCCGAAGGCCAACTCCCCACCGTTGTGATATTCGGTCGGCTTCTCGATACGCAAGAGGGTCAGCCCGCTGGCCGGATCAGCGACGTCGGGGTCACTCGACACGTGGTAGCGGGCGACGACGAGGGCATCGCTGTCGTCGGTATAGGCCACATAGAACAGACCATTGTGGACGAAGTCGGGATGGAACGTTATGTCTAATAAGCCCTGCTCTGGCCCCTCCGTCTTGACGCGGTGGCTGAGGTCCAGGAAGACACGCGAGGTGCGGACGCCATCTCGGATGAGGCGAATATGGCCTTTCCGCTCGGTGACAAACAGCCGACCTCTCCCGTCTCCCGCCCCGGTGACACTCGTGGGCTCGTTCAGGTTCTGAACCAGGGGGACCAGGCGCACCGTGGTCAAAGCCGGGTCGAAGGGCAGCGGCTCATGGACGACCGGGATGGTCAACTGCGTCGCCTGAATGACCAAGGGGGCGAAGAGTTCGTAGCGCGACTGAGCCATCTTGAGAATGAGGGGGGCATACAGGGCCGAGGTAGGCTGCGGGGCTGGACTGGGCTGAGGCGTCGGCTGGGCGGGGGCGACTAGCTCAGACACGGGCTGGGGAGGTGGCAAATCGGAGCGGGCAACCCAGGCGGCTCGACTGGGGGACGGCGCGGCGCGTAGGGCGGGGACTGTACAGGCAGTGAGGCTGAGGGTGAGCAGAGCAAGCGCGAGGCAGCACGGTCGAACACACGCCAGCCCACGTTGAGATGTGGACTGGCTGACTGACTGAGGCATCAAACCTCCATCGAGTCCCTGCCAGGGCAGGGTCAAGGTCACCACAGACTAACACAGCTAAGGCGGGTAAAAGTTTCGCCTCTTGTCAGCCCAGGCGCACTATTTTACCTCCCCTTGTCTCCTCTGTAACCCTTTGGTCGCCGCCAGCATCCAAATAAGTAGAAACCCGAATTCAGGCGTGCTCGGCTCACGCCTCTTTACTTAATTCAAGTCCACAATCCGTGCAGGAGCGCACCATGCAAACGATTCTCGTCATCGGCGGAAATTTTGGCGGTCTGACCAGCGCGATGGAACTCAAGCGCAAACTCAAGGACCAGGCCCGCGTCGTCGTCATCTCCAAGCAAAAGGACTTCGTTTACATCCCCTCGCTCATCTGGGTGCCGTTTGGCCGCCGCCAGTTGTCCGACATCACCTTCTCGGCTGAAGAGGCTCTCAAGCGCGCTGGGGCCGAGTTTATCCTGGACGAAGTAGTGAAGGTCGAACCCGAAGCGAACCAGGTTGTCACGAAGGCCGGCCCGACCTACCGGTACGACTACCTCATCGTCGCCACAGGCGCGGAACTGGCCTGGGATGCCGTGCCCGGCCTCGGCCCCAAGGCATACTCCCACTCGATTTTCACCCCCCCCGACGCAGTCAACACCTACGCGGCCTTCCAGGAATTCGTCAAGGACCCAGGCCCGGCCGTCATCGGCGCGGTGCCGGGCGCAAGCTGCATGGGCGCGGGTTACGAGTACCTGTTCAACTTTGACTACTACGCGCGCAAGGCCAAAATCCGCGCCAAGACGCCCATTGTGTGGGTCACGCCCGAACCGATGCTCGGCCACTTCGGCATCGGCGGCATCAAGGGCGGCGAACTGATGGTCAAAGCCTTCCTCAAGATGCAGGGCATTGACTACCGCGACAACGCGGCGATTGTCGAGGTGCGCGAGAACGAGGTCGTCCTGGACACGGGCGAGGTCTTGCCGGCCAAGTGGAAGATGCTCGTCCCGCCCTTCCGCGGGACAGGGATGGTGCGCAACTCGCCCGGCCTGGGCGACGAGAAAGGCTTCATCCCCACCAACGACGGCTACCAGCACGTGAACTATCCCAACATCTTCGCCGCCGGCCTGGCCGTCAAGGTCGCCAACCCGTTTAGCGGGCGTGTCCCCTTCGGCGTGCCGAAGACCGGCTTCCCGACGGACGAGATGGCGAAGACGGCGGTGGAGAACATCAAACACCTGATGGAGGGCCACTCCGACCTGGCCTGCCGCCCGTTCGGCAAGATTCCCGGCGTGTGTGTCATGGACGCCGCCAACAAGGAAGTCCTCATCCTGACCGACGACCTGTTCCCGCCGCGCAAGTTCGCCATGATGCTGCCCAATGTCCTGGGTGACTTCAACAAGGTGCTGGTCGAAAAGACGCTCATGCTCAAGTACCGCAACGGCTGGTCCTTCCTACCCTAGAAATAACCTCCCGCTGCGCTAACCCCCTGAAGGTAGCTCTACCTCCAGGGGGTTTGTTGTCTGGCACACGTTTTGCTGTATGCATAGATGTGGACACGAGTTGTCCAGAGGTATTCTGTCTCTCGTTGTTGTTAGGTCATGTGAACAAGGAGGAGATGATATGACGGATGTGAATATCAACAATCCCCAGCCGAGCAACGACCGCTCGACGGCGGCTGGCATCAACATGGTGACGGTGCTGATTGTTCTGCTGATCGTCCTGGTCGTCGGCTGGTATCTGATGGCTGGCCCCGGCCGCGGCGCGCTCGGTCGCCCGGGTATCGACGTCAACATCAACCCGCCCGCGCAGCAGGCGCCGTCCAGCAACCAAAACGCGCCCGCCGCGCCTCAGCAGCAGGCGCCGGCTCAGCAGGCGCCGGCTCAGCAGCCCGCTCCACCCAAGGGTCCGTGACATAGTGGTGATAGTTTAGCATCGTAGACCGAGGAAGCCGACGCGGGGATGAGTCTTCTCATCCCCGCGCTCGTTTGCGGCTGTGTAGGGCTGGGTACACTTATTGCTGTGCCAACCGTGCTTATCAGACGCATAGACTCTAGGACGACCAGTGAGGTGCAGACATGGCGAAACAGCAGGCGGCGCCCGAAGTGGGCGCGAAAAACGTGACCAAAGAGGATGCTCGCTTCATCAAAGAGCACGAAGGCCAGCTCTCCAAGACCACGACCAAGTATGCCAAGTGGATTCACACCCTGGATGAGCACGAGGACCGCCCCGGGCAGTCCCTCGCCACGCGCGAACATGAAGTCATTCAGAACTGGGCCGAGCAGCGCGGCGGCCAGCCGGCGACCGTCCCGGAGACAGAGCACAACGGCCGGCCCGGCGTCCTCCGTTTCATGTTCCAAGAGGGCGATAGCGGCGGGCGCTTGCAGGAGATAAGCTGGGATGACTGGTTCGCGTCGTTCGATGAGCGCGAACTCGTGTTTGTCTACCAGGAACACAAGGCTGACGGGTCCGACAGCAACTTCTTCCGCCTGGACAACCCCAACCGCGAGGATGCCTAACATCATGTAGACCCTAAAGGTTTCGGAAACCTTTAGGGTCTAAACTTTCTCCCGTACCACCCCCTCTCCGCTTGCCTATGTGCAAATGTTACGTGAATTTTCTTTATCCCTCGTTCCTGAGTTCCCCAAGAATCGTCAATCCTAACGTAATACAGAACCAGCTTTCCCCGTTATATACGGTGACCGGCAAGAAAGAGGCAGGATAGGGTCTAGCGAACCGGTGCACCTCGCTGGAGTACGTCCTGCTCCCTGTCACTTGTGGCCCGTACTAGGCTGTCGGCGACGACGTGTAGCTGTCCGTGAATTGAACAATGCCGCGCATGACTGGCCCCTCGTCCGTGCCAGTCCCATCGTCCTTGTGTTCCGACGAAAGGATCCACAACTCAACATCTGCAACACGTCACGTGTTGGCCCCTGGCTGAGGCTGCCAGTTGTCCCCCCATGGAACGGCGCCGAGTGTAATGGCCAGGATCGGCCGCCAGTGCTACAAAGCTAAGGAGGTACTACGTATGCAGTTGCAGTCTAAGCCAGGCGCACCCGGACGTCGTCCCAGGGGTCGTTTGGTTATCCCGTTGGTGGCGCTCAGCCTGATGGCAGCGCTGGCGCTGGCTGGGTTCGTCGCCCTCTCCAGTGCCCAGGGCGCGCCGGCGCTCGCGCCGCAGTTGACGGGAACCCCTACCGCGACACCCGCCTACGCCACGTCTGGCCCTGTCAGTTCGGGTCTCTCGCTACGCACCTATGGCTATCTCTACCAGGGCGCGGGTGATTACACCATCATCACGCGCACCCTCGTCAGCCCGTCCGCCCCACTCCCCGGTCGCAAGGACAACCGGGAGCTAGAGGAAAAGCAAGAGGTGATTGACCAGGCCGCGCCCCCGGTCGCGCCTGGCTACGTGGAAGACAAGCCCTATACCGATGTGGCGGGTCCCTTCGACCCTCAGCATCCCCAGGCCCCGCGCCACGACAGCATCACGTGGAACCCGGCCATCATGTCCGAGGTCTACACCCTCGACGAGAACCAGCGCGCCGGCCTCTACCGCCGCCTCTTTGCGACGGGAAGCGGTATCAACATCGCTGAGAAGGTCTGGCGGCGGCACTGGTATGAGCCGGACCACCTCGACAAGGACCAGGATGCGTCGGGCGACCTGTCGCCGGCCGACATCCACTATCCGGCGATTATGCAGGAGTACACCTACGGCCTGATTGGGAACGAGCCGCTCCGCACCGACGGTCGGCCTGGCCCGCTGCCCATCTTCGCGCGCCCGGGCGGGGGGACCTTTGTCTTCCCCATCGGCCAGCGCGCCAGCGAACTCCTGGACGCTAATGGCAACTTCCCGTCGAACCCGGCCTCGCTGCCCGGTTCCCAGCGCGCCTTTGGTCTGACGTCCCTCGACGCCGACTTTGACGGCGCGCCCGACATCACCTTCATCGAGAGCGAGCAGTCGCTGTTCAACACGCTCAACGCCAACATGGCCCTCGACTTCAACGGCAACGGCGCGCTCGACCCCCTCGACCGCGACGGCACGCCGCTGTCGGGGGATGAGTTGCTTGTGCTGCGTCTCGACCCCAAGACGCTGGACAACGATCCCAACACGCCGAACCGCAATGCGATTCAGTTCCTGGACCATGTGGCGGTGCTGCGCAACAACACCACCAACCCCAACGGCGCCCAGTTCGATATCTACTGGACGGGCAGCTTTGCCCCGCGCTTCCTGGGGACGGTGACGCTGGGCCAGGGCGATGCCTTGCTCGCCAACGTGAACGGCGCGCCGCAGGTGATTCGTGGCGCGGGCAGCGGCGCGGCAAACGCGGGCGGGAACCTGTGCGCCTATCCCAATGGCCCCTGGTTCCTGTACCTCGAGTCGTCGGACGCCCCCGACAACAGCGCGCAGGTCATCGTGGGCCGCGCCCTGGGCGCTACGCACGCCCCCATGGAGGCGGCGGCCTTCGACGCCAACGACACCAGCACTGAGCCGTGGTGGCTGAAGCGGGTCTATGTGGATGGCCGCGAGTATAACACCGTCGCCATTTCAACGCGCGGCAGTTCTCTCCCCATCCGCTCGAACACGCAGAACGGCTGCGGCTACGTGCCCGCGCCCCCGACCTTCCCGGTGCCCGCAGATACGACGGAGTTCACCTCCATCACCATCCGCGAGCCAGTCTGCAAGGGGCCGGACATCTTCATCTTCCAGCACTCGGTTACCTTGCAGTGCTACCTGCCCGGTGAGCGTCTGCCCTCGCTGCCGCCCTTCAACTACGAGCACTACATCCTGGCGGACGTGCAGCCCATCACCCAGTTCTCAACCCTGGAGAGCCAGGTACCCTACCTAGGGCCGCTGGTCGGCCCGGTCTCGCCCATCCTGCAGGATGCGGAAGTTCGCTCGGCGACCGGCGCGACCACGCCCTCTGCCCCGTACACCGGCTCCTATCCGGGCGTGACGGTCGGCCCGTACAGCGACCCGGCGGCCAACTCGTTCTTCTATGTCCAGGAGGACCGCGAGCCGCAGTTCCTGGGTGAGCTGTCCGAACGCTACGCGCAGGCCGTCGTGCCAGGCGCGGCGACAGGCGATACCGAGTTCTGGTACACCCAGCACTTCTGGACGCTGCCCGACGAGTTCACGGCGTACATCCTGCCCAACATCCCGGAGACGACGCCGCCGCTGCCCGCCAACCAGCGGACCGTGAACCCGGACCTGTACCTGCTCACCAGCAGCTTCATCGCCCCCGAGGGTGAGTACCGCCGCTGGACATACGACAACCCGGCCCCGGCCGACCGCATCGGCGACCGCGCTAAGTTCTGGTTCGACCCGGACGGTCAACCCGCCGGTGAGAACAAGATTTACAAGGACGCCAATGGTATCCGCCTCTACGGGCGCGACAGCGAAGGCCCCGGCGACCCGACGCGGTCGTTCATCACGACGACCGTCGCCGCTAGCACCGTCGTGACCTATCCGGTCGAAGTGCTGCCCTACACCGATTACCTGAGCATCTTCGACCCGCGCGGCTTCCAGGCGCCGCCCAAGGACAGCCTGACGCTGAACCCGGCCTACCTGGCTGAGTTCCGCAGCGGCACCGAACCGCTGTCGAGCTTCTACGGCCTCATCGCCGCGGACAACCTCGACGCGCGTGAGAAGGTCTTCCCGCGCCTGTGGTACGAACCCAACTACCTGGACAAGATTCTCCGCAC
>JBDHSK010000030.1:0-7103 GCA_039808025.1 Sphingomonadaceae bacterium | reverse complement strand
GGTTCCAAACCCGGCTCGGTCCGTGGCGAGGGTCCGACCAACGATGGCAGAGGTGCCAGACGTCATCTCCTCTGTGCCGCTACTGCTGCGGATTACCTCACCGATCTCAACAAGAGCAGTCTGGAGTTCAGTTAGGCGCTCGCTAGCCTTGGCGATCCGACGCAGTTCGAGATTCTCGCTGGCGAGACGGGCAAGCGCCTGGAGCATCGCCCTTTCCATCTCGCTCAGCCCTGCCGGCCGCGGAGCGGTATCGATAACACACAGCCGACCGACTACCGCCCCGGATCGAAGGACAAGCGGCGCGCCAGCATATGCCCTGAAGTGCTTCTCGCCGGTGACAAGTGGATTGCGTTTCGTTCGCGCATCGGCTGTCAAATCGACGATCTCTAGGAGGTCGCCTTTGTCGATGTCGATCCGACAGACCGAATGTTCGATATCCGTCTCGCACACGTCGAGCCCGTACTTGGCCTTGAACCATTGTCGGTCGGTGTCGAGAAGCGTGATCAGAGCGATAGGAACGCCACAGGCCTTAGCCGCAACGAACACGAGATCGTCGAAGGACTGCTCGTCCGGTGTGTCGAGAACCATGAGTTCAGCAAGCGCCTTCGCTCGCTGAACCGCCCCCGCGTCGGCCGCACTGGCGCTCAGGCTCAGCACGTCAATGTCCTTGCACGCGAGGCGGCCACTGCCCGCCCGATGTCCCAGCCTCACGCGTCACTGCAGCATCGCCACCTTCGACGATGAGGACAATCTTGCCTTGAATATGACCCGCCTCAGCACGCTCGTGGGCGGCAGCCGCTTCCGAGAGGGGGTACGTGCTATCGACCGCGACGCGAACGGTCCCGCTGTCCAGCAATCGGCCTAACTCGGCGAGTTGGGCTCCGTTGGATCGTACCTGTGTTGCAGAGACCGTAACGCCAAGGTTAGCGGCTTCATCGTGTCCCGCGAAGCCAAGCGGAAAGATTGGAAAAAGCGCGCCGCCGCGACGTATCGAACGCAAGAAGCGACTGGCTGTCGGGCCACCTACTGCATCGACGACGAGGTCCACCTCGCGCACCGAGTCTTCCGCCTTGATTTTCGTGTAGTCGATGAATTCGTCTGCGCCGAGATCGCGCAGAAATGTCTCGTGTCGGCCTGACGCGACAGCTATCACGCGCGCGCCCTTGTGTTTTGCTAACTGCAGTGCGAGGTGACCGACACCGCCGCCGGCGCCATTGATCATGACGCTTTTGCCTTCCAACGGGACCGGGTCGTGCCTCCCGGGCTGCAGGGGATTGGGTTCGCTATGACCCAGCTCTATCAGGTACTGCCACGCGGTCAGTCCCGACATCGGCGCTGCAGCGGCATGAACATGGTCGAGGCCGCGAGGTTTTAGCGCCAGATCTGATGCCGGTGCCGAAACGTACTCTGCGTATCCCAGGCTTTCGCCAAAACTTGGGAATCGGATCATTCCAAAAACTTCGTCACCCGGTGAAAACGCTGTGACATCCGGGGCGACAGCCTCAACGATCCCGGACACGTCCGAGCCGGGTATGGCCGGCAACTCGATCGGCGGTCTCCACTCGGGGGGCAGCGCCTTGTACCCTTCTCTGAGATACCAATCCGGAGGATTGAGGCCAGCCGCATGCACTCGGACGAGAACCTCGCCTGGCCTGACGGCGGGCTTTGGAGCATCCTCATAGCGGAGTACGCCGGGAGCACCGAATTCGTGGAAGCGGATTGCCTTCATCAATATCCTCCGGTCAAACGCGTTCAAGAAGAGCAACGGTGCCCTGGCCGCCGTCAGCGCAGATGCTGACGATCCCGCGCGACCCCACCGGCAGGGCCCACAGTTCCTTCACCGCTTGGCTAAGATCGCGCGCGCCGGTCGCCCCGAAGGGATGTCCGATGGCTACCGAACCGCCATTGGGGTTGACCCGAGTCCAATCGAACTCGCCCATGGCGGCCTCGACGCCGGCCTTTTCGCGTACCCAATCCGGATCGGCGATGGCCGCGACATTGGCCAACACCTGGGCGGCGAACGCTTCGTGGATCTCCCACAGAGCGATGTCGGAGAAGCCGAGGCGATGCCGCGCGAGCAAGCGCGGTATCCCGTAGGAAGGCGCCATCAGGAGCCCTTCCGTATGGAGGTCGACTGCCGACACTTCGTAGTCGACGAGCCGCGCGAAAGGCGTACCGGCGGGGAGTCTCCTCAGACCCGCGTCGTTGGCAACCCAGCAGCCGGCCGCTCCATCGGTGATGGGGGAACTGTTGCCGGCCGTCAGGCTGCCCTGTCCGCTCTCCCGATCGAAGGCTGGCTTTAGGGCGGCGAGGCGCTCGGCAGACGTATCTGCTCGCGGGTTCGCGTCGCGCGCCAGCTCCGGCAGAGAGGTGACAAGGTCGTCGAAGAAGCCGTTGTCCCAGCCGGCGACGGCTCGCTGGTGGCTCTTTAGAGCCCAGTCGTCCTGTGCTTCGCGCGAGACACGCCAAGCTTTGGCGGTCTCCTCCATGTGATCGCCCATCGTCCGACCGGTGATGCGGTTGGCCCACCCCTTGGTTGGAAGCACGAAGTCGTGCGGCGTCAGCGATTGCAGCGCCGAAAGTGCCGCGGCCGGATCCTGCCCGAACAGATCGGTCAGTCGCTTGGATGCTTCTGCGGTTAAGGCAAGCGATGGCCTGCTCATGACCTCTGCGCCGCCGACCATTGTCAGGTCGGTCCCGCCACCAAGCAGTCCTGCCGCAGCGAAGGTTGCAGTCATGCTGGTCGAGCACGCTAGGACAACGGAGAACGCGGGGATGCTGGGGTTGAGCTTGGCGTCCAGCCAAACTTCCCGAGCGATGTTGCTCCATCCCAGGTTGGGTATGACGGTTCCCCAAACAGCCAGGTCGGGCTCCGCAAGATTCGCCATCGCCTGGACCACAGGCACTGATAACGAGACCGCGTCGTAGTTGGCCAACGCCCCGCTACCTCGGCCGAAGGGTGTCCGTAGCCCAGCCGCTACGAAAACAGGTTCAGCAAAGCGGCTCATACTGATCTCCCGGACATCGAAAGTTGAAAAAGAATGAGCGTGGGCGCTTCGCTGCGTTTAACCACCATAACGCTCAGTCTTGATGATGGAGGGGTCCAGGCCTGCCGAGAGCGCACCATCCGTTGCGATGGTGACGAAGCCGTTGGAGCCGCAGACGAAGACCTGCGAAGGGTTTCGGCCGAGACGGGAGATTGTCTCCTTGACCATCAAGCTGTCGATGCGCCGATCAAAGTCCGACGCGCGCATGGGCGCCTCGCGGGTTATCGCCAGCGCCAAGCTGAATGCCGGGTCGTCCGTTTCAATTGTGTGCAGTTCCCTCGAGAACAGCACGTCTTGGGCGGTCCGCGCCGACAGGAGCAGCGCAACCGGGACCGACTGCGCTAGGGATCGGCGCTGGCGGATCATCGCCATCAGCGGCACCACGCCGGAGCCCGCTCCCATCAGTAGGACTGGCTCGTCAGCGGGCTCCGGCCATAGGAAATGGCCACCGAGCGGTCCGCGGAGTTCGATCTCGTCGCCGGTTGCTGCGATATCATGGAAGAACGGTGAGACCTCGCCATCGTGAAGGCGCTCGATGGCGAGTTCGAGGATCGGAGATGAAGCGGGCGACGAGGCGATCGAATAGCTTCGCATCGCGGTGTAGCCGTCCGGCGCGGTCAGACGGACATCGACATGCTGGCCCGCGACATGAGTGAACGGGTTCCCCAACCGCAGGAAGAAGCTCTTGATACTCGGAGTCTGTTGGACGATTCCGTCGATGAAGCAGGACTGCCACGATGCGGGTTGCGCGCCGATCTCAGTCATGGGTGTATCTTTGCTCGCGCCAAGGATCGCCGTAGATGTGGTAACCACGCAGCTCCCAGAAGCCGGCTTCATCGCGCGTTGTGAATTGCAGCGCGTTCACCCACTTTGCGGACTTCCAGAAGTATAGGTGGGGAACGAGGAGGCGCGCCGGTCCTCCATGGTCGCGCGGAAGCGGCTGGCCCTCATAGTTCAGAGCGACCATCGCCTTCCCCGACAACATGTCGGCCAAGGGAACATTCGTCGAATACCCATCGTAGCAATGCGCCAAGACGAATTCGGTTGGCCGCTCAATCCCTGCTGCCGCAAGGATGTCCTCGATGAGCACGCCTTCCCATGCAGTATCGAGCTTGGACCAGGACGTCACACAGTGAATGTCTTTGGTCACCTTCGTCTTGGGCAGCGCGTTGAACTCGCCCCAATTCCAGACCTTAATGGGTCTCGGGCCGATCTTGACCGTGAACTTCCAGTCGGATGTCTCAATGCGCGGCGTCGGTCCCGCTGTCAGAACCGGAAAATTTTCAACGAGGTGCTGACCAGGCGGGATTCGGTTCGAGTGGTCGCCGCCTGAACCGCGGCCGGTAAAACCTCTGGTGACCATGTCGAACCCCCTTGCTTGTCACGACAGACCGAAACCGGGTTCATCACAGACTATTAGGAGCAAGAACGTAGCGTAAGCAAAGGTCATGCTTTCCGATAGGTCGGATATTAGATCACCGGTGTTCGTTGCAGTATTAAGATGATTTCGCCCACTATGAGTTACGACGATTGCCTAGATACTATAGAGGCATATCGCCAAGTTTGACCAATGCCTGTTCGCTATAGTTTCGATAGCTTCGTAGAATAGTCGAGGGAGCGCTGAGGCGAGAGGCGGCCCAGCGTCGGCCAAGGGTATAGAAACTATGCTGAGCAGCTATTGGAATTGTCTATCATAACAATTCATAGTCGTGGCTGCCGAAATCCTGGTTTTCTGAGGCATAGTTCGAAAGAAATCCCGATCTTATCGATCAAGAGACCTCAAGACGAACAGCGCAGATACGTGCAGCAGTTCGTCTGTCGCCGCCATCACCGGCCAGACATGGCCTGCTGCATTGAGGTTGGAGAAATCGGTGAGAGAGACCGGACCGCAAGCGCCCGAGCTTCGTGTGCAGCATTGGATCGGCGAGGATGGACACCGCCTCGATGCGTCCATCAAGCTTTCAGACATCGGTCCCGGGCCGAAGATTCTGTTCGCATTCCAGCACTGGTGCCGTGGCTGCCATCTGCATGGCTTTCCCACGCTTCAAAGGTTGCATGGGGCGTTGGAATCCAGGGGCGTCGGGTTTGCCGTCATCCAAACCGTCTTCGAAGGCGCCCAAGAGAATACGTTCGAAAAATTGCGCGTCAATCAGCTTCAGTACGGCCTACCTGTCGCCTTCGGTCACGACGAGCCACTGCCAGGCGCACCGTTCCCAACGTTTATGGGGGATTACCACACCCGGGGAACGCCGTGGTTCGTGGTGATCGATGCCGATGGTCACATTGTCTTTTCTGACTTTCATCTCGATGCGGATCGTCTTGTGGCAGAATTCGAGCGGGCGTGATCTATGCCGCGTTGGCTGATCCTAACCGCCACTCACATCCTCGTCTTGTCCGTAGGCTTCGCCGGCGGGATCTACCTGCTGCCTATCCTGACTGCGCCGCCTTCGCCCACTGAAGTTGCGCTTCAAAACTCTGCTTCTGAAGCGGTCTATTTTGGTCGATTTGCGCGCGATCTGGAAGGCAGTGATCTCCTCCATTGGGGCACTGGAGAAGTTCGGATTGCGCCCGATCGGATCGCGCACCTAGGGCGTCTTTCGCCTGGTCCGGATTACAAGCTCTACCTCGCGCCCCGGTTCGTCGAGACCAAGGCGGCCTTCCTCGAGATCAAAAGCTCTTCGGTTAGGCTGGGCGATGTGAAGACCTTCAATGGGTTTATATTGCAGGTGCCCAGAGGCGTCGATGTTGACGATTACAGTGCAGTTGTCATCTGGTGCGAGGCTTTTGATCAATTCATCAGCGCTGCAGAGTATCGTGTTCCACATCAGGCTCTCAAATGAGCCAGGTAATGGACAATGTGAAGGCTGCTTGCACGCGTGGCCTCGTCCTCGCGCCAGTAGCCGCCTTGCTGTTGAGCGTCGCCATCTTGCTGCTCGGCAACGGGCTGCTGGGCACGCTTTTGATCGTCAGAGCTGGTCAGGAGGGCTTCTCGGCCGCCGCGATCAGCGCGATGATGTCGTTCTACTTCGCAGGCTTCACGATTGGCGCGCTGGTTTTGCCTCGCATCATTGTGTCGGTGGGGCACGTACGGACCTTCGCCGGCTTTGCGGCGATCGCATCGATGACCGCCCTTCTCCATGTAGCGTTCGTAGATCCGGTAGCTTGGATGCCGCTTCGGCTCGTGACCGGCTTCGCATATGCGGGTATGATCCTCGCAACGGAAAGCTGGCTCAATGCCCACGCGGTTCAATCCACACGCGGTCAGCTTTTGTCGATTTTCGGCGTTGTCTCCATGGGTTCTTGGGCGACCGGACAGGCGCTCCTCAACATCGCTCCACCCGCCGATGTTACACTTTTCCTCATCGTCTCGCTGCTGATATCTGCCGCAGTGGTTCCGATCACTCTACTTCCCAGTCATTCGCCGGCCGATGTACGGCACGAGTCGGTTGCATTCAGGGATCTCTTTTCTGTTTCGCCCTTGGCGTCGATCGGCGTCTTCTTGGCCGGGCTGGCCATAGGCGGCTTCTGGGGCATGGGGCCCAATTTTGCGCAAAGGATCGGTCTCGACGTCGTCGGCATCTCCGCCTTCATGGCCGCAGTTCTCGGAGGAACGCTTGTGTTGCAATGGCCGCTCGGTTGGCTCTCCGACCGGGTGTCCAGGAACCTGGTCATCGCAGGAGCGGCGCTGGCATCCGCCGTGGCAGCCATCGGCGTGTCGGTGGCGGCAGACGCCCCTTTGCCCGTCCTTCTTGCGGCGGGAGCGCTCTTCGGCGGTTTTGGCATCCCGATCTACTCGCTGTGTCTCGCCGCCGCGAACGACGACCTTCCTCCAGGGCGGCTGCTCGGCACCGCGCGAGGGCTTCTGCTGCTCAACGGGATCGGAACGGCGGCCGGACCACTTGTCGGGGGAGTGGTGATGGATCGTGTCGGGCCCGGTGGGCTGTTCGTCTATGCTGCTGTCCTGCTGACCATGCTAGCGGTGTTAGCGGGCCTACGCGGTCGAACTCGCTCCGCAATCGAGGTAAAGGCGACACGTTGTCCGAACACGCCGATGAT
>JBDHSK010000029.1:0-7381 GCA_039808025.1 Sphingomonadaceae bacterium | reverse complement strand
GCCGGCCTTCACCGGCATGGTGGGCAAAGCCATCGGCGTCCCCAATGCGGTCGCCTTCCGGGTGTACGACCTCATCCCGGCACGATCCGTGAATTCGGAGTAAGCGGAACGACGGTTTGAGACGCCCGGCTTTGATGACGGGACGGGTGCCAATCTGCGCGCGTGGTCACCCTCCCGTTTGACAAATCGGCCTTTGCCGCTCAATTGAACGACGCGCGCATGCGCCAGAATCTCTCCATTCGTGCTGCGGCCAAGCTGGCCGGCGTCCCCGCGGCCACTGCTCAAGGCTGGTTTCAAGGAAAGCACCTCGCCACGCCCGCACTGCGTGGGAGCTTCCAGCGACTGGTCGAGGCGCTGGGGCTGGAGTTGCCCGAGGGCTGGTGGGAGACGGGGCTGGCAGTCGTCCCGCACGTGCTGCGAACCGGGTCAGCGCCCTACCTCGGCCTGCGTCCGTTCGGCGTGGACGACAGCGGTCGGTATTTCGGGCGCGACGGCGAGATCGATCGGGTAATAGCCGCAATCGAATCCGCCCGGGCAAGCGGACGCGGGCTGGTCGCCCTGGTCGGGCCGTCCGGGAGCGGTAAGTCGTCCCTGGTGGCGGCGGGATTGATCGCGCGGACCGGCGACCGGACGACCCGGCTGACCACCGTTTCGAGCCTGGGTCGGGAGTTCGATCGGGACGTGGCGGAGGGGGCGCCGGACGCTGAGATTGGGCTCCTGGTTGTGGACCAGTTCGAAGACTTGTTCAGATCGACCGCAGCCGAGCGGGCGCGACTCCTCGATCGCCTTGAATCGATCGGCGAGCACACGACGGTCTTGTTCGTGCTCCGGTCGGATCACTACGAGGACGCGGCCAGATGCCCGCAGTTGGTCGCGGCGCTTGAGCGAGCCGTAGTCCTCGGGGGCTTGGGCCGTGAGCAACTGCGGCAGATCATCGTCGCGCCGGCGGCCGGCCAAGGTGTGCAGGTCGACCCAGAACTCGTCGAGGTGGTCTTGCGCGACTGTGCGGGCAACGACTGGCGCCAACTCGCCACCAGCGTGCTGCCGCTGTTGTCGAATGCCTTGTTGGCCACCTGGGCGGCTGGACGCGGCGATCGAATGACCGTGGCCGACTACCTCAGCGTCGGTGGGCTCGGCGCGGCCGTGGAGGACCTGGCCGAACAGGTCTACGGGGGACTTTCCGACGGCGATCAGCACCTGGCCAGGGCGGTGTTTCTGCGTCTGGTGAGCGTCGATGCGGACGCGGTTGCCCGCATCCCGCTGAGCCTGGCCGGGTTGGACGACGCGACCACGCGGGTGATCGACGAGTTCGCCGTCGCGCGCATGATCACCAAGGAGGGTTCGAGCGCGCAGATCAGCCACGACACTTTGCTCACCCAGTGGGCGCGGCTGCGCGATTGGATCGAGGAGGGCCGCAGCGAACTCCGCGTCCAGCAGCAGCTCAGCCGAGCCACCCGCGCTTGGATCGAGAACGACATGGATCCGGCGTCCTGTTGCCGGTCAACCGGCTACCGCTGTTCGCGCCGCTGTTGGCGGACGGTGCCGCCGCCGTCCTCACCGGCGATGAACGGGCCTTCCTCGCCGCCAGCCAACTGCACTTCGAAAACCAGCTCCAAGCCGAGCGCAGGACCTCGACAACTCTGCGCCGGCGTAGCCGGATCGCGATCGGCTTCGCGGTCGCCGCCATCGTCCTGGCCGTGATCGCGGGAATCGCGCTCGTCCAACGGCAGCAAACCCAAGCCGAAGCGCAGTCGCGCCAGGTGGCGTTGCAGGCGACTTCGTTGCGCTCGAAGGATCCAAACCTGCAGGCGCAGATGGCGCTGGTGGCGGCAGATCTCGCGCCGACCAGGGAGGGCCGATCGGCGATGCTGGACGCGACTTCGATCGATGTCCCGCTGCGCTGGCCGGGGACGGGTTCGGCGGTCCTGGCGAAGTCCGCCGATGACCGGGTTCTGGTACGCGGCGGCGGGGCGGGAGAGGTGACGATCTGGCGTGGCGATGAATACACGCGCTCGGCGGGCCTGACTGTGACGGTCGATCCTGCGAAGAACCAGATCTATGGCATAGCCCTGTTCCTGCGCGAGGGTCGCTACCTCCTTGTGGTCGGGGGAGCTACGGGGTTCTTGGCGCTATGGGACGTCACCGAGTCGCCAAGGCTGCTGCAGGATCTGACAGCCGGGAAGGCAACGACCTACGCGATCGCTGCGGAAACCGGTGGCCGCCACTTCTTCACCGGGCAAAGCGATGGCGCAATCCACCAGTTCTCGTACGTGGGCTCCTCCTATCGCCCGACCTCGGCCGTCAAGCAGGGGTCGGGAGTAGCTGGACTGGTCGTCCACCCCGACGGAGACCTCTTCTCGGCGGGCGAGGCCGGCAAGATCCTGGTCTGGAGCACCCAGCCGGGCTTGCGGGCCAAGCAAGGGCTCGAGTACCAAGGCGGGCTGTCCGCGATCTGCCTTACCGTGAGCCCAGACGGGCATTGGCTGACGGTCGGGCTGAAGGGGGCGTATGCCTGGCACTGGGATCTGCGCACGAAGGCAGTGCGAAAGCTGAACTTCAGCAACTGGGTCAACGCGCTGGGTTACTCGGCGGATTCGCGCAGGCTGGTCGCGGGCGACTCGGATCAGCACATGACGGTCATCGATCCGGAAACGGGGGAAATCCAGCGGGTCTTGCAGGCGCCGTCGCTGGTTACCGGTTCTCAATTGATCTCCGGGTACCCAGTTTCCACCTCGGTGGACGGATCAATCCGAGTCTGGCAACCAAACAGCAGGGTGCTCAGGATGGGCGGCCCGCGCATCTACCAGTTGGCTACCAACACCGGTGGCACGATGTGGCTGGCGGCCGCGTCCTCGCACGATACGCAAATGATGTTGTGGAACTTGCAGGATGGCATTCGTCGCGTGCCCGACCCGGTGATCCCCAACGGGGTCTCGCTGTCCTCCGCGGCGAGCATCTCCGCGGACGGTCGCCACCTGTTCTCCGGGACGGCGGACGGCCGGGTGATCCACTGGCCATTGACGCCGAACGGCGCTGGCGACCCCGTGGTTTCCAGGGTCTTTCCGGAGCGAAAGAACGGAGCTGCTTTCGTAGCTTGTGTTAACGTCAGCCCCGTGGGTCACACCCTTGCGGCCTGCGAATACACCGGGGAGTTCAGCGTGCTGGCTACCTGGGACGAGGCGGGGAAAGTTGCTCCGGTGGCCCAAATCAACACCCCCACCCCACAGGGATTCGCGTTCTCGCCGTCGGGTGACGTGCTAGTGGTGGGGATCGGCTCGAATCGATTGCAAGTGTGGTCCGTCAAGGACAGCGTGGATCCGCAGTTGCTTAGCATCCTGAACACCGACGCCAACCCGGCGACCCTCGCCTTTGCCAATTCGCACGATTGGGTGGTGGCGGGTACCGATTCGGGCTCGGTGTACCAGTGGGATCTGGCCGACCCAAAGAATCCGGTTCAACTCGTCCGTCGAACTGAGCCGCAGTCCGGCATCTACTCGGCTACTTTTACCGATGACGACTCCGGCGTGATTGTGGGGGGCGCCGACGAACTGTTCTGGTACTGGCATGCAACCGACCCTTCGGGCGCGCCAGCGAGCTTTGCCCTGAATGGCGTGATCGGTCGCACGCTGGAGGGGCGGTTCATCCAACGCGGCACCACGTTCGCCGGCTCGGGAGGGACGGGAGCGATCCGGTTGTGGACCCTTGACGAGGCGGCGGCGAAGGCCGGCCTGTGTTCCTGGATCGGACAACCCTTGACGCCTGATGAGTGGGCTAGGTACCTGCCGGGCATCACGCCGCGTGACCCCTGCCGCTGAGCTCGTACGAACTCGTATGAGCCCGCCCGTTGAGCGTGCGCGTACGCCCCGCCGCGCAGTTGAATGAGTCTCAGAAGCCGTCAGCTGCGGACGGGGGTCGCAGTTGGGTCTGCCATGTGCCCTGCCCACCCCCAGGAGCGCTTGGTGATGGACGTCGGCCTGACTCGTCCGGGTCTCGCGGGCAGGGGCCTTGGCCCACGTTGAGGCCGCCTGACTCCTAACCGGCGCTCCAAGATTCCTCGTGGCCCTCGCTCCTGCGCCTTGCAGGCGGGGTGCATTTCTGGCAGCTTTGCCACACACGTGAAGGCGAATTAGTCGCCTCGGTCGGGTGCCGTTCCAAGGTTCGGAAATGTGCCCTAACAACGTTGGGCATCGCCTTTCGCAAGGTGCACACCAGCAGATCCGGATGGTTCCTCGGGGGCCGGTCTCGCTGGAGGACATCGTGATGATCCTTCTCAGTTAAGGCACCGTGACGGCGGGCGTCACATGGACGCACGGAGTCGTACGAAACCCCGTCGCCCAATCCCGCTGGATTCAACGGTGGGCATACTTAAGGGGCGAGATGTCCGCCCGGCAACAACTTGACGGTTCAACCGCGCGACTCGTGTTAGGGAAACGTGATTCGCGGGACTTCCCGCCCGTCGAGAACAGGCTATTTGGGCGCCCATCCGCAGCCATACTCGGCCCTGAAGGGGGGATTGTTATGTTTAGTGTTTCCAAAGGTCTGTCGCGCGCCATGGCGATGGCGGCGGCTTTGTGTGTGTCGGTTGGTGTCGCGTTCGGAGCTGCGCCGCAGGCTCAAGCGTTGGTCGGAAGCGGATATGTTTACGCTAGTCCTACCTTGAATATGCGCTCGGACGCTTCGTCAACGGCGGGAGTGATTGCGGCGATTCCATATCGCACTCAACTCACTATTTCATGCGTCAAGAATGGATCACCCGTCTCCAACTCTTATGGAACGTCCACGCTCTGGGATTACGTCTACTACAATGGGCGCTGGGGATTCGTGTCCGACCAATGGGTGTGGACCGGGACGAGCGCCCCGACCGCTCCCTACTGCTCCAGCCCGACGCCACCACCTTCATCGGGCAGGGCAGTTGGTGCCAAGCGGTCGTGGAATGCGGGCGCTGCAGGAAATTGCACGTGGGGCGCGTACTACCAATGGTGGCGCGCCACAGGTTACTATCCGGCGCTTTGGGGTAATGCCAAGGATTGGGCTGGCTCAGCCCGTGCGACGGGGTGGACAGTCGTTTACGACGCTCAGCCGCGGTCTATAGTCGTCTTCCAGCCGCGCGTTTGGGGGGCCAATGCCACTTACGGACACGTTGGCTGGGTGACCTCTGTGCAACGTAGGGCTGATGGGCTCTACGTTACCTTCATAGAAATGAATGCGCTGGCCGGCTTCAACCGTTGGAATTACCGGACAGTGAAGGATGTGCCCGGGATGCAATATATTTTAGCTCCCTAGGTTGTTAGTAGAGGATCTCTGCTGGCAGTCTCGTCGATTACGGTATTAGTGATCCCTTCTGGGTCGAACGTCAATACGCCCGCCAGCGCCCTACTGTCAGATCGCCTGGCGCGCTCCGAGTGCCGCAGTTGAAATGAGTCGGTCGGGCGCTCACAGTTTCTGATAATGTGGCCGCCCGGCCGACGCGATCCAAATTGATAGCCACCAGGTGGCGGCAGTCCTTGATCATGAGACGAGCCTATTCCGTGGACCTAGGCCCACCGCCAAAGCCAGTCCGTGCAGCAAGACCGGGGCGCATCCGCCACCGGTGAAGAATGACGCCGGAACCTCGCCCAACCCCGCAGCACCACTGCCGCTGGGCTCGTACGGACTTGTATGAGCAGGCGGTTTCGTTCCTCATCCGAGCGCTCAGAGTCGTTGAATGGCGGTCAGGAGCCGTTAGCTGCGGACTGGGGTCGCAGTTGGGTCTGCCATGTGTCCTACCCCAGGAGATCTCGTAGGAAGCCATGCCACCCAACTGGTTATGTGTAAGCGTCGTCGAGCCCGGCGATGACGATGCGCTCTATCCAACTTTGAACGACGCTCAAGCGGTGGATTCGTTAGCAAATGATCCGAACGAACGGGACATCGTCTCTTTCGGGCCTGTGTGGCTCAGCGTTCACCGTACGTGGAGAAACGGCTGGATCGAAACGCAGCATTTCGATGGGGATCTGCAGTTCCGCGCTCAAGTCACTTCGGAACGTATTCAGTTCTGGTGCCGGGATTACGCTCGCGGCAGCAGCTATATCGGTTTCGGAGGCGGTGGCGCGGCGATCGCCGCCACCGCGAGCGCCATCTCGCGAGCAAGAGCGAAATCGCGGGCACGCGGTACCGTGCTCGCGGGGCACGCCAGGTTTTCTTGGATCAGCGCGGTTGGAATCCGGCCGCAACGCTCTTCGGGTGGCGTGGTTTCGCTCACTATGCCCCGAACTTCAGACTTGGGCGACGATTGCCTGCGTGTTGACTTCAAGGTGCTGTCGCTCTTGAGCGCAAAATCAGTGGCCGTCGACCTTGTTCGCCGGATTGTGAGATCGCGCCTGCGTGGCAGCGTCTACCCGGAGCCTTTGGCGGAGAACCTGCGCCAGATTGAGGCCGCGAACCCCGCGGACGACGTGGAGACCTTCGAGGTCGCATTACCGGGGTGTGTCCGCGTTGGGGAGACCCTCCCCGTAATGCGTTAGTAATCGGTTGTCCATCGGTAGGCGCGCAGGCGCGATGCGCCTGCGCACAGAGTTGTTCACCCTAAAACTAAGGATTGTAGATGATCTTATTCAACGGACTGAAGTCGCTGATCGCGGTTCCCATAGCGTTGCTGGGCTTTATGCTCCTGTTTCAGGTGAGCGCCGGTGCGGGGGCGATACTTGCTGGGGTATTGGTGGCGGCGTTTGGTTTCTACGTGAATCGCTGGAAAGCGGAGGATGATATTCATACCGGCGAGCGTCGAATGGTCAAGGAGCGAAACGGGTTTTTCTTTATTCCCCTTCAGTATTGGGGCATCGCGATAGCGCTTCTTGGAATCGTTGGAATCGCGCGGGGAGCCTAGCTATGCGTGTAGGGCCTGATCGAGCGAATGCTCGTGTCGGAACGCCCCTTGGGCGAATCTGTATGCACATCGTCACGTGGGTTTGTGTTCTCGCCTCCATGGGTGGGTGTGCCGCAATGCAGATGAATGCCGACACGAAGTGTAGTGAGTTCATGAAGGCATCAAAGTCAGCTCGCGATGATGCAGTGACCCGAGTCGCGGCTGAGCGAGGAAATGGTGTGGTGACCACGCCGTTGGGGCGTCCCAACGTCGAGTATCTGTGTGCCCAGCAGCCAGACTGGACACTTGGGCACGTCATCGATCTTAGTAAATAGGTTCTCAGGGCGGTCGCTAGTTCCTGATGCCACGGGCGCTGCGTTGAATCGGGTCCCTGGCTTCAGACAGCTAGGGGGAGAACAGCAGGAGCAACCCTGCGCAGGTAAAGGCCACCATAATCGTCAACATGCCGAGCTGCCCGACCACCTGGCGCTCGGGGCGCAATAGTTGAACCGAGCGTTCGTGGGCGGTCATGATCCC
>JBDHSK010000028.1:0-7959 GCA_039808025.1 Sphingomonadaceae bacterium | reverse complement strand
CCAAATAGATCAGCATGACGACGCCGGTTTCAGCGGCCACCCCGGCCAGGGCGATGAAGCCCACCGCAACCGCAACGGAGAGGTTGTAGCCCAGCCACCACATCAGCCACACGCCGCCGACCAGCGCGAACGGCACCGACAGCATGACGATCAGTGTCTCCGTCAGGCGCCGGAAATTCAGGTACAGCAGCAAAAAGATGAGCAATAGCGTTACCGGCACAACGAGCTTCATTTTCTCGATAGCTCGTTCCATGGACTCAAACTGACCGCTCCATGTGGCGTAGTAGCCGGGCGGAAATTTAACCTGTTCGTTCACTGCTTTGCGCGCCTCGGCGACGTAGCTACCGATGTCACGATCTCGGATGTCCACGAAGATGTAGGCTGACAACAATCCATTTTCGGTACGGATGCCCGGTGCGCCCTTGGCCACCTCCACACGCGCGACCTGGCCCAGCGGAACCATGGCTCCATCCATGGTCGGCACCAGGATCTCACGAGCGATCTGCTGCGGATCAGACCGCAGTTCGCGCGGGTAGCGAACCGTCACGCCAAAACGCTCTCGCCCCTCCACAGTGGTGGTCACCATGTCTCCGCCAAGCGCCGTACCGATGACGTCCTGCAGATCACCCACCGCCAGACCGTAGCGTGCCAGCTGAGTGCGGTCAGGCTCGATATTGAGGTAGAAACCGCCTGTGATCCGCTCCGCGAAGGCCGAGGTCGTGCCAGGCACCGCTTTCACTACGGTCTCGATCTCCCGCGCCAGGCGTTCCATCTCGTCCAGGTCCTTGCCAAAGACCTTGATACCAATGGGCGTGCGGATACCGGTGGACAGCATGTCGATGCGCGCCTTGATGGGCATGGTCCAGGCATTGGAGATGCCCGGAAATTGCAGTGCCTTATCCATCTCGGCGATCAATTTGTCGGTGGTCATGCCAGATCGCCACGCTGACTCAGGCTTGAGATTGATGACCGTCTCGAACATTTCCGTCGGTGCGGGGTCGGTGGCCGTGTTGGCTCGCCCTGCCTTGCCGTAGACCGATTCCACCTCTGGAAAGCTTTTGATGATCTTGTTTTGCGTTTGCAGCAACTCGGCGGCTTTGGTGATCGACATGCCGGGCAGCGAAGCGGGCATGTAGAGCAAGGTGCCCTCATTGAGTGTCGGCATGAACTCCGACCCTAACTTGCTGGCCGGATACCACGACACCCCGAGCACAACCAAGGCAATAGCAATGGTCACTTTCTTCCAGCGCATCACACCAGCGATGATGGGACGGTAGACCCAGATCAAGAACCGGTTCACCGGGTTACGTGACTCCGGCATGATGCGTCCGCGAATGAAAATCATCATGAGCACCGGCACCAGCGTCACCGACAGCAGCGCCGCGCCCGCCATGGAGAAGGTCTTGGTGAACGCCAGCGGCGAGAACATGCGGCCCTCCTGTGATTCCAGCGTGAACACGGGCAGAAAGGACACGGTGATGATGAGCAGCGAGAAGAACAGTGCCGGGCCGACCTCCTTGCAGGCGGTGAGCATGGCTTGCGCTCGTTGCTTGCCGTCGTGCTCGGGCGGGAGTCTCTCCAAGTGCTTGTGGGCGTTTTCGATCATGACGATGGCCGCATCGACCATGGCGCCGATCGCAATGGCGATACCGCCCAGACTCATCAGGTTGGAATTCATGCCCAGCAAGCGCATCGCGATGAAGGAGATCAGCACGCCCACGGGCAACATCAAGATAGCTACGAGGGCTGATCGCATGTGCATCAGAAAGACCATGCAGACCAAGGCCACAATCAGGCTTTCCTCAAGCAGCGTGCGCTTGAGCGTGTCAATGGCGCGTTCGATCAAGTCGGAGCGGTCGTACACCGCCTGGATACTGACCCCTTGTGGCAACCCCGCCGAAACTTCGGCGATCTTCTCCTTCAGGTTATGGATGACCTCCAGAGCGTTCTGACCATAGCGGGCCATGGCGATGCCCGAGACCACTTCGCCTTCTCCATTAAGCTCCGTCAACCCACGGCGCTCGTCCGGCGCCAGTTCTACGCGGGCAATGTCTCGAATCAGTACGGGCGTGCCCTTTTCGGCCTTGACGACCAGATTTTCGATGTCCGCTACGCCGCGCAGATAACCTTTGCCGCGCACCATGTATTCCGTCTCAGCCATCTCAACGACGCGGCCGCCGACGTCACGATTGGAATCGCGAATGGCCTGTGATACCTTGGCCAACGGAATGCCGTAGGCCCGCAGCTTTACCGGATCGACGGTGACTTGGTAAGTTTGGACAAAGCCACCAATGGATGCCACCTCAGCAACGCCATGTGCCTTGGTCAACTGATAGCGCAGATACCAATCCTGCAAAGTGCGCAACTCGGCCAGCGTCTTGTCCTTGGCAAGCAACGCGTACTGGTAGACCCAACCGACACCGGTGGCGTCAGGGCCGATTTGCGGCGTGACGCCCTTGGGCATTCGGCTGGATGCGAAGTTGAGGTATTCCAGCACGCGCGAACGCGCCCAATAGATGTCTGTGCCATCCTCAAAGATGACGTAGACGAAGGACGCTCCGAAGTACGAAAAGCCTCGCACCACCTTGGACTTGGGTACCGACAGCATGGACGTGGTCAACGGATAGGTGACCTGGTCCTCGACCACCTGGGGCGCTTGTCCAGGGTATTCGGTGTAGACGATAACCTGTACGTCGGACAAGTCCGGCAGCGCATCCAGCGGCGTTCGCAGTACCGCGAACACCCCCCCGGCAATGACGAAAAGTGTGGCAAGCAGAACTAAAAAACGGTTGTTTCCCGACCAGTCAATGATCTTCGCGAGCATGGCGTTCCCTGACGGTCAGTTATGGCCGGCGTGCGAATTGGCCGCCGCATTGCCCACGGGTTTCACGGAGGTGATCACCCATTCACCCTGTCCGCGCTCCACGAACTCGAAGGCGACCAATGCGCCAGGCTTCATGTCCGCCAGCAACCCGCTGTTGGAGACCTTGAACTCCATAGACATCGCTGGCCATTTGAGAGTAGGTATGGGGCCATGGGCAATGGTCACCATTCCAGTCTTGGCGTCAAACTCCTCCACCTTGCCCTCACCCCGATGCCCGACGGAGGCAACAGGCTTACCCGCATCTGGGGTGCCTTGTGCGTCCGGCTTAGCCCCATGTGAGGAGTGCCCAAAGCCACCCACGGCCGCCTTGAGGTTGCTTTCTGCATCGATCAAGAAATTGGCAGCGATGACCACCTGCTCCCCCTCGCGAACGCCCTCGATGACTTCAATGCGGTCGTCGCTGCGTGCGCCTACTTTGACATCGCGGGGTTCGAATCGGCCTTCCTTGATCTGCACCAGGACGATCTGGCGTGTGCCGCTGTCAATCACGGCCGAAGTCGGCACAGTCAAAACCGAGCCCTTGCTAGCGGTCGGAAGCTCCACCTGGGCAAACATGCCCGGCTTGAGCAGGCCACCCGCGTTCGACAAATCGACGCGCACCTGCACCGTTCGGGTTTCAGGCTTCAGGGTCGGGTACACATAGCTGACCGCCCCCTGAAACACCTTGTCTGGGTAGGCATTGATTTGCACCTTGGCTTTGCCCCCCAACTTGACCAATCCGATGTCTTGCTCGAAGACATCCGCGATAACCCAGACCGAGGACAGGTTCGCAACCTGGTAGAGCATCTCACCCGGCATAAAGCGCATGCCTTGGACGGCCTTCTTGTCTGTGATGATCCCTGCCACCGGTGAGCGGAATGTCAGCGTGCGGCGTGATTCACCGGATTTGGCCAAGGCCTTGACTTGCTCGTCCGAGATGTCCCAATTGCGAAGCCGCGCCAGGCTGGAGTCGGCGAGCTCACGCATGCCACGCTGTGCCTCTCCGGAGGCGCCCTTCAACGCATCGACACCCTGTGCCGCGATGGCGTATTCGCGCTGAGCGGACACCAGTTCGGGACTGTAGACCTCGAACAGCGGTTGCCCTTTGCTCACAGCCTGTCCTGTGACGTTGACATGCAGACGCTCGACATAGCCCTCAAATTTGGCAGCGATGGTGAAGGTCTGGCGCTCGTCTGGTTCGATACGGCCGGCGGCACGTACCACCTTGTCCAGTGAACGCAAACTGACCGCCTCGGTGCGAACGCCGAGTTTCTGAATCTTTTCGGTACTGATGCGAATTTGGTTGGAATTGGTTTCTGCTTCTTCCTGCTCCCCCTCGTAGACCGGGATGTAATCCATCCCCATCGGATCTTTTTTCGGTGTGGGAGATGTGTCGGGCAGCCCCATCGGGTTACGGTAGAAAAGTACCTTCCGCTCCTTCTTGGCGGCAACGGCAGAAGCGCCGGGCGACGCAGTCTGGTCACCGCTGTGGGCTTCGGATTGGCGCTGCCCCACCCAATAGCCACCGCCCGCCGCCAACCCCGCGGCGACGATAGCCAGGAGTACGCCTGCCTTGAAACCTGTTGTCATTGCTCTTCTCCCACGATGCTTTCAATGTTGGCAAGCCGCTTCTGTCCGTCTAATTCGGCTTTGATTTGATTCAATTTGGTTTGGCGAATCTGGCGCTGCGCGTCGAGCAAGGTTGCAAAATCCACCTTGCCCGTCTGATATCCGGCCAGCGCCGAGCGGAAGGTCAACTCGGATTGCGGCAAGAGGCTGTCCGTCGTTAACGTCAGAGAACGCCGGGCAGACTCAAAACCTGCCACGTTGGCGTACAGGTCTGCCAGGATTTGATTCGTGACGATTTCCTGGCGTGAGCGTGCAGCGGCCAACATGGCCTCGGACTCCCGCTCCTGGGCGCGCCGCGTGTCTTGTTGCAGGGGAATGTTCATCTCGACCATCAATTCCCACTCTTTGAACGACCCTCGGTACTGAATTGGAGAGATACCGACGTTGAAGTCGGGGTAACGGTTCTTGTAGGTCAACTCCCGATTCTTCTCGGCAGCCCTGATCTGGGACTCTTCCGTGCGCAGCAGCGGATTGTTCATCCGGGCGCGCGCCTCCAAGGCCTTGAAGCTGACTTGCTCCAGCGAGGGCAATGGACGGATCTGCTCGGGTGCTGCCAAAGACTCCGAGGTTGGACGCCCCACGAGAGCATTCAACCTGGACTGGAGTTGACGGCGCTCAGCATCCAGTGCAATCAGTTCGTTGCGCATGGTGGACTGTTCCACCTGCGCACGAATCACATCCTGTTGCGCGGCAAGACCGCCTGCGTAGCGCACCTGGGCGACTTTTTCCAGCTGTGCCATCAGGTCGAGAATTTCCCGCGACAAGCGCTCATTTTGGTCCAGGTAATAGAGCTCGGCATAAGTCGTCTTGATCTTGCCAGCCAGTTCAACCCAGGTGCCTGTTGCACGGTTTCTCGCAGCTTCTGCCTGCGACTCAGCCACCTCACGCTTCAAACCGCGTTTGCCCATCCAGGGCAGATCCTGCATCAGCAGATAGCGGGTGCTTCCGACGCGGCCTGGCAGCAGGGTGGGGTTTTGTTCCCCCATACGCGTGATGTCACGCAATTCGGTTCTGAATTTGGGGTCCGGCAAGGCACCCGCGGGCACGACGCGTTCTGCTGCTGCCTCCGCATCAAAACGCATGCCGGCGATTTCGGGGTTTCGCTCCCTGGCCGCTTGAAGTAACCCTTCGACATTCGACCCCAGCTTGAACTCTTGCGCGTAAACCATCGGGCTCAAGGCAAGAGACACCATTACCAACCCCAACGACAGGCGACTCCTCATGGGCATCATGACCTTCCCCCTGGTGCACGCAAGGCGGCATTCAACCGGTCAATTACTTCGGCCCAGTCCGCATCATCCAGAAGCTCTTCGCGCAACAGAGTCGCCTGCGCTGGCGTCCAGAACGGCGCATCGGCCAGCAGCACATCGGTCGGAAGTGGCGAGTGCGCCTTCAGGAACGCCCCAATTCCGGCCTCGTCCATGCGCAGGCCGAGCTGGGCAAACAGTTCAGAGAAACGGTGAAATGACCTCTCCATAGCGGTGATCCCTATTGTTCAAACACAAAAATTCTGAAAATGTGGCCGGTGAAAGTTCACGAAAGTGTCACGCTCAACGCCAATGCGACCGCTCCGAACGCCATCGCGACCAGGTAACCGGACACCACGGACTTGCCGACCTGCGTCCCACCGGTCGTCCAGGCGATACCGGCCTTGGTCACCATGTTTGCCAACGTCGCAAGACCGAGCGCCGTGACGGTGGCCACCGTTGACAATCCTCCAGAGCCATGCAGCCGAGCAAGCGAGATCAAGATCGCGTCCACGTCCGCCAGGCCAGACACCGCCGACAACACATAGAGGCCGCTGGTGTCCAACCACTGCTTTGCCGCTGGCACCAGGACACTCATGACAGCAAGCAACACACCAAAGCCGAGCGCAGTGCCAAGGTCGAATGGCGCCATCGTGCCGACAGAGCCCTCCTCCACCGCTGTGCGGTCGAGCTTGCGCCACCGCCATAGCGCAACACACAGCAGCACCACGCCAGTGACTACCAGGGCGCTGCCGAAGGTGGACAGCAGCTTCGGCTGGATGACGACCAGCAAAATGACCATGCGAAAAAACATGACGCCACACGAGGCCAACGTGCCGGCCGCCGCCGCGCCTGCCAGCGAAGGCTGCTCACGGGCATAACGGGCCAAAGCCATCGTGGCAGCCGTGGAAGAGGCCAGCCCTCCCAGAATCCCGGTCCATAGCACACCCCTTTGCGCGCCGGTGATCCGCATGGCGAAGTGCCCCGTCAACGACAGGCCTGCAATCAGGATGACTGCCCACCATAGCTGGTACGGATTGAGCGCGGCATAGGGCCCCAGACCCGTGTTCGGCAGGTAGGGCAGGATGACCGTGGACAACACCAGCAACTGCAACGATGCGGTCAATTCGCGGTGATCGATCAAGCGCAACCAACCGTGCAAGGTCGGCTTGAGATCCAGCAACACAGCACTCACCACCGCTGCCGACAATGCCAACGTGATGTTGCCGTGTGCCGCAAAGGCGCCCAGGGCCAAAGTAAGTAGCATCGCCACCGGGGTAGTGGCGCTCAGGCTGCCCGATTGTTTGGCATTTCGGGCGTAGGACACCGTCAGCAGCAAGGCGAGTCCGAGCAGCGCACCCAGCAAAGGCCAGGCGCCGAAAACTGGCTGCAGATGACCCAGCACACCGCCGAGCAGTCCGGTCAGTGCAAAGGTGCGCAGACCTGCGACACGCCCTCCCTCCGGCAATTCGCGGTCATGCCAGCCGCGTTCCAGGCCAATCACCAGACCGACAGCAAGCGCGGCAACCAAGCCCGAGGTGCCCGGTGGTAGTCCATAGCCATTCATCGACTCTCCCCGTGGGTGACCCGCGTAACCGCCTGCAGCATCTTGCGCATGCCAGGTATCACGACCATCCCACATGGAGAGCGCAAGTCGACATTCAACTGATCCACCACTTCGGCCCAATCTGCGTTCAGCATAATTTCCTCACGCAGCACCCCACCCTTGTTTACTGAAATCCAGGATGTTGCACTTCCAATTTGAATCCGCCCGCCTTGTGCGAATGCACGTTGTGTATTCTGCGAGCCTACGGCTAACGGGAAGATGGTTCAAAAATTACATTTCTGTTAGGAATTTGGGGGCTGGGCCTATGGGCTTGTTCCACGACGTTGTAGGAATACCAGTCAAGGCAACAGGACCGGTGCCCGCTGGTCACTTGTGGGAACCTCTAAAAACCCCGCTTTTAGCGGCGTGCAGGCTGAGGCAGACCGAAAGTTTTGGTTCTGCCCATTTTTTAAGCAAATCTAGCCTGTTCAGGGGCGTTTCCCGCCCCATTTCTCACGCATTGGCCCCCTGCAGGCCACCTGCTCGTCACTGAGGTGGTTCAGGTACTTCAAGACCAGGATGCGTACCATGACCGAGGTGGGGTACGACGGGCGGCCACCCTTGCGTCCGTCACCACGGGGCAGCAGGTCATCGATGACCTCGCTGAGCTGGTC
>JBDHSK010000027.1:0-8069 GCA_039808025.1 Sphingomonadaceae bacterium | reverse complement strand
TGCGACCACCATGATGGTCACGCCCTCGATGGCCGGCGGCGGCGATTGCAGCCGCTGCAGGGCCTCCCAGGCCAGCGAGCCCATGGCCACCAGCAGCAGCAGCGCGTTGAGGAAGGCCGCCAGGATGCTGGCGCGCTTCCAGCCGTAGGTATGGCGCGCATCGGGCCGCAGCTTGCCCGCCAGCGCCCCGCCCCAGGCCAGCACCAGGCCGATGACGTCGCTCAGGTTGTGGCCCGCGTCGGCCAGCAGCGCCAGCGAGTTGACCTTCCAGCCGTAGAAGGCTTCGACGGCGACGAAGGCGATGTTCAGGCCGATGCCGATGCCGAACGCCGCGTTGAAGTTCGCGGGGGCGTGGCTGTGGTCGTGGGCGTGGTCGGCACTCACGGGGAGTCGCTCTTTCGGCGCAGCACGCCGCTCAGTTCCGTGCCCGGGGCCACGGTGTTGAAGACGGTGCCGAACTTGCGCACGTTCTCGTGCAGCAGATCCAGCCGCCGGTCGGGTTCGTCGGTGTCGACGATGATTTCGTAGCGGATGGACTCCAGCCGGGGCGGCACGTCCCGGCGCACACCGTGAATCCGGACCTCCACGCCGCGAAGCTCGAACTTGAGGATCGGCGTGACACGCTCGATGCTCTTGATCATGCACGCCGACAACGCGGCCAGCAGCAACTCGGCCGGGTTGAAGGCCAGCGGGTTGCCGGCCAGATCGGTGTCGAGCGCGATCACGGCCTGCTTGCAGCGCGCTTCGCTGGCGTGGGCCGACACGCGCAGCGAGACCACATCGAAGTGCAGTTTCGCTTGCGGCACGGTGCTCATGGCGATATCTCGATTAGGTCGGAGCTGAGTTTCATGCGGTTGAAGCTTCGGACTCGAACAGCATGGCACGCATGCGCTGGCGTTCGGCCGGCGTCGGCCAGCCTGAATCCGCGGGCGCGGCTGCCGATTCGAAATGGCCCTGGGCGTCGACGCGCAGTACCTGGTAGGTCTCGTTGATCACCGCCTCGGGTTCGCCGTCCTTCAGACGCACGTACCAGTCGGCCAGACGCAACTCCTGGCCGGCGAGCAGCGGCGCACTGGCTTCATGGCGTACCAGCGCCAGGTACAGCGCATGCGGCAGCGCCTGCACAGTGCTGCTGTCGTCGAGCAGGAACACATACGACGCATGGTCGCCGTCACCTTGACGCAGCGCGCGCCCGGAGGCATCGACGGTGCTGTACACCGGCGCGAAGCCGCCGCCCGGCGTGCGGAAGTTGGTGGTCTGGCCCTGGTACAGGCGCGCCGCCACCCACTGCAGCTGGCCGGCGTAGACGTAGGCGCGCAGGTCGAACTTCATGGCCTGTGCACTGGCGTCGTCAATGCGCCGCTCGCCCGGCGGCGCGAGGGTCTGCGCCACGTAGTCGCCATCCAGGATTTCCTGCCACACGCGCTTGGTCAGCTTGTCGCCGCGATAGGCTGCGCGACTGCCGAAGCCGGCCACCGGCTTGAAGAACAGGCCGCGGCGCGCGGCCCATAGGCGTTCGGCGTCGGCGGGATTGACCACTTCGGTATGCGGCACGTAGTCCAGCAGCACCTGTCGCGTGGTTTCGTCAACGCCCAACTCCTGCAGCCTTTGCGCGTCGCTGAACAACGCCAAGTGCCGCTTGTCGGCGTACAACGCATGCGCTTGCGGGTGCGGTGTCAGCACCACGGCCTGCGCCAGCCAGGCGTCGCGCAGCGCGGCGCTGCCGGGCTGTTCGAGGTAGAAGTCGGTGAGCCGGTTGTAGACCAGGTCGATGGCCTGATCTTCGTGCCAGAGCCTGCCGTCGTGCCACTGAAGCGCGGCCGGGTCGGCAACCACCGCGCGCATGCCGTAGCGCTCGAACAGCCGCTGGAACAGAAGGAACTCAGGGTAAAGGTACTGCGCCGACGGGTTCTCGTCGACGATGGCGATGCTGTGCAGCGGCCCCTGGTGGCCGGCCAGCCGCCATTCGTGGCGAAACATGTCGACCAGCCGCTGCTCGAAGGCGGCCACGTTGGCGCGCGTGGGCACCATCGCATCCATCGCCGCGCAGCAACTGCGCTGCGCACGCGCCAGCGCGGCGTTGAGCATCGCGCCACCGGCATTGGTGTTGATCTCGATCAGGCCGAGCCGGCCCTGGTCAAGATGGAAGTCATAGCCGAAGAACACGCCGCGCGGGCCGCCCACGGCGGGCACGCGGGCGATGGCCGGGGCTGATGCCAGCACTTGCTCGTGGTACGCCGACAACGCGACCACCGCTTCGACCGCACGCACCACCTGTGCGATGCGCTGAAGCTGTGAGGGCGCCACGAACACCGGCTGCGCGGCAAACAGCGTCGGGCAGCGCTCGTGCATCAGCGCCGCCAAACCCGGCGTGCCCAACTCGGCATCGAGCGCGTGCGCCAGGGCGTCGCAGTCGAGGCTGAAGCAGAAGCAGTCGCTGTTGAGGGCGTCGATGCCGTGGGAAGAGGACGTGCGACTCATCTCGAGCTCTCCCGCGCCAGCATCGCTGGCGTTTGCGCGGACGCCGCATCGCTGCCGCGCAACAGCATCAGCGCCACGAAGGCCGTGAAGCCCAGTCCGGCCGTGAACCACAGCGCGCCGGCCTGCAAGCGATCCAGGATCACACCGAAGAGGAACGGCGCCAGCGCCTGCATCACTCGCGCGGGCATCATCAGCCAACCCTGGCGCGCGCCGTAGCCCTGCGGGCCGAACAGCACCAGCGGCAGCGTGCCCTTCGCAATGGTGAGGATGCCGTTGCCCGCGCCATGCAGCATCGCAAACAGCGGCGCCAGTGCCGGCCCGCCGAGCAGCAGCGCTCCGGCGCCCAGCGGGTGGGCCAACGCCGCCAGGCGTGCCGACAGCAGCGGATGCACGCGGCGCAGCAGGCCGAACTCGAGCAGCCGGCCCGCCACCTGAGCGGGCCCGATCAGCGCGCCCACGGCCACCGCGACACCAAGGGTTGTGCCGGCAGCCTGCATCATGCCCGGCAGGTGGGCGGCCATGGCGGTGCTGATGAACCAGGTGGTCGCAAAGACGAAAGCCAGCAACACGCTCGTCCGCGTCGTAGACCGCGCATCGGTCGTAGCGCCGGCGGCAGGCACGGCCGCCGTGGCCTGCGGCGCTTCGGTGCTCTGCGCCGGGTGCGCTCCGGCGCGAGGCAGCCAGGCATTCAGCGGCAGACCGATCGCCAAGTGCAGGCCGGCCCACGCAAAGCACGCGCCGCGCCAGCCGTAGCGCGATTCCAGCCAGGCCGACAAGGGCCAGCCGACCGTGCTGGCAAAGCCCGCCATCAGCGTGATGCCGGTGATCGGATTGCGCGAGTCGTGGCCGTACAGCCGCACCAGCGCCGCGAAGGCCGCCTCGTACAGCCCACTGCCCATCGCGATGCCCATCAGTGCCCAGGCCGCGAACAGCGTCGTCGTGCTGTCGGCCATGCCGAGCGCGGCCAACCCAGCGGCGAACAGCAGGCTGGTGCCGATCAGCACCGGCCGGCCGCCGTGCCGGTCGATGAGCCGCCCGGACCAGGGCCCGACGAAGGCTGACACCACCAGCGCCACCGAGAAGGCAGCGAAGACTGTCGGTGTGGCGATGCCCAGATCGCGCGCCATGGGCGCGGCGAGCATCGCCGGCAGGTAGTAGGACGACGCCCAGGCCAGCGTCTGGGCCAGGCCCAGCGGAACCACGGCACGGGTTTGGGCGTTTGTCTTCATTGCACTGGTGTTCAGCCGCAGCACGCGGCAGCGATCTTCTTCGCCGCCGATGCTGGCGCAAGGCTGCCGCGCAGTTCGCTCACCATCGTGGTGCCGCAGCGTCTGTCTGTCAGGCCGGTGCCAGCACCCGCGCTGCCGCGCTGCGGTTGACCAGCCAGCACAGCGACAGCATCACCGGCACCTCCACCAGCACGCCCACCACTGTGGCCAATGCCGCACCGGAGTTCAGCCCGAACAAAGAGATCGCTACTGCGACGGCCAGCTCGAAGAAGTTGGACGTGCCGATCAGGCAGGCCGGGCCGGCGATGTCGTGCGGCAGCTTCAGCAGCCGCGCGCCTGCCCAGCCGATGGCGAAGATGCCGTAGCTCTGCAGCACCAGCGGCACCGCGATCATCGCGATGACCAGCGGCTGAGAGACGATGGTGCCGGCCTGGAAGCCGAACAGCAGCACCACCGTGGCGATCAGCCCCAGCACCGACCACGGCTTCAGCGTGGCCACGAAGTCGCTCACCGCCTGCGGCGAGCGTTTCGACAGCCAATGGCGCGTGGCCATGCCGGCCCCCAGCGGCAGCACCACGTAGAGCACGGTGGACAGCACCAGCGTTTCCCAGGGCACCACGATGTTCGTGACGCCGAGCAGGAAGGCGGCGATCGGCGCGAACGCGACGACCATGATCAGGTCGTTCACCGTCACCTGCACCAGCGTGTAGTTGGCGTCGCCCCTCACCAGCTGGCTCCACACGAAGACCATGGCGGTGCAGGGTGCCACGCCCAGCAGGATCATGCCGGCGATGTACTCGCGCGCCGACTGCGGGTCGACCCAGGGTGCGAACACATGCTCGAAGAACAGCACGCCCAGCAGCGCCATCGTGAAGGGCTTGATCAGCCAGTTGACCACCAGCGTCAGCACCAGACCGCCCGGGCGGCGGCGGACGTCCTTCACCGCCGACCAGTCGATCTGGATCATCATCGGATAGATCATCACCCAGATGAACACGGCCACCACCAGGTTGACATGCGCGACTTCAAGGTCGGCGATGGTCTGGAAGGCGCCCGGCATCACCAGGCCCAGGCCCACGCCGACGAGCATGCCCAGGCCCACCCAGATGGTGAGGAAACGTTCGAACAAGCCCATGGGCCTGGCCCCTACTTTGCTAGATGTTGCGGCCGATGGCCCGTCCTCAGCAGCAGGAGTTCGACGCCTTGACGGCAATGCCCACCGGCTTGCCGCGGGTCGTGGGTGCGCAGCAGGACGAGGAGTCCACCTCGGCCTTGGGGCCTTCACTGAACACGGGAATGTTGCCGAGCGTGTGGAAGTGCTCCCAGGCGACACCCTGCGGGTCGGTGACCCAGTGCTTGTCGCTGCGCGCATAGCAGCAGGTGGTTTCGCCTTCGTCGAGCAGCGTCATGTCGGCGGCCTCGGCGCGCGCCTTCAGCGCCGCCAGTTCGTCGGCGTCGTCGGTCTGGAAACCCAGGTGGTCGACGCCGGCCTTGGCACCGCGCGTCGAGATCGCAAAGTTGATGCGCGGGTCGTCGAGCATCCACTTGGCGTAGTCGCCTTCGATGCGCGCCGGCTCGGCGGCGAACAGGTGGGAATAGAAGGCGATGCTCTTGGCGAGATCATCGACATGCAAGTGGACGTGGAAGCGTTTCATGGAATTCCTTCGGTCAACAAGAGGCGCGGCGCTTGGCGCCGGGGGGTGCACAGGGCTGGCCCATGCAGCAGTGGTCGGTGAGGTAGGCGAGCAGGTCGTTCATGCGGGCCAGGGCCGGCCGATAGTGCAGGTTGCGGCCCTCGCGTTCGGCGCTGACCAGCTGGGCATGCACCAGCTCCTTCAGGTGGAAGGACAGCGTCGAATTCGGGATGTCGAGCATGGCCGACAGCGCCCCGGGCGTCATGCCCGCCGGACCGGCGCCGACCAGTGCACGGAAGACGCGCAGGCGGGCATCCTGGGCCAGGGCGGCGAGAGAGGTGACGGCGGCCTTTTCATCCATGTTTCCAAGTTTATAGAAAACTATGCCGCAGTCAAGTCTCATGCAGCACTTGACGGCTCAGGCGGACGCGCTCGCGCGCAGACAGGCTCAGCGGGTTCCGATGTGCCTGATTTCGCGCTGGATGGACATCGTGTCCAGCGACGCGAGGGGCAGTGAGAGCATCAGTTCGATGCGGCGCTTGAGGATCACGGCCGTGTCCCAGAAGACCTTGGTCTTCTGTTCGTCCGTGCCTTCGAATGCTGCCGGATCGGGCACGCCCCAGTGGGCGGTCATCGGCTGGCCCGGCCACACCGGGCACACTTCGCCGGCAGCCTTGTCGCAGACGGTGAGCACGAAGTCGAGTTGGGGGGCGCCGGGCCGGGCAAATTCGTCCCAGTCCTTGCTGCGGTAGCCGTCGCTGGGAATGCGCAGGCTGGCCAGGGTTTTCAGTGCAAAGGGGTTGACCGTCCCCCCAGGTTGGCTGCCCGCAGACCAGGCCTTGAAGTGGTCCTTGCCCAGGTTGTTCATCAGCCCCTCGGCCATGATGGAACGGGCAGAGTTGTGGGTGCAGACGAACAGTACGTTGTAGACCTTGGCGGGGGTGTTGTCGCTCATGGCGGCTCCGAAATGATGGGGTGAGGTCGTGGAGGAATCGGCAAGTCAGCAGGTCGTGCGCCCGGACGTGGCGCCGACTTGACAGGTGGCGTCGTCCGCCGCCTGGCAGCAATGCGCAGTGAGGTAGACCAGCAGCGCGTTCATCTGCTCGAGCGACGGGCGGTAAATGAGATTCCGGCCGTCGCGCTCCTGGGACACCATGCGGGCGTGCATCAGTTCCTTCAGGTGGAAGGACAGCGTCGATGCGGGCACGTCGAGCGTCGCGGCCAGGGCTCCGGGCGTGAGGCCTTGCGGACCGGCGCCGACCAGAGCGCGAAAGATGCGCAGGCGCATGCCCTGAGCCAGTGCGGCGAGCGACACGACGGCGCTTTGCTCATCCATCAGCCGATTGCGCGTGCGCGGGGTTGTCACTACCGTTCTCCGTCGCTCGGGGGTGGTCAGGGGCGGGCTTCGACCCTTGCCGAGTCCGGCAAAGCCTGGCCACCCGCGCGTCGAAGCTGCACCGGCAGAGCCAGCGTGACCAGCCAGCACACCGTCAACAGGGCGGCCGAACCGATCAGCGAGAACAGCAGGCCGCCCCACTGGTACAACAAGCCCGACAACAGCGTGCCGAAGAAGCGCCCCAGCGCATTGGCGGCGTAGTAGAAGCCCACATCCTCGGCCGCCTTCTCCGAGCCGGCATAGGCGAGGACCAGGTACGAGTGCACCGACGAGTTGACCGCAAAGGCGAAACCGAAGAGGCCGAGCCCGGCCACGACCACCCATTCCAGGTGGGGCACCTGCATCGCCACGAGCACCGCCAGGCCGATGGGCACGACGGTCAGCAGCGCCGACCACAGTCGCGCGGCCGGCACTTCGGTGCTCAGGCCGTCGACGCTGCGCCGCACGATGGCCGGCGCGACCGCCTGCACCAGGCCGTAGCCGATAGTCCACAGTGCCACGAAGCCGCTGACCATCGTGAAGGTCCAGCCCGAGGCGTACAGGAACACCGGCACGCCGACCACGAACCACACGTCGCGCGCCCCGAACAACGCCACGCGCGCCGCGGCCAACAGGTTGATGCCGCGGTTCTTGGCGAACAGTTCCTTGGCCGACTTCGACGCCTTGCTCTTGCCCATCAGCGGGGGCACGAAACCGACGACACCGATGAACACGATGGCCAGCAGGCCCGCCATGGCCCACAGCGCGGCCTGGAAGCCCAATGTCTGCAGCAGCAGGCCGCCGAGGAAGAAGCCCACGCCCTTCATCGCGTTTTTGCTGCCGGTGAAGAAGGCCACCCACTTGAACAGCTGGCCCGAGGCATCGCCGGCGGTCGCCTTGATGGCCGACTTGCTAGCGGTCTTGGTCAAGTCCTTGGCAATGCCGCAGATGCCCTGCGCGCCGACGACCCAGGCCACCGACAGCACGACCGACCAGGATGGCGACAGCGCCGACATCAGCAGGAAGCCTGTGATCTCCAGGAAGAGGCCGACGCTCAGCATGCGTTTAATGCCGTAGCGGGTCGCCAGCCAGCCGCCGATCAGGTTGGCCACCACGCCCATCGCCTCGTAGAGCAGGAACAGGAAGGCCAGCGTGAAGGGCGAATAGCCCAGGCGGTAGAAGTGCAACAGCACCAGCATGCGCAGCGCGCCGTCGGTGAGGGTGAAGCCCCAGTAGGCGGCCGTGACGATGGCGTAGTTGCGGGTGCCGGTGTTCATGGTGCCGACCAACCGCTCAGATGCCCTGTTGCTGCATGTGGCAGGCCTGGTCGACCATGCGGCAGGCGTAGCC
>JBDHSK010000026.1:0-8864 GCA_039808025.1 Sphingomonadaceae bacterium | reverse complement strand
CGGCATCAGCCCGCTCGCATTCGAAGCCAAGGTGGCATAGTGAGATAGGCGACCGGCGCAAAACCGTTACAAGTCCACAACGCCTCAGGGAGATGCTGCGATGAGCCCCGCTGAGATCAGCAACCGCGAGCACATGGAGCGTGTGCGCGCCGTCCATCGTCGCTCCGCCTATGAGCGCGTGCTTAGCCGCATCGTATTCTACTGCACATGGGAGCGGGAGGCAGCGGCGGGCCTCCGTCCACCCCTGCCCGACGACTGCCGCCAGCACCTCGCCAGCCTGCTGGCCCTTCGCGGTGAGCTGGAAGCGGAGCTGGTCGCGCACGGGCAGAGCGTGGTTTGGAACCGCCCACCGCGCCGAAGACGCGCCGTCCATGCCTCCGCTGCCGCCAGCCGTTTGACAGCACTGGGTCGGGCAACCGCCTGTGTAGGCCATGTCAGCAGCGGGCGGCGGATTTGAGTCCGTTCGAGCCGGGCTGATGACTTGTGCAATCCACCGCTTTGAAGGTGTTGGTCGTTGCCTTTTCGTTCCACAACGGGCAGTACTTCATGCACTCGTTAATTTTCTGGCCGACAAGGCAGGGTGCGATTATCTGAATCATGGCAACGCCCGCTCAACCATCGCTCTTTGATTCGCCCTATGCGCCGCACGACCTCGCGTCTGAACTTGAGGCGTTCACGTTCAATGGCGACTGCACCGTCGTTGAGCATCGGAACGGCGTGCCGTATTTCTTCAATGAGTTCTGGACGGCTCGCCAGCGTCAGGCGCACTCCATACATGAGATCAGCTACCGCGCGTGCTTCAAGCCCCAATTACCGGAGTTCTTCATCCAGCGGCTGACCCGACCCGGCGACACGGTTTACGATCCGTTCATGGGGCGCGGAACAACGCCCGTTCAGGCCGCTTTGTCGGGGCGCATCGGAGCGGGCAACGACGTGAACCCCCTAAGTGTGCTATTGACGCGCCCCCGGATAGCGCCACCCTCATTGTCTGCGATCAAGGCGCGGCTAGACGGCCTAGACCTCACCGCCGGACAGGTTCAGCACAGCGAGCTTGAGGCGTTCTATCACCCGGAGACACTGGGCGAGATTGAGGCCCTTCGCGCCTACTTCATGGAGCGGGAGGCGGCGGGCACCCTCGACAATGTTGACGACTGGATACGCATGGTCGCCATCAATCGGCTGACCGGGCATAGCAGCGGCTTCTTCTCAGTGTATAGCCTGCCGCCGAACCAAGCCGTCTCGGTCGAAGGGCAGCGCAAGATCAACACCAAGCGTGGGCAGATTCCACCGCGCCGGGCAATCAAAGACATCATCTTCAAGAAGTCTCGCACCCTGTTCCGCGACCGCGTCCCAACAGGCGGGGAGGCAAGGCTTCTGACGGGTGACGCGACCAATTGCGGCTTGGGTGATGCGTCCGTTGACTTGGTGGTGACGTCGCCCCCATTCCTCGACATTGTGCAGTATGCGGCCGACAATTGGCTGCGCTGCTGGTTTGCTGGCATCGACGCCGCCGAGGTCGATATCGCCATGCACAAGAAGGCCGAGGATTGGACCTCGTTCACGCACCGCGTTCTTACTGATCTGGCGCGTGTCACACGCAGCAGCGGTTACATCGCATATGAAGTGGGAGAGGTCAGGAACGGCAAGGTCGAGCTGGACAGTTTGGTCCTTGAGGCCGCTGCGGGTCTGCCGCTCGATCCAATCGGCGTTCTCGTGAATGTTCAGGAGTTCACAAAGACGGCAAACTGCTGGGGCGTGTCCAACAACTCGAAGGGCACCAACACCAACAGGATCGTCATGTTCAGTCGTCGATGACTACCGGCGGGGCAAGAGCGGCACGATAGTTGAGTAGAAGCGCTCTCTACTGATTTGCGTGCCCGCTCCAAGCTGTTTCTTCTTGTATAGGTCAAGGATCAGATCAGACGGTACCATGTAGACCGGAACTTGCGGAAACTTCATGATGTCGGAACAGACATATCCCTCGATGTTCTCCAGCTTCTGCATGAAGCCCTGTTCCTCAAATACACGCCCGCTTCCGACCATGTAGCTCGGGCAAAAGTAGATTCCGGAACTGACGGAGCGCGCTTCCCAACAGCCGCCATTGTCATCAATCAGGTCGAAGCTTGAACCCTCGGACGGCGCCAACTTCCAAGACGGAAAAGCATAGCGGATGCGGCGCTCAAGGATAAAGGAGATGCGCCGCCCATCGCGGAAATACATCAACACCTCGTCCTTCTCTAGGTGCATCGCCGCCGCGAGTTCGTCCAAATCCCATTCGAGAATCAATGATTGTTCCATGGAACATGGGTATCCGCCCACCGCTCCACATTCAATCCTACACGCCCGCAAAGTAACCGCCCAATCCAAGCCGAGCGGCTCGTGTCACGCCTCCGTCAGCCCGGCATCCCGCTGGGCGTGAAAGGAAGCAGCAATGAACAAGCGGACCCGCAACACCAATCTACAGAAGGCGCTGGGGCACTACGCGCCGGACGCAAACGAATTTTAGGAGCGTGTCTACGAGCGCGATCCTTGGCAGAGGCAGATGCACGTCTCCGCCGCTTTGCAGGAGCATTCTCCGCTCCGCACTCGCGCGTGGGGCGAACATCTCGGCTGGTCGCATTTTTAACTCACGGCCGACGGGCGGAGCTATACCGTTATCACCATGGCGGACGATCCGGCCGAATGGGTGCTCTATGGTGCTCATGCGTTTCGAGATTTCGTGCACGGATTCATGGGAAAGGTGGAATACCACCACATCGTTCGGCAGATGGACAAGGCGCGCGCGGAGTATCTTGCCGAAACCGGTAGGGCAGCCGCCTAATGCCAGCCGCACCACCGATTTGGGGCCGTCCGAGCGACCGGGCGGCTCTTTTTTGTGCCCACAGCGTGCGCGCCGGGCCTGTTGCACGGCTCCCCCAGCCGCTCCCCCGAAGGGCACAGCGAATGCCGCGACCACCTCGCGATAGCCACTAACTTCCTTTAATTTATTAGGAAAATTGGAGCGGGCGAAGGGATTCGAACCCTCGACTTCAACCTTGGCAAGGTGCCCGACCCGCCTTCGCCGCGATATCCGACTCCACGCTATAGCGCCATTTAACACGAAACATCAACATGTTAGTGGACACCAGTTCCGCCGAACCTATCCGGGAGGTAGCCGCCGACTTGCTTCGAAATGCTTGGAATCAGCTTCGATAGAGGGTATGGTAGGGCGATTCTAAGCAAATATTCGACAAGGCGTTGATATGGCAACGGAAAAGATCACAAAGCGGATCGTGGACGCGCTCAAGGCTCCGAAACCTTCCAGAGATGGGGTCAAGGTTCGGGAGCATTTCGTGTGGGATCGCGAGCTGCGCGGGTTCGGCGTGCAGGTCATGCCGTCGGGCCTCAAGAGCTTCGTCATCCAGTATCGCACGCCAGAAGGGAGGAACCGGAGAGCCGTCATCGGGCGCTATGGGCTGATGACGGTCGAAGAAGCTCGCAAGCTCGCCCATGAGAAGCTGGTGGCCGTTTCCAAGGGCGTCGATCCAGTTGCCGAGGAAGCGAAGGCTGCGGGCCTGCTCACCGTCGCCGAAGTCTGCGACTGGTATCTGGCCGAAGCGGAGGCCGGGCGGATCCTCGGCCGCCGCCGACGACCGATCAAGCCGTCCACGCTGGCGATGGACCGCAGCCGCATTGAGGCGCACATCAAGCCGCTCCTCGGCCGCCGCCAGGTCGCGTCCCTCAAGCTCGGCGACGTCGAAGGCGCGCAGGCGGACATCGCGGCCGGCAAGACCTCGAAGCCTCGCGCGGGCAGCCGCGGCGGCGCCACCACCGGCGGCGACGGCGTGGCCGCGCGAACCATGTCGACGCTACATTCCATTCTTGAGCACGCGGTTCGCCTCGGGAAGGTCGAAGCCAATCCGGCGAAGGGCGTGCGCAGGCTCGCCAGTGCGCCGCGCGAGCGCCGGCTCAGCCGGAGCGAGATCGAACGGCTGGGCAGGACGCTGCGGGCGGCTGCGCAGGAGGGCGAACATCCGACCGGCCTCGCCGCCATCCGCTTCCTCCTCCTGACCGGCTTCCGGCGCATGGAAGCGCTCGGGCTGCAGCGCACATGGCTGGACGAAGAGGAATGCGCCATCCGCTTTCCGGATACCAAGAGCAGTGCCCAGATTCGCGTGATCGGCCAAGCCGCTATCGACCTGCTTCTCGATCAGCCCAAAACCAAGTCCCCCTTCTTCTTTCCGGCCGATTGGGGCGAAGGGCATTTCATCGGCGTCGTGCGCGTTCTCGATCGCGTCTGTCAGAAGGCCGGATTGGTAGACATTACTCCGCACACGTTGCGCCACACCTATGCGAGCCTTGCGGGTGATCTCGGCTTTTCCGAGCTGACGATCGCAGCGCTGCTCGGCCATTCCGCCAGGGGCGTCACGCAGCGCTATGTCCACATCGACGAAGCACTCAGGATGACGGCTGACCGGGTGGCCGATGAGATGGCCGACCTCCTCGATGGGCGGGCGACGCCCGCACGCTCCCGTTCCTCTCGCCGGGATCGGTCCGAGCGGAAGCTGGAAGCGACCGGGGTGTAAGTGTCCGAAGTTTGCGACAAACTTCGGACGCTAGGGTTCACGCGCGTTGTCCGAAAAATGTAGTAATCTTCGGACATAAGCTTGCGTCTGTCCGAAAAATGTATCATATTTCGGACATGACGACCTTAGCGCATGAAACCGACCTTCGCTCTCGGCTTATCGCCCGAATCGCCTCCAGCCCGAACGAGGTCTGGACGCCCGGCGATTTTGCCGACCTTGGCAGCCGCGCCGCCGTCGACAAGACTCTGCAGCGCCTCGCCGCCGCAGGCGAGCTGCGCCGTATCGACCGCGGTCTCTACGACCAGCCCCGCAAGAATGAGCTGACCGGCCGCCCCACCGTACCGGATTATCGCGTCGTCATCCGTGCCGTCACCCGCCGCGACCAGGCGCGCGTCGTGGTGGACGGTATGACCGCCGCCAACGACCTCGGCCTCACTACCGCCGTCCCGGCGCGCATCGAGGTGCTGGTTGATGCACGCCTGAAGCCGATCAAGCTCGGTAGCCAAGAGATCCATTTCAAGTTCGCCGCGCCCAGCCGCCTCTATTGGGCCGGCCGGCCGGCGATGCGCGTTGTCCAGGCGCTGCACTGGATGCAGGACATGCTCGCGCAGGACAATGAGCGCGCCCGTGTCCAGGCCGCGCTGCGCCGCCTTTTCGCCGACCCGCAGCACGGGCAGGCGATCCGTGACGATCTGCGCGCCGGCCTGTCCGCGCTGCCCATCTGGATGCAGGAGTTCTTGCGAGGCCTGCTTGGCGCAATCGATGCGGACGAGCGCCAGTCATGACCGACGCCGCGTATAGGCAGGTCATCGCCGCGCCGCCGAATGACCGGCTCGACCTGTTCCTCACCACCGCCAATCGGCTCGGCACGCCGGTCGGCAATGTGGAGAAAGATTTCTGGGTCTGCTGGACGCTGAATGCGCTCTATCACGAGCGACCCGCTGGAGGACCTCGCCTCTTGTTCAAGGGCGGCACATCGCTGTCGAAAGCCTATGGTCTGATCGAGCGCTTTTCCGAGGACATCGACGTCACGGTCTTCCGTGACGACCTTGACGAGGCTGCTTCGGTCGAAGAGCTGGAGGCACTGTCGAATAAAAAACGCCGCGCCAGGCTCGATGCGATCCGGGATGCATGCCGTGCCTATATTACAGGCCCACTCAACGAATTCCTCAGCGCGCGGCTCGCCGACGCCACTGGCGGTACCGGGCGCGTTGAGATCGATGAAGCCGATCCCGACGGACAGACACTGCTCGTCTGGTATCCCGAGGTCGAGCCGCGCGACGGTGCCTATGTTCGACCGGCCGTGCGGATCGAGTCTGGCGCAAAGTCAGCGCTCGATCCCAACCGTCCCGTTACAATTCGACCCTATGTCAGCGAGGAGATCGGCGGGCTTGACCTGACTGTCGCCGGCGTCACCACGATCGAAGCCACACGCACCTTCTGGGACAAGGTGGTGATCGCCCACGGCCTTCGCCGTTGGTACGAACGGCGCGGTGTTCTCCGGCAGGAAGGCCAGCGCGTGTCGCGACACTATTACGACCTGCACTGCCTGCTAGCCTCGGAGGTGGGAAAAGCGGCGCTTGCAGATCGCGATCTTGGCGCCGATTGCGTGCGCCACGCGCGCATGTTCTTCGACCGCCCCGATTATGATCTGGCCTCCGCCACCCCGGGCTCATTTGCCCTCGCGCCTGTCGACGGAATGGTCGAGGCGCTCAGTCGCGACTATGCGAACACCACAGCCATGATTTTTGGGGTCGCTCCTGGATTCGCGGAGATATTGGCTTCCACCGTCCAAATTGAGCGGGTCATAAACAGCCGCGTTTAGTCAAACCGATTGCACAACAACCTACGAAAATATCAGTCGTGCAGTGCCTTGCGCAGGGCATCCGGCGCGTCGGCGTAGAAGAAAACTTGAACCTTGGTGGCTACATCGTCCGACAAGTCGATCAAGGCCCTGCGACTGGACACGGGCACGAGGACGGCGTTGGCGCCTTTCTCCATTGCGAGCTCGACTACGTCGATCGGGTTGTGGATCGGTTCGATAGAGCCGCCCAGGGTAATTCCGCCGGCGACGACCAGGCCACCCTTCAAGGGCTTGCCGAGCAAGGCGGAGCAAAGCCCGACGAGGACGCCGACGCCAAGTTGCTCGCCACTCTTCGCGGCATCGAAGGATCGAAGCTGGAGAGCAAATTCGTGCTCGCGTGGATTGCGCTCGCCGACGAGTTCCCGTGACCTTGTATAAAGGTTCTGTTCCGCGATGCGCGCGCTTTCCCGGAACGGGCCGGGGGGAGACTGGTTCAGGATGCGAACGCCGCCGCCAGGGCTTTCGGTCACCTCAATACGGAACAGTCCCGTACTTTCGTCTTGGCCGCCCGGACTGATCGTCCAGACTTGTCCAGCAGGCAAGGGGTCGGAGCCAATGCTGTCCTCGCTCTGCAACTCCGGGGTCGAGATGAACTTCTCTACCCCGTCCAGGCCGATAACGTAGCTGAACTGCGTATTGCGGAATTCGGCCGAGCCAATGCGCTTCTGCTGCTCCTTCACGCGACGGCGTACTTCCAGGGCAAGGCGCACCGCCCATTCCAGATCGTCACCCGACGCGGCAACCGTTGGATCGGGATAGAGAAGCTTCAATAGGCCGGAGACGGTCTTATTGACGGCGTTCTGGTCGCGGCCGGAGAGGGCGCCGCCGAAATGCACCCGTCCCTGGAGCACGTTGACGCGGCTTTGCGAGCGAAGGCGCGAGAAGCATTCCGCGAGAACATCGCTGACTAGTCCGAAACGGTCGGTGAACAACTCCTTACTGATCTTGGGAACGTCCCATCCCGGCAGATAGCAGTGGATGCGGTCCATGAAGGCCGTGTCGTTCCGCATCTCGGGCGGCATCGGTCCGAACAGGTGTCCCACCCGCTGCTGGTGCTGCACGTCCACATCGAAATTGCCGACCATGACGATACTGCCTTCGGCGCGGATACTCTCCCGGCCGCGCGAAAACTCGCCCGACTCCATGTAGCCCTTCATGATGTTGACGCCGTCCTTCTGATCGAAGGAAATGCCAGAGACCTCATCGAAGCAGACGACATCGTATTGGCAGACAAGGCCGCGCTGCCCGTTCGCCATGTTGACGAACATGCGCGCGACCGTGGCCTTGCCGCCGGAAACGAGGTGCGCGTATGGTGAAACTTGCTGGAAGAGGTGGCTCTTGCCCGTGCCGCGCGGACCGAGTTCAATCAAATTGTAGTTCCGCTCCACGAACGGGACCATTCGTAGCAGCGTCGCGTCCTGAGCGCGGGCGCTCAGAGCGGCGGGCTCTAGGCCGATGCTGCGCAGGAGGAAGTCCCTCCATTCGCGCGTGGTCAGTTGGCCGCGGCCGGCGGCGATCTTCTCCAGAATGTCGCGCGTCGATAGCTGAATCTCACGGAGGCTAAGGACTTCAAACGGCCTGCCACCCTTCTCTTGCGCGATACTCGCGTCGTAGCCGAGTTCGATCTCGGCATAGAAGCCGCCCGTCAGCATCCGCTCATGATCGAGGACGATCTTGTCTGAGATGCGCACGTCATTCAGGCGGAGGCTAGGCAGGGTTCACGCTCGTGTTCGTCGCTGACCAGGAAGGACGTGCGACCGCGCTCGTCCAAGACGCGGCCGCCCTTGATCAGGCTCGGTCCGCTGGTCTCCGAACCGAGGCGCAGATCGACGCGGAGGTCGGCACCGCCGGTGACTTCGACGCGCAGACGCAGTCCCTCCCATCTTGTTTGCCCAACGGTGACTGCCCGCTGTGCGCCATCGCTCGCCACCTCCAGGACGGGCAGGATGCATTCCTGCGGGCTGACGCCGCCATGCGCGTACTCATAGCCTGCATAAAAGGACCGTGCCCCCGTCGCCGTCGCCACCGAGACCTCGGGATTCCACGTCCAGGGAACCTGGAGATAGGACGTTTGCGCCTTCGCTTTGACTAGGGCGCAGCGTGTCCGCTTGCCGTTGGGCTCCACCAGGCCGACATCGAGCGCCGCGTGGGGTAGTCCGTCTGGCATCAGCAGCCAGCCATGGTCGGTGACGATGCGAAGGCTCCGTCCGGACCGCACCAACTGAAGGATGCGGTCGCACTCGTGGATCAGCTCGGGATCGCGATTGGGGCGGAACGGAAATTTCCCGCCATGGAAGAGGTTGTTTCGCACAGTCTTCACGCAGTCGATCACGAACGCCCAATCGTCGCGCGGCTCGATTGGACTTGTAACGGTTTTGCGCCGGTCGCCTATCTCACTATGCCACCTTGGCTTCGAATGCGAGCGGGCTGATGCC
>JBDHSK010000025.1:0-9551 GCA_039808025.1 Sphingomonadaceae bacterium | reverse complement strand
GATTTGCGGCCCATGAAAAAGCCGCCGGTTCCCTGCGGGGAACCGGCGGCTCTTGCCAGTCAATGGCGGAGAAGGAGTCCGCCACACTACCGCCCCACACCGTCCCGCCCCGCCCCAAAATCAAGCAGAAACATCAACATCTTGAGCGAATGTCGTCCCGGCAAATCCCGTTGAATCCCGCCCAAGCCCGTGCTAGTTTGTGGGTAATTTGATGGGGATTTGTGGGGCTGGCCATGCCACGGCAATCAAAAAAGCTGACTCCGCGCACGATTGCGGCACTGCTCAAGAAGCCGGGAAAGCACGCCGATGGCGACGGGCTGTATCTGTCCGTTCGACCGTCCGGCTCGGCATCGTGGCTGTTCCGGTACATGCTCAACGGCAAGGCGCGGGAAATGGGGCTTGGGGGCTATCCGGACGTTTCGTTGTCGCAGGCACGCACCGCGACCGCTGCGCAACGACGCTTGCTTGGCCAGCGAGCCGACCCGATCGACGCGCGCCGCCAGTCCGAAGCCGCCAAGGCTGCAGCCGCAGCCAAGGCCAATGTCCCGACCTTCGCCGAAGCGGCAGCGGCCTGCATCGAGGCCAAGCGCGCAGGCTGGCGCAACGCCAAGCACGCGAGCCAGTGGCAGAACACCCTTTCGACCTATGCCTTTCCGATCATCGGCGAGCTGCGCGTCGACGAGATCGAGACCGAGCACGTCCTGAAAGTGCTGGCGACCGTCTGGACCGAGAAAACCGAGACGGCATCCCGGCTGCGCGGGCGTATCGAGACGGTGCTGAGCTTCGCCACGGCGAAGCGCATGCGCACCGGCGAGAACCCGGCACGCTGGCGCGGACACCTGGATCAACTGCTGGCCGCCCCCGCCAAGGTGCGTGCCGTCGAACATCATCCGGCGCTGCCGTGGCGGGAGCTGCCGGACTTCATGGTGAGGCTGCGTCAGCAGCAGGTAACCACCGCGCAGGCACTTGAGCTTTGCATCCTCACGGCAACCCGCAGTAACGAGGCGCTGGGCGCCATGTGGTCGGAAATCGACCTGCAGGCCCGTGCCTGGACGATCCCCGCCGAGCGCATGAAGGGCCGCCGGCCGCACCGCATCCCGCTGTCAGACGCTGCCCTTGCCCTGCTCGACCGCCTGCCGCGCTTCGAGGGCTGCGACTACCTGTTTCCCGGCCGCAAGCCGGGACGCCGCCTGTCGGATATGTCGATGCTGTCCCTGCTGCGGCGCATGGACCGCGCCGACCTGACCGTTCACGGCTTCCGCTCCGCGTTCCGCGACTGGTGCGCCGAAGCAACCAATTACCCGCGCGAGATCGCCGAACAGGCGCTTGCCCACACCATCACGAACAAGGCCGAGGCCGCTTATTGGCGTGGCGACGTGTTCGACAAGCGCCGGCTGATGATGCAGCAGTGGGCGCAGTGGCTGAGCACACCGAAGGCCGGCGCTGTAGTGCCGATGGCATCGCGCACCGCCTGACCCGAATCCCGCCCCCGGCCGGGTTGAAGCCGGGAAGCGGGCGCGGTGCTGGTGGAACAGCGAGCCGCGCCCTTGCCACGCAACCGCCTATGTGGAGGCGATCACATGACCAGCAACAACCCTATCCCGGCCGGCATGGCTGATGCCATCACCGGGACGGTTCTATACCCAATATCCCCACAATCCCCAAAAACCGACCTTCACGGCGGCATCGCCCTGTTGGCGAGCCGTGCCGGCGGTATCCACGCGCTCGCCCGCACCCTGCGCGAGCTGATCGACGCAGCCGACCGGCTGCCGGTGCCGGCCGAACTGGCCCCGCTGGTCATGCCCGGCAACCTCGCCCGTCTGGCCGGCGCCCTGGCCGATCTGGCCGGCGATGCCGAAGCCGAGGCTTGGCGCCTGCAGGCCATCGAGCGCACCACCGGGGAGGTGCAGCCATGAGCGAACGCCGCCTGCCCGACACGCCGGAGGACGGATTCATCCCTGACCCGGACCTGTCCGGCAGGGCGCTGAGCGTCGATGCCGTGCTCTGCCTCGCCGGCCGCATGGATGCGCTGCTGGTGCTTCTGCAGTCGGACGGACAGGACCCCGGCTGCGGCTTCCGGGCGGCGCACGAACACATCCTGCACGTGCTCTGGACGCTGCAGGGGCAGGTATCGCAACTGCGCGCACTTGCCGAAAACGCGGCAGCCGGACCCCGGCAGGACTCCGCGACCTGACCACCAGCAAGCCGGCCATGAGCCGGCACCGTTAAAGCCCGCTCCTACTGCGACGGCAGGAAAAGCCGGTTCCTCACGCCGGCCCGGAGCGGGCGCCCTTTCTTGTGAGGCGCTGTGAGGGCGTGATATGCAGGACGACGACATTTACCCGCTCGGATTCCTGAGCGTTCAGGAATGGGGGGATTATTTGCATGGCGGAAAGTTAGCTGCCGACCCTGCCGAGATCATCGCGCACTGCATTACATTGGCGATTAATTTCAGCAAGCGTGATGACGCTGACGAGATAGCGAAATGTCGCGCAGATTCAGTCATCACCACTGCCAACCGCTGCGCAAAAGCGATTCAAAATCCAGAGCTTAACGAAATTGCGACCCTGTTTTTCTGGTTGGGGGTGAATGTTGGAGAAATGAATTCCCCAAGACCAAGCATTCAGCATCTTGAACATGCAGCTTCTGCATTCAGGTTCATGGAGGAGTCAAAAGCTAGAGAATTCAGAAATATGCAGACGGCCGGCACCCCAGAATATAAACGTTTCAATGCGCCGCATGCCAAGCGATTGGCGCAGGAATACGCGCGCTTTTTGTGGAGCAGGGACGCGGAGCAGTCAATTCGGATTGGCGAAATGACCGAATTGGTATGGGCGTATCTGATTGAAAATGAAAAACGCCTTGAATCTGTAATTCCTGACCGCGCTGCGGGGCTGCGGCCGTGGCTTCGCGAAATCGCACCGACCTACGCCAAACGGTCGGGGCGGGATCGCAACCGCCCTAAAATGCGGAAATAAATCCTCGTCCCCGCCGGAAATCATCATTCCCGCCGGGGCTGAGAATTTTTTAGTTTCCCGGCGCGGCGCATCGTTCGTTCCGTCCCGCCGCAATCCGCGGCCTACCGAGGGCGACGAAATGCCGAGCACCGCCACACCCCGCCGATTTTCCCGACTGCCCGCGGTTTGCGAACGGCTCGGAAACGTCGGCAGAACAACGGTTTACCGCTGGGGGCAGGAGGGCCGATTCCCGAAACCCGTCCGGCTCGGGGCGAATACCGCCGCGTGGCCAGACGACGAGATCGAGGCCGTTCTGAATGCCCGCGCCGCCGGTGCCGACGACGCTGCCGTGCGGGCGCTGGTGGCCCGGCTGCACGCCGAGCGCAGCGCGAGTGCCGCCTGATGCGCGGTCGCCGCCCCAAAAAATCAGGCCCGGCGGGCAGTTACGCCGGCCGGGCCGTATCTGACGCGCTGGCTGCGACCAACAGCCGCGTGTCCTGTCACCACCGGACCGACACGAGGCCCGACGATGCGCCGAAATTCTAATTCCGTTGACCCCGTCCGTGTGCAGGCGACCGCGAATTTTTATCGCGCCGCCGGCCAGCGCATCGACTACCGCGCCGTCGCGGCTGTCGCTGCCGGCCGCTGGCCAGCGGTCCTGACCGCCTGCGGTATCGACGCAGCGCACCTGACCGGCAGGCACGGGGCGTGTCCGGGTTGCGGCGGGCGCGACAGGTTCCGATTTGATGACCGGGACGGCAACGGCACCTGGCTGTGTTCGGCCGGGGGCGGCGCACCGCTCGCGGGCGACGGATTCGGCCTGCTGAGCCACTGCCACGGCTGGACGGCTACCGAGGCGCTGCACCGCGTCGCCGACGTGCTCGGGCTGCGCGAGGGCAGGACGCTGCCGCCGATCCCGCCGCGCAGGCCGACACCGGCAGCGCAGCCTGATCCGGCCGAGATCGAGCGCACGCGCACCCAATTCAACCGGCTGTGGTCTGCGGGCGTGTTGCTCGACCACGGCGACGCGGAGCCGGGCCGCCGATACTTCGATGCGCGGGGGCTGGGCGAACTGATCGACCGGGGCGACCTGCCGACCGACCTGCGGCTGCACCCGGCGGCGCCGTATTGGCTGACCGGCCCCGACGGCCGGCCGCAGCGCCTCGCCGAATTGCCGGCACTGCTGGCGCTGGTCCGGGCGCCGGACGGCGCGCCAGTCGGGCTGCATCACACGTACCTGCGCGCCAACGGCAGCGGCAAGGCCGCGCTGCACGATCCGGCCGGCAATCCCCTGCCGTCGCGAAAACTTCGCCTTCTGCACCGTGGCGCCGGCGCCGGAGCCGCGGTGCGGCTGTACCCGCCGGGCGGGGGCCGGCTGGCCATCGGCGAAGGGCTGGAGACCTGTTTGGCCGTGCGTGTCGCCGACCCGACTCTGCCGGTCTGGTCAGCACTCACCGCCGGGGGCGTGGCCGCGGCCGTGCTGCCGGACGGGGTGCGCGAGGTGCTGCTGATCGCTGACGCCGACGCTGCCGGAGCGCGTGCTGCGCTGACGCTGGCCAGACGGCTGCGGGCCGAGGGGCGCGCCGTGCGCGTCATCGTGCCGCCGACCGTCGCGACGGAGGGCTGCCGCCATGGGGCGTGACGCTGCCGACGTACTGCGCGAGGACGGCATCGAGGCGCTGCGCCGGCTGATCGACGAGGCGCCGGAGATCGGGCCGGAGATCGACGACGGGGCGAGCGGCTGGCCGGACCTGATCCCGCTGGACTCGCCGCCGCTGCCGGCGCTGAACCCGGACCTGCTGCCGGGCTGGCTCGGAGAGATGGCGCGCGCCGTTGCCATCGCCACCGAGACGCCGCCCGAACTCGCCGCCGCCTTCGGGCTGGCTGCGGTCGCCGCGGCAGTGCAGCGCGTTTACTGCGTGCGGCCGGAGCCGGGTTACTTCGAGCCGCTGAGCGTCTGGCTTCTTTGTGCGCTGGAACCCGGAAACCGCAAAACGGCCGTGCAGGGTGCGATGACGGCCCCCCTATCCCTGTGGGAACGCGATGAGGCCGAGGCGATGGCCGGCGAGATCGCGCGCTTGACCAGCGAACGCAAGACCGACGAGGCGCGCGTTGCCAAGCTGCGCACGAAGGCCGCAGGCACCGACGATGCCGAATCGCGTGCCGAGCTGGCACGCGAGATCGCCGACATCGAGGCCGGCATGCCGGAGCCACCGACGCCGCCGCGGCTGTGGGCGCAAGACATCACGCCGGAACACCTGGGCACGGTCATGCACAGCAACGGCGAGCGCATCGCGCTGCTTTCCGATGAGGGCGGGCTGTTCGACATTCTCGCCGGGCGCTACTCGAACGGTATCCCGAACCTCGACCTGTGCCTGCAGGCACACGCCGGTGCGCCGGTGCGCGTGGACCGCGGCAGCCGCCCGCCAGTGCATATGCACTCACCGGCGCTGACCATCGGCATATCGCCGCAGCCGGACGTGATCGCCGGATTAGCCACGAAGCCCGGATTCCGCGGGCGCGGCCTGCTCGGGCGCTTTCTGTACTTGCTGCCGCCGTCGAGGCTGGGGCATCGCACGCTCGACGGCCGGCCGGTCCCGGATGCCGTGCGCGAAGCCTACGACGCTGGTCTGCGGTCACTGCTCGGTCGCGAGCCAGCGAAGGACGCAGACGGACACGCGCGTCCGCACACCCTGAGCCTGAGCCGCGGTGCGTGGCGCGAATGGAAGGCCCTCGCGCGGCACGTCGAGGGCGACATGCGCGACGGCGCGCGCTTCGAGCACGTCCGCGATTGGGCCGGCAAGCTGCCGGGGGCGGCGGCACGGCTCGCCGGCCTGCTGCACTGCGCCGAGCACGCTACGGCGCCGACGATCCCGGCCGAGATCAACGAGGCGACGATGCAAGCGGCACTCGAACTCGCCGCGCTGCTCGCCGCGCACGCGCTCGCAGCCTTCGGTTTGATGGGGGCCGATCCTGGCCTGTCCGCGGCGCGCAGGGTCTGGCGCTGGATCGAGCGCACCCGGCAGACCACGTTCCGCGCCCGCGACGGCTGGAAGGCCCTGCAGGGCAGTTTCCCGGCGCGCGCCGACATCGAACCGGCCTTCGCGATGCTGGTGGAGCGCGGATATCTGCGTCTGATCGAGGCCGAGGCCCGCGCCGCCGGCCGCCCGTCACCGGCGTATCAGGTACGGCCCGACCTGCTGCGGGGGGCGATCTGATGGGCTGGCGCGATCTGATGGGGGCACCGGCTGAGGCCGGCCCCCCTTATACCCAATATCCCCATAATCCCCAAAAACCCCCCGTCGCCCTGAATTTTGGGGATATTGGGGATATTGGGTATAGAGCCACCCCGCCCGAGCCTGCCCCCGGACCCGCCGCGAATATTGGGGATATTGGGGATATTGGGGATATTGGGTATATGCCCCCCTGCCCCGAACCGGAGCCGGACCGGCACTGCGCCTGCGGCTCACCTAGCTGGTGGCGCTCGCCATCGTCGCCGACGTGGCGCTGCGCCTACTGCGAGCCGCGCAGCCGCGCCGAGGCCTTCGAGTCGCTGACGCTGGCGTCCGGGCAGTGGGCGCCGGGCACCCGACCGCCGGCCGATCCCGGCGACGACCCGCCCGAGCCGCACGCGCCCCGACCGCCCCGGCCTGACGACGGGCGCGTTCAGGACGCGTTCGGCGCCTGGCGCACGCCGGCTGAGCACGCAGCCGTTGCCGCCTTCTACGCGCATCACTGGACCTGCGCCGTCTGTATCCGCGCCGGGCGCGGCTACGGCGACCGCTGCGCCGATGGCGAGCGGCTGCACGCTGCTATGAGGGCGGCATCGTGAAGCCGTGGCGCCCCGGCAGACCCGACGCCATCGAGCACGACGACACGACCCTGCAGGCCAGCGTCGGGCGCCTGCTCGAAGCGCTCGCCGAAACCCGGCGCGAACGCGACGCAGCGCGCCGTGAGGCCGACCGCCAGCGTCGGCGGGCCGATGCGCTGCTGATCCACGTTGAGCGGCTGCGCGCCCTGCTCGACCGCCGGCATCAACCCCGCCTGCGGGCCGCCGATCCGGGGCAGTTACCGCTGAACCTGACTTCGAGGACCGCCCCATGAGCCGAGCCGAGAAACGCCGAGGCCAGACCGAGGCCGCGCTGATCGCACTGCAGGCCGCGTTCCCTGCCGCCTTCCCGACCGATCCGGCCGCCGTCCGGCCGCTGGCGCTGCGCGTGCGCGAGCGCATCGAGGCCACGGGAACCGTGCCGAGCCGCACGACGCTGCACCGGGCGCTGTGGCTCTGGACCCGGCAATCCGCCTACCTGGCTGCAATCGCCGAAGGCCGGCCCCGTATCAACCTCGACGGCAGCGATGCCGGAGCGGTCACGCCAGAGCATCAGGCTGCCGCTGCTGCGTGGCTGGAGAAGCTGCGCGCAAAGGGCGAGCGGCGCGCGGCTGCGGCAGCGTCACCTGAACCTGCTGCGGCACCTGTTTCTGAACCTGCCGCACCGATGCCTGAGCCTGCGCCGGCCCGGCCGGTGCTGAGCCTCAAGAAGCCGCTGACCAAGAGGAAGCCGACATGACGATGAGCCTGTTCGCCGCTGGCGAGCTGATCCGCGATCCCGAGCGGCGCACCAGCGCGAAGGGCGCCGACTACGTGACCGCGCTGCTCAAGGCCGGCGAGGAACTGCTGAACCTGACCGCCTTCGACACCGGTATCGCCGACCGTCTGGCCGGCCTGCGGAAAGGGGCCGCGCTGGCGTGCAGCGGGCGCCTGTCGGCGAGGCCCTACGCCGACAAGGACGGCACGCTGCGCGCCGGGCTGTCCGTCGTGGTCAGCGAGCTGATGCCCGCCAGCCTGCCGCCGACGAAGGCCGCGCCGAAGCCGCGGGGCGACCGCTCGCGGCGGCCGGCCGGGGCTGGCGCCGACTTCGACGACGCGTTGCCCGATTTCTGACCCGACCCGGCCGCGGGCTACCGGCCGGAATTCCACCCCCCCCTGACAGGAGCGCCCCATGAGCAACACCAGCACTGGCCTTGAGATCGTTTTGTTCGAACCCGAGAGCGGCCCCGCCCCCGGCCCCGCCCCCCTGCTGCGCCCGCGCCCGAGCCGCACGCGGCACGAGCGCCTGACCCTGGCAACCTGGCAGCAGGTTTACCGGACCGCCCCCGCCGAGCAGTCGGACCGCGACCGCGTGCGATACGTGCCGGACGGATTCCGGCTGTACCGCAGCGAGGGCGGCGGGCTGTTCGGCGTGCGCGAGTTCGCAACCTGAAATCAGCAGCGGAGGATCAGACCCCATGGCCAAATTCAAACCCGGCCAGTCCGGCAACCCAAGGGGGCGCCCGCCGGGGCGCTCTACCGCGCAAGGCCTTCGCGAGCGGCTGGCCGAGCGGGCCGGCGAGGTGCTCGCCGTGGTGCTCGACGCGGCGCTGTCCGGCGATCTGATGGCCGCGCGTCTGGTGCTGGAGCGCGTCGTTCCAGCCCTGCGCCCGCAGGCCTCGCCCGTCGAACTGCCCGCGCTCGCCGCAGCCGGCACGCTGACCGAGAGGGCCGGCGCGATCCTCGCTGCCGCCGGTGCCGGCGAGATCGGCCCCGACGTGGCTGCGCACCTGCTGGCAGCACTCGGGGGCGTGGCGAGAATCGCCGAGATCGACGAACTGATGCGCCGCGTGGCGGCGCTGGAGGCTGAACATGGCGAGGCTACGTGAACGGCTGGCCCGGCTCGAAGGGCGGCGCCCCGCGCCGTCTGAGCCTGCCGTGATCCTTATCCCCTGGGGGCTGGACGACGCCGCTGCCGACGCCTTCGTCGAGGCCGAGGCCGAGCGTATCGGCCGGCCGTGTCTGGTGCTGCCCGGACCGGCGCCGGGCGTCGAGGCCTGGGCAGCGGAGGCCATCCGCCAGCAGGCCGAACTTACGCGGGGTTGCTGGCCATGAGGCGCGATCTGTCGGGACGGCTGCAAGCTCTGGAGCGCGAGCGCACCGACCGCACCCCGCTGCACCCGGTGCCGGTGCTGATCGTTCAGTGTGGGCAATCGGAGGCCGAGGCCCGCGCCTTGGCCGGGATCGCACCAGACACGGCCGCCGTCATTGTCGAAGTGCGGGACGCGCGACGGTAGCCTGACGAGGCCACCAGCATGTCGGCACCGGGCCGGTGCTGGCGATCCAGGGGCGGATGGCGCAGCGGCACGGCGGAGACCGCAAGACGGTTCAAGCCGGAAATATTTCCGGCTTGAAGGAGTCCGGAGACTCCCGCGACATCGCCGCCCGCGCCGCCGGCCTTGGCTCCGGCAAGACGCTGGAAGCCGCGCAGCGCGTCGCCGAGCACGGCCTGAGCAGACGCCACCGGCATGTCGGCACCGGGCCGGTGCCTTGGCCGGCCTTGCAGCCGGCGCTGCCTTCCTGCAGACCAACACCGGAAGTGCCGACAGGGTGACGGGGCAAGCCCTGTCGGCTTTGTGGGTTATTTCGGGGGACACTCGAAACGCCCCGCGAACATCCCCAACAACATCAACAGCTTAACAGCAATATATGGCGGAGAAGGAGGGATTCGAACCCTCGATACGCGGTTAGCGTATACACGATTTCCAGTCGTGCGCCTTCGACCA
>JBDHSK010000024.1:0-9842 GCA_039808025.1 Sphingomonadaceae bacterium | reverse complement strand
CTCGATTCTCATAGTGTGCAATCGATTGGGGTTATCACGGTAACCAAGTAAGCGAATCTGCGCAGCAACATTCGACTCATTGTAATTCACGACACATCTACTCAGGCAAATTATCCAAAAACTTTAGCTTAAAGGCAGATTAGTAGAATGAAACAACGTTCATACTGTGCCAGTTCCCATTACTTTATAGGTTCCCCCCTTCCCTATAGATTACCGTTTTAAGTCCTTCTTAATCTGAGTGGTGGAAATTTCCGGCGTACGAGGCAAATACACCACTTCACAGCCCTCCTCTTCCAGAAAGTCAAATTTTCCTTCCCAGTCATCGCCGATAGCGAAAACGTCGGCATGATACTTATGTACATCACTGCGCTTCTGATTCCAGCTTTCCTCCCGAATAACCAGATCTACATAACGAACAGCCTCGAGTAACTGTTTACGCTTTTCATAGTCGAAGTAGCACTTTTTATGCTTTTCATTCCAATTAAATTCATCAGTGGACAAGCCTACGATCAGATAATCCCCCATTGACTTTACTCGACGCAGCAGATTGATGTGCCCATAATGTAAAAGATCAAACGTACCATATGTGATCACTCGCTTCATAATTTCTGCAATCCTTTTAGCATTTATTCAGCTCTGCCTGTATTTTTGCAATGATATGCCGCATCGTACTGCGCGCACTACCATACGCTTCTTCACTCCAGGTACCGTTGCGCCATATTTCTTCCTTTTTTGCACGCAATCCTTTCAGAGCTTTCATTGCTTCGGAGCGGTATGGATAGAAATACAGTTCTGTGATGCGCCGCAAACCGCCCTTTTCATTGTCATATCTGTCGCGCTCCAACAGATTGTAACGTTCCTGAGGATCCCATTCCAGATCGTAAAGTTCTTCGCTGCGATGACGCTTATTATAAATGTATTTGTAGCGTTGCCCAATAACCGCTAGCTTTCGGTCTGGCTGACAATAATACTGAGAGTCCGTTAGCACATAATCATGCTCCGGGATTCTCCCATTCAGAATAATATCCATCAGATCAGTGTGAGAGGTAATCCTCTCCACCTTTTTTATTCCATTGATCCGAGGCGAAATCAGTGGCACGCGACATGCTAAATCGTATACATGAAAGGCGTAAGCCATGATGTCCTTGTGTAGATTCATATGACCGTGATCCGCTGTGATGTAAATAGATTCATCACCGTATTTTCTTCGTACGAATCCGAGAATCTCGTCGAAGACATCTATGTCGTCACCGTAGCTGCACCGGCCGCGCAACACATGCGGCAAATGCATCCAGATAAACTGTTTCGAAGCAGGTTGAATGCTATTTAATTCATCATAGATCAACTGTTTTGTCTTTTTCAACAGAGCATCGTCACGCTCCAGCGTAAAATCGTGCGGGCGCTGAATACCGCAGATTTGCTCCATCTCCAGCACATGAATATGAGTCCTGCTCTCGTCGCCAAAACAACGCACATATGGCCATGCGCCAACCATATAGTCCGACGACCAGAGGATATGACAATCATAACCCTCAGTCTGCAGGCGGCTGAAAATTGTTTCAAATTGTGTGGGCTGCACATTCGTGTAAAACTTACGATCCGTAAATTCATAGGGATTTTTGCCGGTCAGCATTGAGCTGAATGCCATAGAGGTAGAGATCGCTGCCGTATAATGACGAAGGAATTCGGTTCCTTTTTCCGCCATTTCATCAAAATTGGTGGTCTTCCAGTAACGGTTGCCGTAGCGCGGAAAATTTTCCATGCTCATGGCATCCTTGGAAAAAAGGAAAATCATGTTCTGCATTGGTTAAGTGGTTTTCTTTTCGAAACAATCAAAAATTCCCATTCCTTCCATCATTACAATAGAGGTGAAACCAGATGTGGGCATCTTTTTTCTGAGACATAACTTGGATTTTCGACAGAGTAGCGCTGCCTTTAAGGAGAAAAAAAACAGATTCATGATCATATCTCAAATGCCATTATTTTACTAGAAATTAGAGAATTAAAACACATTAATTTCAATGAGTTAGAGCACCCATACAAATACTTAACTTCCCAAACCCCCTAGGAAAACTCCGAAATAGCCAGATATTTCTTGCATCTCCCAGATATCGCCATTTCAGCAATCACTTTGTATTTTACGAGCGCACCTCGCCTGTATTTGTCAGCAGCACTCTACGTACCATCCACAGATTTGAGAGAGCACACAGCGTGATTAGCTGCGCCGTATTCTTGGCTAAACCACGAAAGCACACCTTAGTATAGCCAAACTGACACTTAATCACCCGGAAAGGATGCTCAACTTTAGCGCGAATCCTAGCCTTGGCATGCTCAATCTGACGCAGAGTCAGACACAAAAAGCTTTGTTTCCCAAACTTCTGATAGCAGCCACGGCGTGCCGCGATCTGCCAGACGACCTTGCGGTCAGCATATTCGGCACATTTTTCAACACCGGTATAGCCCGCATCGGCGCTAACAGTGCTTTCCTCGCCATGCAGCGGTTTGCTGATCCGGGTAACATCAGCCACATTGGCCGCCGTGCCTGCCACACTATGCACCAAACCCGATTTCTCATCGACACCAATGTGTGCCTTCATGCCGAAGTAGTAATGATTGCCCTTTCTGGTCTGGTGCATTTCCGGATCACGCTTGCTGTCCTTGTTCTTGGTCGAGCTGGGCGCATGGATAAGAGTGGCATTAACGATGATGCCCTGACGTAGCGACAAATCGCGGTCTCTCAGGTAACCATTGATGGCAGCCAGAATCTCCGTTGCCAGCTCATGGCGTTCTAGCAGCCGATGGAAATTGAGAATAGTAGTTCTGTCCGGAATCTGATCTAGCTCAAGGCCAGCAAACTGGCGCAAGATCATGGTCTCATACAGCGCTTCCTCCATCGCCGGATCATAACCGGACCAGTTCTGCAGAAAATGCACCCGTAGCATGGCTATCAGTGGATAAGATAGCCGACCACCTTCTCCACGCGGATAGTGCAGTTCAATCAATCCGATCAACCCATTCACGGTACTACTTGCTCCATCTCCTCCAGGAACAATTCCTTGCGAGTTTGCTTGCGTTTGTTCGAGTACTCGGCGCCAGCAAAGGTTATCTGTTTCATTAGTAGGTTCCGAATGTTTAGACCTGCAAATTTTGACACATCAGAAGCCTTCCAGGGATTTTCTGAATTTCCTTAGATAAAATAACTAAGAAAACTTTGCCCTCAATTGCAATGATCTCTGCTTTTTCTAAAGATTTCCCGTTATTGTTATATCGGATTGAATACTGCATTCTTTAAGCTTTGTTATATATAAATCCTGCTCAAAAGGGCAGAACATACAAGAGGTAAGTCACCTGATTCCTCCACTTACCAAATAAAAAACTTACGATTGAATAATCGATTCAGCCTCGCTTGTTCCTCCATATGGAATGGTTTAACAAAATAAGCAATCAACAAAAAAAAGCCATAGGAAAATATACCTATAATGAATAGATCTAGCCAACTGTATACCGGAATTGCAAGCAATTTCACCAAAATAAATTCAATCAAAGCCGCCACAATTAACTTGAAGAATCCGATGCTATCGAATCGGAAAGTGGTAATAATAGTCAAAGCCATAATAAGCACGACATCAAATAAAATTTGACTCACAGTTATTGCAACAATAACACTCCACAAACCTTGCCCAAATTCGAGCATCAAATAAGCCAGCGGCAATGATGTTATACCAACAAATGCTCCCAAAAAACATAAATAGCTCTTTTCGCAACTAACCGCCACAGTTTCCAATATTTGGCGCTGACTCAATGGAATCAGTGCCACAAGTAACCCTCCCAGATAATTATTAGTCCCACTGAATTTACCACCACTTAGTAAGATTAACAGATCATTACCTGCTAGCCAAGCGAAAACCAATATGGGCATCAACACGAACAAACTCAATTTTCCAATCAGATTGGTATCACTTGCTAATTTATCCATACCGCCTGAACCGACGAAAGACGCCACCAGCTTCGGTCGAATCAGCCCGAACAGTAAGGTCGCCGGCAAATAACGAGAAACATGATCATACAAAGCGCGCAAGAAACCGAAGAGCGCAGTAGCTTCCGCCCCTAGATAGCGTTGAATGAGAAAAACGAATACTTGAGGGCTATAAGAATAAGTAACAAGACTATTAAAATACATGAAACGTGCAACAGACCACATCTCCAGCCAGTTTGGCGCTTGCCAATTTGCCTGCTCAGGCAAGCTGCGATGCACATGCAAGTATCGAATCAATCCACGTAACGCCAATATAGTGCCCAATATCGATGCCACCAACTCGGCTAGCACTACATGATTCAAATGAACAGAACCTTGGGTTGTTACAATGACTATAATCAGCAAAAAAACTAAATTACGTAGAACCTGGCTGATTTGTGCTTGCCCCTGCTGCATCAGGGCCCCAAAAATGCTTTCCCGAATGTAACGCCCCACCCCCTCTATCACCAGCACCACTAAGTAAAATTCTGCCACACTCGTATATTGCTTCAGATCCAATGGTGGTAGTAGCCAAGGTAAGGCAATAAAAAGCAACAACGCCCCCGCAACAAGGAAGAAGCCGATGCGAGCAACAACTTGCCAAACAAAATGTGCCAAGATCCGCCCACCGGCATAAATGCGAAATTCCGGCAAATAACGTGCTGCTACCCAAGGCAAACCAACAGCTGTGAAAGCTAATGAAATTTCTATTCCTGCCACAAGCACAATATAAGCGCCATACTCATCCGTCGCCAGCAAACGTACCAACAAAAGTAAAGTCACAAAGGTAATTAGGGCAGCAATGACTTTACCGGTAAGGAAGTGTAAGGTACTACGTTTGAATGTGGAACCGGAATATGGTGAAATGCTCATATTTATGGACTGTGTCGCACTTAGTGATTAAAGTTGCCTTGCACTCAGAAAGATTCTCAAAACATAGTACTGATGCAACATCTTAACTGAAGCGCCGTCATCTTTTTTCAGTCGAGTTCCCGTAGTGCGCGCAACATTATAAAAACCTTAAATGTTCGAATCCTCCAGTTTGAACCATAGCTTTACTCTACCAAGTTAGTGTATCTTCAACACTTGCAAAACCGATTCACCAATTAAAATTATTCTTGGTTTTTTATCGCAACTATTCTCAGATTTTGTGTAGACTTCATTTCTATAGCACATTCAGCGCATGTTTATATTGACAATGAGCAATGTTTACCCAACTCTACTCCCTCAACTTACGATTCTCTATCAACAATTACTTTCTCTAAACCTTGCTTAACTGTCTACAACTCATCCGTTAATAGCTCTAGTTGTTACAAAATGTCTATTTATTAGTTATTGCACAAACGTGCTCGCAATGTAACCAAGCCAAATAACCCAGAAGAGCAGCAAATGGAATCTGAAAGCTTAGTATTTCGAACATACCTAAACGGTAAAAAAGATAAAAAACAAATAACACCAAAGCTGTCTGGATTGCTGCAGCATCAGCTCTAACTTCTGGTATGGCAGACTCTCTACGCAATTGCGCAGCACAACGCCAAGCCAGTGTAAGGATAACAAAAAACAAACCAATACCTAATAAACCCAGATCCCAAAGCAGTGTAGACGCAGCCGTTAATCCAATGCCGTAACCAAAATAACGCATAGCCATATGTCCACCCGCGACAAGATGCGAACTCCCCAATCCATTTCCAAACACAAAAGATACGGGATCATGAAGACCCTGCTTTTCAAACCAAAATGGCAACACAGTCGTACGATTTAGTGAATTCCCCCCAAAATGTCCTTTATCATAAAGATTGTGCTCTAGAGTCTGTTCTATGTATTCAGCCATACTTATTTCTTTATCTTGAGACATAGCGAATAAATAAGCATAGCCTGCAACCGCCACAAAAATTGAGATAGCAATGAAACCTGTCAGCCAGCGATGAAACTGGATTAACATCTCATTACGGTAAAGTACAAGAAACATCAACGGTATCATAACAATCACTGCTTTCACTTCTGTCAGCAATAATGGCGCCACAATTATAGGAACAAGTAAAAAGAATTTATTGCTAGATAACACTTTTTCCTTCTGTCGTGCCAACAGGAAGGCTAATACGATAATGAGGAAAATCGCCATTTCGCCACTTGCACCTCCACCGGTAAGAGTCGCCCCGAAGGTTCCACTAACAACATCGATAGGTACCATACCCGGATATGAATTTTTTAATCCCTCGCGAATCGGGACATAAATAACCCGCTCATAAATTGCAAAAGGTAGCTGTACTAATGCGACAAATAGAAAAAGCAATTTCCAATAGTGAATCTGTTGCTTATCAAACGCAATCCAGCACAAAGCAAAAATTAATCCCCATGCTTGAAAGTAACGCTTAAACCCCCCAGCCGTTTCACCAAAAGAATGCCACTGCACAAGCGAATCAGTCAATGCATAAACCATAAAAACAAGAGCAACCCACACAAAAGCAGGTGTATTTTTTCTAGCATCTGGTGTCATCACAATTTTTACTAGTGCTATAAGCATCAACGCAAAACCTAGGAGCGATACCCCCCATGCAGCCTTCGAAGCAAAATAATCAAAAAATAATGGAAGTAGCCCTGTCACTAGTAACCCAAGTGATAAAATTAACCAGACAATCCAATCCACTCTAATTAGCAGTAACAAGCTCGCTATAAGAGCAACTGCGATACTAATAATAATTGGATTACCAGTCACTGCAATTAATCCTAATAGCATCGCCATTAGTACACTGACTGACACAATAAAATACAATACTTTTTGACTACCCAACTCAGCTGGCATGCATGTTTTATAAGAAAAATTATTCTTATATACCAAAAGTTCCTATTAATCTGGTACGTACGCTATTATTAACCGAAGATAATAAATCCTGAATAAAAATAGTTTGAAGTTGATATGCCTTGTCTTTATCAGGATCTATAGAAGATACACGTACCAACATTCCATCTGGTACATTCCCCGTTAAACCATACCGAATTTTTTGCAATTTCTCATCAATACCGGGCATGACAGCTTTACTACCAATTGTTATCCAGTAGGTGATAGGCTCATTACGATTACCCTTAACGGCCAATAAACGTTTTATCGGTAATTTCCCATATTGCGTAAGCAATTCGTCAGCTAAAGTTTTCATAACTTCAAAACCTTGTGTGTAGTAGCAGACTTCGGGCTTATGTACAGACAGATTATCACTTTGATCCCCCCCGTAAGCCACTGAAAGCATAATGCGCTCCCCCAGAGAATTAACGTAGGTTCTTGCTAACGTTTGGTTATATATCTTATCAAGCTTAGCTTGTGTCTCAGCATCTACTTGCAGCGGAATAATTGATCGATCTATTCGCCAGTCTCCAAAATTCGACGGAATCATCACTTCAAGATTGATTTTCTCCTTCTGGTCTGCAATCTTATTAGTTGGAGTCAATGCCATTGTTAAAGCGCCTGATAACACCATTGATATACCCATAAAAATGCTAACAACTAAAGATTTTTTCATTGGCTCATCATCTTCTATTTATTTTGTACTTTAAGAAGTTCTTAGATAAATATCCCTGCCATAAGCAATGACGTATTTATTGCACTTCTCAATCAGTATACTCCCAAAGGAACAGGGAAATGAATCCACAGATATTAATTAACAATAAGCTAATAAATTAGCTAGCTATTTATTACTTGCAATTGGTTGCGAAACACTCACCGAGTGCCTTTTAACAAAATATTGCAATACTGTATCAACACTCAGAATAAGAACTAATGCACTAATGAATAATACCATCCCAGCAAATCCATGAAGGAATCCTTGCCCCGCTGCATCGCCATAGTGATAAGTAATCAATGTAAGTACAATAACGCGAATAACGTTAGCAGTAAAAGAAATCGGAATTATTAGTATAGCCAACGCCACATTACGAAAAACTGAAGTATGATGTACGAGGTTTAAATAGAAAAGGCCCAGTGCTTCCAATGTCAGCAGCGTTTGAAGGCCAGCACAGGCATCCGCTACAAGTAGCTGATATTGCCCAATTTGTAAAATTACACCACTTCGCGAAATTGGATAATTAGCCCAAAATAAAATCTGCTCTGCAACAATAGAAACTGCCATTTTCATCGGTGCAGTAAGTAAACTAACTAATGGCACAGGTAATGGAATCATAAACAGCAAAAAGAAAAACGGAAACCACATAATCTTCAGAGCATTACCACCGCATTTAATAAGTAGGATAGCCCCCAACAACAAAATAAAAGAACCTAATTCAAAAGTTAATATCTGTTGAGAACGACCTAAAATATAAAGAGACAAACCTACAAAAAAAATTATCCATCCAAAAACAGAAATTGACGCTCTCTCACTACTTTTTATCATTTCTGGCCACCGACGATAAATAAGCCAGAGAGAGAGAAACAAGATAATTGGTCCATGTGCTTGTTCCTCAGTCGCCCATAACTCGTTAATAAGGCCAGAGAAAGTGGGTATGTATAGAATCAATAGTCCAACCAAAATAGGCCACCAGTCAGAGATAGTAGACTTTAAACCGCGAAATTGATATGCAAAAGAGAACATGGCTTATTTATTCTAAAAATCAATCAATATAGAACCAACCACTTCGGCACCACTGCACTTAAGTTGATCGTTAATAGTATTAATATCGCTCAACCGAGTATTGTTTTTATGTGCAACCACTAACACCCCGCCCGTGCGCGCAGCAATAGCAAGTGCATCTGAGCCACTTGAAAAGGCTAAAGTGTCATAAAGAATAACATCAAACTGATTGGCAAGCTGATCGTTCATTTCGTCAAACAAGTTACGATTGAGAAGCTCCAAAGGATTTGGTGGAAGCGTACCTGCCGCCAATACTGAGAGATCAATAAATGAATCTATTTTTGCAATTACTTCAGAAATATTCGCACGATCAGCAAGGACATCGGATAAGCCTTGCCTATTTCTTAAATTAAAAATTTCATGTTGCTGAGGACAACGCAAGTTAGCATCTATGAGCAATGTGCGTTCACCAAGCTGAGAAAATACCACAGCGAGATTTGCTGCAAAAAGACTCACACCATCACCTAAGTTATAACTCACTATTGCAAGTGCTTTATGATCAGTAGTAAACCAACGCAGCATTAACTGACTCCGCACAGCACGAAAAACTTCTACTTGGGTACCAAAAGGCTGATACGCAACTACCAATTCTGGCGAATGATTTCCTTGACCGGGTAACAAATAAGGGTAGTCAAACTGTTGCGCCAAAACTAGCTGTATATCGGCTTCGGTAATTAAACCTAATTTAAGCGCAGCATCACCGAATCGTAAGCCACTCTCTTTTTGTAAGCGCAGTACACGCTCTGCTTCAGTTGGCGTGATTTTCCCCATATCCAGAAGAATATGTCCAATACTAAACTTGCGAATTTGAGATGCATTTGTACTAGTAGAACCAGAATCGCTAAGCCTCCTAGTTTCTGAGGAGCTTGTGAAACTCATTTTATTATCCATCTTCTGAGTCCAGGCAGAGTTATCGAATCAAACGAGGAAAACTCAATTGCAGGCGCTTTTGTTTTGATACCTCTTTTTGTATCACACCAAGCACTGGCACTTTAAACACATCCACCAAATCTTCAGGTGAGCGCACACGCCGATCAACCATTTCTGCAATTAAACCGGCTCCAAGTCCTAAAAGAGTTCCCATTATTACCGACAAAATCATGTTCAATAATAGTTTTGGACTATGAGGTTTCTCAGGAATCTTCGCGGGATCAAGTATAGAAACACTTGACAAATTAGCTTGTCCTTCAAGAGTTGTTTGATTTAAT
>JBDHSK010000023.1:0-10098 GCA_039808025.1 Sphingomonadaceae bacterium | reverse complement strand
CGAGGTGCCGCCCGGCGCGCGCTTCGCCGACATGGTGGCTGCCAAGGGCGACAAGGAGATCGGCGACCGCATCAACAAGATCATCGGCAAGCTGGCCGCGGCCAACGACAGTCTGCAAGGCGCGATCAACGTTGCGGACTTCAACGACGAGGACAAGCTCGGCAAGGGCCGCGAGATGGTGGACCGCCTCTCCAGGCTGGTGGCCATCTTCGAAGGCCTGGATTTCGGCCGCAACCGCGCCGAGGGCGACGACCTGCTGGGCGACGCCTACGAATACCTGATGCGGCACTTCGCCACCGAATCGGGCAAGAGCAAAGGTCAGTTCTACACGCCCGCCGAGGTCTCGCGGGTGATGGCGCAGCTCGTCGGGCTGGACCGCGCCAGCTCGGCCATGCAGACGATCTACGACCCCACCTGCGGTTCGGGCTCGCTGCTGCTGAAGGCGCACGACCTGGCCAAGAGCCGCACCGGCCATGACCTGACGATCTACGGGCAGGAGATGGACAACGCCACGTCGGCGCTGGCGCGCATGAACATGGTGCTGCACGACTGCCCCACGGCCGAGATCTGGCCTGCCAACTCACTGTCCAGCCCGCACTTCAAGGACGAGCGCAACGCGCTGCGGCTGAAGGCTTTCGACTACGTGCTGGCCAATCCGCCCTTCTCGCAGAAGAACTGGACCAGCGGGCTGGACCCGGCCAACGACTTGTACGGCCGCTTCGGCCTCAAGGAGCACGACTGGGGCGTGCCGCCGCCGAAGAACGGCGACTACGCCTTCCTGCTGCACATCCTGACCAGCCTCAAGAGCAGCGGCCGCGGCGCGGTGATCCTGCCGCACGGCGTGCTGTTCCGCGGCGGCGCCGAAGGGGCCATCCGCAAGAAGCTGGTGCAGCAAGGCGTGATCCAGGCGCTGGTTGGCCTGCCGGCGAACCTGTTCTACGGCACCGGCATTCCGGCCTGCATCGTCGTGCTGGACAAGGCGGGCAGCGCAGGGCGGCGCGGCATCTTCATGATCGACGCCAGCCGCGGCTTCATCAAGGACGGCAACAAGAACCGGCTGCGCGCGCAGGACATGCACCGCATCGTCGACACCTTCCAGCGCCAGCTGGAACAACCGCGCTATGCGCGCATGGTGCCGGTGGCTGAAGTCCAGGCCAACGATTTCAACCTGAACCTGCCGCGCTACATCGACACCAGCGAGCCCGAAGACCTGCAGGACATCGAGGCGCACCTGAAAGGCGGCATCCCAGACCGCGATCTCGATGCGCTGGCCGCCTACTGGCGGGTGTTGCCCGGGGTGCGCGCGCAACTCTTCGAACCCGCCGGCCGCCCCGGCTACAGCCGGCTGCTGGTGGAGCCCGCGCAGGTGAAGGCGACGATCTTCGGGCACCCGGAGTTCAACGCCTTCCGGCAGCAGGTGCAGGCGCGCTTCGAGGCCTGGCGTGCGGCGCAGCGCCCCGGGCTCGTGGCCCTTCAGCCCGGCGACTCACCAAAGCAGTTGATCGAGAGCTTGTCCGAGGCCTTGCTCGCTTCCTTCCAGGGTGTGCCGCTCGTCGACCCCTACGATGTCTACCAGCGGCTGATGGACTACTGGGACGAGACGATGAACGACGACGCCTGGGCCATCGCACTGGATGGCTGGCAGGCGCTGGCCGACGGCAAGCCCAACGTCGATCTGATCCCCGAACACTTGGTGATCGCGCGCTGGTTCGCCAAGGAGCAGGCGCAGGTGGACGCGCTGGAAGCCGAGCGCGATGCGCTGACGCTGGAGCTGGAGGAGTTGATCGAGGAACATGGCGCCGACGACGGACCGTTGGAGGAGGCCAGGAACGACAAGGGCAAGGTCACGGCCAAGGCCGTGAAGGAACGCCTGCGCGAGACCTGCGGTGAAGAGGACGCCGACGACGAGCGCACCGTGCTCGAGAAGCTGCAGGCGCTGTTCGACAAGGAGGCGGCGGCGGGCCGGAAGCTGAAGGATGCGCAGAAGGCGCTGGCGGCGAAGGTGGCGGCGCACTACGGCCGGCTCACACTGGACGAGGTCAAGGTGCTCGTGATCGATGACAAGTGGTTTTCGGAGCTTGAGTTCCGAGTCGCTGAAGAACAGGACCGGGTTAGCAGTGCGCTCACCAGCCGCGTGCAGCAGCTTGCGGACCGGTACGTCTTGCCGGTCGCTGCTCTCAGCGCCGACTGTCAGCGCTTGGCGTCGGTAGTAGATGCGCACCTCAGCCGGATGGGCTTTGTATGGCCATGACGTCGGGCGAGCTGACGCGTGGCGCAGCTCCCACGTGGCGAACTGTGCCGGCGGGCGAGATTGGACGCTTTCGCGGCGGCAGTGGCTTCCCGCTGCGTTTCCAGGGTCAGGCATCCGGCGAGATTCCGTTCTTCAAGGTTTCGGACATGAACCTTGCGGGCAACGAGAAGCACATGACACGCGCGAACCACTACATCAGCGAAGCGGTTCGCAAACAACTTGGAGCGACGCTCTTCCCCACTGGGTCCATCGTCTTTGCCAAGGTCGGTGCCGCGGTGTTCCTGGAGCGCAAGCGCATCCTGGCCCAGCCGAGCTGCATAGACAACAACATGGCAGCCTTTGTGCTCGATGCGTCGCGCGCCGATATCGAGTTCGTCCATCAGCTTCTGCTGACCACGCGGCTCGCCGACTTGGTGAGCGCCACGGCCTTGCCGGCGCTAAATGGCGCCGACCTTGCCGCGATGCCTGTGTCCTTGCCGCCCATCGACTGCCAGCGCGAAGTCGCAAAAGTCCTGCGTGGGCCCGATGCCCTGCTCGCCAAGCTCGACCAACTGATCGCCAAGAAGCGCGACCTCAAGCAGGCTGCGATGCGGCAGTTGTTGACGGGGCGGACTCGGTTGCCCGGTTACGCGGACCCTTGGCGCAAGATGTCGATCGGTTCTTTCGCGGACGTGATTCGGGGCGTCACCTACAAGAGCGAGAGCGACCTGTACCCGAATGAGCACGGCTCGGCAGCAGTGCTCCTCAGGGCGAACAACGTTCGAGAAGGGGCTATCAACCTCGATGAGGTGCAGTTCGTGGATCAGTCATGCGTGTCCGACCATCAGTTGCTACGGCTCAACGACATCCTCATCTGCATGGCAAACGGCAGTCGGCAGCTAGTTGGGAAGGCCGCGCGTCTTGTCCAAGCGCCTTCCGACCGCCTGACGTTCGGCGCCTTCATGGGCTGTCTGCGAATTCGCCGTGGCGATGCGGACCCGCGGTTTGTCGCCCAGCTGCTTCAGACGCTGAGGTACCGAAACTATGTGGCCAACCTGCTCGCTGGGTCGAGCATCAACAACCTGCGACCGAGCGACGTCGCTGCCATGGAGTTCGACATGCCGCCACTATTGGAACAACGTGCCATCGCTGACTTGCTCGCTGACATGGACACCGAACTCGCCGCGCTCGAAGCTCGTCGCGACAAGACTCGGTTGCTCAAGCAGGGGATGATGCAGGCGCTGCTGACGGGTCGGATTCGGCTGGTGTGATCGGGCGACGGCCCCTTGCCGCGCGGGCAGCCGGCGGATGTGTACGGCGCGGACCGTTTACGGCCGCATAAGACCGAATAAATGCCTATAGCCGGTGCCCCTGCCTCTGTCCGGTACGCGCTGCGGCCTTGGTTTCTATTGACATTTATTTGACGTTCAATAAACTAGCTAACGAGAAATATTTGAACATAAAGTGATCCACTTCCCCCGTGCAGCCCTGGCCCTGGAGCTTGTCGCGGCGCTGCGAGGCGAGAAAGTCTTCGGCGACGCGCACAACGGCCTGTTCCTGGCCGCGCCGCGGCGTACGGGCAAGTCGACCTTCCTGCAGGCCGATCTGAAGCCGGCGCTGGAAAAGGCCGGCGTGGTCGTGGCCTACGTCGACCTCTGGGCCGACCCGCGGCGCGATCCGGGCGCGCTGATCGCCGATGCCATCGCCCGCGCGCTGGTGCCGCACCTGGGCCTGGTCAGCCGCACAGCCAAGCGAGCCGGGCTGGACAGCGTGACGGTCGCGGGTGCGCTGAAGATCGACGTCAGCAAGATCGGACAGATCGACGGCGTGACGCTGCCCGATGCGCTGCGTGCGCTGCACGAGGCCGCCAAGGCACCCGTGGCGCTGATCGTCGACGAAGCGCAGCATGCGCTGACCAGCGAAGCCGGTGAAGCGACGATGGCCGCCCTGAAGTCCGCCCGTGACCAACTCAACCGGCCGGGCGAGGTGAATCTGATGCTGGTGATGTCGGGCTCGGACCGCGACAAGCTGCTGCGGCTGGTCAATACCTACGGCTCGCCCTTCTATGGCTCGCAGATCACGCGCATGCCGCCCCTGGGTCAGGATTTCGTCGACCATGTGGCGCGGCTGATCACGGCACAGCGCCCGGACCTGGCCCCGGTGGATACCGGCTTGCTCATGCAGGCCTTCGAGCGCTTCGGCCAGCGTCCCCAGTTCTTCATGGAGGCCCTGGGCCAGGCACTCAGCCCGCTGGCCGACCTGGCGGGCCGCTTCGAGCAGGCGGTGCTCGAGGCGGCGAGCCGGCGCCAGGCCGACGACGAGAGGCAGATGGAGTCCGAATTCCTTGCGTTGCGGCCACTCGAGCGCGCAGTGCTGCGGCGCCTGCTGGAGCAGGGGCCGCGCTTTCGCCCCTACGACGGCGACGCGCTGCACTTCTATCGCGAGAAGACGGGTGCACCGGTCACGGTGGCCAAGGCGCAGAACGCGCTGAAGTCGCTGCGCGAGCGCACGCCGGCATTGGCCTGGAAGTCGGCGCGCGGCGAGTACGCAGTGGACGATGCCGCGATGCACCGTTGGTACGAGCAGCGGCTGCAGGCCGGGCGCTGGCCGCCCGAGGACGCCCAAGGCGATCTCGCGCTGACCGACGGAGACGACGCCTGATGGGCGCGGTGCCGGTCGGCCAGATCGAGAAGAAGACGCAGGAGCGGGTGCTGGCGCTGCTGAGCCAGCGCCTGGGCTACACCTATCTCGGCGACTGGACCGACCGGCCTGCGAACTCGAACATCGAGCCCGAGCGCCTGAAGGCCTGGCTGGCCGGCCAGGGGGTGAGTGACGCGCTGGCCGCGCGCGCCCTGTTCGAGCTGCAGAAGGTGGCCAGCGACACGAGCCAGAGCCTCTACGACCGCAACCATGCCGTTTACGGCCTGCTGCGCTACGGGGTGAAGCTGCGGCCCGAGGCCGGCGAGAACACCGTCACCGTGTGGCTGGTGAACTGGGACGATGTGCTGGCCAACGACTTCGCGGTGGCCGAGGAGGTCACGGTTCCCGGCGCCGAACGGGTCGGAGGCACCAAGGCCGCAACCAAACGCCCCGACGTGGTGCTCTACGTCAACGGCATTGCCCTGGGCGTGCTGGAACTCAAGCGCTCCACGGTGTCGGTGTCCGAGGGCATCCGGCAGAACCTGGACAACCAGAAGAAGGAGTTCATCCAGCCCTTCTTCTCGACCCTGCAGTGGGTGATGGCGGGCAACGACACCGAGGGCCTGCGCTACGCGACCGTCGAGACGCCCGAGAAGTACTGGCTGTCGTGGGTCGAAGACCGCGGCGAATTCGCCGAGGAACCGAACCTGCTGGACCGCCACCTGCTGCAGCTGTGCGAGAAGCGACGATTCCTGCAGCTGATCCACGACTTCATCGTCTTCGACGCCGGCACCAAGAAGGTGTGCCGGCAGAACCAGTACTTCGGCGTGGTGTCGGCGCAGGAGTTCATCCGCCGGCGCGAGGGCGGGATCATCTGGCACACGCAGGGCAGCGGCAAGTCGCTGACGATGGTGTGGCTGGCCAAGTGGATCCGGGAGAACCGGCCCGGCGCCCGTGTGCTGATCATCACCGACCGCACTGAGCTGGACGAGCAGATCGAGAAGGTGTTCCTCGGCGTCAGCGAGCGCATCTACCGCACGAAGAGCGGGGCCGACCTGATCGAGACGCTCGGCCGCGCGGAGGAGTCGCTGGTCTGCACGCTGGTGCACAAGTTCGGCAGCAAAGACGATGACGACGGAGCAGCATCCAGGGACAGCGCTGCGGCCACCAAGGCCTTTGTCGAAGCACTGCGCAAGCTGCCGCCGGGATGGAAGGCGCAGGGCGACCTGCATGTCTTCGTCGATGAGTGCCACCGCACGCAGAGCGGTGACCTGCACAAGGCCATGAAAGCGTTCCTGCCGAACGCGCTCTTCATCGGCTTCACCGGCACGCCGCTGCTGAAAGCCGACAAGGCGCGCAGCATCGAGGTCTTCGGGCGATACATCCACACCTACAAGTTCGACCAGGCGGTGCGCGAGGGCGTGGTGCTCGACCTGCGCTACGAGGCGCGCGACATCGACCAGTCGATCACCGCGCCGGAAAAGATCGACGAGTGGTTCGAGGCCAAGACGCGGGGCCTGAACGACCTGGCCCGCGCGCAGCTCAAGCAGAAGTGGGGCACGATGCAACGCGTGCTCTCGAGCCGTTCGCGGCTTGCGATGATCGTCGCCGACATCCTGCTGGACATGAGCACCCGGCCGCGCCTGATGAGCGGCCACGGCAACGCGATGCTGGTGGCCGGCAGCATCTACGAGGCGTGCATGTTCTACGAGCTGTTCGCGAACACGGAACTCCAGGGCAAGTGCGCCATCGTCACCAGCTACGCGCCCACCGCGGCCGACGCCAAGGGCGAGGCGACCGGCGAGGGCGAGACGGACAAGCTGCGCAAGGTCCAGGTCTATCGACGGATGCTGGCCGACTGGTTCGACGAGCCCGAGGACGTGGCGATCGGCAAGGTCGAGCTGTTCGAGAAGCAGGCCAAGAAGCGCTTCATCGAGCAGCCGGGGCAGCTCAAACTGCTGATCGTGGTGGACAAGCTGCTCACCGGCTTCGACGCGCCGCCTGCGACCTACCTATACATCGACAAGAAGATGCGCGACCACGGCCTGTTCCAGGCCATCTGCCGCGTGAACCGCCTCGACGGAGAGGACAAGCCCTACGGCACGATCATCGACTACAAGGACTTGTTCAAGCCGCTGGAGGGCGCCGTGCGCGACTACACCAGTGGCGCGTTCGACACCTTCGATCAGGACGACGTGAAAGGCCTTCTGAAGGACCGCCTGGCTTCGGGCCGGCAGGACCTGGACGAGGCCCGCGAGGCCATCAAGGCCTTGTGCGAGCCGGTGCAGCAGCCCCGGGACTGCGCGGCCTACCTGCGCTTCTTCTGCGCGATGGAGTCGGGCCATGCCGAGCAGCTGAAGGCCAACGAAGCCAAGCGGCTGAAGCTCTACAAGTACGCCGCGGCGCTGTTGCGCGCCTATGCCGCGCTGGCCGGCGAGCTGGAGGCGGCGGGCTATACGGCCGCCGAGGCGCAGGCGATCAAGGCCGAAGTGGACCACTTCGCGAAGCTGCGCGACGAAGTGCGCCTGGCCAGCGGCGACTACATCGACCTCAAGGCCTTCGAGCCGGCGATGCGGTACTTGATCGACACCTATATCCGCGCCGAGGAAAGCGAGCCGATCTCGGCCTTCGACGATCTGTCGCTGATCCAGTTGATCGTCGATCGGGGCGCCGCGGCGGTCGACGCACTGCCGGCCTCGATTCGAAAGAACGAGATGACGGTGGCCGAGACGATCGAGAACAACGTCCGACGCCTGATCGTCAAGGAGTCGCCGGTGGACCCGGCGTATTACGAGAAGCTGTCCAAGCTGCTGGGCACGCTCATTGCGCAGCGGCGCCGGGGGGTGATCGACTACCGGCAGTACCTCGAGGAGATCGCGGCGCTCACCCGGGCTGCCACGACGCCCGGCGGCACGGCGGCGAGCTATCCCCCGGCGATCGACACGCCTGCCAGGCGCGCGCTCTACAACAACCTGGACCGCGACGCCACGCTGGCCGTGGCGGTGGACGAGGGGATTCGCAAGAGTGTCCAGGATGGCTGGCGATCCCATCCCATGAAGCTCAAGCGACTGCGACGCGCGATCCATTCGGTGGTGTCGGCTCATGCGTCGAGATTGATGCAGAGGGATGACGGTACGGTGCACTCGATCCCCTCGGGACCCTTGGGCGTGCCTGAGGGGCTGATCGACGAGACGACCGACAAGGTGCTCGAACTGGCCAAGAACCAGCATGAGTACTGAGCCTGCGCCGAGCGGCCACCCGCGTGGCCGGAAGAGGCTGGCGAAGGACCCGGCGCATGCTTGCTCCGAGGCTGAGACCGTGCTCGAGGTGGCCGGCCTCACGATCAACGTGGTGCGCAAGGACATCAAGAACCTGCACCTTGGCGTCTACCCGCCGGCGGGGCGGGTGCGGGTGGCGGCGCCGCTGGTGATCAGTGACGAGGCGGTGCGCTTGGCGGTGATCGACAAGCTGGTGTGGATCAGGCTGCATCGCTCGAAGTTCGAGCAGCAGCCGCGCCAGTCGGAACGCGAGATGGCGGCGGGCGAGAGCCACTACGTCTTCGGCCGCCGCTGCAGGTTGCGGGTGCACGAGGTCGAGGGCAGTCCACGGGTAGCCGCGCGGGGCGTGGCCTCGCTCGATCTCTTCGTGCGTCCGGGCGCAAGCCCGGCGCAGCGGGCGGCGGTGCTCGATCGTTGGTACCGGGAGCAGCTCAAGGCCATGGCCGCGCCGATGTTCAGGGCGTGGCGGGACAGGCTCCGCGTCCAGCCGAGTGCCTGGGGCGTCAAGCGGATGAAGACGAAGTGGGGGAGCTGCACCCCAGCGAGCCGCCGCGTCTGGCTGAACTTGGAACTCGCCAAGAAGCCGGTCGAGTGCATCGAATACATCGTCGTGCACGAATTGCTGCATCTCGTCGAGCCGAATCACGGCGAGCGCTTCGTGGCGCTCATGAATCGTCATCTGCCGCGTTGGGTGGCGACGCAGGAGCGGCTGAATGCGGCGCCGCTCGGGCATGAGGAATGGACCTTCTGATCCGTCCCTTCGCCGCGTCACGGCGACTCGGTCAGCGCTTTCGCGGGCCTTGCGGCTACGGCGGGTTCTGGTGCGCCGCAAGATAGAGCTCGAACACCTGCGCCGAGCTCAGCCTGGGTGTGTAGCCGAAGACCGTCTTCAGCCGCGTGTTGTCCAGCACCGGCCGCCAGCGCAGGAAGTCGACCTGCTCGGGGCCGTAGCGCGTGAGACCCAGCGGCTTCAGCAGCGCGAGCGCGGCGCGCAGCAGGCCCGGCGGCACGACCAGGCAGCGCTTGCCCAGGCGCGCGGCGATCTGCTGGATCGTCAGCGCGCCGTCGCCCGCGAGGTTGTAGACGCCGGGTGGTCCGCCGTCGATCGCGTGCAGGATCGCGCCCACCACGTCCTCGTCCCAGACGAAGACGAAGGGGCTGTCGCTGCCGCGGATCGCGAGCAGCCGCGGCTTCTCGAACAACGCCGTGATCTGGTTGTTCACCGTCGCGCCGAGGATGGTGCCGATGCGCAGCACCACCTGCTCGAGCTGCGGCTGCTCGCGCCGCCAGCGCGCGAGCATCTCCTCCACGAGGCGCTTGTGGTGCGCGTAGGCGAAGGCCTCGTTGCCGCGCAGCGGCTGGTCTTCGGTGATCCAGCGCGGGTTGTCGGCGTGATAGCCGTAGGCCGCACCGCTGGAGCTGACGACGAGGCGGCGCACGCCCGCGGCCAGGCAGGCGCGCAGAACGTTCCCGGTGCCCTCGACGTCGACCGAGTACTCGAAGGCGCGGTCGCTTTGCGGCCCGGGCGTGACGATGGCCGCGAGGTGCACGACGACCTCGGGCCGGTGCTCGACGAACAGCGCCTCGAGCTCGGGCGCGCGCACGTCCCGCTGCGCGTACGCGATTCCCGCGGGCAGGTCCGGGCGCGGCGGCCGGACGTCGACCGCGAGCACAGGGCCCGCGGCCGCAGCGCGCGCGGCGAGCGCGGCGACGAGCTGCGTGCCGAGGTAGCCGCCGGCGCCGGTGACGAGGATGCGCGGCACCAGCGTCACGGCCGTCGCGCGCTCAGCCCATCACCCGGGCCGGCAGCCAGGTCGCGATCTCCGGGAAGACGCAGAGGATCAGGATCGCCAGCACCATGCACAGCATGAACGGGAAGGCGCCGCGCAGCACGGTGGGCAGGCGCACGTCCGGAACGATGCCGTTGATGACGAAGAGATTCAGGCCCAC
>JBDHSK010000022.1:0-10915 GCA_039808025.1 Sphingomonadaceae bacterium | reverse complement strand
TATTTAATGCAAAAGCACCGCGCCTTGGCGTCTTTGCGTGAGATATGGGCCGATCAAACTCATTATGACTATGCTGTGAAATAATTTCACGCACCGTGCCTGCCGGCAGGCAGGGAGGCGCAGAGCTCGCAGAGTTGTTGTCTTCGTTCTTCATTCAACGTTCTTCTTTCTTCCCACCTACGCTAAAGCTGCGGCGGGCAAGTCGGCAAAGCATTCTTCCCACCTACGCTAAAGCTTCGGCGGGCAAAGCATTCTTCATTCTTCACTCTTCGTTCTCCATTCAACTTTTCTCTTTTCACTTTTCACTTTTCACTCCTTCTTCCTTCTTCATTCTTCATTCTTCAATCTCCTCATCTCCTTCATCCTCGAGCCTGCCGAACTTCCCCAGTAGTACGCAGCGATGGCTAGCACGATGTCACGCACAGCGGCGCGGCCCTCTATGAAGATCTCACGCATCTCTGCTGGAATGTTTCCCAGGGCGGAGACGACAGTTGTAAACACAAAGCACATGAGGATCACCAGCCCAAAAATGGTCATGAACCAGTCGATATGCCCTGCCGCAGCGATGAACTCTCGCTCGCGTGTTCGTGCGCCGGCGCGGTCTTCGTTCTCTTTGTCAAAGGCCTCCAGGTCGAGTTTGTACATCTCCATAAACTGTTTCTTCTCCTCCTCGTTCAGGTGACCCTTCTCTCCCAGCGCGATGTCCTTGATCCTTTCCAGCAATCGTACGGGCGGTACCAGGTCCGCGACTCCCTCAAGCACGTAGCCGAAGTTTTTGTCAGTGAGGAATTTTCCTATTCGGGTATCTTTTAAAGGCTTCATGATGTTAGATGTTTGGTTAACAGTTCGTAGTTCTCAGTTCAGGGTTCAGGGTTCCGGGTTTCGAGTTTCTTTTTACTCGGAATATTTCACGCAAAGCCGCGAAGCCGCTATTCGTTTGCTTCCATTAGGTGCCTCGCGTGGCTCGGAAGCTCGCAATGATTAGAAAACAGCGCGCACCGCATCCCTTTGCGTTCTCCCGAGCTTGCGAGGCGAACTTATCTTAAGTAAAGCACTGCGCCTTTGCGTCTTTGCGTGAGATATGGCCGAGTAAACGCATTCTTCCTTCTTCCCACCTACACTAAAGATTCGGCGGGCGCAGCACTTTTCCCTCCTTCGCCAAAGGCTCCCTCCTCCGCTAAGGCTACGGCGGGCAAGCCGGCTGGCGAAGCACTCTTCACTTTTCACTTTTAGTTCTTCACTTAAATCATCGTTCCCAGCATCCCCAGCAAGAATCCCCTCCTTCGCTTCGCGTCGTCGTTCTTCTTTGCCGCGGGACGGTCGGGTTTCTTTTGGTTCGTGATTTCTTGTTCGCGTTTGCACAGCTCGGCGAACTTCTTCTTATCTGCCTTGCCGAGCGTGATATCGTCTTGTACCGCGTCGTTGAGCCATACCAGCAGCGGTACACTCGGCGGCATGTCGGCTACACCGACGAGGAGATGGGTGAGGTTGTGGGTGGTAAGAAATTTGGATATGGGAGTTGATTTGATTGTTTTCATAGGTTTTGGTTAAAGGTTTCTTGTTTCTGGTTTCTTGTTTCTGGTTGAAGTTCTGAGTTCCGAGCTCTGGGTTTCGGGCTTGGTTTGATGGTTCTCAGTTCACAGTCTCTTTTGCTCGGAGTATTTCACGCAAAGCCGCGAAGCCGCAGTTCGCTTGCTGGAACCTAAGTTTGCCTCGCATGGCTCGGGAGCGCACAAAGATTCGCGGACAGCGCGCACCGCATTTCTTTGCGTTCTCCCGAGCTTGCGAGGCGAACTTATTTGACGCAAAAGAACTGCGCCTTGGCGTCTTCCCGCCTGCCGGACGGGCAGGTGCGTGAGATACGGGCCGAGCAAACGCATTATGACTACGCTGTGAAATTGTTTCACGCACCGTGCCTGCCGGCAGGCAGGGAGGCGCAGAGCTCGCAGAGTTGTTGTTCTCATTTTTCATTTTTCATTCAACGTTCTTCTTTCTTCCCACCTATGCTAAAGCTTCGGCGGGCGAAGCATTCTTCGTTCTTCCCACCTACGCTTAAGCTTCGGCGGGCAAAGCACTTTTCACTTCTGTCTTTTCACTTTTAACTCATCGTGAAGGCTTCCGTCTGATAGATCGCCTCAAACATTGCCATCGCGATGCGTTGTTGCCCGCTGTCGCTTAGTAGGAATTCTGCTTCTTCCCTGTTGTCGAAGAACAGGTTCTCCACCAGCAGTGCCGGACAGTTGGTCATTCTCAGGACGTAGAAGTCCGCCTCTTTGTCCTGGTCGCCGTCGGCGAGATCCTTGCGGAGTTTGAATTCACCAAGCCTGTGCTGGTAGGTTTTGCAGAAGACTTCGGCGATGGCGTCGCTGCGGGTCTTGCCCACGGAGGTGTACACCGAGAAGCCGGAACCTTGGCCATGTGCGCCGTCGGGCATGGCGTCGCTGTGCACCGACAGGTAGATGCAGTTTTTCTTTTCTGCATGCAGCCGGTTGGCGCGCGCTACGCGTTCGGCCAGCGGCGTGTCGCTGACGCGATCGTGAATGAGCCGGTGTTCGATCCCGTTGCGGAGCAGGATCTCCCGCAGCTTGTCGACGATCATTCTGTTGTTCACACCCTCGTAGAAGGTGAGCCCGTCATCGAAGACGTGCATCTTACCGGGAGCGGTGGTGTAGACATCGTCCAGCATCCCGCCGTGACCGGCGTCTAGCAACCATGTATAAGTCATTTGTCGATTTGTTTTGTTGATTTGTTGATTGAAGTGTTTCTAGTTTCTGGTTTCTAGTTTCTGGTTGAACTACTTACCACTTACCACTTACCACTTACCACTTACCACTCACTACTCACTACTCACTACTTACTACTCACCGCCTTCCTCTTCACCCTCGTTCCACAACCAGTAATCCGGTAGCCATCAGGCAGGGGTCCGTTCTTTATGAAGTCGGACATGATTGCATGGTAAAGAGAGGCGTGGCGGGATTTGAGTTTCTGATAGGCCTTGCTTCTTTCCGGGTCGGCCATCACCTCCCTGGCGTATAGGCCTGCAGCTTTAAACTTTTCATTGATTCTTCGCTGCGCGGGCGACGGCGGTGTTGTCCTGGGTCCCGGAGGCTTGCAGGTGAGCGTTCTTCCTTTGTACTGCCGGTACACCACGTCGCCGAGGCGACCGCTGATGCCGACGAGGATTCCGTTGCTGAAGATTGGACGTGCCATGATTATTTGTCGATTTGTTGATTTGTCGGTTTGTTGATTGATGAGTTTCAGATTTCAGATCTCAGATTTCAGGTTGCGCACCCTGAGATCTGAAATCTGAAATTTGAAACTTATCCATGCTTTTGGCTCCTGTCCATGTTGCCTGCCAGCGAGTGTACAGTTAACCACAGCGGTTCTGCGCAGGAGAACATGAAACAAGAGACCAGAAACTTGGAACTTGAACCTAGATCGTTACCGCAAGCTTGGTCTTGTTGCCAGGCCGGTCGAAGGCGATGGCCTCGATCGTGGTCCCTTTTAGAGAAGGATTTGCCGAAGTCGCCGTGTACGCCCAGACATTAATGTCAGAGTGCGGCGATGCTTCTCCCTTTTCCAGGATGTTTCCTTCACTATCCTTTATCGCGATTTTGACCGCCGTGACCTTGAAGTCATCGGTTGCCTTCACAAGGATGGTGTCGCCCGGATTGCCGAGGTAGTCATCCGCTTCGATGTAGTGCACGATCGGCGCGTTCAGGTAGTCTGATACTGCAACCACATGCGCAGAGTGTTTTTGAGCCGTGATACCTCCTTCATACAATGCACGGGATTCTCGCTGTGCAAGCTGCTGCACGGCGTACTGCGCTGCTTCCTGGAATCTAAGCTTCACAGCCGACTGTTTCTGAGAACGATTCTTCGACGGTGCAGGACGGTTTGCCATTTGCATCTTGCCTCGCACCTTGCGGAAGACCATCGTGTCTCCCAGCATGCCGCTCACATTCTGGAGCAACGGATTGTTTGTTACTTTACTCATTGTCGTTTTGTTTTGGTTTCACATCGTCCGCAGTGACCTCCCGATTTTTTTCCGCCCTTCTGATCACTTATCACTTCTTCGGCGATGCTTGGGTCAAATGTGCGGGGCCGGCGCGACGCACTGTCCCAGTTTGTCCCAGTTTGTCCCAGTTTGTCCACATTTGTCCCAGTTTGTCCCACTTGTACTGTTTCCGGACACTCAGGCCTGGCGCATTCATGATGTATTGGAAAAACATTACAGACATATGCCACACATATGCTATCTATAAGCCAGCCATAAGCCAGCCGCAAGCCAGCGGTATTACAGAATCATTACAGCCGCATTACAGCCGCAAGCCAGAACCATTACAGAACTATTGCTCAGCGGAAGCACCGCGGCAAGTCGGACGCATAACTCACATGTGTAAGTTTTTCGCACAGAAATGACGAATTCGCGATTGGCGATAATAGAAAATGATTCTATTATTGAATGATCCATCGTGAGGTAAGGATATTGACGTTCGGCAAAGTGGGCCTCTTAAACTGGATCAGTATTAAGTAGTATAGAAGCCTAACCAAACCCCTTATGGAGAATAAAAAAAATGATACCGAGGACTTAAAAGAAGATTTCAAAATTCAGACGTACACCAACAAGGAGATGGCTCAACATTATCGTGTCTCAACCAAAACCTTTGGGAGGTATCTGAAAACACTAAAAGTTGATCTCGGAACACGCATCGGGAATTCCTTCAGTCCCAAACAGGTGAAGATGATTGTCGATCACTTAGGGAAGCCATTTATTCTTATCATCGCCGTGGCGGCCAAAATCTTTGCCGGGGCAGAATTCGGACACAAGGATAAGTGAGGCCCGGTCTGCCGTACAGGGTAGACTGTAGACTGTGGACTGTCGGTTGTGTACGGCAGGTAACATGCTACAGCTGTGGCCCAATCTTTCATCACACTTAATCATTCAATGACTCATTCTTCGTTCAACTTTCAACATTGACTACATGAGACTAGAGATACGGTATGTTTGTGGCATTGCATTGATTAGTACACTATTAATTGGATGCAAGAAGGATGACACCACTCCTGCACCTGCTGCACCTGCTACAACTGTTTATGTGGTCGGTCTTGATGCTTCAGGTGTAGCATATTGGAATAATGGAAACAAGACATCAGTACCTAATTCAAGTGGCGGGCTGTTTTCCGGATTTGTTTCCGGCACCGACCTATATGCTGTCGGGACACAATTTGGTGGGTCCATGAAACCCATTTATTGGAAGAACCAGACTGCCACCATACTTCCGGTAACCTTGACATCAGGGCAGGCCACTGGCATCTTCGTTTCTGAACCGGATGTTTACGTAGCAGGCTATCAATTTGGCAACACCGACTATACTCCTGTCTATTGGAAAAACGGAGTCATGGTATCCCTTCCCTTTACCAAGTACGGGGCGACTCGTGGAATATTTGTATCCGGTTCAGATGTTTATGTATGCGGACAAGACAATGGTGCGGTCTACTGGAAGAACGGAACCGAAGTTGCGCTTCCCGGCGCTTCAACCGTATCAATCGCGACTTCCCTCCAGGTGGTTGGTTCGGATATTTATGTCTCTGGGACCGACAATGGCTTCGCAGTATTCTGGAAGAACGGAACCAAAACGGCTCTCACACCAAGTCCGTCGGCTACTGCTACCTCCAGTTCAACAATTTTCGTGGACGGATCTGATGTTTATGTAAGCGGAACACAGTTGATTGGTGGTCAAACTTTTGCTACTTACTGGAAGAATGGTTCGCCGGTGATGATGGCTGTTAAATCCGTTGGCAACTCGATCTTTGTTACCAAGGGTGATGTCTACCTGGCGGGGAGCGGCTTCGTCGGATCGTCAAATTATCCAGCCTACTGGAAGAACAGCACTTTGGTTTCACTGAGCCCAGATAACACATCAGGTGCTGCAGTTCACATTCTTGTCAAGCCCAATTGAATCAGCCTCCTGCTAATGTCAACTACCTATAAATGCTAATGGCGACAGACTCAGAACTGATCTATCTTGAAGCCGGGGGTACAACCTCCCTTGATCTGCTCTGATCCATATGATGAAGCACTTATTCTTTGTATCGGTTATTATTCTCAACATCTCTGGCTTTCAATATGCGAGAGCCCAAAAGACGGATCAGACCATCACCTTTTCAAGTATACCCGCCAAAATATTCGGTGATCCTTCATTCGACCTAACTGCTTCAGCCAGTTCCGGACTCCCCATAGTGTTCACGAGCAGCAATACAAGCATTGCCACGGTTGTGGGCAGCACCGTAACCATAGTTGGCGCAGGTCAGTGCACAATCACGGCAAGCCAGGCAGGCAACAACAGCTTCAATGCCGCAATCTCTGTAACACGGCAATTTGTTGTGAGCAAAGCCGCACATGTTATTCTGTTTTCTTCCATGCCTGTCAAGACATACAAGGATCCGCCTTTTGTTCCGCCCTTTAGTTCAAGTGCAGGGCTGCCGATCACGCTTACAAGTGCCGACCCTACGGTTGCTACAATCTCCAATGGTCAGATTGTGATCAACAATGCAGGCTCTGTTGAGATCACAGCGAGCCAGCTGGGAAATCAAAACTACTTGCCGGCGGTGTCTATCACAAGAACGCTGGTCATCCAAAAACTATCTCAGAGTATTGGTATCACCGGGCCTGTCACCGCCACCTTTGGGGACTCTCCTATCTCTTATGCGGCTGTTTCGACATCCGGCCTGCTGGTGGATCAATGGACGAGTCAGTATGACACCGTTGCAACTGTAAGCGGCAGTACCGTTACTATTGTTGGCGCAGGAACAACCAAAATCAGTGCTATCCAGTCAGGAAACAAAAATTATCTGCCTGCTCATGCAGAAAAGCTTCTTACCATTAATAAAGCTACACAGCAAATTACGCTAAATACTCTGCCGCCAGCTCACCTGGGCGATCCGCCTGTCGAAATCATTGCAAGTGTCAACACTGGATTACCGTTAGTGTTTACTAGTTCCCGGCCTAAAGTAGTTGCCATCGCAGGAACAGCTGCAGTTATCGGTGCAGTGGGAACCAGCACGATTACAGTAACTCAGAGTGGAAATGCCAATTACCTTCCTGTGTCCTCCAGCCAGACCATCAATGTCACTACTCCTGAACGACTTTTTATGCTGGCCGGCTCGGCACAAACAGGAGGGAATGGAAAAGGCACCCTGTACAATATCAAAACCGATGGCTCTTCATTTAACAAGACTTACACTTTTCCTGCATCAGCCAACGTGATGCCTAACGGTGGATTCATAACCGGTTCCGATGGCCGGCTCTATGGAGTATTGCCTAACGCAGGCAACCCAGCAAACGGGGTAGTATTTTCCCTGGCGGCGGATGGGACAGGCTTCACTGTACTTCACAATTTCGTTAATACTGACGGTTCGTCACCAAAGGGAAGCTTGATTGAAGCTTCTAACGGGTACCTGTACGGAACAACAATGTACGGTCAATCATTCACCGGGAATATTTACCGCGTAAAGAAAGATGGAACAGGATTCTCTGTAATTCACAATTTTTCAACATCCTATTGGGCGACAGGTTCACTTCTTCAGGCAGTCGATGGAAAATTGTATGGAGCCACAATGCAAGGAGGAGGGGTTGGCTATGGAGCGCTGTTTTCAATTAATCTGGATGGAACCGGCTACAGTGAATTCGTTTCATTTAACGGCACATTGGGATCCACACCCATGGGTGGACTCGTCCAGGGTCCTGATCAATATCTATATGGAGTTACCAGTGGAGGGGGGAGCCTGTCCAAGGGTGTACTCTACAAAGTGAAAACGGATGGAACCAATTTTACGCTGCTTGTTGAATTCACAGGGGAGAGCAACGGTAGCTACGGTAGCTCCTCACTTATTATCGGTTCAGATGGACTTCTATATGGAATGACCAAGAATGGCGGCACAAACGACATGGGAACTATTTTTTCCATACACACTGATGGCTCAGGGTACGACAAGTTGCTCGATTTTGATGGAAATAATGGTGCTCTACCACAGGGTTCGTTGGTAGAATCAGCTACCGATGGTTATCTCTATGGAATGACTTATCAGGGCGGGGCCAGCGGGCTTGGCGTGGTTTTCAAAATAAAAAAGGATGGTACAAATTATACGAGGTTGCTGGACTTCGACGGGATCAAAGGCGCCAATCCAATGTTGGGTCCATTGCTGGAGTTTCAAACTGGCAACTTCATAGGTATGACTTATATAGGTGGCCCGTCCTACGCAGGAACTATTTTCACCATTAGCTCGACAGGGAGTTATCATCTCGTCAAAGACTTTCCACAACCGGCCGGCTCGCCTATGGTTCTAGTCAGCAATCCCGGTAATACTGCGTTGTACGGAGTAGCCTCATCTGGTGGAGCTTTTGGGAATGGAGCCATTTTCAAAGCACAACCGGATGGATCTAATTATTCCGTTATCACGGATATCCCTGGCACATATGTCTTTTGCAAGAGACTATTTTACATGTCTGATGACACACTCTGGGGGATCGGACAAGAGGGCGTCGTCACCTATACCTATTTCATTTTCAAGGTAAATGCCGATGGAACTGGATTTCAGCGGATAGCCGACACATCCACTAATCCTGCGTTACAGGGAGAACCCACTTCTTTGCTGGACTATTCGACTGGCTATATATATGGTGTTACCCAGGATGGTGGGGCGAATAATGCCGGGACTCTTTTCAGTGTCAAGAAAGATGGGTCAGCACTCACAAAACTCGCTGATTTTCCGGGAGGCACGTCTAGTGCAAGGCCGTATATAAATATCATACGTCATTCCAATGGAGCGATTTACGGCGCCTCACAAAATGGTGGCGCTTATGACAACGGCACAATATTCAGAATAGATTTCAATAACATCATAACCAATATTTTTGAGTTGAACCCAACCGTCGGTTATGGTGCAAGAGCAATCATAGAATTGAATGATGGCGACCTGTGTGTCATCACCTTCAGTGGAAAGATGTTCTCGGTCGATGAGAACGGGAATAACTTCAGGCTCATCAATACCGTCACTTTCTCAGATAACAACCTTAATTCGATGGTTCAGGCCATAGACGGTTCAATCTACGTTGCAGGCTCCGGAAATTTGTATAAAATAAAACCGGATGGGACATCCACAACATTATTCTTTTTTGACAATACAACAGGTACTACACTAAACTCGATCTTATTTTCAAAACTCCCCCAGACGATTAACTCATTTGATCCTATACCAGCAAAAAAGGTTTCAGACGTTCCATTTGTACTTAATGCCACCACCAGCTCTGGTACTAAAGTGATATTCAAAAGCAGTGATGAGTCAATTGCGACTGTAGACGGTTACCTTGTCACACTTCATGGCGTCGGCACAGTTACCATTACGGGGAAGATCCCCGCAAGCTCAAATTATGTTGAATCACCTCCAGTTCAGCAAACCTTCACGGTCGCTCCTGGCAATCAACAACTGATATTTAATACTATTCCCCCTATCACTTACGGTTCCCCTCCCATCAGGCTCCAGGCATATGCAACATCCGGCTTGGCTGTTACCTTTTCCAGCAGCGATCCCGGCGTAGCCACTATAAACAAGAATATGTTGACCATTGTCGGTGCAGGTACTGTCACGATCACTGCCACTGTCGCATCCAGTCCTAACTATGTGAGCGTGGGGGCGGCGCAACAGATACTGACTGTGCAAAAAGCAAATCAGGTTATCACGTTTGATCCTCTCCCTGTTAAATTCACTGACAGCCCACCTTATACACTCTCGGCCATTAATTCCCTTGCTCAGCCAGTGATTTTTTCAAGCTCCAATTCAAACGTAGCAGTCACCAATGCCAATTCAATTACCATTGCCGGAGAGGGACAGGCGACAATAACGGCTTCCTCGCCAGGTAACAGCAATGTTCTAGCAGCACAGCCGGTCGATCAACTTTTTCGTGTAATCAAACACGATCAGCAGATAGTATTGGATCCCGTACCAGACCAGCCTAACGGGATTACCACCGTCGAACTCATAACACCACCCACGACTTCGGGGCTACCCGTAAGCATTTCTGTTGAAAGCAGTCATGCTTCGCTTAATGGCAATATCCTGACACTCAATAGTGCGGGTAAAGTAACGGTACGAGCCAATCAGTCGGGAAATGCAAACTATTATGCAGCGCAAGAGCAGAGTATCACATTTTGTATTCTTCCACCGAAGCCAACGCTGACATCATCAATTGTAAGCCCGGCGGCAGTCACGCTCACATCAGGGGTAGCCACCGGGAACCTGTGGTATCGAAATGGGAATTTGCTTTCAGGTTTTACAACACAATCTATTAACGTTTCCGAATCTGGAAATTATACGGTGGTGGTAAGCGTTGAAGGGTGTCTAAGTGCTCCGTCAAATCCAGAGCAAGTCTCCATCACAGGATTGCCTGACACCCAGGCACAGTTTAAGATTTATCCGAATCCGGCCAGTAAATCAATTACTTTGAGCATTGAATCCACCAAGAGTAAAACAATGGTAGAAATCGATATCGTTGATATGTTAGGCAGGGTATTATACCACACTTCTTCCAGTTCATCCAGCCTTGAGATTGATATATCCTCACTGCCTGCTGGTTTTTATGCCTTGCGCGCTCAGTCAGATGAAGGGGTACGGACGGCGAAATTCGTCAAGAGATAACAGTACCGGTCCGGAATTTTCACTTTTCACTCTTTTTACTTCGTGGTTCCTGGGGAACTCCTACCAATGGTTTAATGCAGAATATTTCACGCGCCGTGCCTTGCCGGCAGGCAGGGAGGCGCAGAGCTCGCAGAGTTGTCTTCTTCATTCTTCGTTCTTCCCTCCTTCGCCAAGGCTTCGGCGGGCAAAGCATTCTTCGTTCTTCATTCTTCGTTCT
>JBDHSK010000021.1:0-12360 GCA_039808025.1 Sphingomonadaceae bacterium | reverse complement strand
TCACCGGAAGCGGGAGGCCGACTCCCATCATTACCGTACCTTCGCAGGGCACACACATCGTATTGGCAATAGGCGGGGCTGACGAGCTTCTATGAAACTTTTGTGCTATATTCAACTTTAGTATTTCAAATGAACAGTAGTGCTGAAACGCCCCGCCTTCGGCAATACCCAAACCGTTGGCGGTCATTCTATTGCGACATTCAAAATCGAAATTTAATCAAAAAAAATTTGCATATTGTTGTCTAAATAGTTAACTTTGTAAAGTGAAAATATTAAGACAAGTTATTGCCTATAAACGATACTTTTTGGACTTTTATGAGAGCCAAACAGACGATGTGCAAAAGAAAATCGAATGGACCTTAAATTTGTTGAGAACAATTGACCGAGTTCCTAAAAAATATTTTGACCATATGACCGGAACTGACGGATTATTTGAAATTCGAGTTGAACTCGGAAGCAACATTTTTAGAATATTCGCCTTCTTTGATAAAGGAAATTTGATTGTTTTAGGCAACGGATTTCAGAAGAAAACACAAAAAACACCTAAACAAGAAATCGAAAAAGCATTAAAAATAAAAGCAGAATATGAAAACGAAAGAAAATAACATAACGACATTAGACGAGCTTCTTGACAACAAATATGGCAAGAGAGGAGCTAAGAAAAGAGAACAATGGGAACACGAGTTTGAAGCTTTCCAACTTGGTGTTTTGCTTGAAGAAGCAAGGCTTAAACTTGGTTTGACTCAAGAACAACTTGCAGAAAAAGTTGGAACAAATAAGTCATATATTTCAAGAATTGAAAATAACGCAAGTGATATTAGACTTTCAACTTTAATGAAAATTATTCAAACAGGACTTGGAGGACATCTAAAATTAACTTTACAACTCTGATGATAAAAGAACGAACCGCCAACACGGTATTGCCAAAAGCGGGGCTGAACGGCTTCGATTGGACATTTGTGCAAGGTTCAACATTCGTGCTTCGATTGAACTTTTGTGCTAAAACTCCCCGCCTTCGGCAATACCCAAACCGTTGCCTGCTGGCTATTTTTTAGTTTTATATAGTTTTGGTTCCGTTATTCCTTTTTTTGAAAAATATTCTTTATTCATATTAAAATGCATTATTGTCATTTTATTTAAATAAATTTCAAGGGGTTCAAGTCCAATTGCTTTACGTCTTTGATTGACTGTAGCGCTATCGGATAATTTTCTTGGGTAAGCTTGTCCTGTTTTAGGATTGTAGGTTACCTGTGATCCATAAATTTGTTTTTCTCCCGTATTCAATTTTACACGGTCAACAAGAAGTCCATATTTTTGCGAATCTGCATTTCCTTTTTCAACTTCAATTTTCATTTTTTTTAAGACCTTTTTTTGAAAATCTGGATTATGGTCGGAATGTTGCACGATAAGCCAAAAATCGTTTGAACCGCTTTTTCCTGCTATATCATATCCCACAAAACCATATTTCTTAAAAATTTCCGCAATCCGTTTTTGATTGCTTCTGAAAATACTATCCTTAAAAGCTTCCCATTTTTTTTGTGAAAATTGTGAATATATTTTTGGAGGGAAAGCATTGCTGGCTGCTAATTGGTCAGTTACTGCCATTTCAGCGAGTTCCTTCGCTAGATTTTTGTTGAATTCTACGTTTTGTTCTGGTTTATTTTGTTCTACTTTTTTATTAGCCTTGTTTTCATTGCATCCAATTAATAAAAATCCGAGCAATAGTATTCCATAAATTTTATTCATATCAAAATGTTGCTTTAGCTTGCCGGCAACGTTTTGCGGCTTGGCGTAGTGGCGGATTTTTAACACAAAAGTTCAATCGAAGAACTGCATTTGAACCTACCACAAAACTGTCATACGAAGCACTGAACCCGCCATTACGCCAAACCGCTGTTAGCAGTAGGCCTTCTGTCCTCCGTCCTTGCAAACCATTGTCAATACTATGTCAGCGATTTTGTCGTGTCGCCTTGTGTGGTTGCGTATTTTTTATTTTCAGAATGGGAGGAGATTTTTTTTAATTCAATTTTTCTTGGGTTGGAAAGGTGGAAGCTCTTTTGCAAGCTTTGGTCTGTGCTTGGGCTTGTGCGGCTTGCAAATGTGCTTACACCTGTGCGTTGGCTTGTTCTCATAACGACATTTTTACCCCGTTTTGTTTTAACCAATTTTCATGTTCACGATAGTCCGGCATTTTCTTGTCCAACTCATTCCAAAATTCTGTTGAATGGTTCGGAAACTTCAAATGCACCATTTCGTGAGTGATGATGTAGTCAAGCACCGAAACAGGAGCCATGATGCATTTCCAATGAAAGTTCAAACCGTTCTTTGGTGTCCATGAAGCCCAACGGTTTTGAAGTTCTAAAACTTTAATGGTTGTCGGTTTATGCTGAAACTTTTCTTCAATCAGTTTCATTCTTTCTTTGATTTTCTTTTCCGCTTTGTCCCGATAAAAATCTTTAAATGCCTTGTCTGCCTTGCTTAGATGTTTTTTGTCAAGGTGAAAAAAGCCGCCACTAATTTTCAATGGCACATCTTGATTCTCGGTAAGTTTTAATCGGTAATTTCTGCCTAAATAAAGAAAGGATTGACCGTTTACATATTCTCGTTTTACTTTTCCCTGATTGAGTTCTTTCCACTTAGCTAACTTGGTGAAAATTTGATACTCTCTTGATTTTACGGCTGCTTCCACTTTCTCGTCACTTGCAGTAACAGGAGCAAGCACTTTCACCGAACCGTTTCGTTCAATAAAAATACTCACCGTTTTTCTGCGGTCGGTTTTCTCAATCGTAATATCAATGCCGTCTAATATCATTTCAAATCTGCTTCTCTGTTTTTAGCCAACTTCATTAATTCAGTTGTCAGTTCTGCTGCTTTTGCAGAGAATCCTTCTATCTGTGAATAGCGAATTTCATCTTCTAAATTGCCCGAAATAGTTCTTTGCTCTGCTGGCTTATTCCAGAAATTATTAATGGCTGCTGTTTCTTTCAAGAGCAAAAGCAAAGTGTGTGTCAGTTCTTTTGTTTTATGTATTTCGTCTTCGTTATCGGTTGTTAAGTTTGCTTTCAGCAAATCATAAAAAGGTGCTTCAATAATGGAAATGCCTTCAGTTTCGGGTTTTCTTCCTTCCGACATTTCTTCTCTTAATCCTTCAAGTTGCTTTACTATTTCTTCCCAGTTCTCTTTGTAAGAATTAAGGATTGTTTCAAGCCTGTCTTTAAAGCGGTTGTAAAGCGTTGGGTCTTTGTCAAGATTTACTTTGATGTGCCAACGAATTGCATGTTCCATTTCCGATGCTTTTGATTTCGGTGTCTTGTTCAGATAATCCACTTTGCTTTTGAATTCATCTGAAAGAATAGAAACCTGCTGAACCTTGGTATCAATTCCTAATGAGAAAAGATGCTTATCAATTAATTGACGAACTTTTTGCGAAGCCCATTTCAAATCCATTGTATCGTCTTTGTAGCGATCTTTAATTCGCCAAAGAATGTAGCCCAATCGCTTTGCCCGAATCCAATATTCGCCTCCGGCTTGTGTATTGAAAAGCAAATCCAAACTATCAAAGAAACTTTTGGAATAGGTGAGTAACTCTGCTCTGAATTTCATGTTCTTAGCTTGCTCAATGCAACTTTCAGCAAATTCAAATTCTGCCGTTCCATCTGTGAACTTTTGATTCAGAAAGTTTTCAATGTCGTTCAGTTTTTGCTCGGCAAATAAATTCAGTATGCGTTTGTAACGTGATTCTAACACCGGAATTTCTTTGTTGATGTCACGGAAAACATCTAAGAAGTTTTTCAGTTTGTCCTTGTCCTTATCGGTAAATATTGCCAACGCTTCTTGCAAGTGTTTTGTAACACCAATGTAGTCCACAATCAGCCCAAACGATTTTCCTTTTTTGGTTCTGTTTACACGGGTAATTGCCTGAAACAAATCATGCTCTCTCATTATTTTGTCGAGATACATTACCTGCTCAATAGGTGCGTCAAAGCCGGTAATCAAACGGTCGCAAACGCAAATAATGCCAATGCCTGATTCGGGTTTGTTATAGTCGAAATCTTTTTTGAAACTGTTTTTTGCGTCAACATCAATTGCTTCTCGTCTTGCTTTGCTGATATAGCCGGGTTCGTTATTGCCAATGCTAGAAACAATGGCATGAACTTGCAAAAACTCTAATTGCTTGATGCGTTCTTCTTCTCTTTCTCCATCAGGCAAGGCTTTCAGTGCGGCAATTTTATTTTGAATGGCAATTTCCAATTCATATTTGTATCGCACGGCTGCCACAATGCTTGAAGCCACTACCTGTGCTTTGAAACCATTGATTAAAATATCTGTGTAATAATGTTCAATGATGTCTTTGGCTATTTCGGCAATGCGTTCCTTACTTTCTAAATAGGCGATAAACGAACCGTAACGCCTTTGAATTTCTTCTCTTTCGGCTTGGGTTCGCTTCTCAAACATTTTTTCAAACTCATCATCAAAGGCTTCTTTGTCGTCTAATTTGTCTTTTGAAACTTTGCCAATGTATTTTATTTCTACCGTTGCTCTGTCTGCAACTGCTTTATCAAATTTGTAGGTATCAATCCAAGGTTCTCCGTTCTCGTTTAACTTTCCACCAAAGCGTTCATGTGTTTTTATTTCATGGCGTTCGGTCATTAAAGGAGTTCCTGTAAAACCGATTCGTGTGGCATGTGGAAAAGCGTTAAACAGATTATCGCCCATGTCGCCACCTTGTGTTCGGTGGGCTTCATCTACCATCAGCAAAATGCGGTCGCTGTTGTTAATGGTTTCAAACTTTTCAAATTTGGGAACAATACCCGCTTCAATAAGTGATTGGGCTGAAACATTGTTGTCTGCCAAAAACTTATGAATCATCACCAAATTCAGGTTTCCGGTATCATCGTCCAATTCGTGCAAATCGGCTTTGCTGTCAATGATGGATAATGATTCATTGGCGTATTTCAGGGTATCAGCCAACTGTTCTTCCAAATCCACACGGTCAACAATGGAAACAATTTTCAGGTCTTTCAAATCATGGCTGCTGCGAATTTTGCGAATGAGAAAAACCATCGTCAAACTTTTTCCACTTCCTTGGGTGTGCCATACTACACCGCCTTTTTCCATAGGAGAAGTGCCTTCCCGCAGGTTGCGGATAATTTTACCAACGGCACGGTATTGGTTGTATCGTGCCACCACTTTTACTTCCACGCCTTTTTTAATTTCCATAAACAGGGTGTAGTGTTTCAGAATGTCGAGCAATATTTCCTTGTTCAACATTCCGCAAATCATCACCTCTTGCCTTTCTTCATTGGGTGGATAGGGAACTGTTTTATATTCTTCAGGGAAAATGTCTACCCAATTATTGTAAAAATCAAACTCAGCACTAATGGTTCCTACTCTTGCTTCGGTGCCGTGGGTGATGATGCTGAAAATATTGTAGTGAAACAGTTTTTCTTCGCCTTCTTTTACACCGTAATCGTCTTGCCTTGTGTTGGCATAACGTGTAACCTGCAAGTAGGCTTCACTCAATGGTTCAGCCACTTCAAAATCTTTTGCCTCAACCACCACCACAGGCAAACCATTTAAGAACAAAACAATGTCGGGGATAATACCTGTGCGGCTTGCACCGGGAGTAAGCAATCGAAACTGATTAATGGCTATAAAACTGTTCTTGTCGTAATTTTTAAAATCTACCAAACGAACCGTTGGATTTATTTCTCCGGTTAATTCGTTTTTGTTTACTGTTGTTCCTTTTATTAGAAGACGGTGAATTTCTTTGTTCGCTTCGTGTAGCGTTTTGCCCGAAAAACTTTGAATTTCTGTTAGCAGTTCATCTAATTGCTTGTCGCTAAGCCATTCTCTGCCATCGGTAGTTTTGTTAATGGTTTTAATGGTGCTTTTGAAAACCGCTGGCAACAATACCTGTTTGAAATTTTCTCTCAAACTTTTTTCCGGGTCTTGCGGAACACCGAGTCCCTGGTCAATAACCTGCCAACCTAACTGGCGAAGTTTATCCAAGAACGGTTTTTCTACATTGATGTATTCAGCCATATTATTTGCCTTTAAAGAACTTAATTAAATTGAGAATGAAACTACCAAAGCCGAATAAGCCACCTGCTGACAAAATCCAATTGAATATTTTTAATGCTATAGAAAGTGTCTCATAAACGTAAAATCCTGCTACCGCAATTCCAGCGATTACAATTGTGATAATAAGCGTCCAGATTATTCTTTTAAGTAGGCGTTCCTGATTTGTTACTTTTTCAGAAAGAACCTCCAATTGAGTTTGTGAAGTTTCTGAACTACTTTGAGCTTTTGCTAAATCCTTCTCGATTTTATCAAGGCGTTCTTGTAGCTCTTTACTTTTAGTTTCTTCTTGATTCTTGGCGGCTTGTGCTTCCTTAATTTCTTTTACATTTTTGGCTCGTCTGCTACGTTCCTTTTCAACAATTTTGTGAGCAATGACTTTGGCCTTTTCTTTGTCTTGCTCTGCAACTTCATTGAACTGTTCTATTTTCTTAGCTGATTCGTGAGCCACTGATTCTAAAAGAACTCTGTAATCATCTTCGGAAATTCCGTCTAATCCTTTTATTGTTGATTCAAACTCATTTATTAACTCCTTGCTTGCAATTTCTTCATTTAGTGTCATCGCCATTAGTTCGCTTAAACCTACTGACTTTACTTTCTCAATTAGTTTTGTTGGATTCTTTAACCACAATAATCCGGTTAGAGCATCTGGCATTACAATTTCAGTAATACCGCTATTAGGATTCAATTCACGGTTAAATTTTAGCAATTCTGTATTATTGGAAAGAAACCATGCTTTTGCTTTTTGAAACAATGAGATTGAACTTCCTCTTAACTGTCTCACAAATAAATAAGCTAAAACATCATGTAAGGCATTTCCTTTTCTAATACGCCTTTCTTGCAATGCTTTTACATCTGGTGATGTTCGATTTTTTTCAATGAATGCTTGTTGGATGGTTTCCTTCTCGATTTTAAGTGTCTCAATAATGTTCTTTTCAAGATTGCCATTATAAGTAATAAGCCAAGCCTTGTTTTTGCCAAGTCTTATGCAGGCTTCATTGATTGTAGATGTTGGCGTGGTGCCATTGTAATTGCCAATAGCATTTTCTATAACCTTGTATATTTCTTCAATTGTAATCGAAAGTATTTTTATTTTACCACCAGTGTTTTTAATAATTTCTAAAAGCTCCTTAATTGGTTCGGTTTCTTCTTCCTTTTGCAAGTCAAGTGCCCTTAACACAATAGGAGTATCAAGAAAATAAACTTCGCTTGGCTCAAATTTCGGCTCTAAGTCAATTCCGGCTTCTAAGAAACTTGCCACAATGGAACCAATATAAAGCCCTTTGGCAATTTCAAATAAGTCATTATTGCTTGTATCTACATGTTCTAAGAATGCAACATGGTGGATATAGCTTGCATCAACATTATCCCCGTTTATGTTGCCTGTATTTTTGAAAAATGCAGCAAGATGTCTTTTGTTTTTTTCTAAAAAGTGTGCAAAGGTTGGGAGACCTGCCGTTTCGATTCCTTCGGAACTTAGGTAAACTTCAAAAGCTTCTTGTAATGCTCTTGCATTTCTTTGTCCTTTCTTATATTGAACTTCTAAATCACTGAAAGCATACTTTTGAATTTCAAATGTTTCACCATGCTGAAAAACATTGAAGCTGTATTTTCTCCTAGCTCGGTTTGACAGTGATTTGAATGTAGCGTTGATAAGCTTTTTTACGACCAATTGCGGCACGTCAATGCCATATTCTGTTTTTATAAGTTGCTTTATGACATTGGCGTTACCATGCGTGCCGCCTCGTAAACTATATAAACTCAGTGCCCTTTTGCAAATTGGAACATATACATGATTGTATAAGTCGTTTTGATTTTCAGTTAAAGCGGCTAAAAAGCAATATCCTGTTAATATATTTTCATTATTACTCATGCAATTTCTTTTATTTCAGTTGTTAGTGTCACCCGCTTTCTCCCACTCAGCAAATCTTCCATTAATCCTTTTTTCAACAATTGCATTTTCTGTAAGTAGCTTTGCTCGGTTTGGAGTTTTGTATCTATTGCTCTTAATCTTGCTGCAATTATTTGTTGCTCGGCAAAAGGTGGTTTTTTGAAAGTTGCTTTTTCAAAATCTGCTTTGCCTATGTTTCCTTGTGCTCCTGTATTTACTTTATTGAAAATTTGTGTCAATAAATCACCTGCTATTAGCAAGTAGTATAAAAATTCCTTATCCATGTCATTTTCCCTGATGATGGGTTCAAATCTTCCAACACGGTAGTTCTGCAACACAATTCCGTTCAATCCTTTTACTAAACATGCTTTACCAAGTGTTGCTCCGGTTAACGCCATTAACACATCACCGTTTCTGATTATTTCGTTTTGGAATTCTTCTTCTCGACCTGCACGAACAAATGAGCAGTTTGATAAATCAACATTCTCAGGTTTTACTTGTCCGATTTTTACAACCGGAATTCCAAACTCAGTAAAATCATAATCTCTGAATTGGTGTCCATGAATTAAATCAACTTCTTTTCCGAATACTTTGTCATCCCACTCCTTTGGTATCATTCCCAACTTACTTTCTTTATACAAGTGCGGTGCATCTTCGTATCGTGGTCGGAGTTGGTTGGTGGAAATGTCAATGCCTCGGGTAAACAAATCCTGCAACATGCCTTGTTTGATGGCTTTGTATTTGGCAATGGCGGCCTGGGTTTTTTCTATCACCGCATCGGCTGTGGATAGGATTTTGGCGATGCGTTGTTGGACTTCTAATGCCGGAAACACAACTTCTGCTTCCGATACATCATAAGTTGAAAGATGCTTAACTGTAGTTGCTGTTGTTCTTTCCCAGACTTCAGAAAGAAACGGGAAAAGAAAATAGTAGAAATACTCAATATTGATTTTAGCACCTTCTTTTTGTGCGACTTTCATTATTCGTTGGTTCAAAAGTGCTTTGGTCTTATTTCTCCATTTTACAATATGAAAGTCACCGTCCATTCCAACTAAAATATCTCCTTCTTCAATTAAGTATTCCTTCGTAAACTCACCTCTGTAGTAAGTTTCGATTTTAGAAGTGAGTAAATCTCTTATTCTAATCAATGGCAAACCTTCACCATCATTATTAAATAATGCCGAGTTAAAAGGAAAACCTGGAATGATTCTTATATGTTCACCAATTTTGATTTTACTCATATCCTAATTCAACTAAAAATTGGTTCAATAATTCAGTTTCAGCATCTCTTTCATCTGTAATACTGTGCAATGGAATGGTATATTTCTCCCAAAGATTTTCCGCTGCTTGCAACAATTGGCGATGGTGTGCTTGCAAATAATCGTTTACGGTTTGTTGCAGTGTTCTCAGCCAGCGTGATAAAATCAGGTCTTTGGCTTCTTCTGGTGTAATAAGTAAACGGGCTTTGTCCACCAAATCCTGCTTATGGTCTTTTATCTCTTTTACTTTTTTCTTGCAGGCTTTTAGTTCTTCTTCCAATTCGGTGTGTTTTGCCATGCGGCTTTCTTCGTTTTCTATCACCCCATCCAATCGTTGCAGTTCTGCTACATATTTATCTGCTTCGGTTTTCAGTTGGGCAATTTCAGCAGCCAATTGAGGCTGTTGTTTCAATGCTTTTTCGTTTGCCTTTATCCGCTTTACCAAGAGTTTAAATTCTTTGTCGGCTTCTTTGCGTTCGCCTTTTATGGCTTTAATGGCTTCTTTGTGGTCTTTCAGTTCTTTGCTACGCCATACCTCATAATCTTCTTCGTTCCACACATCATCTTCCAGTTCGTTTACTTCGTCAAATTTGGCTTGCAGTTCGTCTCGCCTTGCTTCGTTTTTTTTCAACTCCTTCAACACTTCAGGAAACTGGCTTTCCAAAATTTCATCATCAGGAATCAGTTCGGCATTCCATCCACTGGCATCCACACTTTTAATGTCGTTGGTAATGCTGTTCCAATAACTGGCAAATGAGCCACGGATTTTGAACTCATCTAAAATGGGGAGTGCTTGCAGTTTTTCAGTCAGCGTTTTAGAGAACTGATGATACAGGTCGAACACATTGGTTTTCTGTTCGGGCAACAATTCAATCACCGGAATTTGCAAAGCCCACCATTCGTTTATGGCGTTGTTGTATTTGCCATTAGCGGTTTTTATTTCATCGCTTTCGTCAAACAGTTTTTTAATTTCTTCTTTGTGTGCTATGCTGTCACTAAACTGTAAATAGTTTGCTTTCAGTGGCACAAATAACTTTTCACGCAAGCCATTGTAACAGTCAAACAAATGTTGCAAAGCATTTACTTCGCTTTCTGGAATACCGCCTTGCAGGTGTGCATGCACATCTTGCGGTTCGGGTGGCGGTGAATTGTCCACAAACCTGCGGATGTTGAAATTAAAATCTTCTTTCTCTAAACTGTTAAGTGCATCAATGGCATTGCTCTTTGCCACCAATTGACTGTATTTGGGTGTTTCCTTTTTTTTGCGATAGGTGTAGGTAATTTTCTCAATGTCTTCTGGTCGCAGTTTGTTTTGGTTTTTCCCTTCCTTGTATTCTCGGTCAGCATTGATAAACAATACATGGTCTCGCAGGTGAGCATCTTTTTTATTGATGACCAACACACAAGCCCCAATGCCTGTCCCGTAAAACAATGCCGAAGGCAAACCAATTATGGCTTCCAAATAACCATGAGCCACCAAATGCTCTCTGAACTTCTTTTCCTCACCACCACGATACAAAACTCCGTGTGGCATTACCACCGCCATGCGTCCTTCGTTGTTGAGTGAAGAAACCATGTGCTGCACAAACATAAAATCGGCTTTGTCTTTGGTAGGCATCCAAAAACTAAAGCGTTCTTTAAACTTCATGTTGGTAGTGGCGTAATCCTGCGAAAAAGGCGGGTTGGCAATTACAATGTCAAAGGTTTTCAATTCTCCGGGTCTGTCGCTGTCGTAATGCAAAGGATTGAGCAAAGTGTCACCGTTCAATATTTTGCTGTCGTAAATGTTGTGAAACAACATATTCATTTTACACAAGCCCCAAACGGTTCCGCTTTTTTCTTGTCCGTAAAGCGAAAGATTTTTTGCCGAACCGTAGCGGCTTTCCACATAGTTTTTGCATTCGATCAGCATACCGCCACTGCCCACGGTGGGGTCGTATATTTCAGCATCCTTTCCGGGTTCCAGAATATTCACCAACAGTTTTACGATTTCATTGGGAGTGTAGAATTCTCCTGCTTTTTTTCCGGCACTGTCGGCAAAGTGTTTTATCAAATATTCATAAGCAGCACCCATCAAATCAGGAAACTCTAAGTTGTCGTCTCTTAAACTTTTCTTGTTGAACTCCTGAATCAACTTTCTTAAATCTTCGTCACTGATTTGCTTGTTGTTCTTTCCAAAAGTTTTGTTGAAGTTGATGTTGTCCTGATTGAATACACCGTCCAACTTGTCAAGGTTGGCTTCCTGCAAGGCTGCAAGTGCTTTGTTCAGGTGGTCGCCTATTTCTTCAGTTAGGTCTTTAATGTAATTGTAAGGCTGCTGTTTGCCTTCTTCGTCTGTGTAAAATTCAGGGTCGCCATCTAATTTTTTCCAACGTGCAGCCAGCGGAACAAAGAAGTCGTATTCAGGTGCGTTTTGTCTTTCGAGTTCACCGTAAATCATTTCGGGGTCGCTAACACCACGAACTTCAACCAATGTTTTTCTTCTTCTGTCACGGTGCACTTCAAACTGGTCGTTTACCCGTTTGAGAAAAAGCATAGAAATAATGTATTCCTTGTATTCGGAAGCGTCCATATTTCCCCGCAAGATGTCGCAAGCATCAAACAGGAAAGTCTCTAATCTGGAAAGTGAAAGTTTATGAGTTGCCATTTATAATATTAGTCCTTTAATTATTAATTGTTTTTCTGTCGGTAAAGATAGTTTTAATATACCCGAAATCGTCCTTAGTGCGGTGGCAAAAAATGGCTCTTTTGGTTTTGCGAAGGGTTGGCTTGTGTGTCGGGCAAAACCAAATGTGCCATTTGTGCGGTGGCAATAGAATTTACTTACGACACTTTCATTTTTAAATGTGTTCGTGATTGCTTCGCAATTCAATTTTTTTTGTGCGGTGGGGGAAAAATTAAAACACAGAAGGGTCGGCAATGAGTGTCGGCTTACTCGTTGTCCGTTTGTTGTATCGTTTTTATGTCCGTGTTCACCTGTCAAAATGGTTTACTTTTTCTCTGTTTATAGTCGTCTGTTCGTTGTTGTCGGGTCGTCCTTTACGCTTGCTGGTAACGTTTTCGGGCTTTGCGTTCGGGCGGGTTTCGGAGCACAAAACTGTCAACCTGCACTGAACTTGAATAAAAGCA
>JBDHSK010000020.1:0-12533 GCA_039808025.1 Sphingomonadaceae bacterium | reverse complement strand
GACTCTCGACCACGCGCTGTTGGCGGCCGTCCATGCCGAGCGGCACATGCAGCAGCAGCCGGTCGATGCGACCGTCCGTGTCGCTGTCCCAGGGCAGGTAGAAGGCATGGCCGTGGCGGTTGTCTCCGGGCAGATCGTGACCGGAGAAGATCGCAGGGACGGCGTCGGCGCCGAAATGCCTCTTCGCAACGGCCATCACCGCCGCGCGGAACAACTCGCCGATGCGCAGGCTGTCCTCGACCCGCGGCAGGGGCTTGCCGACGAGCAGGAACTGCACCGTGTGAATGGAGCCCATCGCGGCCCGCCGCAGCGCGCGCACCGGGCGCAGCGCATGCAGCGGCCGCAGGTAGTCGGCCATGCGCGCAGCGGGGGGTTGGCTCCAGCCCTGTTTGCGCAAGGCGGAGGTGTCGACCGAGAGCGCTGCGAGCAGGTCGTCGGGCAAGGTGTCACCGAGCTTCCTGGCGGCCTTCTTGTCGCCAAGAAAGCGTTCGCGCAGCGCCTGGTACTGCGCTTTCGGAAGCGGCGCGACGAGGCTGATCCGCTCGCCGACGATCTCGCCGGATTCGAGGTCCAGCGCATCGTCCCCCGGGCGGCAGTTGGGCGGAGGCGGGTTGGCGATGCGTCGCGCTTCGACCCACGATTCGACGCGGCCCAGGTAGCCGATCACGGCCAGCAGTTCGTCGAGCAGCGCCTGCTGGTCGGCAGGAAGGTCGACGTCCGGCCATGACACCGTCAAGGGATCGTCCTTTCCGACCGCGGCGAAGGCATCGAACACCAGGGTCGTGTCGTTCGCCTTGAACTGCGGCATGTAGTGGCGCGTGTGGCTGTGGGTCGCCGCAGGCAGGTGGTACTCGGGCAGCTGCTCGGCCAGCGACTCGACGAGCCGGCGCAGCGTCTCCTCCGTGTGCCGGCCGCCGTGCTTGACCTTGTGGTGCCAGGTCGCGATCAGGGACCGCAGGATGCGCCAGGGCTCCGGCGGCCAGGCGACCGCGCCCTCGTTGACGTGCCGGTCCCAAGGCGTCGCGTGGTAGCGCCCGGCGGGAAAGGTGAAGGCCAGCGCCAGCATGGCTCTCTACTTCCGGTAGGTGACGGTCATCTGCTCGAAGCCGGCGTCACCGTTGGCGAGCTCGATCAGGCCGGGAAGCTCGGCGCTCAGTTCGCCGAGCGCAGGCAGGCGGTACCCCTGCGGACACTTGACGTCGACGCCCATGCATCCGAGGTCGCAGGCGGTGCGCAAGCGCAAGCCGGTTTCGAGGAACGCGCGGATCTTGAACAGCGCCAACGCGACCAGCAGGCGATAGACGGGTTCGCCGAGGCCGTAGCCGCGAAGCTGGGCCAAGTCGAGATTGAAGAAGGCCCTGATCTCGGGCGAGACGAACTCGTCGCGCGAGAAGGGGACATTGCCGAAACCCTTTGACGTGTCGCCCGAGGGGTTCACGGCATCGTTCTTGACCCCACCGCTGGCAGCGACCTTGACGCTTCGAGCTTCGATGAAAGCCGACAAGGCCCGAGGCAGTCGCAGCCGCCCACCGGCAAGGTCCTTCTTCGCCAGGAAGACGCCGTGCAACAGCGCATTCACGTCCAGCCTCAACAGGACCCGGGCGAGCTTGCGCAAGTCGACGACGCCCTCTTCCATGTCGGCCAACGGGGTCTTGAGCGCACTGAACGCGCTCTTGTCCTGACCCTCCAGGATGTATGGCGAGTTGATGCGATGCGCCTCCAGCACCGAGTTGGTCAGCGAATGACCGTCCTTGTCCTTGACCCGCACGACCGACAGCCCTCTCAGCGGCGCGACCCAGTCCTCGGCGACCCTGTCCCAGCACACCGCCTCCAGCCGGTTGGCCATGCTCTGCGGGGACTCGACGAGCAGCATCGAGGCGCCGTCCGGACCGTCGTACTGCGCCGCGCCGATCTCGGGAAAGCCGGTCGGCTGGAAGCGCGTGCCCTGCAGGGGCTGCAGGCGCGCTTCGATCAGCAGACGCGGCTCAGCGTCGAGGGGTGCCAGGTCGATCTTCATGTCGTGGTTCTCCTTCGGGTCAATGGGTCGGCGCCGATGTGTCGGCATCAGGCCAGGCTTCGGGCTCTTCCAGCAGGGCACGGGCAAGCGCAGCCGTCGCCGCCCAGCGCAGCGGGATCAGCAGCGCGGCAGCGGCTCTTGCGCTGTCGATCCCCGCCAGGCTCGGCAGCGAGGTGCCCAGGCGCGGCGTCAGCCCGCTGGCGCGCAGACGCCGCCACGCGAGCATCACGGCGCGGTTGTCGGGATTGCCGGCCGTCAGCGTGGCCAGCATGCCTGGAGCGTTCGGCACACGTTCGCCCTGCGCGAGTAGGCCAAGGCTGCGCAGCTCGCGCTCAGGGGTCAGGGTCAGCTTCATCAGGCCGAAGCCCGCTGGCAGCCGGCCTTCGCCCGCGCCAAGCTCGGCGTCCGGCGGGATTTCGCACAGGCTCAGACCTGGCAGCAGCGCCTGGATGCGTGCGTCCATGCGTGGCTCGAGCAGGAAGGCGGCAACGTCATCCAGCATCGCCCCGGCCGGGCTCGACAGCGGCTTGTCCTGCATCTCGAGCCTGTCCATCAGCCAGAGTCGGCGGCCAAGCCAGGCAGCGAGCATGTCCGTCAGCCGGCCGCTGCCGGCGCGATGGATGCGAACCGGTTCACCGGCCTCTGGCGTCATCCATTGATCGAACCTGCGCTGCACGGGGAAGATCTGCGAGCGCAGCGGCAGCGCGACATCGGCCACCCCGCGCAGTCCCGCGAGCGCCTTGGCGATGCGGAACTCGGGCGTGCCATCGTCGGCAGCCGTCACCCAGCGCGCGGACAGCCGTGGAATCGGTGCAACCGCTTCGCGCGCCTTGGTGCTGCGGGCCAGCGCGTGCTGGATCTCGCCAAGCAGCTTGAGCAAGGACTGCATCTCGGCCGGGTTCGGCTCGCGGCTGGAGAGATCGAAGACCTGATCCTCGAGTTGCCGGCGCAACATCGGGAAGCGCTTGGCGACGCCATTCCCACGCGCGAACTCCCGGAATCGTTGCAGCCACTCACAGCTGTCGAGTTCGTCGAGCAGGCTGGGCGCAGGCTCATCGCTGACGTGAACGCGCGTCAGCGGCGTGGCGAAGTGGGCGTCGCCGTTGCGCTTGAGAAACCCGTAACGATGAAAGCTGCGGATGCCGCGATAGCAGCCCAGGTGGTGAACCGCGCGAACGAAGTCCAGCGCATCGCGCGCGGGCTTCCTGCCCAGAGCCACGCGGCCTTCGGCCATCAGCGCGCGCACCTCGGCAAAGCTGGCCGGCTGCTGCCATAGCGGCAGCCAGATCTCGTCGCGCCCCGATTCCCCTTCGGCCACGCTTCCTGCACCGGCGGCAACAGCTCTCACGGCAAAGGGGTAGCTCAGGACTCCCGACGGGTCATCGGCACTTCTGCGCACCGCAGCCGCGGCAAACATCAGCGCACCTTCGATCATCAGGACGAAGTCCCAGGGGTTGATCGCTCCATCGGCTTCGAAGCCGGTGGCTGCGTTCGGGCCACCGGCCTGGCCCGGTGAGAACTGTCCGATGGCCTTCTTGACCAGGTTCGGCGCCGCAACCGCGAACAAGGCCGTGGCTAGCCATTCGCGGGCTGCAGGCGTCGGTGGCTCATCGCTCATGCTCAGCGCCTCGCCCAGACGCTGCATGAAGTTGTTGGTGAAGTCGAGGCGGCCGTCGTTGCCGCCCGTACCCAGCAAGGAAGGGTAGTGCGGCGCCCCACCCGCAAGCAGGACGGCCGCGTCGAACCAGTCGAGCGCCGCCTCGGGCAAGGAGCCGCGCACGGCGGACAGCAGGCGCGACTTCTGAACCCCCTTGGGGCTCTCATCGCGACCGAAGGGAGCCAGGGCGTCGTCGGCGACCGACAAGCTTTGCCGATACGCCGCGAAACGCGGGCTCGTGCTGTCCTTGATCGCGTGCAAGGCCGCCTTGTTGTCCTTCGCATAGAAGCCGCTGCCGCCGTTCCAGGGCGCGACGATAGGTGTCGGCTCGTAGTGGTTGAGAAAGAAGTCCGTCACGCCATGCTCATCGAGTGACGTGCGCAGCACGAACCGCTCGCCGCGCCAGTACCCGCGGACGTCCGGATGCTTGAAGGCCAGCAAGCGCAGCACGCCAAGCGCCTTCAGGTAGCCCGCCAGCGGCGTCGTCGTGCAGCCGGCCAGACGGATCTCGTTCATCGACCAGGCCCTCGCTCGAGACGTTCACGCCAGATGCCCATCAGCGGCTGCCACTGGCGCCGGTCGCCGGCACGCAGCGCTTCCAGATAGCGCTCGCTCGCCTCGCCTGCGTCGGGGGTCGGATCGACGTCGGGCAGATGGAGCCGCCGCGTCAGCCAGTCGATGAACGCGCGCGCGACGCGGCCATTGAAGTCGGTGAACGGGTGGATGCTGAGCAGGCGCCCTTCGGCAAAGGCCAGGGCCTCCAGCCACAGGGGGTCGGGCTGCGCCGGCAGGTGCGCCAGACGGGTGGCGAGATCGCGCACATAGTCGCGCATCTGCTGCCCGACCTGGAACGCGGGCGGCGGCTCATGGCTTCCGACCACCACGTCGGTGGTCCGCCATCGGCCTGCGAACGCGGGTGTCAGATCGCCGCAGATCCGGCGATGCAGTTCGAGGAACAGCTCCTCGCAGAGCTCGCGCGCATCGAGTTCGCCTTCACCGATCGCGTGCTGCAAGGCTTCGAGGCGCCGCGCGAGATGCGGCGCCAGTTCGGCGTAGCTCAGGACGCCGAGCGTGGTGTCGAGGTGCCGGGTGGCCGAGTGAGGCGGTCGAGTTCGGCTTCCAGCATCTGCTGGTCCACCGGCTCGCCCTCGAAAGCCATGCTGCGCGCCACCTTGCGCGGCAGATTGCGGCGGCGGATCTGCCGCTGCTCCTCCGGCGTGAGCAGCCGCCATTGGCGGATGGCCTGGGTCCAGTTCATGAGCGCCATTGTTCTGTCCTTGTGCATTGTCTGCAAGCTGCTCGTCGCGGCTGGCGCGCCAATCGGCCAGCCGCACCAGAGTCTCGAGCCAGGCAAGTCGGAAGGGGCCGTGCTCCTGCAACAGCTTCAGGCTGCGCTCGGCCCAGGAGGGGCCTTGCTCGCCCAGGCCGATCTCCATGAGGGCAAGCCCAAGCCGGGTTTCGCCGCTGTGTTCACCGTCGAACTCCAGCGCCGGCAGCCGATCCCCCTCCCACACGCCGCGCGCGAACCGCACGACGCCGGGGTCCGCAGTCTCGGTCGGCATCGCACGAAGGCTCATGCGCACCTTGCCGTGGTGCGCGAGGACGAGGTAGGCGATCAGATCGGTGTCGGGTTCATCGCCGTGCTGCGCCAGCCACGCGAGCATCGAGGCCAGTTCGTGCCTGAAGTACCTGCGGCCGTGCCTGGCACTGCAGGGTGACTTGGCGAGCAGGCCCGCAGGTGCCAGGCCGCAGGCGTGCATGGTCTGGTCGAAGACCGGGTGCGCCTTGCCGACGTCGTGCCAGCGGCCTGCTCGCACCACACTGCTCTTGAACGCCGCTTCCCCCACGGCCGCGCACAGCGCCGCGGCATGGCGCGCCACGTGCCCCAGGTGGTCGGCGAGCGGGACCGGCTTGTTCTGGCGGGAGCGCCAGTCGTCGGAGAAGTCCTCCGGCGCCGTTGCATCGGACGGCGCGAGCGGTGAGACCGGCGGCTCCTTCGCATCGGGATCGAAACCGAGGACCGGGTCGTACCCCCCATCGGCACAGCGGGCAAGCAGCGTCATCCCCGGACGCAGACGCAGACCGCGATCTCGCTCGAGCCTGACCCATTCGCGATCGAGGGCATCCCAGCGCCACAGGGCAACGTCCTTGCGCTTGGCAAACGCCAGCGCCCGCCCGATCGAGGCCGGGCACAACTCGTCACGGCTCGGCTGGGGCTGCGGTTGAGGCTGGTTCGGATCGTCATCGAAGGCGCGCCAGAAGACCTGCACGCCAGGCGTGCCGCTGTCGCGGATGTAGTCGCAGACATCGACGTCGAAGCCGGAGAGGTCCGGATCGGTGTTGAACAGGTCCAGCAGGTCCTTGCGGCGCAAGACCGCGGTCAGCGGACGCGGCTCGTCTGTCGGTGGGAGATCCTGCGCGCTGGCGCTGGCCAGCCGATTCAGCTTGTTGCGCGCCGCACGCAGCGACTCTGCGCTGTAGGGCTTGAGGTCGGCGTCATCGTCGATGTCGACCCACAAGACGCGCGCGCCCGCCACGTTGTGCTCGCCGTAGCGGTTGCAGCGGCCAAAGCGCTGCACCAGCGACGCCCAGGGCGCCAGTTCGGTGATCAGGACCTTCGAGGAGATGTCCACCCCGGCTTCGATGGCCTGGGTCGCGACGATGATGCGGTCCAGCGGTTCGCCGTCCTGCAGTTGCGTCGCCTGGGCAGCACGCTCCGCAGCGCGAAAGCGGGCGTGGATCAGCAGGTCGGCCTTGCCCGCGCGACGGGCACGCAGACGGCGAAACAACTGCTGCGCCCGGTCCACGCGGTTGACGATGACCAGCGTCTGCGCGCTCTCGTCGTGGTGGCTCAGCACCAGATCGGCCAGCGCGTCCAGGTAGGCCTCGGCGCCACCCTTGCTGCCTGCCTCCTTGGTCAGCGAGACGCCCGCCCGAGCCAGCGACTTGACCGCGGCCAGACGCTCGTGGGCCTGCTGCCGATCCCGGTCGCTGATGGAGAGGCTCGCCATGGCGGCCAGGTGCGGCTTCATGTCCACGGTATCGAACCAGTCACGGTTCATCGTGGCCGACAACCACAGCGTGCGGCTGCCCCGGCCCAGCGGCAGGCTGCGCCGAAACGCGTCGAGCTGGATCGAAGTCGCGAGGCCTGCGCCCATCAGCTGCACCTCGTCGAACACCCAAAGGCAATCGCTGTGCAGCAGCGCGAAGTGCACCGGCCACTGATAGCGGCTCATGCCATAGCCACGCATCAGCGCACGCGACAGCAGCATGTCCTGCGTGCCGACGAGGATCATGTCCTCCTCGGGGTACTCGGCCCAGTCCGCCTCGCGCACGTCCTCCGAGCCGCCCATCAGCACATGCACGGAAACGCGACCCTGGCCAGGTCGCCCGGCAACGCCGAGTTGCTCGAGCCAGCCACGCACGCTCTGTGCAGTCTGCCCGACCAGCACCCGCATCGGCAGGCAGTAGACCAGGCGCCGCGGCGTTCCCGGATCTGGATCCATCGATCGGCCTTGCGGGCGCCAGCCTCTCTTCCAGATCCAGGCCAGCACGACGCCGGCGGTCTTGCCGAGCGCGGTGGGAGCACTCAGCAGATCCGGCCATGGCGCGCTGGCGATTCGGTGCTGGAAGTCGAACGGCTCGACTCGGGCAAGACCAAACGCGGCGGCGAAGAAGGAGCGATAGTCATCCTCGGTCATCATCTTCCTCGAGGGTTCGACACGACATGATGAACACGAACAGTCTCACGGGATGAGCCTCCTTCCCGTTCGCTTACTGTTCATTCATCCAGTATCTCCATGCGCGCGACGCCGGCACGAAGACGCCGGAGGACTTCCTCCTCCAGGTCGTAGGGCGCCAGCACCTCGACCTCGGGAACGTGGCGCAGGATGTCCATGACGAGTTCGCGCGGATCGGCAAACGGCAGCCGCAGCAGCCAGCGGCCCTCGGCGTCCCACTGGCTCTGCTGGTCTGGATGCCAGACCTCCGCGGACACCCAGCGCGCGCGCTCGGCGCCAAAGCGCAACGTCGCCCAGCGCACCGTGGCGCCGGCGAAGATGCCGTATCCGGAGGCCAGGACGTCGTCCAGTTCGCTGTCCGGCACTTCGCGCGCGACTTCGTCGAGAATCTGCGCCGCGACGATGGAATCGACCGCGAAACTCCGCAGCGCGTCGCGCAGGTGGCACCACGCATCGAGGTACCAGTTGTCGCGGTAGTACACGAGCCGCTGTGGCGAGACGGTGCGCTGCGTGGTCTGCTGGCGGCTGCGCGCGTGATAGCCGATGCGCAGGCAGCGACGCAGCAGGAGCGCACGCGCAACCATCTGGAAGTGCGGCAGGTGAAGCCGTCGTGTTGCCACGCTCGCAAGCCGGATGCGGCCTGCGGCCTGGGCATCCGCCTGCTGGCCCGCACCGAGCAGCTCGGCGACGCGCTGGCGCAGGGGTTCGATGCGTTCGGCGAGGAAGCCGCTCGCGTCAAGCTGTCCCAGCAGATGCCTCGTCGTCAGCAGTGCCGCGAGCTCGTTCTCATCGAACCAGAGTCCCGGAAGCTCGCTGCGCGTGCCCGGCGACGACTCGCCCCGGTCCAGGTACCAGCCGCGACGCTCGGGGTCGTAGGCTATCGGTGCGGACAGGCGATCGCGCAGGTAGGCGATGTCGCGCATCAGGGTCGCACGCGAGACGCCCATCTCCCTCAGCAGCCACTCGCGGGACAGGCAGCGGCCGCTGTCGAACCAGTTCTTGAGTCGATACATTCGTTCGCTCTGGCTCACGTCATGTCCTCCGCTTGGGCGCGACCGCGCATTCCGCGCGTCACGGCAGTTGAACCCGGCATGCGCGCCACGGCGTGCAAGCCCTTGCCGCCTTTGCTTGCCGGAAGAACGACGCCCGGCAGAGCATCTCGCGCCGCCTGCGGCGCCCTGGTCGTACGAGCTCGTACGAGGGCTCTGCGCGACGCAACCCTTGCGCGTGCAAGGCGCGGCGGAGTCCGCCTGCTGCCCATCCGCAGGGCGCCGTGAATTGCCCTTGCTGCGCTATACCAAGGCATGAAGGGTGCACGCTGCAGGCATGCGATGCGCGCCGCAGCAGCGCCAGGCCCGTTCGCAGCAGCAGCACCTCGCATGCTTGCCGGCGGGACGCCAGGCCACATAGAAAAAAAAAGAGAGGCTAGTAAATAATTCGTAAGTCGGCGCTCGATCCCTTGCCCGCACTGCGAACTTCCCTTGTTCCTCAAGGCATTTCTTGCAGCCGCCTCCACTGGGCTCGTGACCGCTTCGGGAGGCCATTCGAACCGCTTCGGGTCTTCATGAAGGACAGGATCGGGAGTGAACGCCATCGCCAGCGCCAGCGCGCCTCGCCGTACAGGTCCACCGCGCTCACCGGCATGGGCAAGCTCCTGCAGACCGACGAAAGGCTCGAATCGCGGACACGGACAGTCGGACACGGACTTGGACCCTCGCGAGGTGAGGCAGACAATCGCGCGAAGACGAGATGCCTCTTCACGTCGCGGTCTTCCATTCTGAATGACATTTTGCATCGTTAACCGCCTTGTGACAAGTCTTTTTTTGAGTTTGTCATGTGTTTTGTCATGTAGCACGACATGATCAAGTGCCACTTGTCGCGATTGATGGGCGAGCACAAGCTGAAGATCGCGGACGTCGCCCGCGAAACCGGCCTGCATCGCAACACCGTCACCCTGCTGTACGACGAGACCGCAGCGCGGGTGGATCTCGAAGCCATCAACCGGCTCTGTGCGTTTTTCAAGATCGGGGTCGGCGATCTCTTGGAGCATCTCCCTGACGGCGGGCGCGAGACGCGATGACCGAGGCATCGCCGCCCGCCGCATGAGGTGAGGGGCCAGCGCAGGCGTGCGGCGCCGTGCGGCTTGGGCAGATCGTGCGGGGGCCCGCCGGCGCGGTTAGCCAAGACCGTCATCACCATGGGCCTCGGCGGCCTGACGCGGGCCGCCGCGATGTCGCGATCGGATTCGCTCTGACGCATGCGCAGCAGGGCCTGTCGATGGTGATGGATCACGAATCTCCTGCGCGCACGCGTCGCGGATGCCTTGAGCAGCGTCGTGAACGGATCCATGGCTCAGTCTGCCGGCTTCGCCTGGTGATGACTGGCTAGCACGACCCCAAGACTTCAGGCGCCGTCTGTGCGCCCGCCAGGCGCGGCGCTTGTGCAGCGTCTTCGGATTCATCGGCGAGCCTCGCAGGCAGGCTCTTCGTCGGCTTGACCCCAAGCTCCCGCAGCATCTCGGCCTGGCGGATCACGTTGCCCTTGCCGGACACGAGCTTGCTGCGCGCATCGCTGAATGCACCCTGCGCCTGGTTCAGGCGCTCCCCCACCTTCTCCAGGTCGCCGACGAAGCCGCAGAGCTTGTCGTAGAGCTCGGCGCCGCGCCTGGCGATCTCCTGCGCGTTGCGGCTCTGCGCCTCCTGGCGCCACAGGTGAGCCACGGTGCGCACCACGAACAGCAGCGTCGACGGGCTGACCAGCAGCACGTTGCGCTCCCAGGCATCGTTGAACAAGGTGCTGTCATTCGTCACCGCCAGCATGAAGGCAGGCTCGATGGGCACGAAGGCGAGCACGAAGTCCAAGCTCTTGAGGCCGTAGAGCTCGTGGTAGCGCTTGTCCGACAGACCCCGGATGTGCGCGCGCACCGAGTCCAGGTGCGCCTTCTGCGCCGCGATGCGCTCGGTGTCGGTGCCGGCCGAGACGTGGCGCTCATAGGCCACGAGGGACACTTTGGCGTCGACGACCAGCTTGCGGTCCTCCGGCAGCTGGATCACGACGTCGGGGATCACGCGGCTGCCGTCGTCGCGCTGCTGAGTGTCCTGCACGACGTACTCGATGCCCTTGCGAAGGCCCGAGGCCTCGAGCACGCGCTCGAGGATCAGCTCGCCCCAGTTGCCCTGGGCCTTGGCCGAGCCCTTGAGCGCCAGCGTCAGGTTCTTCGCGTCATCGCTGAGCTCGCGGTTCAGCGACATCAGGTGCTTGACCTGCTCCTGCAGCGCCGTGCGGTCCTTGCTCTCCTGGACGTAGACCTCCTCGACCTTGCCCTTGAAGTCGGTGAGCTGGGTTTTCAGCGGTTCGAGCAGCGCCCCCAGTTTGGTCTGGTTCTGCTCGGCGAAGCGCTTGGACTTCTCCTCGAGGATCTCGTTGGCCAGGTTGCGGAACTGGTCGGTCAGCGCCGTCTTCGCGTCCTGCAGCAGCCGCAGCTGCTCCTGCAAGCCCTGGCGCTCCTTGTCGGTACGGGTCTGCAGTTCGATGAGCTGCTCGTTCAGGCCAGTGGCGCGCAGCGTAGCTTCGCGCAGCCGGGCCTGCGCGTCGTCGAGCTCGCGCTGCAGGCGCTCGGCATCATCGGCCTGGGCGCGGGTGCCCGCCTGGAGTTCGCCGAGCTGGGTGTTCAGGGTGGCGCGTCCGTTCTCCAGCTCGACCAGGCGTGCACGCGCTGCGGCAAGGTCCGCCTCCAGCGTCTGGCCAGTGCGCGCCGAGGCGTCGAGCTGCGCGCGCAGCCGGCCGGTCTCTTCGCCGGTGCCCGCGCGCAGCGACGCGAGCTCCTGCGCCAGGCATTCCGCGCGCTGCTCGGTTTCCTTCAGTCGGGTCTCCAAGACCGGCACGCGCGACGCACGCTCCTCGAGCGTGGCGTTCTCCTCCTCGGACTCGAAAAGCTCATCCTCGACGCGGCGCAGCTCCTCCCTGGCCTGGCGAACTTCACCCTCGAGGGCAGGAACGCGCGAGGCCCGTTCCTGCAGGCGAGCGAGTTCGTTGGAAGCCTTGTCCAGGGCGTCCCGACGCTGTTCTACGGCTTCGGCGGCGGCGCGGAGCTCCTCGCGGGCCTGCGTCGCTTCCATCTCAGCAGCGCGAAGGCGCTCGGTGGTGGTGGCCAGTTCGACCTGCAGACTGGCCGTGGCCGCGACGGCCGAAGCGCGTGCTTCTGCCTTGGCCCTGCCTCGGGCGACGAGCCAGCTCGTCAGGGCGGCAAAGGCGGCAAAGGCGGCAACAACGATGATGGCGATGAGCTCGAGGCTGGAGTCCATTCAGCAGGCGTGGTGTTCTTCGTTGATCGGGGAGGGCAATGGGTTCAGTCGTTCGCGCGGCGATGGCCGTGCTGGATGTCCCGACGCATGCGCTTTGTCCGATGGGCGGCCGTGATCAGGGAGCCTCCGTCCGAAAGGACGACGTGGATGTCGAGCGTGCGCAGGCTGCGCAGGGCCGCAGGCATCTCCACAGCCAGCCGCGCCCGGCCTCGCCGGTCCAGAAAGAAGCGCGACGCCCCGTGGGCACGCTGCTCGCGGCCGTAGTCGAGAACGGTGAGCACCTGTTCGACGGCGATGCCCCGCTGCTGCAGCCGGATGAGGCCGTGACGCGACAGGTCCAGGGTCCCGCGGCCGACCTGAACGACATCCCGCAGGTCCGCCTCCGCGCACGGGGACGGCTGCGCGTCCGCGCCCGCGGGGCGCCCTCCCTGATGCGTCGCGAGTCGTCGTACGCGTTCGAGGCGACCGTGCGCCGAGCACGCCTCGTCATCGGCGAGCACGAACTCGTGGTCCCAGGCGATTGGTCGAAGCTTCTTGGTCATCGTCATGCAACACCTCCCGAAGAGCAAAGCGGCCCTGATGGCGCGGACAGGCACGGCGAGTTTGTCAGGTGCCTGGCTCATAACCTGAGCCTGCAAACCGGTTGCGGCTTGCCGCTAGGCCGCGCTGGATGACCAGTCCTCGACGTTCAAGCCCGGCACCCGTTCGAACTCGCGCAGCTTCCGCGTGAGCAAGGTCATGCCGCGCGAGCGCGCGTGGGCCGCGATGAACAAGTCGTGGCTGCCGATGGGCGTGCCGCTGCGCTTCAGTGTGGC
>JBDHSK010000019.1:0-13418 GCA_039808025.1 Sphingomonadaceae bacterium | reverse complement strand
CGAGCATTGGTTGTTTCAATTAATTTGTCGAGTAATACATGGTCTGGAACACCTAGTGAACTTATGCGTTGTGAATACTTAAAATCGTATTCGCTGATAATATGCTCAAATTTATTAAACCGAAAAAAACCTTGCATGTTATCAAAGTGTGCATCGTGCGTGGTGTAAAAATAATTTTCGTAGCCTTGTTGCTTTAAAAGCGTTCCCAAACCATCAAAGGGCTTTTTTACATATTGTTTTAAGCCTTGTTCTTCATAAATACTTGGAAAACCAGTGCTGGTAGAAAATAATCCATTAAAGGTGTGAATGCCTGATGAAAAAAACTGATTACAAAAAATGGATTCTTTATTGAGTTCATCAAGATGAGGCGTTAAGTTTTTCCCGTTGTAATATCCCATTTTAAATAAGCACATGCTTTCCATTACAACAATAACAACATTATAAGGATGTATGGTATCGGAGTGGATGTTTTCTTGCCGACTAATAGATTGACCTACGGGCTTGTTAATACCCAAATAATGTTGTGTAAAGGCAATGCTCTCATTAATGTTGTTAGGCACTTGATAGCTTTGCGTGCTTGGTTTTGATGCCACACTTTTCCAAAACGTAAAATTGGCATTGATGGCTAACTGATTAATAAAACCATTTTCTGAAACAATAGCAACTCCTTCATCTAGCCCCGAACGATCAAAAATACGACCCCTCATTCCTAATAATAAAAAAGCAATACCAAATAATGCTACTACACTTTGCTTATACCATTTGATGTGTGAAACGTTGGCTTGATAACTTCGGTAAAAACGATTTGAAACATAAATGAGTAAAACTAAAATGGGTAGATACACTAAAATAAAACCCCAATACATGAAGCTACCAAAAATAACGCCGATGGCAAAGCTTGTATTTTCGCTCCATAAAAACGCAGTTCGGTTTAAGTGTGTGCCAAATTGATGAAAGAAAGGAATGTTGGCAATAGATACAAAATGCGCTACTGCCAAACAAAATAGGCAAAACCAATACACAAACCTTGTGTACTGAATTTGCTTTGTTATTTCTAAAACACCAAATGCTAAAAATGGTATTAAAAATATCCAGCATATAATAGTGGTGTCAAACTCCCAACTGGTTTTAAAAGCCATCAGTTTATCCGATAAATTAACAGCACCAACATCAACCGATTGATTGTAGAAATAAAACAACACCCGCTCTATAAAAAACAACAACACATTTAGTAAATACAGTTTTACAAAAAATGGTATATAGGCTGGAATATGTTGCCGAAATCGGTTAAGCATTTAATAACTCTTTAGCATTTTTTACAGCTATCTCGCTTGGCGAACCCGTGCTCAACATTTTAGCTATTTCGGCAATGCGTTCTTGCTCGTTAAGTGGTTTAATACTGGTAACGGTTTTTTGATGTGTATCGGTTTTATATACATAAAGGTGGTTGTTGCCTTTACTAGCCATTTGAGGTAAATGCGTAATAACCATTACTTGCATTTGCTTGCCCATGCTCAACATAATTTGCCCTATTTTATCTGCCACATCGCCACTTACGCCGGTGTCTATTTCATCAAAGATAATAGTAGGTAAGGCCTTACGTTCTGCCAACAAAGCTTTAAGACAAAGCATGAGCCTTGATAACTCTCCGCCCGAAGCCGTTTTGTGTAGCGCTTTAAATTCCATGCCTTTATTAGCGGTAAATAAAAAGGTAATACTATCTAAGCCATTTATACTTAATTCCTTGTTTTGTACAAGTTCAATTTTAAACTGAGCATTAGGCATGGATAAATTACCCAACATGGTTTTTATTTGTTGCTCAATGTTGCTGATGGATTTTTTTCTTTTAGTAGATAACTCAGTAGCTAAGGCTTGACATTGTTTTTCGGTTGTTATAATGTCTTTATTTATCTTCTCAATGTTCGATTCTAATGAAGAAAATTGCTGTAACGATTGTTCAATGTCTTGTTTTATTTGTAACAACTCATCTTCGGAATTAACGTGATGTTTTTTTAGTAAACGATTTATTTTATCTAATTGATTATTTACAACTTCTAAGCGTTCATTGTTAAACACCACAGCGTCTGCGCTATTTTCTACATCGTTGGCTAGTTCTTTTAATTCAATACTTACCGAGTTTAAGCGCTCATATAATTCTTGAAACTGCTTGCCGTATTTTGAAATACTTTGCAGTTGTTGTTTGGCTTGCGCTATGGCTGTTAAAATAGTATCATCGCCGTTATTAATGATTTGGGAGGTTTTATGCAGTGTGTTTTTAATAATTTCTGCATTTTCAAGCGTTTTACTTTCCTCTTCTAAACTTTGGAGTTCGCCCGTTTTAAGGTTGGCTTCTTCTAGTTCGTTATACTGAAACTGTAAATAATCTAATTCTTTTTTGGCTTGTAACTCTTGTTGGCTCAGCAATTCGAGTTGTTTTTTTAAGTGTAATAATAACTGATATTGTTTTTTGTAGTTAGAAAATAAATCGCTGCACTGGGCGTAATGGTCGAGTAACTCAAACTGAAACCCAGTTTCTTTTAGTAAAAGCGTTTCGTGTTGAGAATGGATATCAATTAAAAACTCACCTAATTGTTTAAGCACCGATACATTAACGGGCGTATCGTTTACAAAGGCTCTTGATTTTCCTTCGGGTGTAATTTCTCTACGCAGGGTGGTTAGTTCCTCAAAATCGAGTTCGTGTAAATCAAAAAAAGGTTTAAGTTGATAAGATTGAATATTAAACTGTGCTTCGATGATACATTTTTTGTTTTTATCATTCAGCAAATTAGTTTCGGCTCTAGCACCAAGCGCTATGTGCAAAGCTCCTAAGATAATTGATTTTCCGGCACCTGTTTCGCCTGTAATAACCGTTAGACCATTATTAAACACAATGTCTGTTTGCTCAATTAATGCAAAATTTTGAATACGTAGATAGTTTAACATAACACAAACTTATTAAGGTAAATATCGGTATTTTAACCTTGCCTTCTTGCTATATTTTGTAGAATGTAAAAAATTGCTGTTTTTGGATTTGTAAGAATCCAAAAATTAGAACTATTGTTAAGTTACAAAACATCCCCTGTCATATGTATTGTTTCGGAAACATTCAATTCCACTTTCTTTGATCTTATAGAATAAAACCAGTCTAATGAATTCTTGTATCTATCAGAAATACAAATCAATCTTTGATTTTTAGATCCAATTAGGTTACGTTCCTTTTCAATATTGTCTTTTTCAAACTGGCCGTCAATGATTAAATCAACACTTTTTACTAATTCTTCAGGTAATTCCTCTATAACTCTACCTGTAAATAGTAAAACCCCCAAACCTAATTTCTGAATTGATTTTGACAATTCAGATAATCCTTTTTGCATAGTAGGTTCACCGCCAAGAAATGTGACCCCTTCAATTTCAAAATTGCGGTTGGCATTTTTAATAATATCAATAAGTTCATCTAATGAAACAATATTTGCTTTATTCAGTGAAAATAATTTAGGGTTGCAACATTCCGCACATTGAATGTTACATCCTTGAAACCAAATGGCAAGTCGTTTATTTGGTCCCTCGGCTTCAGTGCACTGATTAATAGCAGCTATATTGAAATTAATGCTCAAAACTAATCTTGTCTTTATTGAATGTTGCTTTTACAGTTGAATTGGGATAAATGTAACCGTCATTGTCGAAAATGTAATCTGCAAGCTGCGAAACGAGGATGTCTTCCAATTTGTTTAAAATATCACGCCCGCCTTTAGTGGCATCTGTTTTAGAAAGAACAAATTCTAAGAACTCATCTTTGTTTGTGAATTCCAGATTGATGAGTTTGCTTTCTTTTAAGTATTCAATAATAGGGTTGATTTTGCTACTTGCTATTGCCTTTTGAATATCAGGGTCTTTAATAAAATTGAAGGTTACAATATTGCTGTATCCTATTCTTCCGAGGAGTTCTGGACGATTGATTTCGTTTTCAAACTTATCCTTAATGGACTCAAAAATTGTCTTTTGTATTTCATCAAAGCACATATTATTTCTAACCTTGTTAGCACCGATGTTTGATGTAAATACGATTATACACTCAGAGAAATAAACTGTTTCACCTTTACTGTCAGTTAAACGACCATCTTCCAAAATTTGAAGAAACTTATCGAGAATTTTTGGATGTGCTTTTTCAATTTCGTCAAATAGCAATACACAAAACGGTCTTTCTTTAATGAGGTTTGTTAATTGTCCTCCTGCTTCATATCCAACATAGCCGGGAGGTGCACCAATCAGTTTTTGGTCACTGTGTTCGTGATTATATTCGCTCATATCAAAACGAATGCATGCACCTTCATCATTGAAAAGAAATTCTGCAAGTGATTTGGCAAGTTCTGTTTTACCAACTCCGGTAGGACCTGCAAAAAATAAAACTCCTTTAGGTTTACTCTTAGACTTACTATGTTGTAAGCCACTTAACCCTGTTTTAGCTCTGATAACTACTTCACGTACTTTCGCAATTGCCGAATCTTGTCCTTTTACTCGTTTACCTAAAATTTCACTAATTTTTCGAATTTTCTTTGGTTCAAGTTGCTCCCAAGGACTATCTTTTTTACCATACTTATATAACGAGAGAAGTTTTTCAACAGTAATATCATCGGTTGTTTTGGAAAGTTGTGCAACCTGAATTATTTCTTTAGCAGTAAAATTATCCATCCCATCTATCAGGTCAATTTTACTTTGTTCATCTGCATCCAAATCTGTTCTCAATTTGAAGTGAGCAGAAATATTTTCAACTATTGCTTTTCGCTCTTCTCTATCTGGATTTCCAAGAGTAATTAACTTGCTGTCTGGATTTTTTTGATAGATTGAAACAGGAATGTGAGAAATATTTGTTGTTACAAATACTATTGCACTTCCTCCGTTGCTAATTTGAACGGTTTGTTCACGAACACCTCTTGCAAGTTTTGTCAAATCTTCACGGTCGCAATCTGCAAGTCCTTGCTCCCCACCAAAAAGATAATTTGAATAGTTAATAATGAAGCATACTTTGCGTTTGTCGTTTAATAAGTTCTTGTATACAATAGAATAAAAATCGGTAGGGCGTTTGAATTGTCCGCCTTGTTGTTGTTCATCGGCAAAATCAACATCTAAACCTTCAATTTGCTTCTCCTTAGAAACACTTTTTGCTTTGGGTGTTTCTAATTTTATAGGATCACCTTCAATTAAACCTTCAATTCTGTCCCAAACAAAAATTTCTTCAAACTGCTGGTTTTCTTTTAATTGTTGAACTAAAAAATTGTTTAGTTTCTGAAATTGTCCATCGTGTAAATAAACATCTTGAACGTTTCCGTCAATAAACAGCATTTTTTTATACGTTATTTCTCTTTTTAACTTATCAATTGAACTGGCTATACTCATTTTTCTTTTTTATTTATGTTTTGAAATCCTTGTTTACCTAATCTATCTGGATTAGACCAAATAGTTTTTTTGTTTTCAATTTTCACACCGTAAATGCTTTCAAATTTATTTTCAAAATCCTTAATGTCCTTTTCACAAGAAAGCCCTTCATATTCGTGAAATTTATAGATAAACCTGCCATCTAAATAAACTGCGAAATTTACTTGCTCTCCATTTGGTTTTACAGCAGAAATTTTAGCGTGGTCACCACATTCTTCAACATTTTCTTTTTTGACTATAAAGCCTTGCTCCTTTACTATTTTAATTACCGATATTAAAACTCGATTGCGAACTTCTTTAGTAACCAAATTATTGTAGTGCTCCTGATTTGCCGATTCAATGGTTTTAGAAATATCTTTACTTTCAGTTACCTCTGCTTTTATACCCTTCTCTTTAAGAATTTTCAAAGTGTTCTTTGCAGCATTCTTCTGATAAAGTTTGCTGTTTTTCATTTTGATCCTAGCTGCCTCCAACAAAGATTCGCTATCAGAATATTTTTCAGATCTAGAGATAGACATAATGTAAGTTTTCAAAAGTTCATCCTCTGTTTTTGATAAAGCCTCAGAAACAATCTTATCGGAACTACCAATAATATATTCACCCATTTGACTTAAGGCAGTTTGATAGTCAGTGATTTCAAGGTTAAAGTTGTATGCTATGTGAGAATCAATTGCCGATAGAAATGAATTAGCTCTATTGGCAATTTCTTGAAATCTTTCTAAAGCTTGATAGTCCATTGAAATATTGACTAATGAAAGCTCAGTTTGTAATTGCTGAATGTTTAGCCTTTGTATTATTTTTTGCATAGCTTCTTCACGCAAGTTCAGTTTTTCAATTCTATTTTGAACGTTTTTCACGATTTCCTCTGCCTGAATTCGTGCAGCATTAAATCGTGCTTGACTTAAATGGCTCATTCCTTTTTGTTGTTTGATTTGTTAATACCATCATTTGGCTTTTCTTTTTTATCTTCAAAAGTTAGTTTATATACACTTAAAGCATTGGTTAATGCTGATTTCTTGTCATTATCTGAACCCTTTATCAACTTATGCTCTGAACTTGTTTCGGGATGAACAAGTACGCAAAGGTTTCTCCAAGCAGAATAGACTCTATTGCTTTTATCATTATCCTTAATTACATATTCAATCAGTTTTCTACCTTGTCTCAAATTACCCGAATTGACATCTAGTTGCTTCTCTAATTTTCTTAGTTGTTCAGCATATTTATTTCTGATAGTTGCTGCAATTGCAAGATAATTTGGTTTTGCTTTGTTGAGTACTTTACTAATGTCGCTTTGCCAATTATCACCTATGGCAAGTTCTTTAGTGACTCTTTCATTTATAGGAGCTAAGTCGAAGTAATCATCTTCTATCCTTGCAAAGAAATCATCTACAGACTTTTTATACTCTGGTGTTAGTTTTTCTCTCAGTTTTTCATAAAAGGTTTTTAGCAATCGAGCTTCCTTAATGAAGCCATCCCAATCTTTTGGTTTATATGAGTAGTAATTTTCAAGACCTAAGTCTTTAAGGTTATTCAATTGCTTGCTGTAGTCAGAATATAAGGCATATAAGTTTGACTTGTGTAAGATTGAGTTTACTTGTCCCTCCTCTAATAGTTTATTATAAAGTTTGTTTAACTCAAGTGTTTCAATTGTTGTGCTCTCATTTATAGATAATAGTAGGTTTACTATCTCATCTGAGTTCTTATTTTGTTCTGCAACAGATTTAATTATTTCTTTGTATTTATCTCTTGGGGAGATGTTTAAGATGAATTTTACTATTTCTTTATCAGTCAGTAATTCCTTGTGTTGCTCATAAGTATCATAGAACACTTTTAGGTAGTTGTTATATGTGTAATCTTCGTCCAGCAACGGAATTGTATATCCTTCTATTTCTATCTCAGAATATTTATAAACAAGTGTACGACCATTTTCAGTAATACCAGCAAACACAAACTTTTCTTCATTCGGAATGTCATAAACCAAGGTTGAATCATTCCGTTCATATACTCCCTTCTCATAAATTTCTTTTGTCAAGATTTTTTCGTTACCAAAAATGACTTTCATTTTTAGGGGCTGACTGCGTTTGGTAGCAATAGTTGCCATTTCCAAATTAATTGGGTTGTGTGGCACATCGAAATACAGAAACATTTTTGAACGAATTTTCTGCTTTTCTGTTTTTTGCTGTTTAATGAAGGCATGAAGAATGCTTGGAGATTTATGACTAAAGTTCACTATGTTATTTTCAAATATCACTTCAATATTATCCCTCAAGTAAACGGCATTTGTGGGAGTTATCTGCATATCGAATATTCTCGTTTTAATATTCGCAGTAGCTATGAATTTAGTGATTTGATTGCTTATTATTTTAGTGAATTTTTCAATTAGAATGTCGTCAGCTTCGTCTTTTCTAGTATCAATAATTACAGCTTCGTTTTCATTTTGAAAACTTGCACTTTGAATTTTCGTGAGCAAATTATTACTATGCTCATAAATAAATTCATCCGAAAATGATTTTGTTTCCTCAATAATTTCTTTTGACAGATAGGTTTCCACTCCTATATCAGTTAAATCAAAGTAAGATACTTCGCAGTGCAAGTAAGATACTTTGTAGTACAAGTAATATTCCTCCTCATTTTCGGTTGAAACCATTTCAGGATATTCAGTTATTAATGTATTTAATCTATCCTCAAATATATTGTGTAAATCGGCTGGAATTTCTAACATCAATAATACATCAGCGAAAGTTTTATTTGTGAATTGTCGTTTCCTTTGAATGATTTCCATCAACGCCAACGCAAAAAAATCAATCTTCAAAGGCGTTGCATATTGAAATTGTATTTGATATTTATCGCTTGCCAAAGCAAGGCGTATATTCCCCAGTTTTCTCATTGCTTATCAGTTCCTTTGCTAATTTTTAGAATATCAGATGCCGGCTGCCATTTAGATTGACATTTCTCATAGATTCGATAGTAGGCATTCATCATGTTTTGTTTTCCATCATCCATTTTTGGGACATTTATTGAAACTCCATTATAAAAATTGCTACTGCCCACCATTATCAACATGGTCCGCGAGCGTGAAATGGCCACATTGATACGATTGAATTTTTGCAAAAACTCACCGGGTTTTCCTCCTTTATTGTTGGCAACCATGTTGACAATTACAATATCCTGTTCCTTTCCTTGGTAGTTATCTACAGTAGAAATATCAAGCGAGATATTCTCGAAAGATTTGATTTTCATTTTTCTAGCTTGCAATTCTTGCCTTATGCTTGCAATATGTTTTCCATACATAGAAATAATCGCAACACTTGGTTTATCGCCTTCGCCCGAAGCCATCTTGTATTCTTCCGGATTATTCTTTTTTAATTCGCCATATCCTTTTTCAAGTAGCAACAACAATTCGACAGTAATTTTAACTTCAAGCGGGTTTCTATAAGATGTTTCACCTTCTTTAATTTCAGCATATGCAATAGAACGGTCGGGCCAAAGATGGCTGTCAAACCAATAGGTGTTATTATTTCGAACAAATAAAGGTGTTTGCCCTCCTTTGTGATTAGTGATACTTACATCAAGATAGTGTCGTTTTTTATTATTCTGCTCTTTTCCAGCACCGAGCTGCAATTTATTATCATAAAATACATTAACACAATTCATTATGTCCTCATTGAAACGATATTGTTGCGTTAACATCGCTTTGTTATGTTTTAATTTGTTATAAATTTCTTCAAACAAACTGTGCTCTACCATCACTTTGTAATCATTCAATGATTTTCCACGCAGTATTCTTTTTTTGCTTTGTTCATCAAATCCATCAAACATTGATTCACGATATTTGAAGATGGGGGGCAGTTGTCGTTGGTCGCCAACAAGAATTACTGATTTTCCGTAAATTATTGGTATTAGCATTTCTATGGGAGTTGCTTTAGAAACTTCATCAATAATAACAACATCAAAATCAATTCTTCGAATATCTACATCTCCAACTTCTATATTTTCTTGGTTATTTTTTTCTTTTTTTCGATTATCGTCTGTACCAACTATTGTTGAACTTTTGAAATATGGGCTTGAAGTGCAGGTTATGCCGTAAACATTAGCGTTGTTTTTGAGCAGTGTTTCAGTAAATTTTGGTCTTTGTTGTTTGGTAAATTCTTCACGCTTCTCTAAGAATTTTGACAATGATTCGTAAATGGGTTGCAGTTTTTTAAACCTTGTTTTGAATTCTTCAAACTTTGATTTCTCAGTTTCTATGAATTTTTTGATTTCAATAAACTTTTCTTGTTCTGATTCTGGCAAGGATGCTCCATTTAGCTTATTCAAATAGAATTCATTAAAGTATTCTGATAGTTTTTTTCTTTCTGAACCAATAGGATCGTTCTGTTCATCAATTTTCACTTTTAATAGTAATGAGCTTGCACTCATTCGTTTTATCTCATCTTCTATTTTGTTAATTTTTGTTTGACATTCGTCACTCTTATCTATCAATTTGTCATAAAAACCTTTACTGAATGTCATTGCTAGTATTTCGTTCCATTCTTTTAAGAAGTTTTCAATCGCATTTAATTCCTGTTGAATTTTTTGCTTAGGATTAGTCGTTTGACTTGACGCAAAATAAAATTTCTCATTATTAAGATTAAGGGTGGTTACTCCAGAATCTTCTTGTTTACGATCTAAGTCCTTTTTCCGTTGTAGTTTTTTAGATATTTCGCTTCGTAATGCCGTGGTGTCCTGTTTTAGCTTCTCCATTGTTTGAATTGCTGAATTTATTTCTGCAATTTCACTTTCTATTTCTTCAACTTCTTTCGGCTTTTCTTTACCTTGTAGTAATTTATTTAAATGCTCTATTCTTGATTTTCCGGCAATTCTCTTAAATGAAATTGCATAATTATATAAATCGTTTTGTAGTTCAAGTCTGTATTTATTTGCCAGTTTGTTTAATTCGGGTAGAATCGGTTCGTAAACAAATTCAGGCAAAACAGCTTCAAATGGGAGCCTTGTTCTGAAATATTCAGAGAAGAGCTCCCTCTGATTTTTTAAACCTTTTAATTCAGAGTTTAATGTGTTTTCATCAGAACGGAGTTTTGATAATTGTTGAGTAAGATAATTGAGTTCTACTTCCGACTTTTTTACAGAATCTAGGCGTTTCCCAATATTCTCATACCTTGTTCTGTTATCTTCAAAAGTTCTTAATAATTCATTGATGTTTTTTTCATAGGCGTGGTAATCGTCAATCTTGCCCTTATATTTAGTATAAGCAGCATCATAGAGATTATCCAAAAGTTTTTCGGGTAAATATTGAGCATTTGCCTTACTCCTGTCTCGCACAAGACGTAAGGGTAAAATGTTTAGCTCTTTTGGTAAACGCTCAATAACATTATCGATTGCAATATGCGTTTGAGAGGAAAGCAATACTTTCTTTCCCATTTTATTGTATTGATAAACAAGTTCTGTAATTGTTTGGGTTTTCCCAGTTCCTGGAGGCCCTTGCAAGCAAAAAATACTGTTACTATTCAAACATTTGATAATTGCTTGTTTTTGACTTGGATTGAGTTTTTTCAATGCAAAATCAACATTTGTTTCATTGTAATACTCAATCTTGTTTTCAAATCTCTGTGGTTCTATCAGCAATCCTGCTAAGTATGGATTTTTTACATCACCACTTTCTAATTTGTCAAGAGCTGTTTTCCCTCTTGTATAAAGGGCTATATCACCTGAAGCAATGTGTGCAACAAATAGTTCTTGCCCCATTCTGTCAATCTCTTCCTTTACATCTGCATTCTTTTTATAACTTGTTTCATCTGCTACGAGAAAATATAATGTAACATCATTATTTGAAATTTTGGGTGGAAGGTTTTCGTCAATTTCAAATCCTTTTATCTCTGGTAATACTTTTCCACTTTGTTTACGTTCTTCATCAGTCTTTTTTAATTCATCAAGCATTTCTTTTAACTTAGTGATGTCTCTTTTGCCAATGATGTGTAATTGCTGTTTTGTGAATTGTTTGATTTTAGATTCATTAAATCTAACCTTTTCAAAGTCTTCTTTTTTAACCTTTACTGTCAATAATATGTATGGAGTTTCATTACCGAATAATTTTTCATTTGAACTTTCAATATAAAGGTTTCCATTGCTTGCCTGAATGATATCTTTTTCAAAAGTTTCTCGGTTAGTAGCATTGTCCGACACTTCGCAAACAGATGAATATTTTATCTCACTACTAATAGGGAAGTATTTTATGTTATTTACAGTCGCTGCTTTTTCAAATTCTAGATAATCTCGCCAATTACTTGCAAAATTTTTGAACTTGGTTGGATTGACTATGAATGGAACATTTGTTGCCAAATCAAGCGTAATCAAATTGGCTCCGTTCGATTGATAATATTGTGCCTTATTCTTGTTTTTGTAATCAGCAGTTCCGTTTAGATAGATTTCGTATGATTGTGTATCTGTATCAGTTGTAAGATAAAAATCGCTAATATCTACATCATTAAAATCGTAGCCTAGATTGTCTTTCCGAAAGTTTAGATTCCCTTTCAAGATGATTGAATTCCCTTTAAGGAATGACCGCCCATGATTGTCCAAGTCAAGTCGAAAGAAGAAGTTTGAGATTCGATATGACGTTTTACCTGTAATGAGATTTTCTCTTTTTTCTGGCTCCCTATCCATATTGGAACTTGAAATACTAAATCCGATAACTTTTTCCATTATTATTTTAAAAAAGTCATCGTAGGCTAATTCAAACTTTGACAATAGACTATCTATTTTGTCTTCAAGCTCATTTGCAATCTTGCTTGAAATATCATTTCTATCTGAGCCGAAATTAAATCTTATGTATGCCATTTACATTTCATGATTAGAGGGTTAAAGGGCCTATTTAAGAATGAAACTGTGGAGTTATCTTTTGTTTTTCAAATATACTATTTTATCAAAATGTATCAAAAGGGGGAGTCATGTTTTATAATTTTTTTTTACATTAAGGTATTACTAAGGGAGTTTAGAATGCAGTTAAATGGAGTGTAATTGTAACCAATCATCCCCCAAAAAAAAATAGCGGTACTTACAGCATTCTTTACCTACTAAGCCTTATGTTTATGATCGGGTAAAATGTTCTGCATATTCCAGTCTAGTTTCTTTACAAATGCTTGTTTTCTTACTTTGCAATCTTTAATTAAGCAAATCGTACATGAGTTGCTAATACAAGGGTCGGTATGAATAAAAAATTCTATTTCTTGATTCAAGGCTTGTTTCACAATTTTATCTAAATCATCTACTTCTTTATGCGCTTCTTCTAATGAAAAATACCAAGGTAATGTAAGGTGTGCATCTACATGAATTACGGAACCATATTTCAATATCCGTAAATTATGAATGTCAATCCAAGCTTCTCGGCGGCTGTTGTTTAAAATACTGATTAGTTTTTCTATTTTGGTATAATCTATTTTATCTAATAAATTAAAAATAGATTCCTTAATAAGTTGAACTCCTGTGTATATAATTAAGATACCGAGTAATATTGTGATAGCGTAATCTAACCAAAACCATTGAGTGAAGTATATTATAACTAATCCTAATACCAAGGCTAAGCTACTCCAGGTATCTGTAAGTAAATGTTTACCATCTGCAACAAGAGTTGAGGAGTGAAGTCGTATGCCTTGACGAATTAAAATTTTTGCTAAAATATAGTTGATGATACCAGATAAAAGGGTAAGATAAAAACCTATATCCACATGGGTGAGGCTATGAGGATAAAAGAATGACATTAAACCATTTACGCTCATGATAATACCGGCAAGTGTAATCATTCCTCCTTCAACTCCTGCTGATATAAATTCAATTTTCCCGTGCCCGTATGGATGATCTTCGTCTTTGGGTTTTGCTGCATAGTATAAACTAAATAATGCTAACACCCCAGCCAATACATTTACTACTGATTCTAAAGCATCGGTTAAGATGGCGCTAGAGTGTGTAAAAAAATAGGCTAAAAATTT
>JBDHSK010000018.1:0-16091 GCA_039808025.1 Sphingomonadaceae bacterium | reverse complement strand
GTTTGCTTCTTATAATCAGCTTCTAATTTCTTTATTTCAGCATCCCTATCACCCTCATTTGTTTTAAATACATCTTCTATAATAGCCAGGTACAAAGAGCCAATTTCAGGCTTAAAAGAAATATCAGAAAGCCAGTTATGAAAGTGGCTGTGTAAGTCATTACTTTTATATCTTTCATTACATCCTTTGGTGCAATGGTAATAATAATACATACCACCATTACCTTTAGAACTACTGCCAGTTAAATTCTTACCACATTTAGGGCAAACCATAAAACCCCTCATAGGGTATTCATCATTTACCCTTGCATACTTTGTAGTAATTTTCTTTTTACCTGCAAGTACATTTTGCACATCATAAAACAACTCTTCGCTAATAATTGGCTCGTGAATACCTTGTACAATTTCCTCTGGTTCATCACCAAAGGCTTTGATGCGTATTTTACCACAGTATAGAGGGTTAGTAAGTATTAGGCAAAACTGGTTCTTACTTACTTTAAGTCCTTGTTTGTAAAGTTCCTTTCTAAGTATTTCTTTTTGGTAAGTACCAGTAGCATACAATTCAAAAGCCTTTTTAATTAAAGGTGCAAGTTCACTGTGTATTAATAAAGGTTTATTATTTACATCCCTACTGTTTTTAAATCCAAAGGGTGCAGTACTAACATATCTACCTTCCTTCAAGTTCTTACGCATTCCATTTGTTGTATTCAACGACCTTCTATCATTCTCAATTTCTGGAATAGTCAAGTAAAATGAAAGCAACATCTTTTGCTCAGGTATCTTAAAGTCAATAGGTTGCTCTACTGCATTTACCTCAACACCTAATTTGTTTAGCGTTTTAATCATTTGGTAAGCCTCAGGTGCATTACGGCTAAACCTATCCCACCTGACAACCCAAATTTTATTCACAAGCCCCTTATTGGCTTTTAAGAAAACAAGTATCTTATTCCATTCAGGTCTGTTATCAAACATCTTAGCACTAAAATCTTCATTATAGCACTTTACTACATTATCCCCTACTATTTCGCAATACTGATGCAGCCTTTCTTTTTGGTAGTCGATACTTGTACCATTTTGGGCTTGTTCATCAGTACTAACCCTTGCGTATAGAATCACATTTGCCATCTTGCTTTTCTTTTAGTGTTTTAAATAATTGATACTCTAAATTAGCCAGCTTATAAAGCTGATGCCTAATTTGCTTTACTTGTTCATCACTGTACGTTTGTCCGTTTTGTTGTAATAGTTTTTTACATTTTTCTAAATTCAACATTTAATAATCGCTTCACTCTAACTCTGGTGCTTTATCCAGTCATTAAAGCCATTGGCAATTAATACAGGGTGCATTATCCCTTTTTATTTAGTTTCTTTTTTATTGTTCTCATTAACGATACTTTCTTTCCCCCTTCAATAACAGCCTCAATTTTTTGATAGTCGTGTTCTTTAATTACATCACTAATCAAGGCACTGGCATTAACCCTTTGCATCCCCTCAACTACTTGCATTTTGCCATTCTTATAGGTAATAGTTGCTTTTTCTAAACTATTAAGTCTTAGAAAAGCCAGTAGTTCCATTTCATCAACGTTTACAGGCATTTCATTTTTATTTACAGGCTTCAAATCCATAGCAGGAAAAAAGTCTTGCAATATCTTGTTCAAGTTTATCTGTATGTGATTTTCCACTTCGCCGTATTCTCTGGCAACCTTATACTGTGTATAGTTGGTAGGCACACAAATACCATCTTTAAATACCAATAGCAACACAGGCATTTTATTACCAATGGCAAAAGCAGTATAAAATTCCAGTATTGGCATTCCAACCTTATACTTGCTTTTCTCAAATTCAAGGCTTTCACGTACCAGCTTTATAATGTTCCAGCCCATCCCAAATTCTCTAAGCTCACAAATAATTTTAAGCCAAAGAGCATCCATAATACTAAACCTTCGCCACCCATTATTTTCATTCGCATCTATTAGTCCTTCTTTTGTCCAATCATATATTTGTTTTCGTGTAATTGTTTGCAGCTTAATATTGCGTTCTTTATCGTTAAGTATTTGAGAAATTCTATTTTGACTTATGTTTTTAAAGTAGTCTTTATAGCCAATATCAAATGCCTCTTTGCGATATACTGCAACAGAATCTTTATTTTTATCAGTATTATTTTTTTGCAGTATCATTTATAACTTATTTTGAAGAGTACAAAAATAATAAAACGTTACCATTCAGTAACGTTTGTGGATAAAATTAATTAGTAAAAACAGGTAAATTAAGTAGCAGCCTATGCCTAAAGATTTGCAAATACCGTCAACAAAAAATGTAGCTTTCGAGGTGTTTCGCTACCAGTTAGTGGTAGATAAAACAATGCAAGCTGATGCCTTTAAAAATTACGAATCACCAGAACAGTTAAGGGCAGATAAAAACAATATTTTTAAAGATGTTATTACTAATAAAAACTTTCGTTTTAATTCTTCAAGCACCAATATAAAATCCAAGCTGCTTTATCAAAAAGATGATATGTACTATTTTAAAATTAGTACACGCCGTTCAGCTCGTATTTATAAAGAAGATTTTACAGAAGATACTATCGACAACTATCCAAACATTATTGTTGCCATTAACAACGACCCTAATGTTCAAAAAATAGCTATTCAGTCAAGTTCAACACCTTTTAAAGATGCTGAAACTGTAAGGCGTTTTATTATTGAAAGTGTGGATACAAAAATGAAAAGTCATAGCCTTTCATTTTACCTTGAACCTATTTTTGATAAGCAAGACTTTTGGCACTTTGTACGCAAGTACCCCAACCAAATTACGCAGCTTAATTTCAGCTTCATTTCACCCAACCTTGCCAACATTTCTAAGAATCTTACTATAGACCTTAAACAGGCTTATGAAGATACCAATATGCACAAGGCTAAGTTTGAAATGAAAGCCGAAGAAGGTAGTGTTTTACAAATTACAGAAAACGGAAAGTTTGTCAACGGCTTGGTGTCTTACATTGCAGATGGTGGTGGTACAGATGATGGTATAAAAGCCAAAATTCTTAATCGTAGAGGTTTTTTAAACACTGCACAAAACCCAAGTGAGTTTACCATTGATGATAAATTTATAAAGGATAACAACTGGGAAGAATTAAACAATCAATTTAAAGATATTCTACTATAATGTCAAGCATAAACTCTTCAATAAGAGATAATAGAAAAAGAGGTACTGTTGGAAGTTTTCTTACGGAAAACATTTCCAATAATGCTGAGTTATCTATCGTTTCTGCTTATTTCACTATTTACGCTTATAATAAATTAAAAAATAAATTAGATAACATAAATCACCTCAAGTTTCTTTTTGGTGAACCCACTTTTATTAAAGCGTTAGACCCTGAAAAAACAAACCGAAAAGATTTTAAAATTGAAGATGAATCAATAGTAGTTTCAACCGATGAAAGACTTACTCAAAAATCAATAGCTCTCGAATGTTACAATTGGATTAAGGAAAAAGTAGAAATCAAATCTCTTGTAAAGCCTAATTTCTTACACGGGAAACTATATCACATTAAACAATCAAGTGGTGTTGAAAAAGCAATATTGGGCAGCTCAAACTTCACTGTAAATGGCTTAGGTTTAGGTAGTAGTCCTAATATAGAGCTTAATATGGTTGTAGATAGTGATAGAGACAGGCTGGACCTTAAAAAATGGTTTTTAGAACTTTGGTATGCAGACTTAAACCCAATAGATAAAAACAACTTAAACATTGAATTAGGCTTAAACATTCAAGATGAAAATATTGTAGAAGACGTAAAAGAAGAAGTACTTAAATATTTAGAGCAGTTGTATATAGAAAACGAGCCAGAGTTTATTTACTTCAAAACGCTTTATCACATCTTTGAACAATACTTAGACGAACAGAAAAAGGGTGGTTTATTAAATGAAAGAACAGGCTTTTATGATAGTGAAATTTGGAGCGAAGTTTTGTATGAGTTTCAAAAAGATGGTGTTAAAGGTGCTATAAATAAAATTCTAAAACACAATGGCTGCATCATTGCAGATAGTGTGGGTTTGGGAAAAACTTTTGAAGCATTAGCAGTAATAAAATATTTTGAACTGCTCAACTATAGAGTATTAGTTATTTGCCCTAAAAAGTTAGCAGGTAACTGGACAATTTATCAATCTAGTCAAAATAATTCACTTAATCCATTTAAACGAGATAAGTTCAATTACTCAGTTTTATATCATACTGATTTAGGTCGTTTACACGGCAAATCAGATGCAAATGGTATTGACTTAGAAAATTTCAACTGGGGTGCTTACGATTTAGTTGTTATCGATGAAAGTCACAATTTCAGAGGTAACCCTATGGATAAATTTAGAGAGGATGGAACAGTTAGAATGAATCGGCCAAAGTGGTTGATGGAAAAAATAATTAAGAAAGGTGTTAAAACAAAAGTGTTGCTTTTATCTGCCACACCCGTAAACAATAATTTACGTGATTTAAGAAATCAAATAGCATTAATTACAGAAGGTGATAATGAGGCAATGTTTCAATCTACTCAAATAAAAGACATTGCTCAATCATTAAAAAATGCTCAAACTCAATTTACACTATGGGCAGACCCAAATAAAAATCCCAATAGAACAGTAAAGCAGTTAATTGAAAAATTAGACACTTCTTTCTTTAAATTGCTGGATGAATTAACCATCGCACGTAGTAGAAAGCATATCAAAAACTTTTACAAGGCAGAAGCAGAAATTGGCAAATTTCCCGAAAGACTAAAGCCAGATGCTATCTATCCAAGTATTGATACCACCGACCAGTTTTTTAGTTACGATACATTAAATAAAAAAATTCTCGACTATAAACTTTCTGTATTTAACCCTTCCAAATACGTCAAAGAAGAATTGAAAGGTAAATACGGTATTAAAACTGAAGCTGAAAAGAAGCAAGCAAAAAAAGAACGTGAAGAACGAAAAAAGAAAAGAAAAAAAGGTATAGTAGAAGAACAAAAAAACAACGAACCCAACTTTGACCAAAGCGATAGAGAACATTTCTTAATTGGAATGATGAAAGTAAACTTTCTTAAACGTCTTGAAAGTTCAATAGAGTCCTTTGAAATCTCTATGGATAGAACCATAAAAAAAATTATAACGTTAGAGAATGACATTAAGGCGTTTAAAAAACAAGAATCATCTAAAGAAGCATTATATGAAGCAGATAATTACGAACCCAATGAAGATGAACTAGAAGATAATACGGATGATTTAGATGCTTGGGAAGTAGGTAAAAAACTAAAATTCAAACTCAAAGATTTAAACCTTGATGATTGGCTAAAAGATTTAAAGCAAGACCGTGATGCACTGTACGATTTATATCTTAGAGCTAAAGATGTAGATGCACCAAGAGATGCTAAGTTAATCGAGTTAAAAAGCATCATTCAATCTAAAATAAAAAAGCCACTAAATACCAATAATAAAAAAGTAATTGTATTCACAGCATTTGCCGATACAGCTAATTATTTGTATAAAGAATTACTTACTTGGGCATCTGAAACACTTAAAGTAAATATTGCGTTGGTAGCAGGTTCTGATTGTAAAACAACTTTTGGCAAAGCCGAATACTCAAATGTATTAACCAATTTTTCGCCAATCTCTAAGAATAGAAGCAAAATGAATACAATGCCACAGGAAGGCGAAATTGATATTCTGATTGCTACAGACTGTATAAGTGAAGGTCAAAACCTGCAAGATTGCGACTATTTAATCAATTACGATATTCATTGGAATCCTGTTCGTATTATTCAGCGTTTTGGTCGTATAGACCGTTTAGGCAGCAAAAACACAGCTATTAAATTAGTAAACTTCTGGCCTACAAAAGACCTTGATAGCTATATAAATCTAAAAGAACGTGTTGAGGCAAGAATGGCATTGGTAGATGTTACAGCTACTGCCGATGATAACGTGTTAGCAACAGACCAAATTGAAGAATTAATTGAAGACGATTTAAAGTATCGTAACCAGCAATTAAAAAAACTACAAAAAGAAGTACTCGATTTAGAAGATATGGATGAAAACATATCATTAACCGATTTTACTTTAGACGACTTTAGAATTGAGTTACTTAACTTCTTAGAAAAAAATAAACAAAAGCTCGAAAATGCCCCATTAGGTTTATACGCAGTTGTACCAGCACCCGCAGGAAGCTATGCTGAGCAATTAAAAGAAAACAATTTTTCAGAAGCAGAAAAAGATATTATAAAATCAGGTGTTATTTACTGTTTAAAACAAAAAGGGAACACAGAAGGAAACGAAACTGTAAACCCTTTACAACCTTATTTTTTAGTGTATATACGAGAAGATGGTACAGTACGTTTTAATTATACCAATGCAAAATCCATTTTAGAAATTTATAGATTAATGTGTGCTGGTATTAATACACCTTATGATGAATTGTGTGGGTTATTCAATAACCAAACCAATAATGGTGCAGAAATGCAACAATACACAGAGCTTTTAAAACAAGCAGTAGATGAAATAAGTAAAGTGTTTAAAAAACGAAATAACCAAAAGCTAACAATGGATAGAGGTGCATTATTGATTCCTCTAGACAAACAAGTTACCGAATTAAATAATTTTGACCTTATTACTTGGTTAGTTATAAAATAAATTATGTCTTTAGAAGTAAAACAAAAAATAGTATCAGCACTGTCTCAATTTAGCTCAAGCAACTTGTTTGATAGTTCTATTGACTTATTTAGTGTACTCGGCTACAATACACAAAGGCAACAAAAGTTTGATGAAGCTAGTTATAAGACTTTTAAGGAAAGTTTTATAGACTCTAACAGAAGTACTTTTAACGAAAAAAAAGCATTAGTTGAAAATTGGAAAGAAATTCATTTATTGTTTCAACTTACCAAAGCTGAATTATTAAATCAAGGTATTTTATTTGACAATAAGCAAGTTGATAATACTATCATCGAAGCGTATTTATTTTTTGCTATAGAGCTTGACAACAACGAGTATACTAGAACACATTTATCAGAAATTACAAGGGAAATAAATAAATTATTCCCTATGCCTGTTATGATTTTATTCAAGATGGGCAATAAACTTACTTTAGCTGTAATCAACAGAAGGTTACATAAGAAAGATAATAGTAAAGATGTCCTAGAAAAAATCACATTAATCAAAGACATTGATTTTGCTAATCCTCATAGGGGGCATATTGAAATATTGTTCGACCTTAGTTTTCAGCAACTTTACAATAATCATCAATTCGATTCTTTTGTTGCATTACATATTGCTTGGCAAAAAACTCTGGATGCTAACGAACTAAATAAAAAATTCTATCAAGAATTAGCCAATTGGTATTTCTGGGCAATAGAAAACGTAGAATTTCCAGACGATATAAAGTTTCACAAAGAAAAAGATAAAGACCGCAAAATTCGTAATTCAACAAATGTTATTCGATTAATTACAAGGCTTATATTTACTTGGTTCTTAAAGGAAAAAGATTTAGTACCCGATGAGTTGTTTGACGAAAAAAGGATAAAACAAATTATCAACTTTCAAGACAAAACGAATAGCACCTATTACAAAGCCATTTTACAAAATCTTTTTTTTGCAACTTTAAATACACCAATGAATGCTGACCAAGCAGGTAGTAGAAAGTTTGTAAACAACCAACACTTAATTCATACATTATATCGTTACGAACGATTTTTTACAAATAAAGAGAAAGCTCTTCAGCTTTTTGAAAACATACCTTTTCTTAATGGGGGGTTATTTGAATGCTTAGACAAAAAAACAGATAATGATGACGTTGTGAGATTAGACTGTTTTTCTGATAATTCAAAAAATGAAAAGCGTTTGGTTGTTCCAGACGAATTATTTTTTTCAGATTACAAGATATTAGACCTCAATGAAACCTATCAAACTAAAAATAAAAAGTATAAAGTAAGAGGTATCATCAATATTCTCAATGCTTATAAATTTACAATACACGAGAATACACCTATTGAAGAAGAAGTAGCACTCGACCCTGAATTACTTGGTAAAGTTTTTGAAAACTTATTAGCTAGTTACAATCCCGAAACAGAAACTACAGCCCGTAAACAAACAGGTAGTTTTTATACCCCAAGAGAGATTGTTAACTATATGGTAGATGAAAGTTTGTTAGCATACTTTACCGATTATTTATTAAAAAAGCAAATTGACAGCATTAAAGAAGATATAGAAGAAAAACTAAAAAATCTTCTTAGCTATACAGAAGCCCCTACACTATTTACACCTTTACAAAACAGGCTAATTGTTGAAGCTATATCTCAAATAAAAATTCTTGACCCCGCCTGTGGTTCTGGAGCTTTCCCAATGGGTATTTTACACAAGTTGGTATATGTATTAGGCAAGGTAGATAAAGACAATATCGTGTGGCGAGAAATACAAAAACAAAAAGCAATAGCCGAAACCGAAGAAGCATTTAACATAGGAAACAAGCTGGAAAGAGAGGAAAAACTAAAAGATATAAACGAAACCTTTGAAAATAACAATGGCGATTATGGGCGTAAACTCTACCTTATAGAAAATAGTATTTATGGTGTAGACTTACAACCTATTGCTGTACAAATAGCCAAGCTACGTTTTTTTATATCATTAATTGTAGACCAACGCACAGATACAAAAGCCGAAAATATAGGCATACGCCCTTTACCAAATTTAGAAACAAAGTTTGTAGCTGCTAATTCGTTGATTGGTATTGAGCGTTCCTTACAAGGAACACTTAGAAACCCAGAAATTGATGTTAAAGAAAAAGAATTAAAGCAAGTAAGGGAAAAACATTTTACAGCACGTACCCCAAAAACAAAGGAAAAATATAGGCAATTAGACGCCAAACTCAGACACGAAATAGCACAACTTTTAGCACAAGATGGCTTTGGTAGCACAACAACAAAAATGCTTGCCAACTGGAATCCTTATGACCAAAATACCAGTGCAGAGTTTTTTGATACAGAGTGGATGTTTAGTTTCAAAGACGGCTTTGATATAGTAATAGGAAATCCACCATATATAAGCTATTACTCTAAACAATCAAAACAACTTGATAAGCAAGAAGAAATCCATCTGAGAAAGAACTATTTATTTTTAAAAAACGAAAGTTCAAAACTTCGCATAAATTCAGCGATGTTCTTCTTTGAAAAGGGGTTAAGAGTGTTAACTAGAAATGGGATTTTATGCTATATTGTTGATTTAAATGTTCTTGAAAATCCATTCTTGCCAATTAGAAAATTTATAACTAATCGCAATAGTATAAATGAAATAATTACAGATTTAGTTGCTTTTGAAAATGTAGCAAGTGGTCAAATAATTGTTAGATTTAATGCTAAATTAAATAAAGAAAATTATGTAAAAATTAAAAAAGGACTATTTATAGACGCCAATCTAAAAGAAGAAGTTCTTGTAAAGCAATTAGAAATTAATGAACCTAATAACTTTTCTTGGACAGTCCCTAAAAATGATTTGATAAAAATAATTGAAGGGAATAATAAGCAATTAGATTCAATATTGGAAGTCCATACCGGAGTAGCTGTAAACGCAACCGAAGATGGGAAAGCGTATTTTATAAGAGATGAGTACATAAAAGATTCTTACCCCTTTTTGACTGGTTCAGACTCTATTACTGGTCAATTCTGTAAGCCTATATGGGATAAATATCTTTTGTATGATAAGAAAGCAGAAAGAGCATTAAATGATGAATTTGATTCTTGGTACTTTAATAAAAAAGGCTCTCATCAAAGACCTTTTAATATTAGGAGAATGGAAGAATATGATAGACCAAAAATTCTTTTAAGACAAGCTGATATTAGATTTACTGCAACTTATTCAGAAGAGTTGCTTTTTGCAAACTACTCAATATTTAATTTATACAGCCCAACAGATGACAAAAAAATATTGAAATTTATATTAGCTTTATTGAATTCGAAGTTACTCTCGTATTATGCTGTTCAAAAGGAAATAATACTTGTAAAGCCTGGAAAAACACCTCAAATAAGAAGTGGTCAAAGAGGTCCTATAGGAATAAGACAGCTTCCAATAGTAGAAACAGAATCAGTAAATCTATTATCCTCTATTGTTGACTTTTTGCTTTTTCTCAATGAATCAAATATCGAAAATAATTCAATAATATCTTTTTATCAAAACCTAATAAACTCAATTGTTTATGAACTTTATTTACAAACCATAATTAAGTATGCAAATTGTGAAATAATAAAACATCTAAGTGAATTTGTAAGTATAGAAAGCTATGTATCATTCGATGAGAAATACGAAATTATTCAAAGCGAATACGAAAGACTAAGTGTTGAAACACATCCAGTTCGTAAAGCAATGCACTTTATGAACACAATAGAAGAAATAGCTATAATAGAAGGTAAAAAGTAATAAATAATTGAAAAGAATAACCAACATAAAACTGCATAATTTCAGGGCATTCTTTGGCGGCAATTATCAGCTGTCAATGCCTAATGGAGAGAATGTACTTATTTATGGCGAAAATGGTAGTGGTAAAAGCTCAATATACAATGCACTCAAAGATTTCTTTGAAAGTAGCGAAAAGCCTGATTTAGATTTTAAAAAGCATATTTATTCAATACCAAATGAAGGTTCAGTTAAAGTAACATTTTCAGAGTTTCCTCAAACAAACCCTTTAACCCCTGATGATATTTTTGATTTTAATACTCAGCTACCAATAAGGTCAGCAAATACATCAAATTACATTAAAAAAGCAAATAAGGCTAGAGCATTTTTGTCATATCAAGAGTTAGCAAAAAGTTATATAGCCGAAAAAGATGAAACAGGAAATCCAAATCTTTATAATTATTTCATTGATACATTACTAGCTGATTATGTTTTTACAGGTCCAAATTTCAATGGTCAAACAATAAGAGAAAAGTGGTTAGATATACAGACAGGTCTTGACATAGGAGATGCAAGGTTTTATGATTTTAATAAAGCCGAGTCTGATATTCCAAAATATATTGCAGACCTTATAGAGCAATTAAGAATTATACTTCCAACTGCCAATCAATATTTAAGAGACTTCTTTAAAAATGAAATTCAAATAGATACAAAGGAGCTTACTATTAACAGAAAAGCTGTTTGGGGCAATGGTTATGCAAGAAAGAAAGTTCTGAAATTAAATATTTTTTTATATGGCGACCCCAACCCAATAGAAAATTATCATTTATTTCTTAATGAAGCGAGACTTTCAGCCATTGCTATTTGTTTATACTTAGCTGCAATAAAAAGAAGTCCTCAACCTGATGACTATAAAATCATTTTTCTTGATGATGTCTTTATAGGTTTAGATACTTCAAATCGCATTCCATTATTAGAACTTATCAAAGCAGAGTTTCCACAGCATCAAGTTTTCATTTCTACTTATGATAGATTTTGGTATGAAACAGCAATAAGGTGGTTTAATGTTCACAATAAAGATAAATGGAAGTATTTTGAAGTATATGTTCACAATGCTGAACATAAAGAAGGCAGAACATTTGACAAACCTATTTTGACTAGCTATCAAAGCAATTTTGCAAAAGGGCAGGCTGCTTTAAAAAATGAAGTAAAGCCAGATTACCCAAGTGCAGCAAATAATTTCAGGAAATATGCAGAAGAATTATTGACCGATAAAATGCTTATCCCAGAAGCAGAAAATCGTAATCAATTTATACCTAATTCAGATGAATATGGTGAATTAACAAAGGGCTATAAATTAACTCAAATAGTAGAGAATGCTATCCATTTTCTAAATTCAATTCATCAAGACACTACATTACTATTAGAACTGAAAGGTCATCTAAATACTTTGCTGCATCCGTTATCACATTTTGAATTAGCATCACCTGTTTATAAAGGAGAATTATTACGAATAGAAAATTGTTTAATTAATCTTACACCGTTTCTTGAAAGTATAAAGAGTAATTTTAGAGTAGCTTCATTACCATTAAAAAAAATAAGATTAAATTTTACCGTTTCTGCAACCGTTATTAGGCGTTATGCTATTGTAAAAGTGCCACAACTTTATGTAGTTAATGATGGGGCTGGTAATCTTCAATTTTCAATCTGCGAATGTTATACACCGAATGTAGCTACTGAAACTGTTGGACAGCCAATAGTTAATAAAACAAATGATACTAAAAATAATCCAACTGCTTTTAAATTTATAAGTTTATTAGATGCTTGCACAAAACTTAGAAATGCAGATATTGCTATAGCAGCTTATTCAACTATTCCAGCTATTGTTGATTATATTGATAATTTCGAATATCAAGATGCTGCTAACAATTGGCAACCATTAAGAAACTTATTAATCTGGTAATTGTAAAATGATAGAAAATCAACAATACGATAAAAAAGCACTTTCTTTCCTAAATGGAAAACACACCAATTGGGGTGAGTTAGCAAAAGATTGTGTTTGCTTTGCAAATGCCTCAGGTGGCTCAATTTTAATTGGCATTGATGATGATGATGATGAACCAGATAGCACTCAAACAATTAAAGACAAAACCATTACAGACCAAATTCAAAAAGCTATCAATCACCGTACTATAAACGTTGGTATCGCAGTTTCCATTCAAAAAGCAGTAAATGGTGGTGAGTATATAGAAATTCAAATTTTCAGAAGCGTTCAAACCATTGCAGCTACAACTGATGGCAGATATTATATCAGAGTTTCTGATGAATGTCGTCCTGTACCACCTGATGAAATGGCACGTTTAGCAGCAGATAAAAACGCTTTTATTTGGGAAGTGCAAATAACGAAGAAAATTAATAAAACTAATGCAGATGCAAACAAGCAAATTGACTTTGTAAATGACATTCTTGATTCGCCACGTGTTAGTCGTTTTATAAAAGAAAAATCAAGCCAAGAAATTTTAGAATATTATAGTTTAACCAAAGGAGAATATTTAACCAATCTGGGTATTTTATGGATAGGTAAACGCCAAGATAGAGCAAGTTTATTGTTTCCACCAGCCATTCAAATTATTCGCTATAATGATAAAGATGAAAAGGTTTGGAAAGTAACTTTAGACGATTACTCTTTCAATCCAAAAGAACTATTGAATAAAGTTATTTATGATATTCCCGATTGGCAAGAAAGTACCGAAATATCTGATGGTATTTTCAGAAAAAATATCCCTTTCATTCCTGTCGATGTTGTTCGTGAATTGGTAGCAAATGCTCTGGTTCATAGAACTTACACAACACGTGGTGATATTTTCATAAATATTTATCCTGATAGATTGGAGATACATAATCCTGGCAGATTACCTTATGGCGTTACGCCACAAAATATATTAAGCCAATCTGTTCGTAGAAATGAATTTTTATCTAAAGTTTTTTACGACCTTAATTTGATGGAACGAGAAGGAAGTGGTTACGATTTAGTATATGAGCAGCTACTAAGTACAGGTAAACCATTGCCAGTTGTATCTGAAGGAGATGATAGAGTTACAGTTACTATTCGCAAACAAATTATTAGTAAGGAAGTAGTAAAACTGATGGACAAGGCAAATCAAGAGTTTCAGTTGAAACAAAAAGAAATAATTGCCTTAGGTATTATTGCACAGAGCAATTCTATAGCTGCACTTCAGTTATCAAAAATCCTAAACCAAAAAGATGAAACAGGTCTGAGAAATTGGTTAGGTAGGCTTATTGACTTAGAGTTGATACAGTCAAAAGGTAAAACCAGAGCAACTGAATATTTTATCAATCCTAGTTATTTACGTAAACTAAATTTTAAGGGTAAAACTGACCTGAAAAAAATTGAACCGTATCGTTTGCAGGAACTCATACACCAAGATTTATTAACCTACCCCCACAGTCAAATTGGAGATATTCATACAAGAATTGGAAAAGAAATTCCTCAGCGAAAATTGAAATCAGAGCTTGATAAAATGGTAGAAGCAAGTAAAATCAGCAAATCAGGCGAAAAGCGATGGACGAGATATTCTATCAACAATAAACTGTAAAATAATCCACATTTTGTTGATAGAATGTTGATAGAGTCGGGCTTTACAAGCAAATAAATCATTGATAATCAACAGTTTTTATCATTTATGGTTATCAACAATTTACAGGTTTTATATCTTTTTGTAGTGATAGTAACTGATAGTTTGGCATAATGAACATTCATTAGCTATCCTTTTCTTGTAATCACATTTCCTACCCTCAGCAAATACGGCTTGTGCAGTGCTATACACAATACCTAAGCATACTGCACTTTGTGTTGCCGCCATTTTTAACTGCTATACTTTTTATGGCTATGCTGCTAAACCATTTGGCACATTCGCTATTCCACTTCGTTACATAGCAAAAGAGCCAAGCCAATACACAAGCACAGCCAAAAAAGACAGTCATTCCAACCACCACCACCATTCCTTTATAGCAGTACAAAAATGGACGGAAGCATACTTAAACATAAAGTGCCATTATGTAATTTTTTGGCGTAGCTTATCAAGAATGCAGGTCAATCAAAAAATCACATAATCACTTTATGTTAAGTAGCCAACACAAGCATTTTGATAAAATGCAGCCGTATTTTCTTTCCCACGCTTCCAGAAACCCAAGCACCCCACCCAACCCTTTTCATAGGTGGCAGCAAAAAAGAAAAGCATAGTCTTTTGTTATTGCCATTTGCTTCAAGCAGCTTCATTCATTACTCTTCCATTACGTTACAGGGTTTCGTTGCACTACACCACCTTCCACTCATTTCAGTTTCATTCATTTCAGCCCATTGCACCACCACACAGCAACAGCCTTTCTTAATTCCATTTCACAAGCCATACCTTGCTTTTCGTGGTTTCAATAATGCTTTGCCCAAGCACATTTTGCTTTTGTCTGCTTCGCCAATTTACAAAAGCAAAGCCACCACACAAGCATCATTCAAAAACCACTACAAGCACCCTAAAATTTGCTCATTCCATTCAGTCAGGCACTTGCTTTTGGGCTATGCTTCAGCTATACACAATGCTTTATTTTCTTGTAGTCTTTAACCCATCCTTACGCTGCAAGAAGTTGATTGATTTTTCGTTTTATTCCCCTCTCTCAGAGGGGCAGGGGTGTATTTTGAATCAATGAAAAGGAAGATGGTATTTTTTTCTATTGCCCAGCAATAGGCAAAATTATGCCCTCTTTAGTCGGCAAGGTCTGCACTACACTTCGTTTCGTTTGCCTATCGGTTTTTGCAAAAAAATCTTCCCCTGTTTTTAGCTTGCCTTAGCTATCGCAAAATTGGCAAGCAACAGGTAGTATTTTTCTTGCAAAAAACCTTGCCTTCCCTGCCCACGCTGCATTTGGGTTGCCTATCGCTGGCCAATAGTGGTTTTCTGCCATTAGTAAAAATCAGTGGTAGTTTTTATGTTTACATTCTCAATTCAATGTTTTAATCAAATAGGTTCGCAAGCTATTTTGCAGCCTCATTTTTTCATTTTATGCAAAGGGTTAAATAGTGGCAAGCCACTTGAAAAACCTTGCCCTAATTGTTTTGTAATTACTGTAAAAACCGAAGAGGAAAAACAGTTTTTATATTGGTTGTGTTGGGGTTTGTGGCAGTCTAAAAAATTCTATCATTTACATACTGGTTCTGTTATTCCTTTCATTCGTTTACACGAGTTTAAGCCATTTATCAAAGAACAAGCTGCAACAGCATTTGCAGAAAAAGAACAGTACAACAAAAATGTAAAAGCATTACAGCAGCTTGAAACACTTGAAAAAAACTACAAGCAAAATCTGCTGTTGATAATGGATGCAAAAAGGGCAATATTTCAAAGGGCTACTGCAAGGCGGTAGTGCCTTTGCATAACATTTTTTATACAGCAAAAATAGCTACGGCAGCCCGTCACACAGACCCAACAAATGCCACCAAAAGACTACGGCATAAAACGCCATTTTGTTTTGTTTTCCCCTTGAGGGGGAATTAAAGGGGGCTATTTATTCCGTTTCCTTTTGGTGTCGTTATCTGCCTTCGCTTGTGGATGCTTATAAAAAATTTAGTTATGCAAAAACAGCTTCGCATCATCAGTCGTTCTCGTTTGGCAGTTTGCCCTCT
>JBDHSK010000017.1:0-16311 GCA_039808025.1 Sphingomonadaceae bacterium | reverse complement strand
GGGATCGAGGTCGATGACGCTCTCGAGATTTCAGAGCAGACCGAAATCTGAGGCAGTCGACCGCGGCCGCGCCCGGGATCCTACGGGGGCGGTCGCCCGAACGGCCGCTGTCTGGCGCAGGGTCGACCTGGCGGTCTCGGCCACTACCCGCCGGTCGCGAACGACGGCAATGGGCCAGCCCAAAATGTGCTCGCCCGCCATCAAGCGCCGGCCTCATGCACAGTCCCGTTGCTGATCTGCAGCTTCTTCATCTTCTCCCACAACGTCTTGCGGCTGATGCCCAGGAGCTCTGAGGTCTTCATAACGCTGCCGCCAGTACGCTCCAGCGCGCTGCGTATGTGCCGCCGCTCAGCCTCTTCGACCATGGTGTGCAAGGGCACGAACTGCCCATCAAGAGACGCCGCTACGTTCAAAGGGGTCGACGTCTCGGCCACGTCAAGGATGCCGGCTTCACTCAGCACCACAGCCTCTTCAAGGAACGACCGCAGTTCGCGCGCATTGCCCTTCCAAGTTCGCCCGAGCACATCGCGCAAGAAGGCCTCCGACATGGCCACCGGCCGCCGCTGTTCCACGGCCATCTGCTGCAGCATGCGTTCCGTCAGCCAGCGGATGTCCTCGGGGCGTTCGCGCAGCGGCGGCAAGCCGATGCGGATAACCGCCAGCCGGTAGAACAGGTCCTCGCGGAAGGTGCCGGCCGCCATGTCGGCGTGCAGATCGCGGTTCGTCGCGGCGATGATGCGGAAGTCGCTTCGCGTGACCTTCTCGGACCCCAGCCTGAAGAAGCTGCGTTCCTGCAGCGCGCGCAGCAGCTTGGCCTGCATGCTGGCGGGCAGTTCACCCACTTCGTCCAGGAACAGGGTGCCGCCGTCGGCCCGCTCCAAATAGCCGCGGTGCGCACGCGCGGCGCCTGTGAACGCATTCTTCTCGTAGCCGAAGAACTCGGCTTCCATCATCGTCTCGGGCACGGCTGAGCAGTTCACTGCGACGAACTCACACTTGCTGGCCCGGTCACCGAGCTGGTGGATCAGTTGTGCTGCGACTTCCTTGCCGACCCCGGACTCGCCGGTCAACAGCACCGAAACCCGTTGCTTGGCGACCTTGTGGACAAGGGCTTCGGCGCGACGCATGGCAGGCGAGATGCCGAGCACGCCATCTTCGGATGGCAACGCCGCCGACGAACTGGCCTCCTGCACCATCGACACCAGTCGCTCGATGTCAAAGGGTTTGGTCAGATATTCGCGCGCGCCGGCACGCACCGTGGCGATGGCATCGTTCACGCTGCCGTAGCCCGTCAGGAAGAACCAAGGCAGAGTACGTTGTGTCTCGGGCAGATCGACGAACCACTGGGTCGCCAGGCCGTCGGTCAGGCGCACATCGCTGATCACCGCACTGAACCCGGCAGGCAGTGCCTCGGCGGCTTCGGACAAGCGTCGGCACCAGATCACCTCGAAGCCTTCGAGTTCGAATCGCTGTACCAACGATTCACCCATGATCGGGTCGTCTTCAATCAGCAGCAAGTTCTTCATGCGTTTCCCGGTTGGGCATCCAGAACACAAGGCGGGTGCCTTGCCCATGGCGGCTGTCGACATCGAAGCCGCCACCGTATTGCGTGGCGATTTCCCGGCACACCCAAAGGCCGAAGCCACGGGGGTCGTCTCCGCTCTCTGCGGCGACTTTTGCCTCCAGGGCGTCCTGCGTCAGCGCCTTGCCTGCATGCGCCACGCTGAAACGCAGGCGGTCGGCATCAGCGTGGAGTTCTGCGTGCACAGTGCCCGGTTCTCCGGCGGCCGAGACACCATTGAGCAGCATGTTCAGCATCACCTGGCGCAACACGGCCGAGGGCACGCGCATTGCGGATTCGACTTCGACTTGCGTTGTCAGTTGCACGTTTCGCTGGGCCACATCCGGGTGCGCCAACGTCAGCACGTCGGTGAAGTCGTCGATTTCCAGTGCGCGGTCCTCCACACGAGCTTGAGGAAGGAGCGCCGCCACGGTCGTCCGGATCTGGTTCAGTCCGCGCTTCAGCAGATCGAGAGTGCGTTTGCGCGTCTCCTCGGACGCACCGTGCACGCTCAGCGTTTGTGTGGCTGTCAGCAACCCGGCGAGCGGGTTGTTGATCTCGTGCGCGACCGCAGCGGTAATGCGTCCGACGGCCGCCATGCGTTCCGCCGACAAGGCGCGACGTTCGGCCTGTTGCCGCACCTGCAACTCCGAGATCAGCTGGTCCACTGCCGCGCTGATGCGCCCGAGCTCAGGGTCTTTGGTGTGGGGAAGCTTGCGGCGCAGTTCGGCCGGATCGAGCCGACCGATGCCCTCGATCACATGGGCGACGGACAGCACGGGCGCCGTCATGCGCCGGCCGATCCACCAGCCTGCGGGCAGCAACAGGAAGGCCGCAAGGCCGACGCCGATGAGCGCAGGTTGCGTAAGCGCTGCCCAATCCGCCGCGAACACCGGCGCATCGACTTCGATGTAGGTGAACCCGAGTGCCTGACCATCTTCGCTGCGGATGGGTTCCAGCAGGGCGATGGCGCCATCGGGGCGATCGATGCGCATGCGTGTGGTGACCGCCGTTGCCGAAGGCCACACCTGGCCGCTGACGGACTGTCCCAGCAAGGCCTGCGCGGTTCGCAGCAATTGCGGCGCCGAACTTGCAAAGACGCGCCCCTCGCTGTCGAGCACGGCCGCGCGCGCCTGGCCTGTTGCCGCCCCCGGCAGAAAGGCCGCCGTGTTGCGCAGCAACGCGAAGACGCGCCAGGTGTCGTCGGCCGCCAGCAAGGGCAGCGACTGGGCGCTGAGCAATTGCGCGGCGCGATCAACAGTGGCCAGTGTGTCGGCGCGTGCGGTTCGGGCAAAGATCTGGGCCGCCACGGCCGTGACGAGCAAGGCCGCGAGCACCACCGCCAGCGACAGTCCCAGCGGTATCTGTACCCGGTAGGGCAGTCGCGACAGCATAGGGACCGCCTATGCCGCGACGCCAGAGCCTGACACGCTGCGCGCCAGCTGCCGTATCGAGTCAAAGATGCTCGGCTGCCCGGCGATGAAGCCGTCAAGATTCAGCGACTTCAGCAGCGCTCTTCCGGCATCGTCCTTGGGCATGCCGATCAGGCTGCGCCGCAGGGCCTCGAGCTTTGTCGGTTCAGTGCCTGCCGCAGCCACGAGCGGTGGGAACCCATGCAGGCGTGACCTCCAGATCACCTCAGTCTGCGTCGCGCCGGGCATGCCGTGTATGCGCATCGTCTCCCACACGTAGCCGTCGATCGATCCGGCATCCGCCAAACGTGAGGCCACCGCGTCGGCCACATTGCGGTGGCCATGCGCGAAGAACGATTTCTTCAGGTCCTTCTGCGCGATGCCGGCCGCGGCGAATTCGCCCTGAGGCACCAGCCATCCGGAGTTCGACAGCGGATCCGAGTATGCGAACACCTTGCCGGCCATGTCGGACCAGCCGCGCACGGTGACCTCGCCACCCATCGGCCGGATCAGGTACGCCTGGTACAGCGGCTGGCCCTTGTAGAGCGGCACCGCCAGAAGCTGCAGTTGCGACTGGAAGCGCACGAAGGGGTAACCGCAGGTCCATGCCGCGTCGATCTGGCCGTTGCTCAACAACTCGTGCACGGCCTGGTACTGGTCGCGCGACGTAAAACTCACTTGCGCGCCCAGGCGCTGCGACAGGTAGTCCGCCCAGCGCGCGAGAAAGGCTGCCTGGTCGGCCAGGATGACCGCAGTCAGACCAATGCGCAGCCTCTCGTTTGCCAGAGCCAGGCGCGGTGCCGCGACCAGCGCAGCGGTTCCCTTGAGCAGTCGTCGACGATCCAAGCCACGCTCCGGTGGTTTCGTTTTCGTAACTTACACCTTTGAGCTGCGTTACGCAATTCGGACCAATCTGAACTTGCCTTCAGCTAAGTCATTGATTTTGCTCACATCGTGCTGTGGCACAGCGATTGCGAACTGTCCATCGTTCATCGAAACATAAACCGGAGGCAAGCCATGGAAGAGCACAAGCTCAGCCGCCGCATATTTCTTAAGTCCAGCGGCGGCGCGGCCGCCGTTGTTGGCACGGTGGGCGCGGCGCTGCTGCCCGGCGAAGCACAGGCAGCCAGCCCGGCCGGCAGCACCTCGACCAACCTCAACTACCCGAAGCGCAGCGTCGGCAAGGCCGGCGGCCTGCCGGTCAATCAAGCGGTGAGCTTCAGCTATCCGGATGCAGGTTCACCTTGCGTCGCATTGCGCATGGGCTCGGCGGTGCCAGGGGGTGTGGGCCCGAACAACGACATCGTCGCCTACAGCACGCTGTGCACGCACATGGGCTGCCCGGTGCAATACGACGGCGGCACGAAGGTCTTCAAGTGCAATTGCCACTTCTCGATGTTCGACGCCGAGAACAACGGGCAGATGGTGTGTGGTCAGGCCACCGAGGACCTGCCGCGCGTGCTGCTCAGCTACGACGCGAAAACCGACACCGTCAGCGCTGTCGGCGTCGACGGCCTGATCTACGGTCGCCAGGCCAACATCCTCTAGGAGGCACGTCATGAGCACCAGGATCAATGACCGCATCGCCCTTCCTCCGAAGGACGCGCAGAAGACAAACATGACCTGCCACTTCTGCATCGTGGGCTGCGGCTACCACGTGTACAAGTGGGACGCCAACACCGAGGGAGGCCGCGCCGCCGCACAGAATGCACTCGGTGTCGACTTCACCAGGCAGGTGCCGCCACTGGCCATCACGATGACCCGGGCGATGACGAATACGATCACCGACATCAGCGGAAAGCGCTGGAACATCATGATCGTGCCGGACAAGGGCTGCAGCGTGAACAGCGGCCTGTCGTCGACGCGTGGCGGCAAGATGGCCTCGTACATGTACGCGCACGATGGCCTTGCCAAGGATCGTCTGCAGAACCCGCGCATCAACCGCGGTGACCAGTGGCTCAACACCAGTTGGGACGCGGCGCTCGCGCTCTACGCCGGACTGACGAAGAAGATCCTCGACACCGATGGTCCGAGTGGGCTGCTCTTCGACTGCTTCGACCACGGCGGCGCCGGCGGCGGCTTCGAGAACACCTGGGGCACCGGCAAGCTGATGTTCAGCGCGCTGCAGACGCCCATGGTGCGCATCCACAACCGTCCGGCCTACAACTCCGAATGCCACGCCACGCGAGACATGGGCGTGGGTGAGCTGAACAACAGCTACGAAGATGCACAGCTGTCCGATTGCATCATGGCCATCGGATGCAACCCCTACGAGACCCAGACCAACTACTTCCTGAACCACTGGCTGCCGAATCTGAACGGTGGCACGGTGGACAAGAAGAAGAAATGGTTCCCCGGCGAAACGGCAGCGGCAACCAAAGTCATCATCGTCGACCCGCGCCGCTCGGCCAGCGTTGCGATCTGCGAACAGATCGCCGGCAAGGACAACGTGCTGCACCTGGACATCGAACCGGGCTCGGACACGGCGCTGTTCAACACGCTGCTGACCTACGTGGTCGACCAGGGCTGGCAGGACAAGGACTTCATCGCCAGGAGCACGCGCGGCTTCGACGACGCGATGAAGGTCAGCCGCATGTCGCTCGAAGACGGCTCCAAGGCCACTGGCATCCCGGTAGAGAAGATTCGCCAGGCGGCCGACTGGGCCTACAAGACGAAGGCCTCCGGACACCGTCCACGCACCTTCCACGCCTACGAGAAGGGCATCATCTGGGGCAACGACAACTACGTCATCCAGAGTGCGCTCGTCAGCTTGGTGCTGGCCACGCAGAACGTCGGCCGCCGCGGCACCGGCGTGTGCCGCATGGGCGGCCACCAAGAGGGTTACACGCGCCCGCCCTACCCAGGCGACAAGAAGATCTACATCGACCAGGAAGTCATTCAGGGCCGCGGGCTGATGTACACGATATGGGGCACCAACCCGTTCCAGACCACGCTCAACGCCGAGGAGCATCGGCGCGTACTCGCGCGCCGCGCACAGATCGTCAACCAGGCGATGGCCGCCGCCAAGGGCGCCAGCGTCGAGCAGATGGTGGACATCGTCTACGACGCTTGCAAGAACAAGGGCGGCATGTATGTGGTCGGCATCAACCTGTACCCGACGACGCTGGCCGAAGAGGCCCACATGCTGTTGCCGGCCACCCACCCTGGAGAAATGAACCTGACCTCGATGAACGGCGAGCGACGGTTGCGCCTGTCGGAGAAGTTCATGGACCCGCCCGGTTCGGCCAGGCCCGACTGCCTGATTGCCGCCGACATCGCCAATACCCTGAAGGCCATGTATCTGAAGGACGGCAAGGCTGACATGGCCAAGCGCTTCGAGGGCTTCGACTGGAAGACCGAGGAGGACGCCTTCAACGACGGCTTCCGCCGTGCCGGCCGGCCGGGCGTGGGCCCGATCGACAGCCAGGGGGGCGACACGGGATATCTCGCCACCTATGCGCTGCTGCGCAAGGCCGGCAACAACGGTGTGCAATTGCCAATCAAGCGGGTCGATGGCGACAAGCTGGTCGGCACCGAGATGCACTACACCGACGGCAAGTTCGACACCAAGGACGGCAAGGCCGAGTTCAAGCCGGCGCCGTGGAACGGCCTGCCGAAGATCGTCGCCGACCAGAAGGCCAAGCACCGCTACTGGATCAACAACGGCCGTGCCAACGAAGTCTGGCAGACGGCGTACCACGACCAGTACAACAGCTTCGTGCGCGACCGCTTGCCATCGGCCTTCATCGAGCTGAACCCCGAGGACGCGCGCACGATGGGTGTGGCGCCGGGCGATGTGGTCGAGGTTTTCAACGACTTCGGCAGCACCTATGCGATGGCCTATCCGCAGAAGTCCATCAAGGCGGGACAGACCTTCATGCTGTTCGGCTACATCCGCGGTGTCGCCGGCGATGTGACCAGCCCATGGGTCGATCGCAACGTGGTGCCGTACTACAAGGGCACCTGGGCAAGCATCAGGCGCGTGGGCAGTGTCGACGACTGGAAGCGCAGCATCAGCTTCAAGGACCGGCGCTTCTCCTGAACCCTTGGCCTTGTCTCCCCGCGGCGTTTGGCGCCGCGTTCGGGGGTGCTTTCGAGCACCCCCGCTTTCGCCGAACGGTCAGACCATGAAGGCCGCCAGCGCCATCGATCAGGCTGCCACGGTTGATCAGCCGCCACCGCCTCGCCGCGCCATTGCCGGCGGGTTCGACCGTGGCGTCTTCGCTATGGCGCAAGCAATGATCACCTCGCGGCAGAACGTCTCGCCGAAGCGGCTGATCGCCCCCGGCCCCTCGGCTGAGCAACTCGATGAATTGCTTGCCCTGGCCGCAGCCGCTCCGGACCATGGTCTGTTGCAGCCGTGGCGCTTCATCGTCGTGCCCATCGAGCAGCGGCATCGCCTTGCCGAGGTCTTCGCGCTGGCCTTGATCGACCGCGATCCAGGCGCCACCCTCGAGCAGATCGAAGCGGCACGCGAAAAGGCGCATCGCGCACCACTGTTGCTGGTGGCGATCGCTTGCCTTGGGAAACGTGAGCCCGATATACCCCCGCTGGAACGCATGGTGTCGATGGGCGCGGCCATTCAGAACCTCCTGCTCGGCGCTTACGCGCTTGGATATGGGGCCGGACTCACCAGCGGACAGGCGATGGCCTCGCCACGGATGTACAGCTTGTGTGGCCTGAGCGCGGGTGAGGCTCCCGTTTGCTGCGTCAACATCGGCACGGTGGCCAAGCGCAAGGCATTCGCACGCCTGCGGCCCATGCCTTCGGACTTGCTCAGCGCCTTGCCAGAACAGTCATCGACTTGCAGCGTTTGACAGCACGAACGCGGCGACGGCCGCAGTGTCGGACAGGCTGAGGCAGGCAATGTCTGCATCCGGCAGCGGCGAATCGCTGGCGATGGCCACGATCCCTTGCCATTCGGGCCACAGGGTTGGCTTGCCGACTTCGGCCCTCCAGACTTCGAGCTTGGGGAACCCACCGCCCTTGAAGCCCTCGATCAACACCAGGTCGCAGTGCTGCAACCGGTCGAGCAGGTAGTCCAGCGGTGGCTCGTCGGCGCCACGCAACTCGTGCATCAGCGCCCAACGGTCGTTGCCCAACAGCAGCACTTCCTTGCAGCCCGATTCACGCAGACGGTAGGAGTCCTTGCCCGGGCGATCGATGTCGATGTTCTTGTGGCTGTGCTTGATCAGCGACACGACCAGTCCGCGCGAGCTCAGATCGGGCACCAGCCGCTCGAGCAGGGTCGTCTTGCCCATGCCGGAATGACCGGCGATGCCGAAGACTTTCATGGTCGTGACGCGGGTTCAGCCGCAGCACCGGTGTGACTGCATCGGCGGGCACTGAACCGAGCCGTAGGAGCAGAACACGCAGCAGTCACCGGGCTTCGGACGCAGCAGGGTCTCGCAGTTTTCGCACGAGTAGAAGAACTGGCAGGCATCGGTCGGCATGAACTCCCGCTTGCGGTGACCGCAATGCGGGCAGGTCAGCAACGATTCGAGGACGATGTCGGTCATGGTCGCACTGGCATGGGACGTTCGACGCCATATGACGCAGCCGCGCCGGGTACGGTGCTGGCGTCGACCAGGTCACGCAGCGCGGTGACCCCAACGGGGGCGCGAGACACCCAGGGCACTACGTAGGTCCGCTTTGCCAAACTCCCGACGATCCGCTGCAGTTGAACGTCTTCGCCAGCGAGCCGCGCCGCCAGTACCGGATCCTTCGTGCCCGAGGCGGCCAAGCTGCGATTGACCACCCAGGCAAAGGGTTCGATGCGCGCTCGCCGCAGGTCGTCCTGCAGACTGGCCGCCTCGGACACTGGCGTGATCTCGGGCAAGGTGACCAGCACGATGCGCGTGTACTGCGGGTCCTGCAGCCGCATCAGCGGCGTCACCACGCGCGCTGCAGGCGTGCCTTCGAACTCGCGCGTCATCTGCCGGTGGTACGCCCCGGTGGCGTCCATCAACAGCAGCGTGTGGCCGGTCGGCGCCGTGTCGAGCACCACGAACGCGCTGCGCGCCTCGCCGACGATGCGTGAGAACGCGTGGAACACGGCCACTTCCTCGGTGCAGGGCGAGCGCAGGTCCTCGAGCAGCAGCGTGCGGCCGGCCTCGTCCAGGTCACGGCCACGACTTGCCATGATCTTGTCGACATAGCGCTGGGTCTCGGCCACCGGATCGATGCGATCGACCTGGAGTCCGGGCACGCTGCCCTCGATCGTCGCGGCCAGATGCGCCGCCGGATCGGTGGTGGACAGGTGTACGGTCTTGCCCCGCCCGGCCAGCGCGACGGCCAGCGCGGCGGCAATCGTCGTCTTGCCGACGCCGCCCTTGCCCATGACCATGATCAGGCCACGCTCCTGTCGGGCCAATTCGTCCGCCAGCGCGCGCAGCGGTTGAACCGCGGCGGCCAACCTGACTGGGTCGATCATCACGGCCGGCGGTGGCTCTTGCGCACCCAGTAGCGCGCGCAGCGCAGTCAGCCCGACCGTGTCGAAGGGGTGCAGCGGCACCTGATCCTGCGGCAGATGCCGCAGGCTCGCAGGCATTGCGCTGAGCGCCCGATCCCCGAGTTCTTGCAAGGCCATCGCCACGTCGTCACCCACGCCCGACGCGCGGAAGACGGCGTTGATCACCAAGCGCTGGTTGGCCAGTCCCAGCTCCAGCAACTCATCGCGGGTGCGCGCAGCCTCGCGCAGCGCCGCGCTGTCCGCGCGGGTCACCAGCACGATGGCGGTCTTTGCGGGATCGGCCAGCGAGCGCAGGCCCGCACGGAAGCGTTCCTCCTGCATCTTCAGACCGGAGTGCGGCCCCAGACAGGACGCGCCGCGATCGTTTCCTTCCAGGAACCCGGTCCAGGCCTTGGGCAGGCTCAACAGCCGCAGGGTATGGCCGGTGGGCGCGGTGTCGAAGATCACATGGTCGTAGCCCGCGGCGTCGCCTGCCAGCAGACCAATGAACTCGTCGAAGGCGGCGATTTCGGTGGTGCAGGCCCCGGACAGCTGTTCGCGCACCGTGGCGCGGTCTGCATCCAGGCTGTCGGCCGGCATCTGATCGATCACGCGCAACCTGTATGCCTCGGCCGCGACGTCCGGATCGATGTTCATCGCGTCGAGGCCTGGCGCCCCTGGCACGCTGCGAGGCTGGTCGGACAGCGCGGTGCCGAGCATCTCGTCGAGGTTCGACGCCGGATCGGTACTGACCAGCAGCACCCGCAGCCCCTTGTCCGCCAGCGCCAGGGCGCAGGCGCAGGCCAGTGAGGTCTTGCCCACACCACCCTTGCCGGTGAAGAACAGGAACCGCGGCGGGTCGCGCAGCAGCGAGATGGGGGGATGGTTGTTGTCGGTCATTGGGAATCGCAGGGCCACGCCTGTACGGCGCGGCCCGTCAGCGGCAAGCGCAAGCTGTCGAGCCGCACAAAGAAGCGTTCGCCGATGTCGAGTCGGTTCCGATCATGCTGGACGCTGCCATCATCGCTGCCCTGACGATCAGGTCTTCCGGAATCGACTCGTGGGTGCGACTGCCGATTTCCATCGTGCGGCAAGGCAGGTCGCCGCAGACGTTGCAGCATTTGCTTGCGCCAACGCGGGCACCGAGCCATTCCTCCAACGGCTTGCCGGCGATCCAGATGCGGTTGGATTCGGACGGGTCCGCCTGGAAGCCCGCCTCGTCGATGGCCAGCGTCTCGAGCACCGGCTCGATGCCCAGCGGCTGCAACGCCGCTTCGAGCTTCCTGACCGCGCTGATGACGCTTTGCTGGGTCGAGCCGCAGCGCGGGCAGGTTGCGCCTTCCTTGACCAGGCGCTTCCAAAGGATGGGCAGGGATCTCATGCCATTCTCCACGGACGCCAAGCTCTGTCAGAGCATCTCGATGGCCAGCGCGATGCCCTGGCCGCCGCCGATGCACAGTGTGACGATGCCGCGTTTGCAGCCGTCGCGTTTCATGGAATGCATCAGCCGCGTCGCCAGCACCGCGCCGCTGGCGCCGATCGGGTGGCCGAGCGCAATCGCGCCGCCGTCGACATTGACCACGTCCTCGGCAAAGCCGATCTCGCGCAGGCAAGCCAATGCGATGGCGGCAAAAGCCTCGTTGATCTCGACCCGATCCACCTGTCCCACCGACCAACCGGCACGCGCCAGCGCCTGTCGGACCGCGGGCACCGGACCCAGGCCGAAGAAGCCAGGTTCCACCGCACCCACGCCATAGCTCACGAGTCGCGCCATCGGCACCAAGCCGTTCTTCTCGGCCCAGGCGGTATGCGACACCACCATCGCTGCGCCGGCGGAATTCAGACCCGGTGCGTTGCCCGCCGTGATGCTGCCCTCCTTGCGGAACGCCGGCTTGAGCCTGGACAGGGACTCGGCTGTGGTCTCCGGCCGGTTGTGCTCATCCTTGGCGAACACTGTCGGGCCCTTGCGCCCGGGCACTTCGACGGCGGCAATCTCGGCCACGAACTTGCCCGCCGCCTGCGCCGCGCTGAAACGCTGTTGCGAACGCAGCGCCCAGCGGTCTTGGTCCTCGCGGCTGATGCCGTTCTTGAGCACCAGGTCTTCGGTGTGCCAGCCCGAATGTTTGGCGCTGAAGGCGTCGTTCAGGCCGTCGTAGAGCATGCTGTCGAACATCGTCACGTCGCCCATGCGTGCGCCCCAGCGGCCCTGCGGCAGCAGGTAGGGCGCGCGGTCCATGTTCTCCATGCCCCCGGCAATCGCGCAGTCGATCATGCCGGCCCAGACCTCGAGCGCGGCGCTGGCCACGCCCTGCGCGCCCGAGCCGCAGACACGGTTGACGCTCAGCGCGGGCACTTCCACCGGCAGCCCGGCGGCGATGCCGGCCTGGCGCGCGGGGTTCATCTTCACGCCGGCCTGGATCACGTTGCCCATCACCAGGGCCTCGATCTTGTCGGCGGCCAGGCCCGAGCGCTTCAGCGTCTCGCGGATCGCAGCGGCGCCCAGCTCCGGCGCGGGCATGTCCTTGAGGCTGCCGCCGTAGGTGCCGATGGCGGTGCGCACGGGGTGGCAAAGAACGATTTGTCGGCTAGTCATGTTTCATCTCCTTGGGGTGGGATCGATGGCCTCGAATTGGCCGTGGGGAAGTGCTGAGTCCGATGGTGGGCATTCATGGTGCCTGCGACAACGGCACCAGCAGAACGGGTCGCCCCGCCATCTCGCAAAGGCGCAATGCGGTGCTGCCGATCACCATGCTCTGCACCCAATGCTGGCCATGCTTGCCGCAAACGATGAGAGAACAATCGCGCTCCTGTGCCGCGCGGGCAATCACCTCGTGCGGGTCGCCGTCCAGCACCAAGGCCTCGCCGCGGCTTCCCGCCGCATCGATGCGTGCGACCAAAGCGCCCAGTGCCGCACGGGCCATCAACGGTAGTGCCGGCGTGGCGTCAACGGCATCCGGTGTCAGCACGGCTAGGCAATCGACCTGCCGTGCCTGGGCAGCCAATGCAACGGCGGCATGCTCGGCCGCACCGGCATGCTTCGACAAATCGGTGGCCAGCAGGACATGGCGCAGCGCATCCACACAAACCGCGGCGCAGCCCGGCACGGCGCCGTGACTGACGGGCTCGAGCCACTCCAGCAGCAGCGGCAGCGTTGTCCTGCGCACCATGTCGCGTGCGACGCTGCCTAGGAAGAGACGACTGGCCAGGTTGTGGCTGCGCGAGCCCAGGACGATCAGGTCCGCCTTGGCCTCGTGGCTGACCTCGAAGATCCCCTGGGACGGAGAACCGGCTGCTTGAACCAGGACCTCGACGCGCAGATCGGGGTGGCGCAGACGAGTTGCCCGGCCCTCCAGCCATTCCCTGATGTCTTGAAGCGCCCGGTCGCCAGGTTCCTGGCCATAGCCGACGCGAACCACATGGGTGATGATGAGTCGGCCCACGCCCCAGCGCCGCAATTCCGCAGCGCACTCGAGCAAGGGCTCGGCGGCCGGCGAGAGGTCGAGTGCGAGCACGGCGGTCTTGTACATGCTCAACTTCCTGGGCAATGCGTTTCGACTTGCACGCTGCGAATCAGGCGGCCAGCCATTGCCGGACCTCGGCCTGCGTCGGAATGCGGCCGCTGCTGACGAGCTTGTCGTCGATGACGAGCCCCGGCGTGGACAGCAGGTCGTAGGCCATCATGGCCTTCATGTCGGTGACCTTGACAAAGTCGGCCTCGATGCCCGCACTGGCCGCGGCCTCGCGTGCGACGGCTTCCAGCTTCTTGCAGTTGGCACAACCGGATCCGAGGATCTTGATGGTCTTCATCCCTTCTCTCCTTGTCGTAATTGTCAAACCTGCGCTGGTATGGCCCGGTGCCTCAACAGCCAACTCAGCGCCGCCACCAGCACTGCCACGAAGGTGCCCAGCCCGCCGACGATCCATGCCCGGTCCGCACCGTCCACCCAGGCACCATAGGACAGCCCGGCGACGATGCTGAACAACGCCACCAGGCCGACGTAGGTGAAGGTCTTGGGCCGGCCGATGACGGCGGCCACCATCAGGATGCTTTGCAGGCTCAGCTCGGGGTCGGCCATCAGGTAGGCCAGCAGGGGCCCACGGTGCATGCCCAGGTCGAGGAACATGTGCGCGACCGGCACCTCCACCAAGGTCGGGAAGTACATGAACACGCCGAACACGACGGCCACCGCATTGGCCAGCAGGTCGTTGCGGCCGGCCAGGTTCTGGATCCATTCGGGCTGGATCAGTTGCCGGACGATGCCCACCACGAACACACCCACCACCAACAGCACGAAGATCTGCTTGACGAAGCGCCAGGCTTCCCAGAGCCACGCACGCCAGGCGTCGGCATCGAGCCGCCGCGCATGGTGCAGCACCGCGGCCATGGCCAAGCCGACGGCGACTGCGCGGCCCGTGAGCGCGACTTCCAGACCCGCAGGGCCTGGCGTCAGCCGCATCGCCGCCACGAGCAGCGTCGCGGCCGCCAGGCCCAATGCCACCCACGTCCAGCGGTTGGCACCTTCGACAATGTTCTCCAGGCCCTTCCAGGCCGACAGCCCGATCAGCACCAGCAACAGGATCAACAGCGAGCCCTGCAGGCTGACACCCTCTTCGCCCTTGGCCGCGTCGAAGGGCACCCACGCAGACAGCGTCGCCTGCCAAGCCTCGGCCCAGGGCAGCGGCAGCGTCACCGTGCCGAGCGTGGCGGTCAGCGGCCACAGCTTCAGCGTGCCGGCGATCAGCACGGCAATCAGCGACAAGAGCACGCCGATGGCCGCAGCTCCGATGTCGGCCTGCCCGGCAAACAAGGTATCGGTCTGAGCGTCGTGGCTGGCGTCATCGCGCCAGAACAGCACGGCCATCGTCAGGCCGATGCCGATGCCGAACAACAGGCTGAGCGCAAAACGCGCGAAAGCGAATTCCGCCCCCAGGATGCTGCCGGTGTAGGCCAGCGCGAGGATGTTGCCGGCGGGTGCAAAGAACAGGAAGGTGATCGCCGGACCGAGGCCGGCGCCTTTCTTGTAGATGCCGGCGAACAGCGGCACGATGGTGCAGGAGCACACCGCCAGCAGCGAACCCGCGGCCGCTGCAGCCGGATAGGACACCCTGTACGGCGCATTGCGGCCGAGCCAGCGCGTGATGCTCGGCTTGGGGATCAGCGCGGCCATTGCACCAGCGATGAAGAACGCCGGCACCAGGCACAGCAAGACATGGGCAGCCAGGTAGGCCGCCAGATTCCCGGCGCCGCCGTTCATCAAATGCAGAAATGTGTCCACGAGATCCTGTCGTCACCGCAAGTGCTACGCTGTTTGGCTATGGGAACAGAGCTGCAAACATCGAGCATTGATAGCGCTCAAGTCCGTAGCAGCAACGCAGTTTCCATCGCCAGACTTCATGCTGCCGTCGCCAGCCGGCGGGCGAGCAAAGCGCCTGCGCGCACCGCCACCAGTTCGCCATCAGCCAACGGCTGCCAGGCGTCTTGCGTGAGCGGCACGCTGGCAACCCAGACCACCGTCTGCCCTGCCTGGGCGATGGATGCGCCACCGCTGTGTTCTGGCGCGGCATCGGCCTGCCTTGTCCAAAGCCCCGGCGGTTCCGCACGACCGGTGATCTGCATCCGCCGATGGCCGTGCGCAAAAAGTGCATCGCCGTCGGCATAGAGGAAGTTGGCCGGACCGAGCGCGCGCAACTCATGCGCGAACTCGCTCAGCACCGACAGGCGGAGATCCAGCGTCGGTGGGCACTGCGCTTGCCACAGCGGGCTCAATCGCGACAGCAGCGCGCAGAAGGCATGCTCCGAATCAGTCTGCCCGATCGGACGATAGCGCTCAAGCGCCAGCGCCCCGCTTCGGTAAATGCCCGGCAGGTTGCCGTTGTGGGCGAACACATGCCGTCGGCCACCCAGCTCGCGCGCAAAGGGTTGGGTGTTCGCGAGCGACAGCTCACCCTGGGTCGCGTGGCGGATGTGCGAGATCGCCAGTTCCGTTGCCGGCCCGTTCGATTCCAGATGACGCACCAGCGCGCTATCAGCGGCTGCGGCCGGCTCGCGGAACAGGGCCACGTCGTGCCCCTGGTAGAACGCGACGCCCCAGCCGTCGTGCGAGCGGCCGGTCGCGCCGCCGCGCGCTGCCAGGGCCTGCAGCGAAAAGTTCAGCCGAACCGGCTGCGAACTGGACAGTGCCAGCAGTTCACACATGATTGACTGCGGCGGACAGGTTCATCGCCGCAACGCCCCGGCCGAACTCAAGACCGTTGCACGCAACATGCTGGGTGCCGGCCAGCGAAGGCCTCGACAATCAACGCGTGCTGGAAGCATGACGAGCTTTGGTGATGTCGTGGCTTGCTCGATGCTCGTCGCCCCCCGGTCGCAGCGGCGTACAGCCATGGCAGAAGGCCTCGCGCACCACCTGGAGCGTGACATGGCGGATTTCGAAATGCTCATGCAGTGCGTCGGTGGCATGCCTCAGGAACGCGTCGTCGCCCCCGCCCTGGGGCATCACCAGGTGCGCGGTCATGGCGATCTCCGCGGTGCCCATGGCCCAGACATGCAGGTCGTGCACCTGTGCCACGCCAGGCAGCGCCTCGAGCAGGTTCTGCACCGCGTGCAGGTCGACGCTTTCCGGGACGCCGTCGAACAGCAGGTGCAGCGATTGCCTGAAAAGGCTCCAGGTGCCGGCGACGATGATCGCGGCGATGACCAGGCTGATCGCCGGGTCGAGCCAGGTCCAGCCGAACACGAGCGCCAAGCCGCCGGCCACCACCACGCCGGCTGAGACCAACGCGTCGGCCGCCATGTGCAGGAAGGCGCCGCGGATGTTCAGGTCCTTCTCGCGCCCGCGCATGAACAGCAGCGCAGTGGCGGTGTTGATCACGATGCCGATGCCTGC
>JBDHSK010000016.1:0-17628 GCA_039808025.1 Sphingomonadaceae bacterium | reverse complement strand
TCGACGCCCACCGCCTGCGTGAGCTGGACCGCCAGCCCCTTGATGCGCCGGTCGACGGCCGACCGCGACAGCCCCCATCGCTGCGCCACGGTCGCGTAGGGATCGCCGTCGATCACCTCGCGCAGAAGCTGGATGTCCAGCTGGCGATGCAGTGCCGGTTCGACCTGTTGCTCCATCGCTGTTCTCCCGTGTTGCCATCGAAGCGCACTTACTCGGCCCGAGCCGGAGGCTGTGATTTACAAATGAGCCAGTCCCGAGCCCTTGCTCATTGAGTACCCATCCTAGGTGTGCAGGACGCGGGTTCACCTTGTCCTCGCCGCCAGCGCAGCGGCCTCGTCAGCAACCCGGCTCATCGGTGTCTTCAGGATCACTTGATCGGGAGGCCGCTTCCGGCAAGCTGTCATCTGCTCGCTGAGCGTCGCCTTTGCCCGATCGAAATAGCGCGCCACCGACGCAGCGGGGCACAGGGCGATGTCGACGGCAAGGCAGCCGACGAGCGCGCGCCCACGGGCACCAGTCGTGCCCGACATCTCGGAAAGACGGACGCCGCCACGCACGCCCAGGCGAGCAAGCACCCATCGCTCCAGAAGGTGAAGCGCTCCATCTATGCCTTCCGACCCGGCTGCCGCAACCAGCATCGCCGCCGCACCCCTCACTTCACGCGCCATTCGCGGCAGCGGGCCGACCGTACCCACCGCAAGCGCCAGCCCGCGCGACAACTCCCACTGCCGCATCTCTGTCGCAGAGGGCCGACGGGCCAGCCATTTGCGCAGCGCCGACCGCGCGGCCGGCACCGAGTCTCCGAACAGCTCCAGCAAGGGCCTCGCATCGAAGCCCATCGCTCGTCGCAGCCCCAGCGTGGTCCGCAGTGCCGAGTGGGGATAGTGGGAAGGCGCGAGGCACACTCCCAACGCCACCGGTCGCCAGGCGAGCATGCGCACATCGGAACGAAGCTCCGCATCGGACTCGAGACGATGTGCGCGATAGCGGCCGGCAAAGACGGGGCCTCGCACGGCCTGGAGTTCCCGGACCCACCGCGCGACGATGTTGGCGACCGTGCGGGCGACGTCACCCGGCGAGTCGTCTTGCGCCAGCGTTGCGACCACGTGAATCTCGGTCGGCATGAGCAGATAGTCGAGCAGCACGCGTCCCTGCTTCCGATGCGCAGCGATCAGGCGGGCGCGGATGCGCTCGACCAGCGAATCCCCTGCCAGCAGGTCGCGCCCCGGCGCAGCCTGCCAGCAGATGTGCCAGCCTGCAGCGCCGGGATGGGAGGCAGCCGGGGGGTCCATGACTCATTGACGTTCCAGGCCCGAAGAACCTCATCGGCATAACTCCAACAGCATGTCTTTCGTTCGGTCCACGCTCGACTCGCCGCCCTGGGGAACCCGTCACGACCGAACGTTGGCACCGTCGCAGCGCGACGTGATCGGCCCCTGTCAAGCGACCACCCGCCCTGTTCAACGCTCCCCGGTGGACAAGGTCTCGGCCGCCGAACGCTTCATGGCATCTGCGTCAGCAGTTGCCGTGGCGCTTGCAACGCATCTACCGTGAAGCTGCCCGAGGCCACTGCCAAGGGCTTTCTCGATCTCAACCCAACCTGAAGGAGTTCGTCATGAACGAAGCAACGGAACTGGAACTCGTCGACCTGGGCGATGCCAAGGAGCAGACCAAGGGCATCCTGCAGCCGGGCAGCGAGGAGAACCAGTCGCTGCCGGGCCGCGTGTAGCCCGCCCCGGCTGATGCCGGAAGCCCGGTGCGCAGCCCTTGCCAAGGCACAGGATTGACGCACCGGGCGCCTCCCAGGTTTCAACGACGCCCGCCATGCCGAGCACACCCCACTTCAAGCACGACCTGCACATAGCTGCCCATGTCCGTGCGTGCGCTCACGATGGGCAGGTCGTCCTGTTGGACCTCCAGCGCAGCCGCTACTTGGGGGTCGGCGGCCCATTGGCCGCAACCCTCGCGCCTGTCGTCAGCGGTTGGCCGGGCCACGACAACTGCCCCCATGTCGGGACCGCGTCGCAAGCCAACACCGAGGCGCTCGCCGCGCCGCTGATGCGCCAAGGTCTGATCGCGAGGGGCGCTGCGCCCTCGAGTGCCAGCACGGTACTGCCGGAGGCCGCGCAGACGCTCAACGCCGAGCCCCTGGTTGGCACCGCCCCCGTAGGCGCGAGCCGAATACTCCGCTTCCTTCGAAGCTACGCCTCGGCGACTGCGCGCCTGCGCCTATGCTCGCTGCTCTCGATCTCCAACTGCGTAGCAGCCCGCCGGGTCCGAGCTGTCACGACCTGTCGGGTCAACCACCTGCCGTTGGGCGGCGCAGTGGCGGCGTACCTACGCCTCCGTCCCCTGATGTTCACCGCGCACGACCGCTGCCTGCAGGACTCGCTGACCTTGCTGGAGTTCCTCGCAGCCGAACGGTGGTATCCGAACTGGGTGATCGGCGTCGCCACCCAACCGTTTCGGGCACATGCCTGGGTGCAGACGGGCGATCTCGTGCTGAGCGACCTTCACGAGAACGTGCGCCGCTACACCCCCATCCTGGTCGCCTGACCGCCGTGCGGAGACTCCGAGGTGTTCCGTTACGTCGCGCTGATCTGGGACGACACGCAGGACCTGCAGCGCCTGGCCGCCGGTCGACTAGCGCAAGGCCTCGAGAGCGCGGCATCATGGCAATGCGCTCTGCGAATCACCGGGCTGCGGGTGTTCGTCACCGGAGCGGGCACCGGAGGCAATGGCATCTACGAACTTCCCCGCGGCCAGGGCCTGATCCTGGGAAGGCTGTTCCGCCGGCAGGAAAGCGGAGAGTCCCGCATCGCCCCGGGCCCGCTGCGGCGCGAGGACGGCGACCGCCTGCTGCAGCACGAGGGGCGTGCACTGATCACGGACTGGTGGGGCCGGTATGTGGCTTTCCTGTCCAGGAATGAGGGCGAGGAGACTGTCATCCTCCGGGATCCGACGGGAACGCTGCCCTGCTTCAGGCTCGAGCACGACGGCGTGCGTATCGTCTTCTCGTGGCTCGAGGACCTGATCGCGCTGCCGGGACTCGTGGTGCCGCCCATCGCATGGGAACGGCTGGCCGCCCACATGCGACTCGGGGAACTCGGCAACCGGCAGACCGTGCTCGAAGGCATCGAGCGGGTGCTTCCCGGCGAGTTGCTTCATTTGCGCCGTGCCGGTACGCACAGCGAGATGCTGTGGGATGCCCTGGGTTTTGCGAGGAACGTGCACGAAGACGATCCGGCACGCCTGGCGCCTCTGCTGCGAGCCACGGTCCGCTATTGCGCGCGCTCGTGGGCCGAGGGGCAGGTGCGAATCCTGCTTCGCCTCTCCGGTGGCGTCGATTCGACGATCCTCGCCAGCTGTCTGAAGGGCGAGTTCAAGGCGGCCGAGATTCTGTGCGTGAACTACTACTCGACCGGCGCCGACACCGACGAAAGGCGCTACGCGCGCCTCGCGGCCAGGCGGGCGGGCCTGGAACTCATCGAGTGCGAGCGCGACGACGCCTTCCGCCTCGAGCGGGTCCTGCGGGTTGCGCTGACGCCCTCCCCCGCCACCTACGTCGGCCGCATGGCGGCGTCCGTTCGTGACGCCGAGCTGAGCCAGCAATACCGCGCGCCTTCGTTGTTCACAGGGGCCGGCGGTGACCAGCTCTTCTTCGAACTGCGGACCTGGTGGCCAGCGGCCGACTTCGTGTGCCGGCACGGCCTCGGTCGAGGCACGCTGCGGGCCATGATGGATGCGGCCCGACTTGCAAACCTCTCCGTCTGGCGGACCGCAGGACTGGCACTGCGGAGCCGCTTGGGTCTGCGTGCACCCGGCGACATCCTCCCCTGGCCGCTGGCACTGGTCAGTGGCGATGCCGCAAGCGTCGAACCCCTGGACCACTATCAGCACCCGCTGCTCCGGGAGGCGACGGGACTGCCGGTCGGCAAGCTGAACCACCTCCGGATGCTCCTGCACCCGATCGCCTACTACGATCCCTATGAGCGCGAGCGCGCGCCGGACGTGGTCAATCCCTTCCTGTCGCAGCCCCTGATCGAGCTCTGCCTGCGACTGCCGACCTATCTCCTTACTCATGGAGGAAGCGGACGGGCCCTGGCGCGCCGGGCCTTCGCTACCGAGCTGCCGCCCGAGATCGTCACGCGGAGGTCCAAGGGCAGCATCGACCAGCACCTGAAGAACGTGCTGACCCACAACCTCCCGCTGGCGCGCGAATTGCTGCTCGAAGGCGAACTGGTGGCCCGCGGACTCCTTGACCGCCGGAGGGTCGAAGCCGCACTGTCGGGCCGGCCGCAGGCTGCGATGGTGCACGTGACCGAGATCCACGGTCACATCGCCGTCGAAGCCTGGCTGCAGCGCTGGCGTTCGGCAGCCCATGCCACAGCCGCAGCCTAGCGTGGATCGGCCGAAATCCGGGCAGCACGATCTGCAGGCGACCTTGCGTCTGCTGCATTCATGCACCGACGGCGTTGTCAGGACCCACCTTCTGCTCGCACTCGTCCTCGTCGCAGCCGGTGGCCTGCTCGCCGGCCTCGCACCACTTGCCCTCAAGGTTCTGATCGACGAGGTGTCCATCGCTCAAGGCGCCCCCGTGTCGCCAGCTAGTGACTCACGGAGCGTGCTGCTCCTTGTGGGCGGCTACATCGCGGCGTTGGCCGGCGCGCGCCTGCTTTCCGCGCTGCGCCCGCTGCCCGCCGGCGTGGCCGAACAGCGGCTGTGCGCCAACCTGACCGGTCGCGGCTTCGATCGACTTCTCGGCCTGCCCTTGACGAGCCAGCTCAAGCAGCCTCCAGGCGCGGCCGTGCACGCACTCGACCAGGCCGCGGCAGGCTGCCGGATCCTGATGGCGCACCTGACGGGCAGCATGGTCCCGGTCGCCGTCGAACTGTGCACCATGGTTGGCGTGCTGATCCACATTGGCCAGCCGGAAATCGTCGCGGCCTTCGGCGGCTGCACTCTCGCCTACCTGAGCCTGCAGGCCGCCGCTGCCCCGCGCACCGCCGGACGCGCTCGCGCCATCGCGGAGTCTTCACAGGCCGTTCGCGGAGCGATGACCGAAGGCCTCTCGCATCCGGAGAATGTCATCGGCCTGGGCGCCGAGCACGCTGTCCGCCGGAGGCTCGATATGACCCTCGGCCGCCTCGAACGCTGTTGGCGTGCCCTCCAAAGCGAGCATGCTCGCCTCGGCATCGCCAATGCGACCTGCATCGCGGTCTGCGCGACTGTGCTGCAGGCCTTGGCGCTGCGTGGCCTCGAGACCAGGTCGATCACCAGCGGCGACTTCGTGCTGATCAACGTCTACCTGCTCCAGATCCTGCGCCCCCTGGAGAGCGTCGGCCTGGCCATGCGGGACATGGCCCAGGCGCTGGGGTTCATGCGCCCGCTGCTTCAGATGACGGGCACCGACAACGCGTCCGGCACGACGTGGCCCGGGCAGCTCACGTCCAGGGCCTCAGGGACCGGATCGTCGGCCTCGCCCGAGCCTTCAGGATCGCCGGCATCCGCGGCGATGCCGCCCACGGCGCCCGCGATCCACCTTCGTGGCGTGCGCTTCGGATACGACGCGTCACGCCCGGTGCTGACGAACATCGACCTGGACATACGACCGGGCAGCCTGACCGGTGTGGTCGGGGCCAGCGGCAGCGGCAAGTCGTCGCTCGTCCGCCTTGTGTTGCGCCTGGTCGAACCTCAGGCCGGCGACCTGCGCCTGGACGACGTGCCGCTGGCCGCCATGTCGCCGCACCAGCTGCGCTCGACGACCGGCGTGGTGTTCCAGGACAGCCTGCTGATCGACGACACGATCGCGGCCAACATCGCGCTCGGTTGCCCCGGCGCAACCCGCAGCGACATCGAGACGGCCGCTCGCCGTTCCCAGCTGCATCGGAGGATCTGTTCGATGCCCGAGGGCTATGAGACACGCGTCGGCGACCGGGGCACCCTGCTGTCCGGCGGCGAGCGCCAGCGGCTGGCTATCGCACGTGCGCTGGTCCGTCGCCCTCGCCTGCTTCTTCTCGACGAGGCGACCTCCATGCTCGACACCGTTGCCGAGGCGGCCCTCCTACAGGATCTGCTCGACGCCGAAACGCCATGCACCACGATCCTGGTCGCTCACCGGCTGTCCAGCCTCCGGCTGGCACAGCGGATCGTGGTCCTGGAGGGCGGTTGCGTCGTGGAGTGCGATGACCATGCCAGCCTGCTTGCGCGCGGCGGTGTCTACGCCCGACTCTGGGAAGCGCAGGGCCTGTCCGATGGTTCGCACTGCGCCGGGCGCCGCTTTCATGGCTGACGATCCACCGCTGTCTGCCTGCGGCTCCGTATCAGTTGCGCTGCGGACGAACGCAGCGCGGTCTGAGTTCATCGGCCCGGCGCAGCTCGGCCATCTGGCGCCAGCGCGTGTACTGGTTCTGCAGAGACTCGGCGGTTTCGCCGACCAGCACCGGCTCGCGCCGTTCCGCGTCCTGGAGCCAGAAGCGATACCAGTCGACATTGCCCTGCAGCGAGATCATGCGCTCGCCGGGATGCGACAAGGAATGCGAGCCACCAGGAATGACAACCATCTCTGCGGGCTTGTACTGTCGACGCAGCAGTGAATAGACATCCCAGTTGTTCAGCACCACGGGCCCGTAGGTCTCGATGCGGAGCGCCGACCGCACGCAGTCGGTGTGCAACGCCGGATCGCTGCGCACCCAGCTCTCCAGAGTCGAGCCATAGGCGGGCCCGCCATTGATGTCCTCCTTGCGGGTCACCATGTTGTCACCCGAGCCGTAGGTGATGGCCACCGAGAACATGGTGTTCGCATCCCCGTCGAGGATGGTGGCCGCGCGGATCGGCGTGTCGGTGAAGGTGATGAGGTTGAGCACCCGTTCGCCGGTCGCGCTCCAGCCGATGATCCCGACCTTGTCGACATCGACGAGCCCGCTCGCCACCAGCGAGTCGATCGCACCCTGCACACCGTCGGCGAAGGCATCGACCCTGCCGCGCTCGTTGACCGGCCGATCCGTCGTCGGTGCTACCGGCAGCGCCAGCACCAGGAATCCCTCTCGGAGAAAGGCCCTGCCGGCAAAGCCGCTGCTGACGCCATCCGCGATGTTCGCGCCGTCCAGGTAGAAGCGATCCTGCAGGAAGCCGTAGGTCTGGATGACAAGTGGAAGACGCGTGCCCGGCACGTGGCCCGAGGGAAGCAGCAGCCCTCCGTCCCACTGCCTGCCCTTGCCGTCGCGCCAGGCGTACGGCTTGACCGTGCCCCAGGTGTCCGCCGAATAGGCAGGGTTCAGGTGCGTCAGCCGGATGCGCCGGCCTGCTGATCCGATCGCCCACAGGTCGGGCGGCTGGTTCAAGGACTGCTCGAGATGCAGTGCCCATGCAGGCTGGCCGCTCACCGCGGGTCCGGCGTCGCGAACTGCGGCGAGTTCCTTCCATTGCCCGTCGGGCGCGCGTTCGAACCAGCGCCTCCGCGACCCGTCCATGGCCACGAAGGCATCGCGCGGGCCCGGCACAGAGTACGCAGCCTCGAGACGGCCATCCAGGCCCGCGATGACCTCCATGCGTCCGGAGTCGGGCCAGTATTCGACGATGTGCGATCCGTTGCCACGTCCCGCAGCCAGCGGCAGATGCGTGCCGGCGATCACGACGGACTTCCCGCCCTTCTGCCACAGCCGGTCGGAGCGCGTCTGTCCGACGCCTGGCCAGGCGTCATCGGGCGCATCGCTCACGACCTGCTCGTGTCCGTCGGCCAGGCGGTGCGCCACCAGCAGACGTACGACGTAGCTCCTGGGGCGCGAGAAGTAGCCGATCGGATCGATGCTCAGCGAGGGCCCGGCCCGCTTGAGAAGATCGGCCACGAGTGGATACTCGGCCGCCCAGGCCAGTTGCCGACCCAGTTCGTAGCGCGGCAGCAGCGCCCAGCGACCGTCCGGCGAAATGCTCACGCCGGGAGCCTGACTGCTGCGTTCGGCAAACACGGGGCCGATCGGCCGTGACGGCTCCCTGCCGTCACCGGAGGTCGTGAAGTAACGGTACTGCCGGTCCTGGGCGCGCAAGTCGTTCTGCCCGAACTTCACCGACCAGAACGACTGATTGGCGACCACGACACTGCGCTCGCCGGGACCGAGTGGCGGCTTGGGGATCTGGGCCACATAGACGACGCGCTGGAGGTCATCGGACACGGCAAAGGACACGATGGGCAGGGTCTCGCGGGTCAGTGGCGCGAGACGGCCTGACCTGACGTCCAGGCGATAGGCCTGCGTCGCCTTGCCGTTTAGGCGGCCGCGGAGCACGAGCGTGCCCAGGCCCACCCAACGTACATCCTGGATCGCCGGATCGAGGTAGGACGGATCGTTTGCGGCGGCGATCGTCAGCAGCGTCCGCGGCGCGGAGGCGCGCCGCGCCTCCAGGCGGTGCGGATCGAGGTCCAGCAACAGGATGCGGAAGAGATTCCGTCCTGCGGCGACGTCGGCGGTGCGGGTGACGACGAAGGCCTGTCGCCCGTCCGGCGAGACCTGGGTCTGGAGCGCATTCGCGTCGCTGTCGCGGGGTTGAACGATGCGCGTGAACTCGACGACTTCCTTGACCGTTGGCCCGGGACCGGCAGCAACCGGGATCGGGGTGGCGGCAACGAGCCCGAACAGCAGCCACCGGTTGCTCCATCGCATGCGGTCACTCAGGGCCGATAGGAAGCGGAGCAGCGAACCACATGAAAGCGGCAAGGACATGGAGGAAGTACCTTTGAAGGTGGGGCCACTCGGGCCGCAGGCGAGGCAGGGCGTGACCGCCGCCACCTCCTGGCGGCACCGGAACTGATCGATGGTGGGTGCGCAGCGCTGGCGCGCTACCAGGTCACGGACACGCGGACGCTGGCATAGCGACCCCGCCAATCCGCCTGTGTGGGGTCGTAGAACGGTGACGTCTCGACGAACTCGGGCTGGCGATCCGTCACGTTGACGATGCCGGCCGACAACGTGGCGCCCTTCACCATCGCCCGCGACGCCAGGCCGAACTTGACCAGGTCCAGGCTGGCGCTCAGGTCGTGCGTCCACGTGTTGCCGAGGCCGCGGTTGCTGGTACCGCTGTCCTTGTAGGCGCCGACGAATCGGCTGGTCAGGCCAAGGCTCCAGCTCTCCTGGCCGTAGCCCAGCGACAGCCGACCCTTCCACGCCGGGGACCAGAAGTCGTAGAAGCGACGGCCCAGACGATCCTCCGCCGGCACCGACGGTGAAAGCACGACCTGGTACTTGCGCGCACGTGTCACGGCGGCAGCCGCCGTCCAGGTGCCGCCCATCGCCTTCCAGGCATGCGAAGCCTCGAGATCGACCCCGGATGTGTCCACGGCCCCGTAGTTCACCTCGCCCCAGAGCACACGCGTGATCGGGCCCGGACTGCCACCTGACGCAGGCCCGCGGGTGACGACGCCGGGAAACAGCCCCTCGTTGTTCACCAGCACCTGGGGAAAGGCCAGGCCGATGAGGTCATTGATGCGGACCTTCCATCCGGTCAGGCCGAATCTCGTGCCCAGCATCCCGTCCGGTTCCCAGACAGCGCCCAGCGCGTAGGCCTTGCCGCGCTCCGGCCCCAGCGCCGGGTTGGTCGAGCGGACAACCTCGCCACCGACGACGGGTTCGTTGCCGCGCGCCGGGTCCACCAGCCCGAAGGCCTCCGTCGGAAAGCTCTGATCCGGGACGTTCGTCTGCAGCAGGGTCGGCGGCTTGAACGAAGTCGCCGCAGAGGCGCGCAACAGCAGCGTTCGCGCCGGCCGCACCTCGAGCCCGGCCTGGTAGGTCGCGGCGGAGCCGAAGTCGCTGTAGGAGTCGCGGCGTGCTGCCAGCGTCAGCGCGGCCAGGTCCCAGCCCCGGCCCGCCGGAGGTGACGATCGCAGCAGCGGCGCGCGCAGCTCGGCGTAGACGGCCCGCTGGGTCCTCTCGCCCGCGATGGCGAACGATCCCGGAATGCTGCTGTCGTAGCTGTCCCGCCCGGTCTCGACGCCGGCGATGGCCTCCAGCGGCCCCGCCGGCAGGGCCAGCAGCGGACCGCGCACGAAGCCGCTCAGCTGATCACGCTTGCCGTGGCTGGTACGCAGGCTCTCCGGCCAGATGGCCCGCAGCACCTCGTCGCTGGCCGCTCGCCCGGCCGCAAACGGATTCAGCGCGGCTTCGGCATTGGCACTTGCCAGCGCCGCCGTGCGTGCAGCCGCGTTGGCCGTCACGCCCGAGGTCCGGCTCGTGCCACTGTCCCGCGAGCTCGAGCCGGTGGCCTCGAAGTCCCAGCCGGCGCCCAGATCGCCGCGCACCCCCAGCAAGGCCCTCGTGAAGCTGGTGCGGCGGTCGATAGTCTGAAGGCCGTTCTCGGACCCGAGCGCGCCCGTCACGCGGACGTCCACGCCGAAGGGGTTGTAGCGGTTGCTGGCCGGCACCAGCACGTTGTTCAGCGTGATGGCGGCCTCGTCGGAGCGGAGACGGTCCTCGGTGCGAGTCAGCTCACCGAAGACCGACCAGGCACCGGAAAGATAGCGCTCGCCACTCGCATGCAGGCCGAGGGTCTCCAGGCCATGCACCAGCGTGTAGCCATTGCCCGTGGCCTGGCCGCTGCAGAGGTTAGCCACGCCCGCCGTCGCGGTGAAGTCCGCCACCGTGAGGGTCTGGCCGGCAGGAACGGACGGAATGCCGGCAAAGCTCGAACCCAGCCCGGGCAGGTTGGCGCCGCTCGCGCTGCTGACGGTCCCCGGTGCACAGGTCCGCGTCCGCTGATCGGTGCCCCCGTAGCGCCGGTAGTCGGCGTCACGAAAGAACGCCCGCTCGGCCATCGTCAGCGGCGACCGCTTCGAGTAGGAGCCCAGCAGCAGAAACGAGCCGCTCTCGCTGCTGCCGCCACCCGCCAGCGACACGCTGCCATCGCCGATGCCCTTGGCCGATCCCAGCCGCGCATCCAGCGCCATGCCGTCGATGGACTTCTTCAGGATCACGTTGACCACACCGGCCAGCGCATCGCCACCGTAGACCGCCGACGAGCCGACCGGCAGGACCTCGACGCGCTCGACCGCCGACAGCGGGATCAGGTTGAGGTTGAAATAGTTGCCCGAGGAAGAGCCCACGGCCTGCACGCGGCGGCCGTTGATCAGGGTGAGCGTCGACCCCAGCGGCAGTCCGCGGAGCTGAACCGTCCCCTGGCCCGCTGTCGCGCCGAACGAACCCTCGCCCGCTGCCATCGACACCTCGCTGAGGCTGCTGAGGAACCGCTCCAGCGTCGGCTGGCCGCTCTTCTCGATGTCTTCGCGCCCGTACGTGTTCACCGGAACCGGACCCTCGGCCGCGATCCGCCTGAGCCTCGAGCCGGTGACCTCGATCTTCTGGAGTTCGGCCTGCTGCGTGCCCTCGGTCGCCGGCGCAGGCTGCTCGCGACCCGCCATCGGCACAGCCTGACCCTGGGCCAGTTGCACCGGCATCCGATCAGCGTCGCCGATCGAGGCGGCGCTGATCGATACCGACCTCGGCGCAACAGGAGCAGGCGCACCGCCCCCTGTGGGTGCCGCCGGCGTGACGGGCTTGACGACGATGGCGCCGTCCTTCATCACATCCACCGCCAGCCCGGACCCGCCCAGTGCACGGGAGATGGCCTCTGCAGCGGACATGCGTCCCGAGACCGCGCGCGACATCCGGCCATTGACGGCACCCGGGTCGAACAGCACCGAGGCACCCGTCTGCCGCGCGATGGAGCGCAGCGTCTCCGCGACGGGCTGCGCAGGCTGTTCGATCGCGTGGAGGGCGGGCGGCGGCTCGGCCGCCATCGCCCCGCCGGGCTGCCCCCATCCCAGCAAAGCCATCGTGCCCACGAGCAGGCACCTCGCTCGAACCACTACCGATGCAGGCGCTCCATGTCGCATCTCGTGACCTTCTCTCATTGCTTGTTGGGTGACAACAAGATGACGAGAAAGTCCAGATCGGGCCCGACAGTGCTTGCCCTACTGAGGTTTGGACAACTCCAAACGTCCGGCGTGCTCCCGCACGTCAAGCCCGTGCAAGGCCGCGACCGCATTGGCGAATCCCGCCGTGTCCCCGGTGCGATAGATACCGCTGACCTGCAGCTTCGCAAGGCCTGAAGGATCGAGCAGGACGATGGGCGTTCGGCTGTAGCGGTTCATTTCCGCCACCGCATCGGGCAGCGACACGCCGTCGAACACCGCTTCGCTTCTCTTCCAGGCGACGAGCTGCGCGACGTTGGGTCGGTCCACCTCGGCCCGGGCGGACCGCTGCACACCAGTGCCGCCCCCCGAGAGACGGACCCGCTCACCGGCCACCATCCGCACCGCCTCCTCCGGCGCGAGTCCGCGCTCCCCGGATGCCGCCTGAAGGGCGACCTGCCCTTCGAGCAGCGTCACCCACAACGCTTCCTTCGCCCCCCGGTCCTGGCTCGTGAAGCGAACAGAGAACACGGTACCGATCGCAACCACCTCGCTGCCACCCACGCGCACGACGAACGGTCGCGCTGGATCCTTGGCGACCTCGAACAGGGCCTCGCCGTTCCGTATCGACACCGTCCGCCGACTGGCTTCCAGATCGACACGCACCTCGGTGGCGGTGTTGAGCGTCATCCGAGTCCCGTCGTCGAGCACGACCAGCTGCTGCTCTCCAACGCCGGTGGCGTAGATCCCGCGGTCACGCCATTGCTGATAGCCGGCCGCGCCGACCATCAAGACGGCCGCCAGCACGCCGGCAGCCCGCCATCGCACCGATGCGCCGGACCAGGATCCGCCGCCATCGCGCCGGCCCTTCGCTGTCGACGCCGCAAACGCGTTCGCGACCGTGACGCGCTGAACCCCTTCCCAGGTATCGGTGCAGCGCTCGAAAGCCTCCTGATGCGCCGGCGAACGCTGCTGCCAGGCCAGGCACTCCTCCTCCATCTGCCGGCACCGCTGGGGGCCGTGCAGACGGGTCACCCATACCGCCGCCTCGGCCGCGATCTCGGGCGTCACGCGTGCGGCGGCGCGCGTCTGCAGCACGGCTACCAACCTTCCATCCAGCTGGTGACCAGCATCGTCGCCTTGGCAATGTGCTTCTCGACCGAGCTGACGCTCAGCCCGTGTTCCCTGGCGATCTGCTGGTAGCTCATGCCGTCGACCCGGTGCGCCAGGAAGATCGCACGGGTCTTGTCGTTGAGTCGACCCAGGCAAACACTCAGCCGCTGCAGACGCTCCCGCGACAGCAGCACGGCCTCGGCGCTCGGCTGCGTGTCGACAAGGACGACATCCTCCAGCATCACCTCCTCGCCACGGGTGATGCGGGCGCGGTGCGCGTCGATCGACAGGTTGAGCGCGGCTCGCATCAGGAAGGCCTCGGGCTCGTCGACTGGCTGTTCACGCCGGTAGCACTCGAGCCGGATCCATGCTTCCTGAACCAGATCGTCGGCTTCGTGCTCCGTCCGGCCGCGGCGCATCAGAGCCGATCTGACCCGGGAGAATACGCCTTGCCAGTTCTTGACCATCTGAATACCCGCGAACAGGGAGGGCAGACACCTCAGACGCCGAGGGCGTCCATCCTAGGCCGGAAGCCCTCACGATGGTGGTTATGTTCGGTTACCGCGTTGGCACGTGAGGCCTGAAGCCGCCGTTCGGCGCGCGCCAGCGCCGCGACGACGAACGCGTGGGCCTCGTCCACGTCGGCGAAGCATCCATGCCGGGCAACCGCCTTGCGCAAGCTTCGATTCAACGCGGCGGCTGCGCCATCGCCCGAAAGGACCGCCCTCCGAAGGGCGGGGGGCAGCGTCCAGAGCACCCACCCTTGTTCGAGAGCCAGCCGCCAGTCCTCGAGGATCTCTGGGTATTTGGCCCCCCACGGGCCAGACTCGGCAGCACCTAGCAACTCCCTGGCGTGCAAGCCCGACGCGCTTTGGAGAATCTCGGTCAGGCATTGCTGCAGACCCGCCCGATGTCGTGCCGCCGCCTGCGACCAACTTCTCTCAAGAAGTTCGGCGAACGAAGGGAGTGCCGTCGCGCCTGGAAGCGCCGCTCGCAACTCCTCTCGGAACCTCAACAAGTCATCGCCGATCACGAACTGGACGCGTTCCACGCCTCGGCGCCTCAGGTCAACCAACGCATCGCACCAAGTCTGCGAAGCCGGGACGGTCCAGGGAGGATCCCCTGCCGCAACCATGCCCGCCAGTCCGATCGCTGGCTTGTTGCAAGTCCAGACTCCGATGAGCTCGCTCTCTAGGTCACGAAGGTAGCCGCTTGCCCACCGAACGGCCAGGTTCTGCGTGTCGTTACCGATCGATGCCTGCACCGAGAGCGTGTTGAATCTGGCTACGACATATCGCCGGCACAGCGGTTGGCCGGCCCATCGCCACTCGGCGGCTCCTTCGACACGCAAACTCATTGGCATCACCTCGTGCAGATTGGAGACGGTTGACTCCACGTGGGTCACTTCAACGAAGTCAAAGTGCTACTTTAAGTCTGTAGACCCAAAGTCATCAACAGCTGACGCTCTCCCGTATGCCGGACAAGAGAGCGAGGGTCGAGTCTGCGCGGGCGCGATTGGCGGTCCATCTTCGCGCGTTGAGGGCGGCGCGTGGGCTATCGCAGGAGGCGCTGGCCGAGTTGGCCGAACTGCACCGAACATACGTCGGTTCCATTGAGCGCCGCGAGCGCAATGTCTCACTAGACAACGTTGAGCGCCTAGCTGCCGCGCTACAGGTGGACATCTGCGATCTGCTCTTGCCTGCTTCGAAGTAGATCGCCAGAGAATGGGCTCTCGCGCCACGTAGTCGAATCGATCAACAAGACGGGCCGACCCCGCGAACCGCGTTCATCGTCTACGCTCCCTCGCCACCGGTCAGCATCCGCAAGCGCGCCACTTGCTACTCTAAGTCTGTAGACCCAAAGTCATCCCAGCGCGACGCTCCCGTCTGATGTCGGGGCGTAGGAGTTCATACCAATCAGCCAGGGAGCGGCTCGCGCGCCGCCTTCGATCCTTGCGCGCGGAACGAGGCCTATCGCAAGAGGCGCTTGCAGAGTTGGCCGAACTCCATCGGACCTACGTCGGCTCCATCGAACGTCAGGAACGGAACGTGTCCCTCGACAACGTTGAGCGCTTGGCGGCTGCCCTAGAAGTCGACATCGTCCAGTTGCTGACGCCCGTCTGAAGACTGACCCGCCTCGCCGCAGCCGGCAGCGTGGGCTTTAGGCATCGAGCCAGCCGTAGCTTGAGAGATCCGAGCCGAACCCGTAGCATCCTCGCGGGCGATCGCCCCCTGCTTCTCCTCCCTGAGCAGGCGCCTTACCGCTCTATCAGCGATTTGGCTTGATCGCCTTGGCCGGCAACTGCTGGCCAAGGCGGTCCTTCTTCGGGGCTGAACTCGCCCGCCGACCCGCCGTTGTTTGCTACTCGTAGGTCGCTTGCCTGCCGCGTGGCTGCCACAGCCACAACTAGGCAGCCCCCTGCTGCTCGATCCAACGGCGGATGTCCTCGGCGCGCCAGACCGTCACGCGCTCAGACAGCTTCACCGGCTCCGGGAAGGTGCGCGCCTGCACGCGTCGCCATAGGGTGGACTTGGAGATGGGGACGAAGGACAGCACCTGCGGCTGGCGCAGGAAGCCGGTGTCCGGCAGCGCCGCGCCGGACGCTGCGGCCGGGGAATCCGCCGACGGGGCGGCAGGAACAGGAACGCGGGGCATGATCGGCCTCTCATCGGCATGCAGCCGGCAAAGGTCATGACCTGCTCTGCGACGACGGCGCTCGGTCAGGAAACGCGCCAGCCGCCCGGGAACGCTCGACTCCTGGACCACCGCGGGCGTTCCGTTCGCGCGGTGGATGAAGATGCCTTCCGAAGAGGGCCCCTGCCGAGGGCCCCCTTCGGTGTGATTCGATCGCCACCCCCTTGGGGGTGCATGCCGGCCGCCAAGCGGTGCGGGTCCGCGCGTTCGATGCCGCGGAGGGCCGAGTCCGGCACCGGGTGCGTTCGGTCGCCGAGCCGGGCGCGGCGGGTCCGCCGGAACTGGCCGGCACGCCGGAGGCAGCGTGCCGACGTTGGACGAGGCAGGTATCGACTGCGACGCCACCCGATGCGGGTGGAGGCCCGGGGCGATTCGCCCGTTGAACGGGTGATCGGCGCTACGGTGGCGCCGATTTGCCTCTGCGGGCAGCCCATGGCCTGGACACACGGTAGCGTCCGCGCCGCTCACGGGCAACACGCCCGCGCCGATTGCCCGCGCAAGCGTCGGTGGGTGCCGCCGCTTGGGAGGGACATCGGACGGCCTGCAATTCCACCGCCTACTCCGCCACCGCAGCGACTGCCGTTGGCGCAGGCAGCGGCTCCACGTCGCGGTCCGCTGAGGGTGGGGGATCTGCGGATCCGTCCGGTGCCGTGGTTGTCGAATCGACGGCTCCGCCGACGGCGGCACCGTGCGCGTCGTCAGGAACTTCGGCATCGTCGGGCGACGTGGCGCGGGCATCGAGCGCGTTCATGCGCCGCCGCAGGCCCGTCGCAAAGCTGCGCGCACCATTGGCGATGTCGCGCACCTGGCGCTTGAGGCCCGCACGCTGCGTGTCCACCGCCTGCGCCGACACCACCTCGTGGATCTCCAGCGTCTGCAGCAGCGGCATCAGCTGGTCGAGCTTGACCAGCACCTCCAGGAATCGGCGGCTGATCGACGACAGCACGCGCACGTCCACGTCCAGCGGTACCGTGTCGTAGGACGCCAGGCTGGTGATGCCGTGGGCCTTGAACAGCGCCTCGGCGCCGTCGATGGCCTCGTTCAGGCTGGCGGTGGCGGCATCGATCCTGCCGCGCAGCGCCGTCTCGATCCTGCCGATGTCCTCGTGGTCGAGCCGGGTGCGGGCGATGACCGAGATGAAGTGCATGTTCAGCTGCAGGGTGTTGAACATGCGCACGAACATGCGCTTGCCCTCGGCACTGCTGAACCGCGTGGCGATCTTGAGGCTGGCCGCCTCGACGCGACGGAAGTCGACCTTGGCTTCGCGGGCCAGGATGCGGGCGTTGGCGCCGCCCTGGTCCACCTTCACGATCTCGACATTGGCCATGCCCGCGGCTCCTTGTGCTGACAACGGGGTCGATGGCATCTTCCGAACGTGCACGGCCCTTTGCCACGCGAAAGCCCCGGCACCTCGGGGCGCTTTCGCGATCAGTTGCGTGGCGACGGGCATCGGCCCATTGACCGGGCGGAAACGGCGCCCTACCTTTGCGCCATGCAGCAGCTGGCCCTGCATCCACACCCGGCAAGCCTTGGAGATTTCCTGAACTGATCCCCCGCGTGGGTGCCCGTGCAGGTCGCACAGGCACCCGTGGGGACGATCGAATCGCGGTGATGCACGCCCCACCGATGGGGGACACCCGTTGCGGTGTCGCTCCGTCGGGTGCCCCTGTGCATCGCCGTGCCGAGGACCGCGCAAGCGATCAGGCACGCCGGGGCATTCGCCTCAGGCCGGGCCTTCGAGGCAAGGGCTGCGTCCCGGTGCCGAGCGCATCCGCTCGAGCGCCGCACCGACCGCGCCCTTGCCTCCCGGGCTCGTCCCGTTCTCGCCGATGTCCCCCCGATCGGACGCTGACACCGATCACCGCGCTCGCGCGCGCCACTGAACCCTGTCAGCCCTGGAGTTCCAGGCCCAGCCCGCAAGGCGG
>JBDHSK010000015.1:0-18262 GCA_039808025.1 Sphingomonadaceae bacterium | reverse complement strand
TCGGTTTCTGCAGGCTGGCGAAGCTATCAGGTCCGCTACAGCAGATGCTTCGTGTACCCACGTTTAACAAGAGTGTCATAGGCTTCGGCGACATTGCTGGGTATTTCCTGTTCGATCTGAAAGCCAAGTCTTGGGTATTCTCGTATACGCTGTAAATCACCGACCATGATATTTGTTACGTGGTCAAACGAATACAGGCTGTCTCTGCAATATTCTTCAAACGAAACGTCGATAGCGGAACATTTGATATCTGGCCTTGTGTCTTCGGGCCACTGCTTCATAAAAGTTGCATAGGCTCTACGTAGCATATATGGTTTTGTAACGATTATGATGGATTTTGGCTCGATACCTTCTTTATGTAGAAGTTGATGGGCGTATATAATATTTTCGCCAGTATTAGTGGCATTGGTTTCTGTCAAAATAGCTTGTTCTGGTACACCTAGCGCAAGTGCACGATGTGCGTATACCTCAGCTTCATCTTCGGTAAATTCTTGGCGCGTTATGCGACCTCTCGCACCTGTAAACAAAATAATAGGTGCATGTCCCTCGTGATAGAGCTTGGCGCACCAATCAGCAGTCCGAACATCGGCACTACCGAGACCAATAATGACATCGACCCGATCAAGTGGCTGTTCGAAGCGCATGTAATCCCAAATGATTTGAGCATATTCGAAATCTGTCATGTTAGCTTCTTTTTGATATTACGCGTGGTTTGTTGTGGATTTCTGGTACATATTGCAAGCCAAAGTTTCTGAGAGAAATATAGCCACCGCCTAAACTGAGCCAGTCGGTAGTTATATGGAAATTCATACTTTTTATTATATCACGTGGCATTTACCGCATATGGTATGAAATATGTCAGTCGGTGAAGCAATGGCAGGCACTGCGTGAAATACTATAGAGAGTCGTTACAAGAAACGAGTCTAGCTAGTTAAGTCAAACCGTATTTTTTTAGTAAGTCTGTCTGTTTTGCTAGTAACAAAACGGCTACGACAAATCGTGGGTCGCGCAACTGGTAATTGACAGCAAATTCATAGAGTTCTGCCCAGGTGTGTTCTTTTATCTCACCGATATTTTCCAGCCTCGCCTCAACCCATGGTGCAAGTTTGCCCTCTTTGAGCTCTGTGCCGATAAAATAATCTACGCAGGTTTGCGGAAAATCAGTCTCAATACTGGCAAACTTTTCTAGCTTTGTAGGTATGATACCTGTTTCTTCCTCGCACTCACGAGCAGCGGCTTGCTCCGTTGTTTCGTTTGGCTCAGTCATACCGCCTGGACAGTTCCATAGCCAACGATTGTTTTCTGTTTTCTTGTCTTCAATCAGAATTATTTTGCGATTTCTGACAAGCAAGGTCGTCGCAGATGGTGGCATTTGCATGCCCCAGCCGTGGTCAGACCGAGTTAATCGTATCGTGCCGTCGTTGTAAACTTCTTTGAAATCCATAGTCTCAGTATAGCAGATGTCGCTTTCGCAACAGTGTAACGACAGAAAACCACTTTTCCCATAAAAAAAGGTAGAGAGTTTTTCTGGCAGATCGCCCTGCCATAAATCGTAGAGGTGGCTGGGATCTCGTTGGCGAACACCTTATTCATAAATTGTCGCGAGTACATCGCCGCTATTGAATCTTACCGTGCCGTCGGGTTCGATGATAATACTACCGTTAGTATTAATTCTTGACCCCTCTACGCGGACGCCATGGTGATCACTTATAGATTCGGCAATATTTTTCCCATTTTCGACTTCACCTGCCGTAGAACAGGCTTTCAAAATAACTCTGAACCCGCTTCCGAGATGGCGCCTGAAGGTGTTGGCTCTTTGCCCGTTCAGGGGGTCTCTTGCATAATCAGTCGCATCAAGACGTTCTCTCCGAGTACCAAGTAGCAGGCCTTCTGGGTTTGCGTGGGCATTAATTACAAAATTTTTAAGTGCATTTGTTGTTTCGGGATCTCTCCCTGCTGATCGTTCGCGGTTGCCTATCACGATGGCAACTTTTGCCAACATGACCCTATCATTCACTTCAAAGCAAAATAGCTCTTCCTCCCCAAGAACACGCCCAAAGTCCTTTCCGGCTTCTGACATCGCACCGTTCCAGTCAGATCTGGCGCTGACGACCACATTCTTTGCCGGTACTTTATTGGATTGCCAGTTTAGTAGCTGATCGTGAAGCTGGTCTGGCTTGTAACGAATAAAGTTATAGATACCAAATATATTAATCAATGCCTTTGTCTCATCAATACCAAACTGCTCAACATAATCGGTTAGAGCGTCAATTTGTTTTACTAATTGTTCACTCTGCATTGTTAAACTACGTTCAATATATTGACTTATTGGATTGATGATCATGTATTCGTTATTGATATACATCTTATGTTTTAATGCTGAATATGTCAGCCATGACTCCAGTATACTCTCTGCCAACTCCGGATCAATGCCAATATCCTCAAAACGGGCGTTAATTTCTGGCAAGTCCACCAGTTTTGGCCTTTGCTCAGGATTGACCGATTCGAGATTACCACTTTCTCTAGCTGGTTGAAGATAATTGCTGTACGCTTGCGCACATTCCCGTTTGATTTTCCAGTTACTACAGAATCTCTCGGATTTCTTGCCACTACCGTCAGTGTCAATGATTCGCATAACTTCTAACAAACTTTTCTCGTCAAGATCTTCCATATCGAGATTCTGGCTATGAAGTAACCTGCTTGTTTTAACTATCAGGCCTGACTCAGCTTCAGGGTCTTTGCTACTGATTATTACTCTGACAAGGTTTTTATGGACTTCAGAAGGTAGATCAGGCACCTGGGTTTCGAACAGTTGGATCGCTCGCCCAAGTTTTATAGGATTTTCTTTATTAGCTATTGTAGTAAATAGATTATCGTTCGTCTCTGATGTGACACCGGCTATCTCCAGGGCTTCTACTATGGCCTGCGCTCGTTCTAGCGGGTTATTGCTCCCCAATAACGAAGATGAGACATGATTAATACGGCCCACATCAATACCCACGCTCTTACAGTAGTCGCGTAAAAGAATAAGCCCATTGATGTCGTCTTTTCGAAATGTGATTAGTTCTTGGTTTCCATGGTTATCTTTTAACAAGGATTTTAATGATCCAACGCGGAGGGCTAAGTCGTGTATTTCATAAAGTTCTTCAGTTGCTTTTAGCGCAGCGACAGGGTCTTTAAATCCAACAAGATCACCCATGACTCTATTGATGTCGATGCTCCCCTCGTTTTCAGTTTGTTGAGCGTTCAAGATATCAATTGCTCCCCTAACCGAAGTTAAATATTCTGAGACTTCTTCAGGTTCATCTATCCTGAGCACTCTTTGTAGTAGCTCGTTTGTATACTTTGACAAGCCAGTACTTTCAATTGTCGATACCGCTTCAGCTGTTTTACAGAGGTCATATCCACCGTCTATTAATAATCTACTTAGCGATGGGTCTGACTCCATCCTCTGCCAGAACTCTGGCGTTATTCCTGCTGACGAGTCAGGGTCAGCTGTGCTGTCGATAACCCACTCAATAGTTGATTCGCTTACACCAGTACTTTGAAGTTGTTGTCGTAATTCGGACTGCTTTTCTTGTCTTAAACCTTCTAATGTTGATATGACTTGCTGGCTAGCGCTATCATCGGTAGTTAGGTATTGAATTGCGCGTTTAAGATGATGGCTCTCGCTACTGGACGATGACATTAGTTTCTTGGCAAGCTCAAGTCGTCCGCCGCTAACAAGTCTCACAATGACTTCATCTAAAAGGAATGTGTTCGGGTCATTTATTCGATATGTACTATCACCGGACCTGCGTATTAACCTTAGACTATTCATGGTATTGCTAACCTCTTCCGTTAATCCATGGTCACTAGCTTTAGTTAGGGTCTCGGCTAATTCCTCGGGTTCGACTAGACTCATTTCAGTGTTTTTTAGGGCTTTTTCCAGTAATTCTTTGGCTTCAGGAGGATTCGCTTGTTCTGAATCCGCTGCCTTTGCAAGCGCTAGCAAATCACCACAGCTTAAATCGCTTAAATCGCCCTTTGATCTACCTGTCTTTACATCTGAAAAATCATCATTGAATTCAAGTGATGTTGCTGCTCTCAAAAGCTGCGGACTACTCCTGGCAATACCATTCAATGGAACCGTGTCATATTTTTGAACTGCAACGAGGCCAAATGTTTTGTGAGTAGCTTCTACTAACTCGTTAGCTAAACCCTCTGAAACAAGTTTGCGTGAAGTTTTCACCCCTGAGCGTACAACCTGATCAGGAGATCCAAAAGAGCCCAGCGACTCTATGACAAGCAAAGATTCAAGATACCTAACGGCGACATCAGAATCACCTTGAGCCTTTGCTTCTTTGGCAGACTGAATTGCGATTTCTTTTGCTTTTTCAGCCAGTAAGGCAAACCCAGTTTCTTGGGTACTCTCTCTGGACGACTCAAGCTCCGCATGTGCGAAGCCAAGCAGTTGCGAGGCCCGCCCCATTTGTTCGGCAACTGCGTCAATTGGCAGTTGATGTTGCTCTCCAAGTTCGGCTTGCGGAATAGGCGACGGGTTACCAAAATAGTCTTTAGTACTCAGTCCTTCGTGAGATAGCAAAAGAAGCTGGTTTCGCGATACAGTAAGCAAATCAGGCGGAAAATTTTCTATATGCATCCGTGCATCTGGAGGCAATTGGGGGAATGCTTCTTTACTCATGTTTATTGTTCGGTCTTTGTTAAATTGTAACATATATATAGCTAAACCCCAACACACTGTGCTGGTCTAATACATCGTGGACAGCTCTTAAGTGTTAAGTGAGGCCTTGTATCCATCAGGAGCCAAGTAGTTTAGGGATTAGCGTGGGCGGTAGGAGTGATACTTTTTGAGCCATAGATACGCTACGCTCTCAACAGTAGACGAGAACGGCAATGCACCGACCGACGGGGCTTTACCGAGCAATACGGCCACAATGCAAGTCAATAGTGGTACAGAAATAGATGGTTTTTATCAAGATATTCGCCTAGATATCACATAGGATAGTGCTTTACTAGAGAACTCTTTTTACTGGGAAACAAAAAAGACGACAATGCCGTCTAATCTTGAAAAAAGTATTTGGAGCATTTCTACCGAAACGCTAGAACCTATTTTAGCAAAAACCAACAGATAAGAACAGATGTGAAGTGGAAAAAAGAGGACAACCTGCGAAACCAGCCCCGCCGTTAGCTTGCGAAAGTCGCAAGCCCGCCCCGCCAGCCCTGGATTTTGATTGTTTTTGGATTTCCCCCCGCCGAATTTCTTTTTTGTAGTTGAGAAAATCCAGGTCTGTCGGGTCGGCTGCCGAAAACGGCAGAAACGGCGTGGCTTTGGGCGGCAGAGCCGCCATGTGTCGCAAGCGACACATATACAAATCAAACCAAGCTACGAGATTGCAGGACTTCTGTAATGAGCGCAACGCGCTCATTGGTACTGATTGCAGGGATTGATATGACTTCAATGCCAGACTCATTATAAGCACGCTCAATCTCTAGGTGTGTTTGTAGGGCTTCGTCCTGCGTTTCTCGCCTGACTGTTGTAGTGGTATACTCGCCGACTGGCTGGCAAATTAGCGCAAAGCTGTACCGAGCAATTGCAACTCTACGGCTTACTTCTGGCACAAACTCATCAAAGTTATTAAGGCGGCTATATGCGATTGTGTCGATAAGACTTCTGTCCTGAAAAGCGATTGTGGCTGCCTCTGGTATATCTGCTTCAAGCACTTCTGATTCTTCGGCAACGAGTGGGCCGAACTGTCGATAGTCTACCCAGGGTACACGCGGTTTATGGCTTGGGTTTGCTCGCTCTGTTTCAAGCTCTCTTGTAATTACATTCGTGGCAGGTTCTGGAACGAAATGAGCGTCTGGAAACTGCACTCTTAACGCTTCAAGTAGCGTTGTTTTGCCAGTGTGTGGCCCGCCGGAAATTGGTATTTTCTCGGCCATTACCTCGTATACCTACGCGCTAGCGGTTCTAATGATGCCCAATGGTAAGTCGGCACAGGACCCTGAGGGTCAAGCGGCGTGTCATTTATAAGTGCTGTTTTCATGCCGAGCGCATTACCCGCTCCCACGTCGTCAATCTGCAAATCGCCAACATACAGGGTGCGCCTGTAGTTATCGACGCCTAGCTTTGCAAGCGCGAGGGCGATTGGCTGCGGGTGCGGTTTGCGCTGCGCGGCATCGCCGCGACCAACAATAACATCAAATGAATCGGCAAGGCCATGATGTTGTAGCAATCTATCGCGCGAATTATTGCCGCGCGTTGTTACCAGCCCCGTTTTTTTGCCAGAATCGCGTAGCTGTTCCAAAATCTCTGCTGCTCTCGGCGCTGGTGTGAGCAAGTAGTCAAAACTGCCTGTTACCGAATCGTTAGCCTCCTGAAAATCAGCCTCAGAAATGCGGCTATTCGGGAAGCGGCGATTATGTTCTTCGACCATGAGTTTTTTCATTTCGAGATAATCGCTGCGATTTCCGAAAGTGCGGATTTCTTCCTCTGTATAGCCAGAGCCAAGCTGCGAAGCAATACTCGACAAGCGCGCGAACAATTCGTCTTTGTCGCCAAAGTGCAAAGTATTGTCAAAATCAAACAGCACTGCGTCTACACTGGTTGACTCATCAAGCACGCCGCGTAAAACTACACCTTTGATTGCATGCCAGCCCAACACCGCCTCGCGCGCCTTATCGCCTGCAATACCGGTATAACTTTCGGGGGTTGTAGCAAGCACTCTGTCGCGTAGTTCACCGTCTGGCAAAGCTGCTTTAATGACTTCCTGAATACCCGCATAATCAAGCTTCTTGCCCTGGGTTAGTGTAACAACCTTATCGTATGCTTCGGGGTCGCCCGATACCCGACCTGCTGTTTGTATTAGTTCGCTTAATACTTCTGCTGATTCGGCGAGTGTTTTTCCGGTTTGCGCTTCATCGACAGCCAAGCGGTCAAGTTGGATTGCAAAATAGTTATAGCCAGCGACCAGTCTACCTAAAATATCGCCATAGGCACGCTGCCAATCGTGATCTGATAAATCGCGTTCGTGGCGACTAGCCACAAGCCCCTCGCTTACTCGCCCTGATAAGGCGATAGCCTGTTCAAACAATGATTCGCTGTTCTCAAGTCGCCACGGATTGATTTTGTGCGACATGGTAGATGAACCTTTTTCACCCGCAACCAGTTTTTGCTTGAGTGTGCCGTTCAATATTTGCAGCCAGACATTATCGGTTCCATCTTTGCCGACAACCGCCAGACGCTGCACAGTATCGAGGAAATCGGTTACTGCTAAATGATTATTGCGCTGATTTTCAACCGGCGAATAATCAAAGCCTTGTGACTCAACAAAATCCCTTGCATATGCGTCATAGTCAAAATCTGGAAAAAGTACCGACATTGGATTGTGATTGCCGACTGCGCCGCTGAATTTGCCCGTCAGTCGCTGTTCGTCCAGCTCGCCGACAACTTGAGTGATGTTTGAGAGTAGGTAGCCAAACTGTTTGCCGACAGTCGTTGGCGAAGCCTTTTGCGCGTGGGTCGTGCCAAGTGTCGGCGTGTCAGCATAGATAGCCGCAAGATGTGCCAATCTGTCGGCAACTCGCGCCACTGATGGTATAACAACTTTGTTTGCCGCGTCGCGCAGCATGTAATTATAGGCAAGGTTGTTGGTATCTTCCGATGTCATACCGAAGTGAACCCACTCTTTGAGATGTCCCAAATCAGCTTCGTCAAGCAACTCTGCGAGGTATACTTCAACTGCTTTAACGTCATGCTCAAGTGGCGGACGCCCCTTGTAGCCGAGGTGGTCAAGCCGTATCACAACCTCTGGGTCAAACACTTCTGAGCTGTAGAGTGAGCGTAAGGTCTCCTTTTGTGTCTCATCAATTTCAACTTCGACTGGCCCGCGTTCTGCAAGGTTGATAAGTGCTTCAATCTCCGCTTGTGCGCGGTAACGGTGCAAAGCACCTTCCGAAGTGATTTCATCAAGCTCCCATGTGAGCGGCTTTTCCCGCCCTGCAAGCAAAGTACCTTGACGTAGACTATCTAGTGTCAATTGCTCTGGGTCAGGGTGTCCAGCGAGCGGGTTAAACTCATTGGGCGGTGTTTCATATTGCTTAACAACTTCAAAAGACATAAAACCTCCAAAATCTTTTCTTTAGTATAACAGGAACCTATATCTGTACCAAGCACAGGCGTTTTGCCCCAAAGCCACGCCGTTTCTGCCGTTTTCGGCAGCCGACCCGACAGACCTGGATTTTCTCAACTACAAAAAAGAAATTCGGCGGGGGGAAATCCAAAAACAATCAAAATCCAGGGCTGGCGGGGCGGGCTTGCGACTTTCGCAAGCTAACGGCGGGGCTGGTTTCGCAGGTTGTCCTCTTTTTTCCACTTCACATCTGTTCTTATCTGTTGGTTTTTGCTAAAATAGGTTCTAGCGTTTCGGTAGAAATGCTCCAGAATACGACTTTTTTCAAGATTTGACGGCGTTGCCGTCATTTTTTGTAGGGTTTGGCGAAAGCCAAACCAAATGTTTTCTTGGGGGGAATGAGATTTTGGGTCGCTGGAAGCGACCGCATTTTTGTTTTTGCCCGCCATAGGCGGTTTTTATTTGGTAAAATGGTAGTGCGTACAATCTAACAGAGAGGTCTTTTTTAATGACCGTCCCAGACAAACAAGATTTCTCTTGATTGTACGCAACTGGGGCGGTCATTAAAATTATGGGGGTAATTGCTATGAACAAAAATCGCTACATTTTGTATGCTCGTAAGAGTACAGACGTTGAGGACAAGCAAGTCTTGTCTATTGAGGCACAGCTGGCAGAACTTCGGAAGTACGCTAAAGATAACGGCTTAGTCGTGATAGATACCGTTATTGAAAAGAAATCTGCTAAAACACCAGGTCGCCCGAAGTTCGCCGAAGTGTTAAAACGCATACAAAATGGCGAAGCCAACGCAATACTAGCGTGGCACCCCGATAGACTAGCAAGAAACAGCATTGACGGTGGACAAATTATCTATTTGCTTGACCAAAACCACCTAGCTGACTTAAAGTTTCAGACTTTTTGGTTTGAGAATACCAGTCAGGGTAAGTTTATGCTGAACATTGCTTTTGGTCAGAGCAAATACTATGTAGATAATTTGAGCGAGAATACCAAGCGTGGGCTTCGCCAAAAAATTCGGCGTGGCGAGTTCCCCGGAATTGCCCCATTTGGCTACTATAACAACACCAAAAGTAAAACGGTGCATATAGACAAACGCCAAGCCGAATTAGTTGAAGCGATTTTTGTTCTATATTCTTTGGGGCAAAGCACTTTTCAAGATATATCAGATTATTTGTTTGAGCGTGGCGTTAAGACTAGCGGTGGTAAGCCGTATAGCAAAGACAAGGTTAAATATATCTTGAAAAATCCGTTTTATTACGGTCATTTCATATATGGCGGCGAGGTACACGAGGGTAAACATACGCCAATTATTAGCAAGAAACTGTTTGATAAAGTGCAAGCCGTCATAGAACAGCGAAGCCACCCAACAAAAGGATTGATAGAGCCACAAGCCTACTGCGGACTACTGCGTTGCAGTTGCGGAATGATGATAACTGCTGAAAACAAAACGAAACGGCAGAAGAACGGCAACACGCACCATTATGTCTATTATAGGTGTAGCCGTAAAAACAAAACTGTGAAGTGTATTGAACCTGCCGTTCGTTCTGAACTTTTAGATCAGCAGTTATCTGACCTGTTGGCTGGCTTCGCTTTGCCCAAAGAATATGCGGACAAAATGCGTGTGTGGGCTACTGCGGACGAACTGGCAGACAAAGAGCAAATAGACGGTAAAATTAACGGCATGCGGAGGGAACTCACACATTTGTCCGAGAAATTACAAAGACTTTTGGACGGTTTTCTTGACGGCGTTTTGGAGCGTGAAATATACACGCAAAAGAAAGCCGAGATTATGAGCCAAAAGAAAACCATAGAGGAGCAAATGAGCGATTTACATTTAGGCACTTTAGAGTGGGTTGAACCGCTGAGTAATTGGCTAGAAAGAGCAGTTTCTATCTGTAAAATCGCTCATTCCGCCGACCAAAACGCCAAAAAGTCGCTATTGCTGGAAATTTTCGGGTTGAACCTCAAACTCAAAAACAAAAATGCGGTCGCTTCCAGCGATCCAAAATCTCATTCCCCCCAAGAAAACATTTGGTTTGGCTTTCGCCAAACCCTACAAAAAATGACGGCAACGCCGTCAAATCTTGAAAAAAGTCGTATTCTGGAGCCGTGATCGGGATTTGAACCCGAGACCTCATCCTTACCATGGATGCGCTCTACCGACTGAGCTATCACGGCATATATATTATTTTGAAAACTACTACTCTAAGATTAACCTAAACTTGTCGCGCGCGCTCTACGAATACTTACGTTTCACGCAGGAGCTATCACGGCGTTAGTTACTCTCAGTTTAATATTATAGCACAAGGCTATTAGCGTTTTTTGCGAACGGTAGGTGTTTTGGCGTCGAGTTTTCGGATCAAAAACGCTTCTAGTAGTGCCCAAGCCACTCCGTTTGTGAGGTATACTGCTAGTACGAAGCCAGCCATCACAATTAATTGACGGCCAAGAGAGGGGTTCATCAAAGTGATCAGCCCAGCAAGCACAATCAAAGCGACCGTCGCCACCAAGTATGCTTGCTGTAATTTGAGCCTTTCGTTGCGTCTGCTATTCCAGTCCAGTAAAATCGAATCAATCATATTCTTCATACTTTAATTATATCAGATGACATATAGAATGTCAAGTATTATTGTATTGTAATTGACATGACGACACTAAGTATAATATCATATTAAGATATGGGTGAATTATGTGAAAAAAAAGAAGGCTGGGAGCAAGGCAAGTTGTTTGATTTACCTCATGACCACCGTAGGCCGATTGGCAACTGCGTGCTACAAGCTGTTAAAAATGGATCAGAAGAAGAAGTTATACCCGGAAGTCATCTCGGACAACAAGGTCTTTTGGTATGTCCACCAGAGTCGCTAGGAGGATGCGGTGGTATATTTACTGTGCAGTCTGATGGAAGCGTGCAGGGTATTGGACAATGCCGCAAAGTGAGAATAGGAGGAATTTCTCTTTTGCGTATCAACCCACGAAGTAAAAGCTTAACAAAGTAATAATGTTGGTGAGTTTTTACGCCCACGCTAGAACCTATTTTAGCACCAAATCCGAGAAATGAGATTTTCGGCGGGTCGCCCCCGACCCGACCCGCCGAACTGCTCCGCAGAGGTTTTGGCTGGAAAGATTTTTGGCACAATGTTGCTTCGCAACATTAACTATTTGGCGACCACTCCATCTCGTAATGAGTGTCTGTTTGACCAGTTTCTACAAAACCAACTCGCTCGTACAATTCTTTTGCTTTATTATCTTTAAGAACTTGTAGTTTAAGTGGTATGTTTTTACTTTTCGCATTTTCTTGCCACGAATTAAGCAAGAAACTCCCAATTCCTTTACTTTGATGTTCAGGCAAAAGTACGAGTTCGTGTCCATAAATATATTCTGGTGTTTCCTCAACACGAGTATAACCAGCGGGCTGACCACCCCAGTTAATTATCTGAAAACCAGCGTTACCACTCCACGACTTAAAAAAGAACTCATCTTGTGCTGTTTCGTCAAAACTTCCAAACTGTCGTTCTATGACATCACGATATGCTTCGTGATGAGCTATTCGGGCAAACTCGGTATCCTCATTAGTTGCTGGACGGAGTGTCAGATTTTTCTTAAGCCCTAATTCTTTTGAGTTTTCTGCTTTTAATACCATTTCAATTTCAGGTATTTGTGGTGTTCCGTCATCTTCAATTTTAGTACCTGTTTCCATAAAGCCGTTTCGCTTATAAAAATCTATGGCGTTTTGGTTGTATGTGGCAACATGTAAATAAATATCATCATCTCTACCATGCCACTCAATAGATTTTTTAAGCAAAGCATTTCCAATGCCTTTGCCTTGTGCTTCTGGCAATACATATATCGCACCAATACGGCGTTGTTCGTTCATTATGCCAGGTGCGACAAAGCCAACAATTTTTCCATTATCACGGACAACAAAAGTTGCTCGTCTGTCGCCTGTTGATTCAATGCCTTGTTTCCAGCGTTCAACTTTTTGCGGTATGAGTTCGCCATTTTCACCATCAAGCCGTAGTTTCAAGTCGTCATAAGTAACGCCCGCTTTTTCGTTCGGGTAAGTGTCAAGCCACGTTCGGCGTTGCACATCAAAAACTTCGGCTGCGTCCTCTGGGCGGGCTTCTTCAACTTCCACTGGTTGTTTGGTAAACTCTTGTGTCATAACTACTTCTGTCATTAGTTGTAATTATAACAGATTTTATCTGTTTGACCTGTCGATGACGACAGGTGTGCCAAAAATCTTTCCAGCCAAAACCTCTGCGGAGCAGTTCGGCGGGTCGGGTCGGGGGCGACCCGCCGAAAATCTCATTTCTCGGATTTGGTGCTAAAATAGGTTCTAGCGTGGGCGTAAAAACTCACCAACATCGGGATTTTTCCAGAAATGTCGCTCTTACGGGCGATTTTTTCTTTTGTTTTTTTTAATTCCTGCCACAGGCAAAAACCGCTTTCCGCCCCCTTTCGGAAAGTGGTTTTTGGGCTTGCGCCATTTGGGGTTTGGGTGAGGGTTTTGTTGTATAATGAAAGAGCAACACAATTTATAGATAAACTTTTTTCTTTGGCTTAAAAAGCCGACTTGGAACAGTTTAGTTTATCTGAATTGTGTTGCACCAGGTCGGCTTTTTAAGTTTTAAGGGGGTAAAAATGGAAAAATACATCTTGTATGCCCGTAAATCTACGGACACAGAGGACAAGCAAGTTTTAAGCATTGACGCTCAACTTGCGGAACTCCGCAAGTTTGCGAGAGATAACAAACTTGTTGTCATTGACGAACTTATAGAAAAACAAACCGCCAAAAGCCCAGGGCGACCCATTTTCAATTCTATGCTGGCTCGCATACAAAACGGCGAAGCCAACGGCATTTTGGCGTGGCACCCCGATAGACTTGCTCGTAACTCCATAGACGGCGGACAAATTATCTACTTACTAGACCAAACATCGCTAAACTTTCTGCGTTTTCCAGTGTTTCAGTTTGAGAACACCAGTCAGGGCAAGTTTATGCTGTCAATTATGTTTGGTCAGTCCAAGTATTATGTAGATAATTTGTCTGAAAACACCAAGCGAGGCTTGCGAGCCAGAGTAAGAAATGGCGATTTTCCAAGCCAAGCACCTTTTGGCTACTTGAACGATACTCGCACTAAAACGATAGTTTTAGACAAGCGGTATTCACCGCTTGTAAAAGAATTGTTTGAGAGGTACGCTCGTGGCGATCAGACAATGGAAAATCTCGCCTACTTCTTACAAGAAAATGGAGCGATAACATCTGGTGGCAAAACATTTAAGGACGATAAAGTTAAAAATATTTTACAAAACCCATTTTATTACGGACATTTTCTGTATAATGGCGAACTGCACGAGGGTCGCCACACACCGATAATCTCAAAAGCCCTTTATGATAAAGTCCAGCAAGTTATTGAAACTCGTGGGCATACACAGAAACAAACAAAGCCGACAACGCCATTTTTAGGGCTTTTGAGATGTGCGGAGTGCGGTATGGGTATAACCGCAGAAACCAAAACAAAGACGCAGAAAAACGGCAATTTTCACTCTTGGACATATTATCGCTGTTCTCGCAAGAAACGAGCTATTAAATGTGTTGAACCGCCAATAAGAGAAAAAGATTTGTTGCCACAACTTTCGGCACTTTTAGGAGAATACGAGATGTCTGACAACATCTATACTTTTATGACCGACAAAATGTCGCAAGACGAACAAGCCGAAAGCGTGGGCAATCTTTCTATGCTGGACGATTTGCGAACGCAAATCTCACGTTTAAACGCTAAACAAAAGATTTTGCTAGATAGTTATTTAGACCAAGACATTGACCGCCAAACGTTCCTCGCTAAAAAATCGGAGATTTTGAGCGAAAAGAAAAGTTTAGAGGAAAGTTTAAGCAACTTACAGGCTAACCAAAATGCTTGGATAGAACCTATGCGAAAATGGCTAGAAACCGCAAATTCTATCTGTAATTTGCGAGAAAGCAACGACTTTGACGGACAAAAAGCCGTTCTCACTGAAATCTTTGGATTGAACCTGTTCTTGAGCAACAAAACCCCAACCCAAACCCCAAATGGCGAAAGCCCAAAAACCACTTTCCGAAAGGGGGCGGAAAGCGGTTTTTGCCTGTGGCAGGAATTAAAAAAAACAAAAGAAAAAATCGCCCGTAAGAGCGACATTTCTGGAAAAATCCCGATGTTGGTGCCGGAGGTAGGACTCGAACCTACGAAGGCTTACGCCGGGAGATTTACAGTCTCCTGTCATTGCCACTAGACTACTCCGGCTAGTTGGTTGGATTGTGTTTGGAGCCGCTTCTCGGACTCGAACCGAGGACCTACTGTTTACAAAACAGTTGCTCTAACCAACTGAGCTAAAGCGGCATATATATACTAAATGTTAATCTAACTTTACTAATTATACATCACTACAGGTCAGTTGGTTAGAGCTTGCTTAATATTATGGACTCAAGCTTCGCTTTCGGACAGCAACTGAGCTAAAGTGGTATATGTACACTAAATTGTTAATCTAACTTTACTAATTATACATCACTACAGGTCAGTTGGTTAGAGCTTGCTTAATATTATGGACTCAAGCTTCGCTTTCGGACAGCAACTGAGCTAAAGTGGTATATGTACACTAAATTGTTAATCTAACTTTACTAATTATACATCACTACAGGTCAGTTGGTTAGAGCTTGCTTAATATTATGGACTCAAGCTTCGCTTTCGGACAGCAACTGAGCTAAAGCGGCATATATGCTAAATTGTTAATTCAACTTTACTAATTATACAGCATGGCAGAGTTGTTGTATAGCGAGAGAAGATTACTCAAATTTGGACTTTTCGGACTTGTTGGACTTGCTTCTTCGGTGAGTTGGCGCTATCGAGAGCTCGCGAAATCTTTTGTCGAAGCCTGGTGGCTTTGTCGCTATCCCCCATTCGCTCGTAGGCGTCGGCTAATATCTGAAATGACTGGATGCTCGGCTCTATTTTGATGGCTGTCTCGAGCGATTGAATCATCTTGTCGAAATTGCCTAGCTTTTCGAGCACCTTCGCATAGGCGATATGTCGCGAGGCCAAAGTGTCTTCGACCTCTAGTGCTTGCTCGAAAGCCAGCGAGGCCTTGTCATATTGACGAGTCTCATAGTAGATTAATCCAACATTATGTAGGCTTGAAGCGCTTGGCTCGAGACTTTGGGCGATCTCGAAGCACTCGATAGCGTCGACGAATGCTTGTTGTTTAGCATAGAGAATACCTAATCGGTTGTAGGCCGAGGCGTTTTTTTGGTCAACTTTCAAGATGGTCAACAGGGCTTTTTCGGCTCTTAAATATTTGCGTTCTTTTAGGCTATCCTGGGCGATATCCCACAGTTTGCCTAGCTTAGTCGAGACTTTTTGTGTCAAATCGGCGACGGGTTCATCAACAGTCTGGCGTTTCATGACGGCCCAACCGACCAACACAGCTACAAGTAATAATCCTAGCATGATTTATATTATAACACGGTTTTAGATGATTAGATTTGTCAGCTGGAGCCGGATGTTACCATTTGCCAGAACTGCCCCGAAAGCGTACTCGAGTCGTTCGGCTAATTCGATTAGTCGTTTGTCCGCTTGAGCATGGATAGATTTTGATATTTGGAGTTTTGCGCTCAAGAGCAGATCTAGTGTATCAGGGCGAGACGAGTAATATTTCTCGATAAGGGCGATTTTGTCTACGTGTGTGCCTCCGAGTAGCCTCCTGGCGTCTTTGGCTAGTTCGCTCTGGTGCTCGAAATATTGGTCGTCGCTAACTAGTCGTGAAATTTCAGCAGGTAAACCACTCGCCAAAAATACAAGCTGTCGGGTTTTTGTTTCGTCAGTTATGCCGAGATTCTTTATTTGGATTAACGTTGTTGATTCGGGGACACTTTCGACGGCTACTGTCTGGACTCTTGATACAATAGTCGGTAGTAATTTGCTTGGTTTATGTGATGTCAAGATGAAATGAGTGTTCCCCGGGGGCTCTTCTAGGCTTTTTAGAAAAGCATTTTGTGATGCGTGATTCATCTTGTCAGAGTCGTCGATGATAATAACTTTGCGATGGGATGTTTTGGTCGTAGTGATTGCTACTAGATGTCGAATTTGATTGACGCGAATTACCCCGTTGTCACTCAATGTTGGCATCTCATCTGAGTCAGTCGGATGTATGATCGCTTCAAGCCTACTGCCAGCTAGGTGTTTTGCGAGCGTTAATAGCCCAATGCCAACTGGCCCGGTCAGCAAGATGGCGTTTGGCAAGCTATCGACCAGGCTGTCGACGATCTCGATGTCTTTATCGTTTAGTATCAAGTCGTTCATAATATGATTTATCGAAATATTTGTAAAATTCCTCGGGGATTGGTGCGATGAAACGATGATTTTTGTCGCCTAAGTCGGTTAGCTCGAGGCTGTAGGCGTGCAAATACATTCGGTCAGAAGATTTGCCGTAGATTTTGTCGCCGAGAATTGGTGTGCCCAGATAGCTCATATGGACACGCAATTGGTGAGTCCGGCCAGAAAACGGTCTCAGCAGAATAAGCGACTTACCATCAATGGTCGCGAGGACCAGGTAATCAGTCTTGGCTGATTTGCCATTTGGATCCGGGCGGAAAGTCCCATGTGCCGAAGGGTTGCGAGCTAATGGGACGTCGATCGTCGCTTTTGGGTGCTTTGGAGTGCCTTCAACAATCGCGATATATGTTTTTTGGACTTGCCTCTTTGCAAACCTCTCCTTCAGATAAGTCTCGGTAGCTTTGTTGCGAGCACCAACTAGAACACCACTAGTCTCACGGTCAAGACGATGGACAATGCCTGAGCGATTTGATTCATCAGGGTGATCTAGATAGCTTTTGAGAAAATCAGCAACCGTCAGCTCTTCGTTGAAAACTCCTTTTGCATGAGTTAAAACGCCGATAGGCTTATTGATCACTATTAGGTTGTCATCGACGTAAATTGTTGATATTTCAGTCGGCTGAGTATAATCTAACTCTGGTATCGCAATAGCGAAAGAGTCGCTCTCATTAAATTCGGCGGAAGCTTTGACGACTGGTTGACCGTTGACTGTGACGTGACCGTTTCTGATAAATTTCTGCAAAGTCGATCGATTGAAATTAGGATATTTAATAGTCAAAAGGTGGTCGAGGCGCTTCTTGGGAGATATTTCTTGATACAAGTAGATGTCTTTGCCTCTATATGGATAGCCATAGGCCTCGACGACGGAGATGGGGTTATGCAACAGTTGGCCCGTCAAGTCACTTTTGACAATTTGTAGTTGAGATAGCACGTAAGCCTCGTTGTCGTTGGCTTGGTCGTCAATCAAGACAATAAAAAATTTCTTGTTAAACCTAAAACGAATAGCTTCGTTGGTAGTTTGGGGCAGATATTTCGTGACCTGGTCTATCTGGCGAGATGAGTCGTCCTGGCTGGCTTTGTTGAAGGCTCTGAGGATTTTTACGAGGTCTCTTGTGGATATTCTCATCTAAGGCCTCAAGCCGACTGCTTTTTGGACACGTAGAAGTGTCTGGTTGGCCGTTTTTGCAACCCTAGACTCACTAGACTCAAGCTTTTCGGCGACGACTGATTCATCGATAGAATTTAATTTGGTCTGGAAGTCGGCCAAAAAGCGCATCATCTCTTCGGCTACAACTTGCTTGAAGCTACCGTATTGCGACAGACTCTTGTATTTCTGAGCGATTTCTTGGTTTGTTTTGCCAGTCAGGAGGGCTAGAATTTCAATAAGGTTGCTGATGCCGGGTTGTTTTTGTTTATCGTAGGCGATGGTTGCGAAATTGTCGGTCGTCGCTCCCATAATTTTGCGTCGAGCTGAGTCTGGAGTGTCAGTCAGAAAGATAGTGCCTTTGTCCGTATCGTCGCTTTTACTCATTTTTTTGGTCGGATCGACTAGATTCATTATTCTTAAACCCTGATTATTGCCAAAAAAAGCATGTTGGTCACTGACGGCTTCTGGGATAGTGAAGACTTGGCCAAATTTGTTGTTGAAACGAATGGCGATATCGCGTGTGATCTCGAGGTGTTGGGTCTGGTCATCGCCGACAGGTACATACCGTGTGTTGTAAAGCAAAATATCACTAGCCATCAAAA
>JBDHSK010000014.1:0-20528 GCA_039808025.1 Sphingomonadaceae bacterium | reverse complement strand
ACCGAATGATGGCATTCGGTCGAGAAACCCATGCGGCATGGCAGGGACAGCGCATGTTCCGACCGAATGATGGCATTTGGTCGAGAAACCCATGCGGCATGGCACAGAAGGCGGGCGGTTCAGGCAAAGAAAAGGGGCCGCAGCTGGCGCTGCGACCCCGATTCGTTTGGCGTGTGCCGGCTATTACTTGGCCGGAGCAGCAGCCTTGTCAGCAATCGCGTTGGCGGCGTCGGTGACAGCAGCAGCAGCAGCGTCAGCAGCCGGAGCAGCGGCCGTGGCAGCAGCCGTCGTGGCGGCGTCAGCAGCGGTGGCAGCGGCGTCGGTGGCGGTGGCAGCGGCGTCGGTAGCGGCAGCAGCGGTGTCGGTGGCCACGTCGGTGGCAGCGGCAGCGGTGTCAGCAGCCACGTCGGTGGCGGCAGCAGCCGTGTCGGCAGCAGCGTCAGCAGCTTGCTTTTGGCCGCAGGCGGCGACCAGCGCGAGGCTCGCAATGGCGGCGAGCGGGAGAAGCTTGTTCATTCTGACCTCCTAAGGCGGGCACGATTGCCCATTCATTGCTGGCCTTGGGGGAAGACCTTGCGGCCGCAAGCTCCTCTTCGTCTGGCAGAAGCCGAACGCATCGGAAGCGACGCGCAGATGCTACACCGCAGATGAAATTTCAAGCCCCTTTGTGGACAATTATTTTCGCAGCCCACATAACAAGGCACCTTCGGCCACCCAGACTGAAGGAACGATGAATGATTGCGGGCTTGGCTTGCGGGCAGGATGCAGGCAAGAGGCGGGCATGACAGTTGCGAACGTCGATTTTCCATTTTCCACGGCAAGACCACTGCGTATCGGCAGCCGTGGCTCGACGCTGGCTCTCGTTCAGGCGCGGATGGTGGCGCGGGTGCTGGCAGAGCGTTTCGCGGTTCCGGATGGTGCCTTTGATATCCGGGTTTTCAAAACCGAAGGTGACCGGGTACAGAACCGGGCTTTGGCCGAGATCGGCGGAAAATCACTGTGGACCCGCGAACTCGACCGGGCGCTGCTTGACGATGAGATCGATATTGCCGTCCATTCGATGAAAGATGTCGAGACGCTGCTTGCGCCCGGAATTGCCATCGGGGCGGTGTTGCCGCGGGCTGATCCCCGCGATCGGCTGATTGGCGCCCCATCGATCGCCGCTCTGCCGGCTGGGGCGCTGGTTGGCACGTCAAGCCCGCGCCGCGTCGCCCAGTTGCGGTATCGCCGACCGGATGTGACGGTCGGGCTGCTGCGAGGCAATGTCGAAACCCGCTTGCGCAAGGTTGCCGAAGGGGCGGTAGCCGCAACCTTTCTGGCGGCCGCCGGTCTTGACCGGCTAGGCATTGCCGCTGGAACCCTGCTCGAAATCAGCGACTGGCTGCCCGCGGCGGCTCAGGCCGTGGTGGGGATGACCTGCCGCGCCGATGACTCTGGCCTGCTGTCGCTTCTTTCTGCTGTCGATCATCAGCCGACAAGCCTTTGCCTCAATAGCGAACGGGCCTTTCTGGCAAAGTTGGGCGGGTCGTGCCGGACCGCAGTGGCGGCCCATGCGCAGCTGATCGCTGGCGGCCATGTGCAACTGGATGCCGAGCTGTTCACACCCGATGGCAAAGAGCGGGTGGTTGCCACTGGCAGTGGCGCCGATGGCGAACAGGTGGGCGACGCCGTGGCCGCCACGCTTCTGGCAACGGCTTCGGCGCATCTGCTGGAGACTCTCGCCACGTGACGGTTCGTCCGAAGCTGCTGATCACGCGCCCGGCTGAAGAGCAGGCGCGGACTGCTGCGGCAGCATGGGGGGCAGGATTCGATCCGGTTGCCACCCCGTTGCTGCAGACTGAGCCGGTGCCCTTTGATCTGCCCGAAGAGTTGCCGCCGGCCCTGCTGTTTACCAGTGCACGCACGCCAGCGCTGGCAGCGGCGGCCCACCCCAGGTTGCGATCGGTGCCGGCCTATGCCGTGGGGGCGCATTGCGCGTCTGCGGCATCTGCGGCCGGGTTTGCCGTCAGGCAGTCGGGCGACAGCGACGGCAGCGCCATCGTCGCTCTTGCCTATGCCGCCGGAGAGCGCCATCTGCTGCATCTGGGGGGAGAGCAACGGGCCGCGTACCGGGTGCCCGCTGGCATGTGTATTGAACACCGGGTTGTCTATCGGATGGCCGCCTGCGAATCTCTGACCGCGGCAGCTGTCGCCGCCTTGCGTGACGGCGCCCTCGCACTGCTGATGTCGCCACGAACCGCCACGAACTTTGCCGCAGCATGTCAGCGGGCGCGTCTTGACCGCCAACCTGTTGCCATCGTGGTGATTTCCGAGGCAGCGGCGCAGGCGGCAGGGGCGGGCTGGCAGGAAATCGCGGTTGCCGAGCAGCCCAGCCTTGCCGCATGCTTGGCGGCAGCCCGACAGCTGTGGCAAAGGGGCCGGAATGCCTGATCCGTCAACTGACCAAAGGCCGTCACCCCGTGAAGGGCTGGACAGCACCCAGACATCGCCGCGTTCATGGCGGCCGCTGCCGTGGGTTGCTGCGGCCCTGCTGCTGATTTCCCTGACGGTGCTGTTGGTGAACCCCGGGCTGGTCAGCCATCTTGGCCAGCGGATTTCCGGCTCATCCCGGGTTGCGTCCGTGGAATCACCCCAGGCGCCGGATGCCAGCCAGCGGTTGGCCGATCTGGAACAGCGGGTCGCCCAGCTGGAGCAGGCTTCGGCGCAGAAATCAGCGCACGGAGCAGCGGGTGACGCCTCCCAAGTGGCTGCGGCCGCGCCTTCTCCGCTTGTTCCAGCCATTGTGGGCCGGGTGGCGGCACTCGAATCGCAGGCCGTCAATCTGACGGCTGCCGACACCAGCCTCACCAGCAGGCTGGAAGCACTCAGCCAGGAGGTGCAGCGCATAAGTGGCAATGTGCAGGCATCTGACATGCAGATTCGAGAGCTGTTCCTGCTTTCGGTGATGCGCCGTTCGGTTCAGGCCGGGCGTAACGTGTCGCCATTGGTGGACCTGCTGCAACGCACCTACCAGACCCAGTTTCCTGCTGCCGTCGATGCATTGGCCACATGGTCGGCCAGACCGCAGAGCCGCACCGATCTGGGCGCCCGCCTCGAGTCGCTGATACAGTCGGGCGCAGAGCCGAAGGGGCAGGGCAGCTGGTGGGATCGTCTGCGCGCGCGCGTGAGCCAGTTCATTGCCGCGGGAAGCAGCTCTGGCAGGAAAGCCGACGAAGGCCTGCAATCGATGGCGCGGGCGGCGCTTGAGAATGGTGATCTGGCAGGTGCCATTGCCCTGGTCGAAAAATTTCCTGTCGATGCCGTTCGGGATACCTGGCTTGACGATGCCCGCCGGCTGCTGGCAGCCGAACAGGCCCTTGACATGCTGGAGGATTCCGCAATCGGACGGACGATCGATACCCTGGCGGCAACACCGCCGCCAACGGCTGCCCCCCTGGAGGCACCGGTGAACGCGCCGCCGGTGAACGCGCCGCCGGTGAACGCGCCGCCGGTGAACGCGCCGCCGGTGAATGCGCCGCCGGTGAACGCGCCAGAGGTTCTGACGCCGCAGAACGGGTGAGGCGGCCACGGCCTTCCAGCCAGTGTTGTTGTTTTTTATGTGTTTTGAACATGTTGCAAAGGACTATGAATGCGGATTGCAATGGTCGGCTCTGGATATGTGGGGCTGGTTTCGGGGGCCTGTTTTGCCGATTTCGGCCATGAAGTGGTCTGCGTAGACAATGATCCGGCCAAGATCGAACGGCTGAAGAACGCAATCATGCCCATTTATGAACCGGGGCTCGACACCCTGGTGGCGACCAACGTCGCCGCGGGCCGGCTGTCGTTCACCACCAGTCTCGCTGAGGGCATGGCAGGGGCACAGGCGGTGTTCATTGCCGTCGGCACCCCGTCGCGGCGGGGCGATGGCCACGCCGACCTGAGTTATGTGTATGCTGTTGCCCGGGAAATAGCTGCAAATATCAAGGATTTCACAGTCGTTGTTACCAAATCGACCGTACCTGTGGGCACGGGCGACGAGGTGGAGCGGATCATTCGTGAAACCAACCCGGAAGCCGATTTCGCAGTTGCGTCCAACCCCGAGTTTCTGCGTGAGGGGGCGGCCATTGCCGATTTCAAGCGGCCGGACCGCATCATTCTCGGGGTTGAGAACGAACGTGCCCAGGCCATTCTGGAAGAGCTGTATCGCCCCCTCTATCTCAATCAGGCACCGATCATGATCACCGCCCGGCGGACGTCGGAACTTACGAAATATGCCGCCAACGCGTTTCTGGCCACCAAGATCGGCTTCATCAACGAAATCGCCGACTTGTGCGAGAAAGTCGGTGCCAATGTGCAGGATGTGGCGCGTGGCATCGGGCTTGATAACCGCATCGGCCGCAAGTTCCTGAACGCCGGGCCGGGCTATGGCGGCAGCTGCTTCCCCAAGGATACGCTGGCCCTCATCAAGACCGCGCAAGACCATGGAAGCCCGGTGCGGATCGTGGAAACGGTGCAGAGCGGCAACGAGCAGCGCAAGCGTGCGATGGGCCGCAAGGTGATAGCGGCGATGGGCGGCGATGTGCGTGGCCGCCGCATCGGCATCCTGGGCCTTACCTTCAAGCCCAACACCGACGACATGCGCGATAGCCCGGCCATTGCCATCATCCAGACCCTGCAGGACGCCGGGGCGGTGATTGCCGCCTATGATCCGGAAGGGATCGAGCAGGCGAAACTGGTGCTGAGCGATGTTGTGTATGCGGCAGGCCCGTATGAAGCGATCGATGGCGCTGATGCGATGGTGCTGGTGACGGAATGGGATGCGTTCCGGGCGCTTGACCTTGGCCGGGTGAAATCGCTTCTGAAATCGCCGGTGGTGGTGGATTTGCGCAATGTCTATCGCCCAGACGAACTTGAGCGTCATGGCCTGGTGCATGTGGGGGTGGGGCGCTAGGATTTGCGAGGTTGCAGGGGGCAACCGGGCAGGCTATAGCCCGCGCCTGCCTGCTCCCGGAGTCGTGGGTGAGTGGCTGAAACCAGCAGTTTGCTAAACTGCCGAGCTGGGTAACCGGCTCCGAGGGTTCGAATCCCTCCGACTCCGCCACAGTATTTTCCAGCCTTTCCGGGTACTTATACCCGAGAGGCATGGATTGTATGGCACTTCAACCATCGTCATCCCGTATTGCGGTGAACATGCGCTCCGGAAGTGCAACCCGCCGGTTGAGGGATTTCTGCACATCGCTGGTGGGCAATCGGAAAGACTCAGGCAGCGCACCTTGCGTGGAGCCTGGTGGTATAGTCGCCTCGCGATCGGCCAGGTGCCTCGGTTCGCTGAGTACCTGTATGCCGATGGCACAATGATGCGCCCGGACCGCCGTGCCATCGCTCATGTCGGCGGCCATCTCGCTCCTTGCTAACTCAGCAAGTGTCTTGCGCATGCCATCGAACACGCCGATCGTAATCCATCGCCATTATGACGCCGGGAGGCGGCTATCCCGATATCGGGGCATCGTCTCCCGGCGTAAAAGGCTGATGGCGGGCTGGTTACTGGAACCTTGCCTTGAACTGCAGCCCGACCACGCGCGGCGCCGTGGTGATGGCATAGTTCGGCCGGATGACCTTGCCCTGGTAAAGCCAGCCAAGCTGGACGGCGCTTGCCTGCCCGTTGGTCAGGCCATTCAGACCAATGGTGTTGAACAGGTTGTTGGCAAACACATAGACGCCCCAGCGGCCTTCGTCTTTCTCCAGCCCGAAGCGCAGGCCGACAGTGGCATATCCCGGCAGGGTATAGAGCGCCTCGCCGCCCGGTGTGCCGGCCGGGCCATTGGGGTAGGCTGTGGCATAGCGCGGCAGGTTGTAGGTGGTGATCGAGCTGCTGCGATAGCTGAGGTTGGCGTGATAGATGAGATCGAGATCACTGCCGACCGACATGGCGTAGTCGGCGCTGGCCTGCAACGTCCACTTTGGAGAGTAGGGGATCGGGTCCCCGGCCTTGCCGGCGCTGACCGTTGCGCAGCCCGTGGTGCCGGGGATGAACGGAACCGGGCAGGGCGTGATGCCGCTGGGCAGGGCCTGATCACCCAGCAGCTTGGCGTCGATATAGCTGCCCGACAGTTTCAGCGCCATCCGGTCGATCGGGAACAGCGCCGTGTCGAACTCGATCCCCTGAATGCGGGCAGGGCTCGAACTGTTGGTGATGAACCCGAAGGCGTTGTTGTACGACGCCGAGATCTGCATGTTGTTCCAGTCCATGCGGAAGGCGTTCAGGTTGACGATCAACTGACGGTCAAGCCAGGCGGTCTTGGCGCCGGCCTCATAGTTCCACACCTTGTCGGCGTTGTAGATGGCCGCATAGCTTGGAAGCCCCAGTGTCTGGTTCACGCCGCCTGGCCGATACCCTTCGGTGACAGATGCATACAGCATCACGTCGTCATTGACCTTGTAGTTGGCACTGAACTTGAACAGCGTACCTTTTTCGTCACCGCCTGATGTGAGGGGTGCCTGACGGGTGTTCCCGGCGATATAGCTGGGAATGATGACTTCTGACGTCGTTTCCTTGGTGTATTTGAAATAGCGGATGCCGCCGGTTACACTGAACTGGTCGGTGACGTCCCACGTGGCTTCGGCAAAGCCGGCGAACTGCTCCAGCTTGTCGTCGATGGTGCGGTCGAGCCCGACACTGTCGACGCCGACGGTGTAATAGTCGGCAGCCGGATAGCCGACCGGGTAGAGCTGAATGCCGGTAAAGGGATCGGATGGGCTGAGGATCGAGCGGGTGAAGTTCTTGCGGTGGCTGTGATAGAAGCCGATCGTCCACTTTATGTCATACCGATCGTCCGCCAGGCGGATTTCCTCGGTTGAGGTCTTGTTGGTTTGCGGCTGATATGTCGTGCTGTTGCCATAGCCGTTCACCAGTTCCTGGTAGCCGGCGCCATCGCAGGTGGTGCCCCTGACAATGCCGGCGTTGCAGTCGTTGACGAAGTTCTTGTAGCCCGGAATGGTGGTTGGATCGCCCGCAAATGGCACGACAAGACCACGGGTGTTGTTGGTGGTCTGGAAGCGGCCGAAGTAGGGTGTATAGTCGAACTTGTAGGTGAGCAGACGGTCACTGTAGGAAGCAGTTGCAGTGAGCGTTGCGAAATCCAGATCCCAGTTGAGGGTGCCGGCGAACAGCTTCATCCTGTCGAGCTGAGGCTGGCGCATCAGTATCGGCTGATTATAGCGCTTCCCGGTGAGCTGATATTCCGTATAGTTCCAGTCTGACCGAGCGCCCTTGCTGTGCTGGTAGACGGCCATCAGGTCGAGCGTGATGGTGCTAGTTGGCTGGTAGCGGACGGTCAGGCGGCCGCCATAGCTTTCGTTGCGGTTGATGTTTTCAAGACCGAGCAGGTCGTTGGTGAGGAAGCCTGCGGTGCGGTCGTAATAGCCGACGGCGCGAACACCGAGGATTCCATCAACCACCGGGATGTTGACCATGGCGTTCAATTGCCGGCCAAGCGCACCGCCACTGTTGGCCGAGGTGTTCAGCTGTCCGTCGATGGCGCCCTCGTATGTGTCGAGCTGGGGCTTGTTGAAGATGATCCGCATCGTGCCACCCATCGAGCTTGCTCCGTAGAGCGTGCCCTGGGGACCGCGCAGCACTTCGGCGCGTTCGACATCGAACAGACGCAGGCTGGGCTGCGTGCCCCCGGCGTCGTTCGAAACGCCGCCGGTGCCGGACAGGGGAACTTCATCGTAATAGATGCCGACCAGTGCTTCGCCAGTGGCATAGAGATTGCGGATGATGACGCGGGTGCCGCCATTGGCGCTTTCGTTGATCTGCAGGCCGGGCGAAACGCGGCTGAGTGCCGAGGAATCGGTGATGTTCTGACGGGCCAGCGTATCGGCGCTGACAGCCGAAATGGCGAGCGGCGTTTCCTGGATGGAGGTGGCACGCTTCAGCGCGGTGACAACGATGTCCATGTCGTTCCCGGCGGAAGCCGTGCCGCCCTGGGCCGCAGCTTCCTGAGCGGCGGCGCCAGTTGCTGCTGCCTGCTGAGCCTGAAGGGCAGTAGAGGTGGCAAGTGCCGAAACGCCAACCATCATGCCGGCCAGCAACCGACCCCGAGATCCGCGAAATGTCATACTATCATCCCCTTTAGTCCCGATGGTCAGACCGACTCATCCCATTTCAATTGTCAGGGCGGTTCCTGACCAGGAAACGCTGCCTTGTATTGGCGCAGGCACACGCCACAAATCACCTGCGCGGGCCGATTTGAAAACGAAAGATTCTGAAAAGGCAACTCAAAAAATTAATGTTTGTTAATTACGTGCTGACGTCTGATGTGTCAGATTTGTTACATAAAGACATGACGTGTCAAGCCATTCATTGCGTGGGAAAAAATGTCGCAGATGCAGGGGTGATTGCCGGAGTCGGGGGGTGCTTGACAGGGCTGAAACGGTGCCGGATACCCCGCAGTAACGAAAGAGAGAGGGTGTAGATGAGGGGTGCTGTCAGGTACCTGGCGGGCGGGGCGCGCGCCTTGCTTCTGGGGGTTTTGGTGCATGCGGCGGCCGTATCGGCCCACGATGATCATGGGGTTGCGGCGCCAACCCCGAATGGCGGCTTGTCGTGGGATTTGCTGAAAGGCACGCGGGCGGTGGAATGGCGCGATGCAGCGACCAGCCGCATCAGGCTGAGGCCGGAGTTCACGCCCGACATCCTTGCCCATGATGACCGGGTGGTTACCATTGCCGGCTACATGATGGCGACTGACGAGGGCGCGCCACGGCAATCACGGTTCATCCTGTTCCAGTTTCAGCCCGACTGCCTCTTTCACATGACGATGGGGCCGACCGGCTATGTCGATGTCCGTGTTGATGAGGCCGTGCCCATGACGGACCGTCCGGTAATTGTGCAGGGCCGGCTGCGACTGGTACGCGAAGGGCGGGACGGCGTTTTCTACCGGATCGACCACGGCAGGATCGTTACAGCGAGCTGACCAGCGCTGCCACAGGTGCGGCGCTTCCGAAGCGCCGTTCTTCCCCACACACTCTCAACCAGACCGGACCGGAGCCGGCATCTGACCAGCAAACTGCCCAGAGGAGAATAGGACATGCTGAAGAAGGCACTCAAAGGGGTCATTCCGGTTCTGGCGGTGGCGGCCGTCTCGCCGGTGCTGGCGCAGGCGGCCCCCACAAGCGGCCGGCCCGACATAACCATCACCTCTGCCAAGACATTCAGCATGAAGCAGGTGTCGGCTTACAAGGGCAACTCTGAAGATATTCGCGCCTACATAGAAAAGCACAAGGATGCCCATGTCGCCAATCTCCAGCGCTGGGTTCGGCAGCGTTCGATCAGTGCCCAGAACGACGGCATCCGCGAGATGGCCGAGCTGGTTGCCGGCGACCTGCGCAAGATCGGTTTCCAGGAAGTGGAGGTGGTGCCGACATCGGGCCACCCCGGCGTGTGGGGCTATTATGATGCCGGCGCCAAGAAGACGCTGGTTGTCTACATGATGCTCGACGTCCAGCCCGTCGAGGAGAAGGACTGGAAGGTTCCGCCGTTCGCGGGTGCGCTGGTTGAGGATCATCCGCTGGGGCGGGTGCTGATGGCGCGCGGTGCCATCAATACCAAGGGGCCGCAGCGCGCTTTCCTCAATACCCTGGAATCGATCATTGCCGTGCGCGGCAAGCTGCCGGTCAACCTGATGATCCTTGCCGAAAACGAGGAGGAGCTGGGCTCGCCGCACTATCCGGAGCTGATCGCCCGCTATGCCGACCGCATGAAGACGGCCGCCGGCACCATCTATCCGGCGTCGGGGCAATCGCCCGCCGATGGTTCGGTGAGCCTCCAGCTTGGCAACAAGGGTATCCTCTATGTCGAGCTGGAGGCGCGCGGCAATCCGCAGACCGGCGGCCCGCAACAGGCGGAAATCCACAGCAGCTGGAAGGCGGCGGTGGATGCACCGGCCTGGCGGCTGGCGCAGGCGCTGGCAAGCCTGACATCGGCCGATGGCAACGACATTCTGGTTCCCGGCTATTATGACGCGATCCGCAAGCCCAACGCCGAAGAACAGGAGCTGTTCAACGGCACCCTGCCGGGCTGGACGCGGCGGCAGGCCTCGATGCAGAAGGGCTTTGCCGTCGACCACTGGTATGGCGGGATGGACGCCCGTCAGGCGCTCACCCGCTATCTGTTTGATACCACGCTCAACATCGACGGCATTACGACGGGTTATGGCGGGCCCGGCGTGAAGACCATTCTGCCCCACCGCGCACTCGCCAAGCTCGACAGCCGGCTGGTGCCCGATCAGGATCCGGACCAGCAGTTCGCTCTGATCCGCAAGCATCTCGATGACCGGGGCTTTAAAGATATCGAGATGCGCAAGCTGGCGGGCTATCCGGCATCGCAGACGTCGGTTCATGCGCCACTGGTGCAGGCGGTGCTTGGCACTTACAACAAATATGGGCTTAGCGTGGATGTGTCACCGCGATCGGGGGGCAGCAGCCCCGCCTATGTCTTCACCAAGACCCTGGGCATTCCCAATGTGAACATCGGGGTGGGGCATGGGGCCGACGCCCATGCGCCTAATGAATATCTCGTCATCGATCCGCGCCCGGGTTCGAAGATTTTCGGGCTTACGCAGATGGAACAATTCTATGCGGATGTGCTGTATGCGCTGGCGGCCATGAAATAGCCGGACGGGACGAAGTAATAGTGATCAACACAGTTTCCAAATGAGGAGATCGGGAATGATAAAAGCAGGTCGTTTTCTTGCCTTGGCCAGTGTGGTGGCGATGGTGGCAGCAGCGCAGGCCAGTGCCAAAGATATGGTGATCCACGCTGGCCGGCTGCTCGACGGAGTGTCGGATACTGCACGCTCCAACGTGTCGATCGTCATCAAGGACGATCGGATCACTGCCGTTCAGGACGGCTTCGTGACTCCGCCCGGGGCCGAAGTGATCGACCTGAAGACCAGCACGGTGCTGCCCGGCTTCATCGATGTCCACAACCATGTAACGGGTGGCGGCAGCAAGGACCGCTTGCGCAGCATGGTCGAGAATGCTGCGTTTCAATCCGTCTGGAACGTGCGGACCATTCTCAACGCCGGCTTCACCTCGGTACGCGACGTGGGCGGCAATACCGAACTGAGCGTCGCCCTGCGCAACGCCATCAATGCCGGCACCATTCCGGGGCCGCGACTGACAGTGGCGGGTGCGGCGCTGGGGCCGACTGGCGGCCATGGCGACCCCAAGAATCATATCGACCCCCGCTGGGACCGCAAGGATGACTGGCAGCTGGGCGTCGTTGACGGCACGGTCGATGCTATCCGCACCGTGCGTGAGCTGCACAAGCGCGGCGCCAACGTGATCAAGATCATGTCGTCGGGTGGGGTGGCAAGCCCGGGTGACGACCCCAACCTGCAGTTGCTGCGCGATGATGAGCTGAAGGCCATCGTCGAGACGGCGCATTCGCTGGGCATGAAGGTGGCGAGCCACGCCCACGGCAAACCGGGGATCGACGCGGCGGTGCGCGCCGGGGTCGATTCGATCGAGCACGGCACCTATTCTGACGCGGAAACCTACAAGCTGATGAAAGAGCGCGGCACGTTCATGGTGCCGACGCTGTTTGCCGGCCAGGAAATCTACGAAGTCGCAACCAAAACTCCGGAAAAGCTGCCGCCGACGGTGGCCGACAAGGCGATCGCCGTTACTCCGACCATGCGGCTCAATGCCGCCAATGCCTATAAGGCAGGCGTCAAGATGGCGCTAGGCACCGACCAGCTGGGCTGGCGCCCGCATGGCCAGAACGCCCTGGAACTTCAGTATCTGGTTGCGGCCGGCATCAAGCCGATCGATGCAATCAGGATGGGAACCGGCAACGCCGCTGAACTGCTGGGCCAGACCGATTCGGTCGGTTCGGTGCGGCCCGGCCGCTATGCCGATATCATCGCCGTTGCCGGCGATCCGGTGGCGGACATCACCGAAATGCAGCGGGTGCAGTTCGTGATGAAGGGCGGCAAGGTTTACAAGGCCGACGGCAAGGCCTTGCCGATCGATTGATGTCAGGGGCCGGCTGCGTCAGTCTGGCAGGGTGCCAGTCTGACGCAGGGCTTCCGCCGTTGCCAGTGCGGCCGAGGTGGCGAGGTTCATCGAGCGGACCTGCGGGCGCATCGGCAGCCGCAGCCGGGCGTGGCAGGTGTCGGCGATGGCTGCCGGCACCCCGGCGCTTTCCTTGCCGAACAGCAGGACATCATCGGCTGCGAAGGGAAATTCATAGGCTGATCGTGTGCCTTTGGTAGAGAACAACAGCAGCCGACGCCCGGCTATCGAGGCCCGGAAGGCCTCGAAATTGCGGTGCCGGGTAATGGACACATGGTTGATATAGTCCATTGCGGTTCGCCGCACCCGCCGGTCATCCCACAGGAAGCCCATGGGCTCGATCAGGTCGACGCCGACCCCAAGGCACGCCCCCAGACGCAACACGGCGCCGACATTTCCGGCAATCTCAGGCTCGAACAGGGCAATGCGCATCGCCGCTGCTTGGCCGCAGACCGCCCAACGCGCAAGCCGTGGTCGAGCCTCGCTAATGACAAGAATTCAACTGTGGCGATGCGCCTGCCACAAGGTAGATAAGCCCGTCGCCTGGCTGGTTCTTGAGTGCTAGCCTCCTGCAAAGAATGCGTCGGCATGCTAAGCCTACAACCGAGGAGACGATATGGCAGCACCGCTTGGGCTATTTGACAGCTTCACCGAAGATGGATTCTGGTGGATCACAGGCAGGGAAGATGCCCGGGTTGCAGGCACGCTGACGTTTAATCCTGAACAGGGAGCGAGGCTCAATCTGCTGGGGAATCTGGATGATCCTGAGCGCTCGATCAACATGATTTTCGGTATTGAACGTGGCGAAGCCGCCGTCATCTACGGCGAGACGACAAAGGGAAAACCCGTCACACTGTTCAAGGCGCGCAATTTGGGCCGGCCGATATACATTCCGGGAACGGCCATTGAAACATGGTCTTCGAACCTCCTCGTCATCGGGCTTCATATCGAGAGCGCCGATAAGGCGATTTTCTCGAAATCCTGTTCCCGCTTCGAAGGCATCGAAAACTGGCTAGGCCATCGTCTATCCGTCGTAACGCTTGATGCGGAAGAGAATAGACTGCTAGTAAAAGTCGCAAAACCGATAGAGGAGCATTTCGCCAGCTATGATGATTTTGAGGTTACATCGGTTAGAATCCTCTATTATAGCAATACGCCGGACACCCGCTATACCATCGACGCGGTAAGTCAATTCGGGGTGACGCCCACAACGCCGAAATCTCTTAACTGGCATCTGTCCAAAGCCACCGGACTCCAAGAACTGGCCTCGCTATGCACCTGCAATCTTCTCCCTTTGACCGCACTTCAGCTTGAGGGGCCGGAACAGAATCTGGGTCAAGGCATGATGTGTCCCGCCGAGGTGCATGTTTATACGAGGTTGGTGCACGATAAAATGGGAACTGGCCCCAAGCCGCCCATGCCCCTTCTTTCGGGGCCAGAACTCGTATCGATTAATGCCGGGGCGGTGAAACAATGGTTCGATGACTATGACAAGTTCCGCCCGGTGATAGGGCTGTGCCTCACAGCCATGGGCGGGCAGGAAATGTTCATGAACGTGCGGTTCCTGCTGGCGATTCAGGCACTGGAGGCGTTCCACCGCCTGACAAGCGAGGACACCGTCATGCCGGAGGCAGATTTTCCAGCCTTCTTGAAAATGATGACCAATACCATACCAAAGTCTGCGAGCGACTGCATGAAGGAAAAGCTCAGGGGCACCTACCGCTATCTGAACGAGCCAAGTCTCAAACAACGCCTCGAAGCCATGATCAATGACATCAAGCGTACGTTCGACACCGCGCTTCCGGCTTTCGATAAAGCCTATATTCGCAAGCTCGTAGATACTAGGAACTATTACACAAACTACTCAAATAATTTAAAAAATAATAAGTTAAGTGGGGAAGATATGTATTGGGCCAGCCGCAGGATTGTGCTGCTGCTCACCATCCTGTTCCTCAAACGCTTGGGAGTGACCGGGGAGAATTTGGCGAAATTTCTGGACCGCCACCAGGATTTTTCCCGCCTATGGAAAGCAGATGGTATACGTTCAAGCGCAGGGCGCACTGATCAGAGCCAGTAGATGACGGTAGTGCAAGGGGTACGGCTGAGAAATGGGGTCCGGACTCTGGTCGAATGACCGCCCCGTTCTTCAGGGGAATTAGTGGCCGGCGGCGCCGCCTTCGCCAACCGCTGCCGGGCGGCGGGCAAACCACACCAGCCCGGCCATCGCCAGTGTCACCCAGCCCGATAGCCAGAACAGATCGTTGGTGGATAACTGGTAGGCCTGCTGCGACATCTGGTGCGTCAGCATGGCCGACAGCCGCGTGGCATCGATGCCGAGCTGGCGGACCTGCTCGACAAGGGCCTGATAGGCCGGTGCAAAGGCCGTGAACTGTTCCGACAGGTGGCTCTGGTGGGTGGCCTGCCGGTGATCCCACATGGTGGTGATCAGCGAGGCGGCAAAACTGCCCGAGGTGATGCGGGCAAAGTTGGAAATGCCGGTGGCGGATGGAATCTGCGCCGGTGACAGCCCATCGAGCTGAATATTCAGAAGCGACACGAAAAAGCTGCTCATGGCGATGCCCTGCACCAGCATCGGGCGGGTGTAGGTCCAGATATCGTCGTAACTGGTGAAATCCGCGCGCATGAAGAACGAAAGGGCGAACGAGCCGAACGCAGCCGTCGCCAGCAATCGCGGATCGACGCGATTGCCAAGCCGTGCCACCATGGGGGTAAGCAGCAGCGCCACCACGCCGCTGGGGGCCGCCACGATTCCGGCCCAGGTGGCGGTATAGCCAAGCTGGGTTTGCAGCCACAGCGGCATCAGCAGCACGGTGGCAAAAAATACGGAATAGCCAAGGCAGAAGGTTACGGTGCCGATCAGGAAGTTGCGTTTGGCGAACAGCCGCAGATCAACGGCGGGGTGCTCGTCGGTCAGCTCCCAGATCAGCCAGGCAACGAAGATGACAGCGGCGATGATCGCGCCGACGACGATGAACGAGGAATGGAACCAGTCGGCATCTTTGCCCTTATCAAGCACCACCTGCAAGGCGCCCACCCAGACGATCAGCAGGCCGACCCCTACGGCGTCGATCGGCAGTTTTGCCGTGGGGGTTTCGCGGTCATGCAGGTTCTGCCAGCAGATGAAGGCGCAGAATATCCCCACCGGTACGTTGATAAGGAAAATCCAGCTCCAGTGGTAATTGTCTGAAATGTAACCGCCAAGTATGGGCCCGACGATCGGGCCGATCAACGTTGTCATCGACCAGACACCAAGTGCCGTTGACCGGCGGTTGGCAGGGAAGATGGCCAGCAGCAGGGTCTGGCTTCCGGGGATCATCGGGCCCGAGACCGCCCCTTGCAGGATGCGGAAGAAGATCAGCGAGCTGAGGCTCCACGCCAGGCCGCACAGTAGCGAGGCGATGGTGAACAGAACCACCGAAGCCACAAAGGTGCGCACCACCCCGAAGCGGCCCATCAACCAGCCGGTGAGCGGCACGGCCACGCCATTGGCTACGGCGAATGACGTTACCACCCAGGTGCCTTGACTGGCCGACACGCCAAGATTGCCGGCGATGATCGGAAGCGACACATTGGCGATGGTGGAATCGAGCACCTGCATGAAGGTGCCAAGCGCCAGAGCAAAGGCAGTGAGGGCGAGCTTGCCGCCATGCATGGGGCGCGAAGCAGCCGGAGAGGCGGCGGCTGCCGTCATGGGCGGTTGCCGAGGTTCCCGGCGCTGCCGGCGTTGGCGGCGATGATTGCGCGAATCTCGCCCTCGACATCGGGTGACAGGCTGGGCTGCGTCGCAATGGGGCGGCTCGCCATGGTGCCCAGCGGCGAACCGGAACGATCAGCGGTATCGACGGTGACCGTGGTGGAAAGCCCGATGCGCAATGGATGGCTGGCAAGCTCGGCCCGATCGAGGGCGATGCGAACCGGCACCCGCTGCACCACCTTGATCCAGTTGCCCGTGGCATTCTGCGGCGGCAGCAGGGCAAAGGCGTTGCCGCTGCCGGCGCCCAGACCCTCTACCTTGCCGTGAAACGTCACCTTGTCGCCATAGATGTCGGTGGTGATCGTTACCGGTTGCCCGACGCGCAGATCGGCAAGCTGCGTTTCCCGGAAGTTGGCATCGATCCACAGCTGGTCAAGCGGGACAACCGCCATCAGCGGCATTCCGGCGCCCACCTGCTGCCCCACCTGCACCGACCGTTTGGCAATGGTGCCATCGATGGGGGAAACAAGATGCATGTGGCTGCGACGGATGGCGGCGCGGCGATACTCGGCAATGGCGGCCTGCACGGCGGGGTTGGTGACGATGCTGCTGCCTTCCACGCGGGTGCGGGCAACCGTCAGCTGATTCCGGGCGACATCAACGGCGGCCGCCGCCGATTTCACGGCATCGGCGGCGTGGGCGGCCTCTTCGGCGGAAATTGCCCCTGAAACAACAGCCTGGCGGCGACGCTTCAGGTCAGCCTCAGCGCGCGCAAGGGCGATTTCAGAGGCGCGCACCGAGGCGAGGGCCGTATGCACCTGAGAAGTATCGCCACGCACCGATCGCACGGCCTGCCCCAGCCGGGCAGCGGCTGCTGCCAGATCGACATCGGCAGTCGCCGGGTCGAGATCGACGAGCGCCTGCCCGGCGCGCACCCGCTGGGTATCATCGGCGAGGATGGCCGTTACCGTGCCGGAGTCGCGGGCGGTGATCGCAACCACATCGCCGGCCACATAGGCATCATCGGTTGTCTCGGTTGGCGGGCTTAGCCACAGTTTCCATACCAGATAGCCAAGCCCAACCAGCACCACTGCCAGGGCCAGCAGCAACAGGCCAGTCCGGCGGGCGCGCTGACGGCCATTGGGCTGTGGGGCGGCAGTGTCTGCGGTGGCCGCACGCGGCGCAGTATCGGCACCCTGGCCCGAGGGGCCGCCCGGTGATGCAGTCATGGGTTGTTCCTTGTTCGAGCTGGGATGGCATCAGCGGCATCAGCGGCCTGGAAGTCGCCACCCAGCGCCTGCACCAGCCGGATACGGGCGGTTGCCAGTGCCGCCGACTGGTTCACAGCCTGCTGCCGCGCCGCCAGCCGGCGCATTTCGTTGTCGATCAGGTCGAGCCGGGTGCCCAGCCCCGATCTGAGGCGAACCTCGGCCAGCTGGCTGAGGTCGTCGAGCCCTGCCAGTTTCGTCTGCTGCTGGGCCATTTCTTCGTGCAGGGCATTGATGTCGCTGATGGCATCGGCGGTTTCGCGCACAGCCTGCACCACCATGTGGTTATAGTCGGCTATGGCCTGATCGAGCCGGGCAGTTGCCCCTGCATAGTCGGCCCTCAGGCGGCCGCCGGTGAAGATCGGCAGGTGTATGGCCGCCCCGCCCGAGACAGTCACGGCGCTTCCGGTGAACATGTCGCCAACCCCCAGGGCCTGCAAACCCGCCAGCCCCAGCAGATTGACGTTGGGGTAATAGGCCTTGCGCGCCAGTTCGCGCCCGGCGCTGGCCGCAGCGATACGCGACTGGGCGCTGGCGATATCAGGACGGCGCGCCAGCAGGTCAGCCGGCAACTGGTCGGGCAGCGGCAGCAGAGTCTCGAACGTAAGGGACGTGGGCGCGAGGCCCCGATAATATTCAGCACCGCGACCGGCGAGAGCCGCCAGCGCATGTACGGCATTGTCACGGCGCGATTGCATCTCGGTCACCACCTGCCGCGCCTCGGCCAGCAGGGTGTCGGCAGCGCGGGTGTCGATCTGGCTGGCAAGGCCGCTGTCGTGGCGTACATCGACAAGCTGGCGGGCGCGCAAACGCTGGTCGACCGTTGCCCTGGCCAGCGCGATCTGCCGCTCGGTGCGCGCCAGCTCGATATAGGTGGTGACGATCGCCCCGGTGAGGCCCAGCCGCGTTGCCGCATAATCAAGGGCAGCACTGTCGGCGAGGGCACCGGCCTGGTGCAGGCGGTCGGCCTGCCGGTGCCAGAAGTCGAGTTCCCATGTCAGGCCCGACTGCGCCTGACTGATGGCCTTGGTGCTGCCCCCATAGGGCGGGGGAATGACATAGGCGCCACTGAAGCGCTGCCCCTGCTCGCTGGCATCGATGGCAATCTGCGGCTGGCTGGCAGCACTGGCACCGGCAATCGCGCTTTGCGCTGCCCGAACGCGCGCCATCGCCGCATCCAGCGTGGGGTTGCCTGCCAGAGCCTCGGTGATGATCCGGTCGAGTTGCGGGTCGCCCAGAGACCGCCACCAGTCAGATGGCAGGGCTGGTACGGCACGCTCGCCAAGGCCCAGGCTGGCAGGTGGAATACTGACGGTCTGCACGGGCATCTGCGGTGTGGTGCAGCCAGCCAATGCGGTAGCCAGCAGTAGTGGCCCGGTTCTTCGGGAACTGAAGATCATGCGCCGACCTTTGCTTGTGACGCTGTTTCCAGCCGGTTGACCAGCGTGTTCAGAACGGCGATGACCCGCCGGATATCAGCTGGATCAAGGCCGTCGAGCAGGTCGTTCCACAGGGCATAGATCCGCTTTCCAAGGTCAACGACCACCGCTTTGCCGGCGCCGGTGAGGGCAAGCCGTGAGATGCGGCGGTCGCGGCTGTCGCGCTGGCGACAGAGCAGGCCACGCTGTTCGAGCTGATCGACAAGGCGGGTCATGGCGCCGCTGTTGTAGCCGAGATTGCGCGAGATGCCGGCACAGGTATCGGCGGTGCCGCTGTTCACCAGTGCCAGTACCACCCATTGGATGAAGCTGATCTCGGTGTCCTGAAAGGCGGCCTCGGCCAGCACCATGCTGAGCCCGTTGGCGCGCCGTAACAGGTAGCCGATCGAGTCTTGCGGGGTTGGGGGTGCGTCTGTGTAATAGGGCACGATTGCGGCTCTGGCTGTTGCTTTAATGGCAATGACTGCCAAAGCAGCTATTCTCGGTGTGGCTGGCTGTCAAGAAGCGATGGGACAGAGCAATGGAACGGAAAAGATGACAGCGCGAAGAGCAGCAGAGGGTGAGACGGTACTGGCACGAGCCGAAGACACCAGCCAGGCATCCATCGCCATTGCCCGGACATTGGCGCGATCGCTAGACAGCCTGAACTTCAATACGCCAAGCCATGTCTACAACCCTTCGCACTATGCCTGGAGCGGCCAGCAGCAGTATCTGCAGCGCTATGGCAATGGCACCGGGCGGGTGCTGCTGCTGGGCATGAACCCCGGCCCCTGGGGGATGGCGCAGACCGGTGTTCCGTTCGGAGAAGTATCGAGCGTGCGTAATTGGCTGGGGATCGAGGCGGCGCTTGGCCATCCTTTGCCGCCCCAGCATCCGAAATACCCGATTGACGGCTTTGCCTGCCAGCGCAGCGAAGGCAGCGGCCGCCGCTTCTGGGGGTGGGCCGCCAGCCGGTTCGGCACACCTGAGGCCTTTTTTCAGCGGTTTTTCGTGTGGAACTATTGTCCGCTGCTGTTCATCGGCAATGCCCGCAATCTGGTTCCCGAACAGCTGACCAGACCGGAGCGCGAGCCGCTGCTGGCGGCCTGTGACACCGCGCTTGCGGCACTGGTGGCAGCCATTGCCCCCACGGCGATTGTCGGCATCGGCCGCTTTGCCGAGGCCCGGGCCGGCGTTGCCGCCAGTGGCCGGCTGCCGGTGCTGTACCTGCACCACCCCAGCCCCGCCAACCCTGCCGCCAACCGCAACTGGGATGCCATGGCCGACGCAACGCTGGGCCACTGGATCTCCTGATAGCAGCAGCTGCGACACTGACGATCTTGGCAGCACCGATAATAGATGTATATGAAATGCATCTTATGGGCTGGCCGCTGGCCGGCCGGCCCGGCAGGAAAGGATGATCGGCAATGACGAGAAGTGACACCCTGGTGAAACCGGCTGAAACCGGATCAGCGGCGCGGATCGACGAGCAGGCGCTGGCGGCGCTCGATTCCAGCGATCTGATCGATACCATCATCACCCGTTATCACCGGGTGCATGTGAGCGAACTGCCCGAGCTGGTGCAGATGTCTGAACGGGTCGAACAGGTGCACAAGGGGAACCCGGCGGTGCCGGCAGGGCTGGCGGCACTTCTGAAAGAGGTGCTGGGTGAGCTTGCCATGCACATGCAGAAGGAAGAGCTGGTGCTGTTCCCGCGGCTGCGCCACGGTGGCGGCCCGATGGTTGGCCAGCCCATTGCCATGATGATGTCGGAACATGAGGAGCATTCCGCCTATCTTGAGAGGATCCGCAGCCTGACCAACGATCTGCAGGTGCCGGCCGATGGCTGTGGCACCTGGCGGGCGCTCTATGCCGGCACCCGCAAGTTCGCCGATGACCTCGTCGACCATATCCATATCGAAAACGACATTCTCTTTCCGCGCTTTGTGGGTGAGGCTGGCTGAACAGGCCTGATGGCTGTCCCATCCTCTGCTGGTCTTTACGGGTGATAATGCTTGCCAGCGGAAGGGATGGTGGGTAATTTCGGTTGGGTAGCGGCCACCTCGT
>JBDHSK010000013.1:0-35662 GCA_039808025.1 Sphingomonadaceae bacterium | reverse complement strand
GGGCGCTGATGACCCCCGAAACTTCCCAGATTTCAAAAATTTACAACAGGACTTTACTTTGAAGCCACAACTCGTAACCACCGCTGACCTTGCTGAATTTTTTCAGGTCTCGAAACAGGCAGTAACCTTTTGGGTGAAAGACGGTTTGCCTCGTGAAGGCCGTGATCAGTTTGATCTGTGGCTGGTGATGCGTTGGCACCTCGACCGGTTGCAGGCCCGGATGGATAACGCGATAACCGAAAGCACCTCCGAAGCTGAGAAGCTCAGGAAACTCACGATCGAAGCAGACCTCAAGCAGCTCGAACTCGACCAGCAACGGGGCAAACTGGTGGAGATCGACACCGTGATAATGGAACTCTCCCGCGTGATGACCGTGGTGAGGAATACCATCACCTCACTACCCAACAAGCTCGCGCCCGATCTTACCGGCCGCCCGCTTAAAGAAGTGAAGATCATCCTGCAGAAAGGCGTGGTCGAATCTGTCCGCGCCATCGACTTTTGCAGTTACTATCAAGAACCAAAAAGGAAAAGAACCAATGGAACCAAAGAAGCAAGACCGGCAACTGCCAAAGAAGCAGGACCGGCAAGAACCACGAAGAACGGAAAGACCAAATGACACTCGTCCTAACCCCGTTCCAACACCGGGTAATAGAAGCCGCTAACCTGGTAAAGCCTCCGGAGATCCTGAACCTCAGCGAGTTTGCTGACAGGTACCGTGTGCTCTCATCTGAAACATCGGCCGAACCCGGGCCGTGGAGAACCGATCGCTTCAAAGCGCAAAGGGAGATAATGGACGCGTTCACCAACCCCTGGTATGAGAAGGTGGTGGTGGTGGCCTCCTCGCAGATTGGGAAGACGGAGATGGTGAACAACCTCATGATGTACCACATAGTGCATGATCCGGGGCCGATCCTCTTCGTTCACTACTCTCTCGCTATGGCACAGAGGTGGTCCAAGGTAAGGTTTGACCCCCTGCTCAGGGATAATAAAATTCTTCACAACCTGATATCAGACACCGCTACAAAGAACAAGGATAACACCATCCTCGAGAAGCGTTTCCCCGGTGGCTTCCTTTTCTCAGTGGGTGCCAATTCACCCGGCAACCTTGCGTCACTTCCGATCAGGATACTCCTGTTGGACGAGGTTGACCGTTACCCTGACAGTGCCGGCACAGAGGGAAACCCCGTGAAGCTCGCGGAGGAAAGAACCAAAACCTTCAGCAACTCAAAGACCATACTGATCTCATCCCCCGGGAATAAAGAAACCAGCAAGATATGGACAGAGTGGGAGGAGACAGATCAAAGGAAATGGCATGTGCCGTGCCCTCACTGCGGAGAATATCAGGAGATGGTTTGGGATCAGGTCCGGTGGGAAGAAGGAAAACCCGAGACCGCCTACTATGAGTGCATAAGCTGCAACGAACCAATAGAGGAAGAGAAGCGCTACCCCATGATTCAGGCGGGTAAATGGGTGTCCGAAAATCCCGAAGTGAAGAATCGCCCCGGGTTTCACCTGAGTGAACTCTACTCACCTTTCAGTCCCCTTTCGTCCCTTGTGAAGAAATTCATCGAAGCACGGAAGAAACAGAAGGAAGGTGACAGCACCTACATGAAGGTATTCAAGAACACCGGCCTTGCACTCCCGTGGGAGTCTGATATCCAAAGCGATATAAAGACCACACAGCTGTTGGCACGGTGCGAAGACTACCAGTGGAGCGACCGCATCTATAAACTCACCGGCGCCGTCGATGTTCAGGACGACCGTTTGGAAACCCTCATCCTCGGATGGGGTGAAGGTGAAGAGACATGGGTGATCGATTACCGGCAATGGTATGGGAACCCCGCGGAGGAATCATTATGGAGCGAAGTGGCGAAGTATCTTCTTACCCCCTTTCACACTCTCCGCGTTTCCTGCGTTGGTGTTGATACCGGCGGCCACTTCACTGATGAGGCCTACCGTTTCTGTAAACGCTACGCCTCCCGCCGTTTCTTCGCGATGAAAGGAAGCTCGACCCAGGGCGCGCCACTTACCCGTAAGCCTACACGAAACAACAAAGCAAATGTGAAACTATTTTCGATCGGTACGCACGCCGCGAAAGATCTCATCTTTGGCCGCCTTGTGCTGAAGGAACCGGGCCCCGGCTACATGCACTTCAGTCGCGATGTGTGCGATGAGGATTATTTCGAGCAGCTTACCGCGGAGGTGAAGGTAAGGCTAAAGACAAAGAAGGGGATCAGGCTTGAATATCAAAAGCGGACCACACACGCGCGTAACGAGGTGCTTGATCTTACAGTTTATAACCTTGCCGCCTACCGCATCCTCGCGCCGAAGTTCAAGCTGAAGCGTGATGACAGTGTGATGGCCACGGAGGAAGCACCCGCGGCCGCACCGATAGAAGAACCAATATTCAACCCTAAACCTAAAAAAGAAAATCCGTTCGCGATGTTCGACAAAAGAAGAAAGAGATGGAGTATATGAAGAAAAACACCGGCATACACATCAGACTGACAACCGTAAATTCAGATAAGATTTTGAAGTTGAGTAAGAAATACAACATGACCTACAACTCCGTAGTGAACCAGTTGCTCGACCAGATCGATCCGGGGAAGCTGAAGGAAGAGGTGAAGATCGAAACGCAAACGGTGACAATCAAGAAAATAATACTCTAAAAAGTGGGGCAGGCCGCGCCCCACGCGAAAGCCCACGCGAAAGCCCACTATAACTATTGTTTAAAATCTTTTTAGGATATATATACACTTCCGTAATTTCTAAAACGCGGAAGAAAATTGAACGCACCGGACACAATAAAAGCAGGTTTTACATACGAGTGGGAAGAGGAGTTTAGCGACTACCCTTCCTCTGAATATTCGCTCAGTGTCACTTTCGTTCTCTTGACCTCTGCGGCTACAACCAAGACCATAGCCGGCACAGCTTCCGGAGCCGGCTTTGTTCTCACCCTCACTTCCGCTGTTTCCACAGACATGACCGCCGGTGATTACCAGGTGATCACCTACGCCGTAAAAAACTCCAACAAATACATCCTATCCGAAAAGGCCTGCACTGTTTTTGCAAACCCCCTTTCGACCTCGGGTGACCAGAGGAGCCACGCGCGTATCGTACTCGATGCCATCAACTCGGTGATCGAAGGGCGTGCCACGGCACAGACAATGAATCTCTCGATCGATGGAGCCACCCTCTCAATGATGAGCCATGAAGACCTCTGGAAAATGAAGATGAGATATGAAATTCTCGTTTCTCAGGAAGATGAACGGGCCAAAATTAAAGCCGGCGGTAAACCCCGGAACAAAATAATCCCAAGATTTCAGTAACCCTTAAAGGAGCAAAACCAAAATGAAAAAGATCTTTTTTCTGATCACACTCATAACAGCCTTTCTCACTACCGCCGCACTTCCCCAGTGGGCGACCAATGGCGCTACCGTGAACATTCCCAACGGTAAGATAATCAGTTATCAGGGCACTATCGCATCCACTGACACGCTGACCACCAATCCGTTTTCACTCACGGATATAACCAACGACTTTTCGACCAACCCCCTGAAAGTGGGAGTGATCCTCTCGGGTGGTACGGCTTCAACACGGAAGATATCCGCTTTCCTTCAGGGAAGTTATGACCTCTCAAACTGGTTTAATGTCGATACCGTTTCGACATCTGACAGTGCCTCAACATATTTGGTTAAATCGCTTGATCTTAACTCATACAAAGTGCCGTATCTCAGGATCCGCGCGCTGGGTACAGCAGGCAACAGTTCGACCGTTTTTGCCTACAAAGTTTACGCGTACAGGAAGGCTGATTAACCTTGGCATTCAGTTGGCCCTGGAGCAAAAAAGAATCCTCCCGTAAGACCTCTCGTTGGCCCGTGGGCGTCCGTAACTTTTTGGGCGCCCGCACCGATGAGACTCTTCTCGATCTCCCCTCCACCGGGAATGTGATCGACCGTGATGTGTGGGTGTCACAGTCGATACTCATGCACCGTGGACGCTTTCTGGTGAAGAACACCGGGTACGGATCGAAGTACATGAGGATGCTGCGGCAAAACGTCGTGGGAGCTGAAGGCTTCCTGCTCCAGGTGAAGAGTTACGATTTCGAACAGGTGCCCGACCGGCTGAACCCCGGCTCGACCATCTGGACTAAAAAACCGGATGAGTTTGCCAACTCTTACATAGAAGAGGCTTGGCGTGAATGGTCGAACAGTTCATCGGTATCGATCAATACAAACGATACCTTCAGGCTTTTCACGATGTTGGCGCTTACCAACACCGCCATGGACGGTGAGGTGTTTATCCGTCTCCGCCGTGGATACAAGGGAAACAAATACCGCTTCGGTCTTGAGATGATCACCAGCGAGTACCTCGATCTCATGGATAACAGGAACCTGCAGAACGGCAATTTCATCAGGATGGGTATCGAACATGATCCCGCCGGCAAACCCGTTGCATACTGGTTCACCGTGAAGGATCCCGCGCTCGATCTGTACATGGTGGCACCAAACAAAAAGATCAGGGTGCCGGCTGAAGAGATAATACATCTCTATCACCCTGAGTTTGCAAATCAGACCCGCGGACTTTCATGGTTCGCCTCTGCGTTGATCAACTTCCATCACCTTGCCAAATACACAGAAGCATCGCTTAAAAACGCCCGCGTATCGCAAAAACTTGGGTGGTATGAGCGCTCAGCTGAGGCGGGTGACTATGTGGGTGAGGAGGATGACCTTGGCCGTTTCATAGAAGACTATGTGCCGGGTGAGATATTCATTGCTCCGGCGGGATACAAGTTCAACGGCTTCGATCCCAAGTTCCCTTCCGATCAGTACGGCGCTTTTACGAAGGCGATTACACGGGAGCTCGCGAGCGCGATGGGTGTAAGTTACAACACCCTTGCCAACGATCTGGAGGGAGTTAACTACTCCTCGATCCGTGCCGGTCTGCTCGACGAGAGAGAATTTTACAAGGAAGTGCAAAACTGGTTAAAGGAGAAGTTTCTCAATCCCGTTTTCTCGGCGTGGCTTGAGATGTTTCTCGTTTCACCTGATACCAGACTTCCTTTCAACAAGTTCGAGAAGTTCAACAAACCCACATGGCGCGGTCGCAGTTGGCCTTGGGTTGACCCCCTGAAAGACAGTCAGGCACAGGAGATGGCGCTCAGGAACGGGTTCAAAACCAGGAGACAGATACTCGCTGAAAGCGGCCTTGACTATGAAGAAACAATGCTTCAGCTCGCCGCTGAAAAAGAGTATGAAGAGAAATTAGGCTTAAAATTTGGAGACCTTAATGCCCCAAACCAGAACAGTCCAGCCACCACTTCAGAGGGTGATGATGGACAAAATAACAGCAACCAGAGCTGAGGATAATCAAGACGATATATTCGTCGAGATGTCGTGCTCATCCGAAGAACCTTACGAAAGGTGGTTCGGGTATGAGATACTCGGGCATGGTGAAAATGAAGTTGACCTCTCACGGCTTAACAACCGCGCGATAGTTCTCTACAATCACGACCGTGACAAGTTTGTGGGCGTGATCGAAAAGGCATGGCTTGAGGCAGGCAAACTCCGCGTGAAAGTGAAGTTTGCGAAAACCGAACATGCGATGGAAATATACAAGAACATCGAAGCGGGCATCCTTTCGAAGACCTCGATCGGGTATCAGGTGGAAGAGATGCAGTTCGTGAAGAAAGAAAAAGAAACTGAAACATATCGCGTAACGAAATGGCAACCCTACGAGGTTTCGATTGTTACGGTTCCGGCGGATGACACCGTTGGAGTTGGAAGAGATTACACTCGTGAATTTATAACAGAAAGGACATTAACCGTGCCACAAGAACCAAACAACAACCAGACCCCTCTCACGGTCGATCTCGAGCAGGAAAGAGCCAGGATCAGACTGGAGGAATCCCAGAGAGCGAGCGAGATCAATGCCCTTGCCCGCCAATTCGAAAAAGACGGCGTGACCTACGACGATCTCAAAGATCTCTCCGTGGCAGACGCCCGCGCCCTTGTGCTGAAGAAACTCAGCGAGAAGGACAGCACAAAGCCCGCGATGCCTCAGAAAGAATCAGGCCTCGAGAAGAAAGACCTCGACAAATACTCCCTTTCGAACGCCATCAGAAACATGGCCGAACAGAAAAAGGGTTATGAGCACGAGGTGAGCGATCAACTTGCCAAGAGATACGGCCGCGAATCAGAAGGCCTCATCGTTCCCGATGAGATCATCTACCGCGCCCTTGTTCAAAAGAGAACCGCGCTTACCACAGCCGGCGCGACAACGGGTCAGACCCTCGTTGGTGAGCAGTTCAGACCTGATCTCTTCGAAGCTACCCTGAAGGCTGAACTTCTTTCCGGCAAACTCGGAGCCCTTACGCTCTCCGGTCTTTCGATGAACCAGAAGATCCCCATCCAAACGGGTGATGTATCCGCTGAGTACGAAGGTGAAACTGATGATGCCGCTGAAAGCAACATGACACTTTCATCGATCACTCTTGATCCTCACCGTGTTGGCGCTTATACCGATTACTCCCGTCAGCTCGCTATTCAGGGCAACCCCTCGGTAGAGAACCTCGTGATTCAGGAGCTCATGTTCGCGATCCTGAAGAAGATCGACTGGGGATTCTTCCACGGTACCGGAACCGGAATGCCTACCGGACTCTTCAACACTTCCGGCATTACCTCGGTTTCCCTTGCATCCGTGACTTTCGAAACCGTGATGAAGATCGTGGCCGCGGCCAAGAACCAGAACAACAAGAACCTTCTCAAGTTCGTTATGTCGCCGCTGACAGAGTACCGCTTCAATGTTACTCCGATCACCGTTGGTGAGTCAACCATGCTCGCCAAAGACGGAAAGCTCGGACCATACGAGATCGGAACCTCGACCAACATCACAGACGGTTATCTCGCCTTCGGTGATTTCTCCAAGATGGTGAACGCCTTCTGGGGTGGTCTCGATATCTTCCTCGATCCTTTCACACAGAAGAAGAACGAGAAGATCCGTGTGTATGGTACCATGTATCATGACAGTGTCTGCAAGAATGTGGACGCGTTCGTGATCTCAACCGATGTTCCATATCTTTCAGTGAGCTGATACCATGGCAGTACTGAAGAGCTACAAGCTCAAAATCAATAGTGGCGTGATGATCGCCGGAAAAGCGTACAAAGCTGGTGACACCTTCGAAGGTCCTCTCACTCCCGGAGAGCTGAACATCCTTCTGAACCGCCGCTTCTGTACCCTGATCGAAGAACCTAAGAAGGCCTCAAAGTAGAATGCCTTTTTCAGGAATCTTCCCGTTCAGCGAATATCTTAAGAGCCCCCTCGCGAAAGATCTCACTTTCGCGGGGAGCTCCTATAAATGCGTGATGCTGAAAGATTCCGCGGATGAGCTGAACGCGGAGAACTATCGCCTCTTCATTCATGTGACCACGGCCACCGCCGCGCTTATCGCGGAGAACGCCAAGGTAACAATCGAAGGGGTGGACTACTATGTAACATACAAGGAAGAAACCGCCTACGGATCTGTAAGACTCTTCCTTACGCAGGCCGATGCTGATCCCAATGACACCCCCCTTGGTTCAGAATTGTTCGATAGTACCAATTTCACCGGTGAGAATTGGGAAGTACTGTACAACGCCACACTTGCCACAGGGCTTGCAACGCTGAACGAGTATGAAGACGATCCCGCACAGATCCAGTACGGAACAACGATCCCGCTTGACGCAGGCGCGAGCTACCGGCTCCGTGTTGTGGTCTCTCAACTACTCTCCGGCGTGCTGATCATATCAGACTCGGGCGCCCTGAACTACACTTTCTACGTCAGGGGTGAAGGAACACACGACCTGTTTTTTCAGGCGAACAAGACTGATACCAGGTACATAACTTTCTCGGCCCTGAACAATACCGAAGTCATTAAGATCACCTCCGTAAGTCTGAAGAAGGTGCTATGAAACGCCTCGACATACTGAAAGCAATGCGTTCACGATTCGCCACCATTTCGAAAGCAAGCGGGTACAACTATACAGTATCGAAGTGCGGGCTGTTCGATGTGGTGCCGGTGGCGAAGAGTACAAACCTTTTCGTAAGCGTGTTCGACCGGGGACAGACCAGGTTGGAAGTGAGCTACGGTGCCGGCGCCCCGGAAGACCTTGAGCTTGATGTGGATGTGATCTGCAGAATGCGCGTGACCAAGACCACTCAGGAAGATGACTACACCGCGGCTGTTTCCCGCATGGTGGAAGACATACGAAGATCAGTTGGAACCGATGACACCTGGGGAGGACTTGCCTTCAAAACCGATTATGTGCAGGATACCGCCGATATTCAGGCAGCACAAGAGATTATAGTGCAGGCTACTATTAGCCTGAAAGTACAATTTAGAGTCAATAAATGGAGCAATTAGAAAATGCAAAGAGCAGATGTAACTCTCGTACTTCTTGAGATCGAGACCATATACGGCACAGATCCCATACCAACGAAGAGCGCAAACGCCTTCATAGCTACGAATGTGAAGCCGGAGCCCGTCTTTAAGACGATCCCCCGGCTTGGCATGCATCAGTCTGGAGGGAAGTTTGCCGATCTTGTAATAGGTGAAGCCGTGAAAATCAACTTTGACACTGAGCTTTACGCGGCACCCTCGGCCAACGCGGCTCCTTATGTCGATCCAATCTTACAAGCATGTGGCTTTAAGAAGACCGGCGGCACATCAACCCCGGTTGTTTACACCCATTCAATGGATAACTGGAATGCACCAAAGTCGGTAACGATCTATGTATATGAGGATCAGACGCTTTACAAGATCACTGGATGTGTTGGCAACCTGAAGATCACCGCTGTAGCCGGTGAACTGGTAAAACTCTCTTGTGAGTTTACCGGGCTTTATGCCTCCCCAGTGTCCGACACCACACCGCTTGACGCTACATTCCCCACAAGCGATCCGATCAAACTTTTGAGCGCCACGCTTCTCTATGATTCGATCACCTTCACCGGTACCACCGTGAACATTGATGCCGGAAACACGATCACCTCCCGCAAGTCGTGGGCGGCCGCCAACGGAATCGACTCATACTACATTTCAGCAATCGAGCCCTCGATCAATTTTGATCCTGAGACCGTGGCCCCTGATTCGCTTGACTACTGGATGCAGATATCCTCTTCCAACTCCGGTGCCTTTTCGCTTACGCTTGAAGCCGGCTTAAGAGATATTGTGATCACCAGTGAAAACGCAGTGATGACCAGTGCCACCGACGGAAGCCGCGACAATATCAAAACCAAAGACATTACAATAGTACCAAAAGCCGCGCTTAATGATTCTACATTCGCGCCCCTTGTAATCACATTCAACTAAACCAAACAGGAGTAACGACCAATGGAAATAATCCTTTCCCATACTAAAAAGATAGCTTTCGCGTTCGAAGGGCTGACAGGCGTGTTCATCTGCTCGCTCCCCAAAGCAGGTGACTTCGTGGCGTTCTGGACGGCCTTTCGCGCGGTGGATGGCAACGAAGAAACGAAGGCAAAGAAGCAAGCTGAACTGGTGCTGAATACTTTCACGAAGCATATCAACTCCGTCGAGTTTGATCAGGAGGTGACATTCAAGAAAGAGACAGGGGAAGCTGTTGACGCGTTGGAAGCGCTGAAAGAGTTCTATAGCTTCCACCTCTACACGAAAGGAATGGAGTTCCTTAATCCTACATTCGGGAACGACGCAGACCCTTTAGGGTCGAACTCCGGCGCCTCCTAAAAGGGCCCGGAGGCAAAGCAAGCCAACACCTGCCGGATGGACCCCTGAAGGATCAGGTGATGAAAAGGGAGCGGGATCAGGCGGCAAAAGAAAAACCAATATCACCGGAGACGATTTACCTCTGGAATCTATACCAGGCGAAACAACAGGGATACCCGTTCGGAAAGGATGACCTTCCGATGAGTACCTGGTTTGATTTCGCGATTGTCGAAAGTGTGATCAATGAACTGAAAGCAGAGCAGCTGAAGAACTAATGGCAAAAGAAGATGTAAAATTACTCATATCCGCGGATGGACAGAAGGCTATCAAGGAGATCTCCGAGGTTACCCAACACTTTGGAAAGTTCGGTAATTCAATCTCCGGCTTTTTGCAACAGGCATCCGGGTTCGTGACATGGCAAACCGCCGCCGTGGCAGGGATTGGAGCCATAACCGCCGGGCTTGCTGTTGCTATAAAAAAGCAGATCGATTATGCAGACCAAATGGCGAATATGTCAAAACGAACAGGATTGGCAGTAGAGTCACTTTCCAAGCTCGCTTATGTAGCACAACAGTCTGATACCTCTGCTGAGGCGCTTCAAAAGTCAATGAAATTTCTTAACGTGGCATTGTTTGATGTCTCCGCAGGAAGTAAGACGGCACTTGAAAAGTTCTCTCAGTTTGGCATTGAAGTCAGAAACGCAGATGGTACCGTGAAGTCTGCCGAAGAGACACTTATGGCAGCCGCGGCAGCTTATGTGAAACTTGACTCAGACGCAGCAAGAACATCCATGGCGATTGAGTTATTTGGTAAAGCGGGGCAAGACCTTATGCCAATGCTCAGTGAAGGTGCCGATGGCATTAAAGCTCTAACCGACGAAGCTAAAGACCTCGGACTTGAAATAAATAGTAAAACAGCCGCCGCCGCTGAGCGATTTAACGATAATCTTGATAAGTTAGCATCATTTGGGAAGGGCGCTGTTAATGTATTGGTGGAAGAACTTGCCCCCGCATTAGACGGTTTTAGTAATGCCATTGATAACTCTAATACGAGCGTAGATAATTGGACAGAGAAATTAAGGTCTGCTTTAAGCACTTTAATTGATATTGCAAAATATACTACGCCGGGTTTGGGTATCGGCAACCCGGTGATGAAGTATACTACTAAGCCTGGTCTATTCGGTGATGTAAAGGTTGTTTTAACGGATGCCGAAATGGAAAAGCTTGCTAAAGATAATGAAGCGCTAATGAAAAGCCAAGAGGATGTTGCTAATAGCTTTGGGGTTATTTACGCACCCAAAGGAGCTATTATTCCAACCGATAAAGGGAAAGGTGGAAAACAATCTTCGGGTAACTCAGGCGGCACTAAAGGATTCAGTGGTGGGACACTTAAAAAAGAAGAGGATTTTTTTCTACGTCTTCGACCACGCGCTACAGCCGATTCTGGATTTGGCCTTGCCGATCAATGGATTACAGATCTAACAAGTGCAGCTTATGGCGATCCTGAAAAAATAAAAATAGGGTTTGCAAACCAAAGCTCAACTTTATCCCCACTTGAAATGGTTGATGTGCCCGCGCTCGATCCCAATCTTCTCCGCGATCGTCAGCAACCACTCATTGACCAGTGGGCAAAGTATTACGAAGAGCTTCAGGAGATGGGCACCACTAACTTCCTGATCATGAATGAGACCACACAGCAGTTGTTTGGTGGCATGGGTGACGCGATGGAAGGGCTTGGCAATCTTCTAAGCTCAATGGCAGGGAAGACCCAACAGGACTACCAAGCAATGTTTGAGATTGGAAAGGCGTTCAAGTCAGCGGAGATCGTAACGAGTACTTATTCAGCTGCCGTTAAGGCTTACGACTCACAGATAGGTATTCCCGTGGTTGGTCCCGCGCTCGCTGTTGCGGCGGCGGCTTCGGCAATTGCATTCGGCACGGCACAGCTCGCAAACCTTTGGGCTGCACAGCCGGGGCAAAGTTCGATTGGGGGCGCATCGGCTGCACCAACGCCATCATTCGCTTCACGCAATCCTCAGGGTGGTTCAGGCGGAGGAAGTTCACGCAATATTACAATCAAGTTCGAGGGCTTTATCTGGGACAAAGACCGTCTCGCACGTGAGATAGTCCCGGCAATAGATAGAGCACTCGCAGACGGGATAAGACGATAATGGGATCAAAAATAGCATACTACAATTTCCTTCAGTTTGCCGCGCTAACGGTGACCTCCCAAGCCACGGGATTTCCGAAAGCCAACCTTCAGGACTTCCGCGATTACACCTACTGGAAAGCAACCGGCACCGGTGACCAGACGATCGAGATCGACCTGAACGGAAGCGGGTACGAAGCAAGTTACGTGGGATACATCGGTTTCGTTGGACATAACCTGAAGACCGCAGATGCTGCCATACAGCTTCAGAAATGGAATGGCACTGAATGGGAAGTGGTACTGTCAGACTTCGCAGCCCCTCATGATCACGCGTTTTTCAAAACATTCACCGCTGATACAGCCGCGAAGTGGCGGGTGATCTTGAGTTCATTGGCTGCCGCTCCCCAGATTGGTCATATTGGGCTGGGTCAGGTCTGCGAATTTGATTATCTTCCTGATGCGCCGTTCAACCTCGGCGGGGAAAGAGTGATCGCCACACAGGAGATAAGCAATTCAGGAAACCTTCTCGGTGTCGTGACAGACTATGCAGAAGTGGAATTATCCTCCACATGGTCACCGGTCAGCACAACCGAGTTAGCAGCGGTCGAGGCGTTCTGGGATAATCATGCCCGCTACGGCCGCCCGTTTTTTTACGCCCCGGATGGTGACACGGATGGCAACTATGTCTATTGGGCACACATCCCCGCGGACAGCCTTGAGCTTCAGAAACCCCGCAGCACTTCGGTATATGTCGATAGTATCTCCCTGACCATGCGAGGTCACAGATGAGTTTCGGCTCCGAGCTTGCAAGCATTTCACGCCGCCGTCAAGATGTTGTAGCCATCACGCTCGACACCTGCAACCTCACATGGGGAGTGGCGCCGTGCACGGCTTCAACCGGCTCGAAGTGCTACAACACTTACATCACCTGTGATGACAAGCCGCATTATGACAAGCGAGGAAAGAAATATTTCTTCACCAATGCAGGCGCAAATAATTTCAAGATACCCGAGGCACTTCCGTATATCACGGAGATAAGCGACCTCCCAACAGAGATCAAGGAAAACGGGACCGTAACAAAGCGCCTTAAGGTTCGCTTCGCGGATGAGCCCGAGCTCACCGATACCGTGATGGATAAGTACTATGCTGACCGCGCTACAATTCAGGGATCGTTCTGGCAAAAGTTGGTAGCGAGGAACCCTAACTACAAGGGAAGGATCATAGAGCTGTATGAGGGTTTCGATAGTCTTTCTGTTGCAGATTTTACGCTCCGCTTCGCGGGGAAGATCGAAAACATTACCCTGGGCAATGGGTGGTGTGAAATCGAGGCGATAGACCTGCTTAGGTCGTTGGATGACATTGAGTTTCCTACCCCAATGAATATCAAGCTTGCTGAGAAGATGTACCGGATGTTCAACAATGTCACCAGCCAAGCCGAGATGCTTGCCCTTCCTGCAGAGCAGTATGATTGGGCTTATCGCGTCGATCGTGAAACACTCACTGCCAATCCCGCGCTTAGCGACTCCAATCCGAATGGCGTGCTGAATGATGCCGGAACTTATGGCATCACGGTAGTGGCATTGAACGCAAAAAACAGAGCCCTTGCAAGCAATACGCAAAACGGGCTGACACTTAATACCGGCGATAACTGTTTTACGCTTTCGTGGACGGCTTACAGCGGCGCCACTAAATACCGGATATGGCTTAGCGGGGCAGGTGCTTCGTATGATAATCAATACATTGAGCGCATAGGAACGAGCTACACGCTCGGTACAACCGCGGATTCAGGAAACCTATACCCCGGTACCATCCCCAACGCACAGAGATATTACGAGCTTACAGGCACAGACCCTACCAATATTGGTAATTGGATAGATCGAAGCGCTGCTGAGGTTGAAATCGATGTGGATAATGCTTCCACGCTTGCAAGTAGTGGCTACTTTCAAGTGGACGAGGAGATCATTTATTATGCTACCAAGTCATCAAATACGCTGAGAGATCTGCAGAGAGGTGTACTGTCCTCCAACTCCGAAGCCACTCACGAAAGTGGCACACAGTTGTATGCAATAGCATCACCCGCCACCGGGAACCCTTTCCAGGTGCTTCAAGACTTACTTACATTGGGCGGTATTGCATCCGGGTACATATCTTCCGCCTTCACCACACTGGAGGCTGCTTGGACGGGGATTGATTTCTCATTCCTCCCGTACTCGAAAAAGAAGAAACTGAGTGAGATATATTTCAACGCTGTTCGAAGTGTTGACTGTATCAGCTGGGTCGGTGAGGATGGGAAAATCAAAATAAAGGAGCTGACAAACACCACTTCAGCAGGTGACCTCAACGACACCGAGAATATTATATCCGGCAGCATCTCCCGCGATCTGAACGAAGAAAGCCGTTACACCCGGTGGATACTCCATTGGAACAGGTTCGACGGCACGAAAGATCTGGACGATCTGGAAAGCTACTCCAACACCACCGTACTGGTGGACGCGGATGCGGAAAGCACAAACTATTACAATGACCAGGTGCAGGATGAGTTCTTCAGCGCGTTCATCGCCGATACCGGCAATATCGCCGGCGATGCCTCTGACTATGTGGATGACCTGCTGACAGCGTGGAAGACCCGCACAAAACAAGCCCAAGAGATCGTAACCCTCGCAGTTGAGTTGAAAGACAGCGGCTACAAAACAGGTGATGTGATCACCCTTACCACCACCCGCCTTCAGGACATCGATGGGTTTGGGTACTCAGGGGTAAAGTTTTTGATAATCAAAAAAGAACCACAGGGGGGCAGGATACGGCTCACCCTGAAACGAATTTACGAATAAAAGGAGACTAAAATGGCATTAGCAGAAAAATGGGTAACGAGCGCGGAAGGCTTGGTAACACCGGCAGTAGGATCGGTGTTCGACATGATCTATGTGGCTGAGGATGCAAAGTTTCGTGTGCTCACAGTTGAGACCGGCCACACCGATGGTGGTTTAGCCGTGGCGAATACAACCGAGGGAGCTGCAAGAACAATAGCTCCGGGCCTCTACCAGGGGCGTTGGACGGCTGTTCATCTTCATTCAGGTTTCATCCGCCTCTACGAAGGGAGGTAGCAATGAGACTGCTGAAAAGACTTGTACTGAATTATTTCTACAAACCGTTGGGCCGCATCCTCGGGTACCTTGTGGATGATTCCGGGAACTATATTGTGGACGATAACGGCAACCGCATAAAAGGAGATTTGTAATGCCAGACACAAATTATAAAGATTTTATTGACGCGCTGACAGAAACAAATAACCCGTCAGGTTATTTTTATGTTCGCACGCCTGCCGGTAACAGAAAAATAAAAGACACTAATTTAATGAATCCTGTTACCAACGACATAGGTATCCCCGGAGAACTCGGGTTCGGTGTGGGGCTTTGCGCTACCGCGGACATTCCTTCAACTCTCGAAGCGCTCCCGGGAACGCTTCAGAAAAGTAATGACCAATACGGTAATTACCGGGTGAAGGTTGACGGCTCAATTATGTGCTATATACCGCGGTTCTACTTTAAGATTACGCACCTTCAGGTATCGAATTTGACAGGTGACGGCTCAAAAGTTACCGTTACATTCGCGGCCACTCACAACCTTTACGCGGGTGAGTGGGTGTGGTTGGAAGGCGCGGCGGGTTTCGCACTTCCAAAAGGTCGCTACTTGATCACCGATATTACGAACACCACCACGATAAAAGTAAGCTCGACATTCAACACCGGCACTTACACCGCCGGCAGTTGCTATGCGCTCAATTCTATCCAGATCAAGGGAGATACAACCTTCACCTCTGAAGAGGAAGCCAACGCAAAAGGATACGCATTGCACCGCGCGTTCTTGGATGGTGGCGCCACAAAGAAGGGATTCTTCGTGGACAAATACAAGTGGTCGCTTACAAATTATACCCTTGGAAGTGCCGGTATTGCCAGCTCGATAGCTTTTTCAAATCCGATTTCTTCGATTAATTCTTCCAAGAGAGACGGCACTAACCCTACTTACGCCGGAAGTTTTTCAAACTGCATAAGCAACAGTCAAACCCCTGCGGATAATTACGGCGGAGCGTGGGCGGCGGCAAAAAGCCGTGGCAATGATTTCGCGGTAACCTCGATTTTTATTCATGGTGCTTTGGCGTTGCTATCGCTTGCTCACGGACAAGCCGCTACTTCCACAACTTATTGCGCTTGGTACTCGGCAACAACTACCAATTTTCCCAAAGGAAACACCAACTCAGGCGCGGATATCAACGACGCTACTTGCACTTTCAGCGTTTGCGATGATGGCTATTGGGCGGCACGCAATGAAGCCCGGAAAAACGGTTCCGGCAACTCACTCGCAAAGACGACCCATAACGGGCAAAATTGCGGCGTGGCCGACCTGAGCGGGAACCAGTGGGAAATCGTGAGCGGGTTTTCGGCGATAGTGGCCTCAAAGAATATCACGGCAATTAGCAAAGCAAACCCCGGAGTAGTGACCGTGACGGGCCATGGATACTCGAATGATGACTATATCCAGATTGAAAGCGTGGTAGGGATGACCGAGGCAAACGGAAAGATATACAAGATTACCGTGGTTGACCCCGATAATTTCTCAATCGGAGTTGACACCTCAACATGGACTGCTTATACTTCAGGCGGCATATCGAAGAAGGGCACACATTATATGCTCAATTCAGCGGTTGCTTTGAAGGCTGTCACCGGCGGGAATAGCGTGGCCGGCACTGATCAGTTTGCTGACGCGTTCCTAACCAACGCCGCCCTTAATACACCGGTAGTTCTCAATTTTGCACCGGGGGGCGTGTTTGCCCAACGGATGGGGAATAGCACCAACCAGATGTTGGAGTTTTCTACGGTTAAAACATCGGCCGCTTATCTTCGATCATGTGCAGCTTTACCGGCCGCTTCCGGTATGAGCACAGGCGGTACAAACCAATTTGGAACGGATTATTTCTACAGTAATCTACTCGATGAAAGTTGCCCGGCCCGCTCCGGCTATTGGGGCGACGGGGCTTACGCGGGTGTCTGGTATGTCAACCTGGGTCTCTACCGGACTAACGCTTTCCATATATGTTCCGCGCGCTCGTGCCTGTATAATGTCTGAGCGAACGATAACAGGTATTAGGTATTAGGTATTAATTGAAAGAAAGATTATGAAATATTTTAGATATAAACCAGTCGTAACAGAGTACACTACATTATCTCTTGTAGTTCCTGACGGAGTAGTGGCCTATCAATACACCGAAAACCTCGCAGGTGTGGACATTACAGATTCCGAAGCGTTTCTTGCTCAGCAACATCCTGAGTGCGAAGTAACCGAACAGACTTTTCAGGAAGTGGAGAATGAGCTGAAAGAATGCAGGATGTTCCACGACATCAACTCGATAGTTCAGAGAATGATCGCCGAAAGGTACAGCATACCCGACGAGATCAAAATGGTGAAGCTCGCGGTTGATCACCCGGAAAGGGTGACATATCAAGCGTATGTCGATGAGTGCAGAGCTTACGGCCTCGCGATGAAGGTCGAAAGAGGATTAATACTTGCTAATTAAAACACGGAAAAAAACATGGAAAAAGCAAAACTCGACCTTACGAACTTTTTGAAAACAAACGCATGGGGGATAATCATAGCCGCGGCGGTGATAATCTCCAACTTCGCACTGCTTAGCGCGAAAGCTGAAGACCAAAGCAAAATGCTATTGGATCACGAAGCGAGGATCAGAAGCATAGAGATGAAGCAGGAGATGATCCTCGAGCGCCTCAACAACATCGCTGAGGATACCAAGTTCCTCCGTGATCGTATGGAAAAGGAGCGCTTGAAATGATATTCTACGGAAGAAAATTCATAGCGTTTCTGCTTAGCATGGCGATGTTCCTGATCCTCATGCTGGTCGTGATCTGGAAAGGGGGCGTGAGTGATCTTGGTATGTTTGCCGTCCTTCTTGCAACCGCGATCATGCAAATATCCGGGGCCTATTACGCCGGAAATGTTTTGGCGAAAAAGAAAGGTGAATCAGATGGAAGCGGCGCGTAAATGGTTACCCTACATCTTAGCGGCAGTGATACTAACACTGATAGCCGTTATCGCAATTTGCCTTCTCTCGGGGAAACCAACGGCGGAGATAAAAAAGGTTTATATCCCCGGGAAAGAAACGGTAAAGTATATTCCCGGCACGCCCGACACCGTGATCCGGAGGGTAGCCTATCCCGTCTATGTCGAACGTCCGGCGGGGCAACACTTCGGAAAAGACAGCAGCACCTACGCGATCGAAAACGAAAACGGAAGGGTCGCCGTCACAACATACCCCGCCACCGACTCGATCAGGGTTGAGCTCGAACCCATCGTCATTGAAAAACAGATCAATCGTGTGGATACAATGTGGATACATCAGGTCGACACGCTGAGGATCACCACCACCATCACCTCTGATCATCCCTGGTATGATACATTTCTCACCGGGTTCATCACCGCCGTTCTTGCTGTTGCCGGTGTGATAGGGGCTTTCGCGCTATGATCACGGCGTTGCTGTTCTTCGTGGCGGGTGTGGCAAACGGCGCTATGGACACGATCAAGTTCAATATGAACGCTTTCATCTGGCGCACCGAATGGTGGCTGGAACAAGGGGAGTGGGCTCCGCGGCTCAGATCTTGGTTACTCACTCATGTGGTTACCATGATCTCCGGCGGCTGGCACTTCATGAAGTTTACCATGACCGCGCTGATCATTGCGGGGGTGCTGACATACCAACCGGTACTGGTCTGGTATTGGGATAGCCTTGCCCTTTACGCTTGCTTTAGCTGTGGATTTATTTGCGGATATTATTTCATATGGAGAGAAAAATGAGACCATTCAAGAAAATTACCGAAGCCTTCCCCGAAATACCATACCGGGAACATTACCTCCCGGACGATGAATATGTGAAGAAACCGACCGGGAAAATGAACGGCAGGTTTATACTTCATTGCACCAATGGAAGTAGCATGAGGTACCTCGGAGGTAAGGGCGGTATCTGGGATAATGATTCACAGGGACCCGTAGCCACCATGTTCGGCGTGGAAAAAGACGGGCTGCTATACCAGTACTTCGATGAAGATTACTGGGCTTATGGCACAGGATGTGGTGCCGCGTACGATCAGAACACAATTCAGGTCGAGATCGGGAACCGCGCGATGGTGTATCTGATCAACGGAAAGTTCTACTGGAACCCAAACGGAACACTCGCGCCGTACGAAGGGACGCCATACAAGTCGCCAACGCCGTTCATGGGCTGCTTATACTGGGATCCATACCCGGAAGTGCAGGTCGATACCGTCGCCAAGCTGACAGCTTACGCGTGCTACAATCACGGCATCCCTCTTGAGCTTGAAAGACGAATAGATTACCACGGGCCCAACTTTAATCAGAAAGGGGTACTCACTCACAGTTTCCTATCGAATCAGAGGAGTGATCCGGGTCCCGCGTTCCCATACGAAAAGTATTGGGAGCTCGTAAACAAGTATTTCCTTCAGCTCTGCAATAAGCACGGCTACCCGGTTTACGGAGAAAAACCAAAAGTTTAGCGTTCACAGTCGTTCGTTACTCCCGCCCCTCTTCGGAGGGGTTTTTTATTTTTTTTTGTCACACGCAAGTGACACCACGAAAATGGCGAATTTAGAGCGTTTTTCAAGAAAAATGCTTATAGTTTAGTGCAAGGTGCACAACCTAAAACCCCCAAAAATTGCGTTTTTAGCCTGTTTTGGGGGTTTTTGTTATTTTGGGTACCTTTTGTTTTTGCGCTGTTTTGCGTATTTTTGTGATGGTCTGTCACTTCTATTGTCACTTGAAACCAAGTGCCACTAAAAAGTGACAATAAAACGGAGGACGAAATGGCTACTGTGCAACTGAAGTCGCGCACGCTGAGTGACGGGCGCGAATCCTTCTATTTGGATATCATGGAAGGAAAGGAAAGGAAGAGGATCACCCTCGGGATCTATCTGGACGGCGGGAAACATGACGACATGTTCAGGGAGTTGGCCGAGGAGAAGCGGGCTGAAATGGTGCTAAGGATCCACCGGGAGGGGATATTCTGGAAGAAGAGGAAAACGGATTTCATTCGCTATTGCGATGTGAAGGCGCAACACCTCAAATACCACAAAAGGCTCTCCCTGGTCAAACACCTGCGAGATTACAATGAATACTTCAATGAAGACAGGCTCCTCGGATTCGATGATATCACACCTGACTGGTGGCTTGGATTCAAAAGATACCTCGAGAGCCTCAACCATAAACACAACACGGTCCAGTCGTTGTTGATGACGCTGAAGGCGTTCCTTAACGACGCGATCACCGACAAGATCATTTTCACCAATCCCCTTAAAACCGTGAAGATGGGGCGCGTGTTCACTGCCCGGGAGTATCTTACGGCTTCTGAACTGAAAAGGCTCGCGGTGGCCGAGTGCCCTAACGAGCTGGTGAAGATGGCATTCCTCTTTGGTTGCTATACGGGGTTGAGGTTGAGCGACATCCGGACCCTCACGCGGGATAAGATCGTGAATAATACGATCACTGTGGGACAACACAAGACAGGAGAGACCGTGATCGTGAACCTGAATGCCACTGCAAGGGCGATTCTTGACAAACTCGATGACTCATTGTTTCAGGGACTCACGAGCAACAGCACGATCAACTACCGAATTAAAAACTGGGTGGCCAACGCGGGGATCGGGAAGAACATCTCGTTCCACACCTCACGCCATACCTTCGCCACGATGCTCATCACAAGCGGCGCGGCGATGCACACGGTTCAGAAACTGCTGGGGCACACCGATATCGGTACCACCCAGTTCTACGCGAAAGTGTTGGATCCGGTGAAGCAAATGGCTGTTGATGCACTTCCCGGGCTTGATATATAAATGGGGAGGGTGTATATTTGTGAGTACAAACATGCGTTATAAATCCTCGTCATACCGAGGTATTAGCCCGATCAGCTGCGAACTGACCGGGCTTTTTTATTATACTCCAAACTCCGCCGGACGTACCCTGATCACCCGGTACATCGCTGCGATATCCTCTCTTTTTATGGTAATTCCGCCCACAAGCTGAACGGCTATATCACCAATATTTTGGATGAACCGTACCCATTGCCGGTCTGATCGGGTGGCGATCGCTATCAGATCACCGGGGTAAAGGTCTTCAATCACGGGGTTGATCAACAGCAGATCACCTTTTTTAACACACTTCGTTCCACCAGTATTGCAATGGTCGTCAGGCATCTGCAGGAAGAACCACTCGCTTTTTACGGTGAGCTTATCGCATAGCTCCCTCCGGATCTCATTAGCGGGATCGTAGATATCCTTACATATTTTTGACACTACGGGAAGTAAACAGTAAGGGCTGTAGTGGTCATCCGATTCGCTAACTTTATCAACAAGCACATCAACCAGTGAGTAAGTACCTACCCCTCTTACCAACCAATTTAAATCAACTTTTAAAAACTCAGCAATCTTTTTCAAATTTTCGGAGTTTGGAAAAGTTACCCCCTTTGCCCAACCACTAACCGCTTGCTTAGATACCTCCAAATAAGCAGCTAACTCAGTTTGTTTTACCTTCTGTGCGTCAAGTACAGATTGTAAACGGTCTGCAAAAGTTTTCATAAGACAAATATTTTCATTTTAAATCAATTTATGCTTGACAGTCAAGTATAAATAGACTATATTAGTGATAGTTAATTTAACAATTTCAACAAACGCAATATAAATGAAAAGAATCAAAAAGCAGATCAGAAAATCCTACTTTGACGGACACGCGAATGTATGGCTTCCGATTGATTTACACCGGGAAGCCAAGAGCCGGGCAGCACTGGAGGGTATCACTCTGAAAGACCTTTTTACAAAGGCTGTCACATCCTACTTGCAACTTAACTCACCACAAACCTAATAACTATCACAAATTGTATTAAAAGTATGGACACACTATCATACCTGAAACAACTGATTGAAGAGCACGACCTGAATAAATCAGAGCTCGCGCGTGAGCTTGGTATCCCAAAGGAAAAGTTTCATTACTGGTTGACCTACGGGAAGACCTGCGATCTGGAGCGCTACTCGAAGCTTCGTAGAGCGCTTGAAAACCGCGGCATAAGGGTTGACGACCTCGACACCATGTCGGTCACCGGCTTGGCCGCGTATGTAAACAATGAAGCCGGGAAACTCGTGATGGAGTGCATCCAGGCACTCTCCGATGGATGCCTTTCAGACGAGGAGAAAGCGATCCTGCGAAAGACCATTGGAACAATGAAGGAAGACCTTTCCAAACTGGAGGCTAAGCTATGACAGAGATCATCCCAACCCCCGAGACCAACGCCATACTTCGCCGTCTCGAAAAGGTGGTGAAGGCAGTATTGAAAGAGCAGGAGCCACCACTTTCTATGGAAGAAGCCGCTGAATTTTTGAAGATTGAAAAGAGCACCCTTGCAAGCAAGGCAAGCCGTGGACAGGTCCCGTGCCATAAAATGATCAATGGCGGTACCTACTTTTACGCATCTGAGCTAAACGCGTTAATCAAAGGGACTCTGACCAATGCTAAACAATAACCCTTTCGACGAATTTAGGTACCCAAAGCGGGACGGCTGTCTTTTATCCGTAATTATCGTGGTCACCTGGGTCATCATTATAGGCGGCGCGATCATCATCAACAACTTAATTTTTTAGGAGATCAAAATGGAATATTATCTCTATTGCCTCTTTGGCGCACTCGTTGGTGCCATAACAGTCATCGGTTTTTTCCTTATGCGGGAGGGGCAAATTGAGGGCAACCGGGAGGATTATATCCTTAAGGTGGGACTAATGAAAAAAGAGCTTGCCAAGGCGAATGATAAGATATGCTATCTCGAATCACTTCTTGAGCTCTCAAACGAGGAATGCCACCGCACCAAAAAAAAATGTCAGGGATATGCAGTGGAAAATGACCGTCTTAAAACCAGGATCGAAAGACAGAGCAATTTCATTGGAAAACTCTCAAGAGAGAACGAAAAGCTCCATAACAACATACTCGACCTCAAAATAGTCATCCGCGATACCCGCAACGGGTTCGCGATGCTCACCAAGTAATTACATCAACAGGAGAACGAAATGTCAATAATCAGATTTATGGCTCAAAATTTCAAGCGGCTGGAAGTCGCTGAGATCGAGCCTGATGAACACCTGAATATTATATCAGGGAAGAACGCCGCCGGCAAGTCATCGGTGCTTGAGGCGATAATGTATGCCTTCGCGGGTCCCACACGGGAGATCCCCAAGCCGATCAGGGACGGGGAGAACAAAGCCCGGATCGTGATCGAGACGGATGAATACACCATCACCAGGGTTATCACCCCTTCCGGGCAAAAGCTGACCGTTACAACAAGGCAGGGATCGGAAGTGTCATCACCTCAGAAGTTCCTCGACAAGCTGTTCAACACCGTTGCCATCGATCCGGTAAGGTTCACCCTTCTGGACGCGAAAGAGCAGGTCAGAACGCTTATCCGTGCAACCGGTCTTGAGGAACAGTTGGAGATACTGGAAAACCAAAGGCAGAATGCCTTTAACGAACGCACGCTTCAGAACCGTGTGGTAAAGGAGAAGGAAGCGCTCAAGAAACAGTTCCGGGATGAATATCCGGAGGGTGATCTTGTAAGCGCCGCGGATGTCACCAGAGAGCTTCAGGAGGCTTACGATCACAACCGCGGGATCGAAGAGAAGAGGGCAAGGTTAAGCAAGATCGGTGAGGAAGGGAAAGCGGTAAAGGCGCGGCTCGAGTTTGTAGCTGCCGAAATTCAAAAGTTAATGGAGGAACAGGAAAGTTTACAACTTCAGTTAGGGTCTCTCAGGGGCGATTACGAAGTAACTGCAAGTGAAGTCAGTGAAGCCACCCCGGTGAATACTGATGAGATTCAGACAAAACTTGCCAATCTCGAGCAGAGAAATTCGTTAATAAGGGAAAGGGAACAAAGAGACCACAATGAAGCACTTCTTACCGAGGCGCGGACAAACTCGGAGCTTCTTACTCAGGCGATCGAAACGATCGACAAGAGAAAACTCGAGCTTCTCCAGACCTCAAGCATTGGCATCCCGCTCGAAATAAGGGATGACCAGTTATACTTTAAGGGTAACCCGCTGAAGCAGTGCAGCTCGGCGGAGCAGATCAAAGTGTCAGCCGCGATCGCGATGCGTCTTCAACCCAAAGTCAAGGTGATAATTATCCGTGAAGGTTCCCTGTTGGATGAAAGCAGTCTCAAGGCGCTTTCGGCAATAGCCACTAAACACGGTTACCAGCTTTGGGTTGAGCGCGTCGATGACTCGGGTGAGGTCGGTATCGTGATTGAGGAAGGAAAGGTGAAGGAATGAACATCACCCTCCGTATGATCGATCTAATCGATGAGGCTTACAGTCAGATAGGAAAGTATGTGGTGGTGAAGGATCACCGGAAGAACATCTTCCGCGCGGATATGATCGCCTCGGCTTCAATTACCATGACGGCAAACGGGGTCAAAGCGAATCATCTGACCACGAACGAATTGAACGCTCCCTACACATCACTCAGCAGGATATACGATAGCCGTAAGGAAGCGGATGAGGCCGCTTACAAGATGAACAATCATAAGAAGGAGGATAACGGTGCAGGATTTTGATTTTACAGAAGTTTTTGGCGAAGTGCCGGCTGTTCCCGGTAAACCCGCCATGCAAGTCCCTCCTATGGTTGATGATGCCCCGAAAAAGGCCGTGCTGAAGAAAGGCACGGCCCCAAACGGGGTTGTAAATGCGCCCAAGGAGATAGAGCTTTATGAGTGGCAAAGCTCCCACTTCTACAAGATCGCGGGGGAGTATTACCCCTCGGTCACTACCATCCTCTCGGTGATCCGGCAGGAGTGGCTTGAGAAGTGGAGAGGCAACCAGGGGAACGAGAACGCCGATATGATCCTGAAGAAAACTGGGGAAGACGGCTCCTCCGCGCACTGGATATTTCACAAGATGGTCACCGAGGGGAAGACCGCTGTTTTCTCCCCGGATATCGACCCCAGGACCGATATTGCCGTACCCAACCAGTTCGTTCATCTCGCCATCTGGAAACTCACTCAGTTCTGGAACGAAGTGAGGCCACAGGTCATCGCTTCCGAAGTGAAGCTGTTCAGCCCCACACACCTGTTCGCGGGCACAGCCGACCTCATTATCCGTGTAAGCGGGGGTGAGTATCAGATAGCGGGGAAAACCCCCGTGAGCGTCCCCGCGGGCATCTGGTTGGCAGATATCAAGACGGGTAAGACCATCTCAGCCCTCGCCGGTATGCAGATGGCCGCCTACGCACACGCGATAGAGGAGACGATGGGCCTGAAGCTCGAGGGGGCAATGATCCTTCACACTCAGGCACTTACCAAAACAGGGATAGAAGGGTTCACAGTTAAGATGTGGGACCGCTACGAGCTTCAGGATGAGTTCGAAGTGTTCCTGAACGCGCAGAAGATATACCACTACATGAAACCACTGAAACCAAAAGACTACGAATTACCAAAACAAATAACACTACCAACGGAGTAACCTATATGGAAACACGCACAAGAGAGAAGTACAACTACCTCAAGATCGCCAACGGCCAACTGGTCGAGACGGTCTCAGCAGACACCCCCGGAGCGAAGGCACGCGCGAAGAAAACGGGAGGTACAACGCACGAACTGTATTATGACGAAATTGTCGGAGTGCTCGTCGGGATCAAGAAGCGCGAAAACAAGGAATACGGAGACCAGCTCGATCTTACCATCCTCAGCGGTGGTGAAAAGGTGGTGATCTCCACCATGATGGATAACAAGTATGCTCACGATTTCTTCTGCAGACTCCCCAATATGAAGCCCGGAGAGAAGATCATCTTCTCACCCTGGTCAATGAAAGGAGACGGCGATAACAACAAGGTGGGTCTGAACATCAAAAGGTTCGAAGACGACTCAAAGGTTGAGAACTTCTTCATCACCTACGATGCCAACGGAAAAGCCACCTACCTGAACGGTTACCCTCCGTTTCAGGGTGAGTACTCAGAGGCAAACAAAAAGCTCTATCAGGCTTACAAGCTTACGCGTCAGGCATGGATGGAGGCCCTGATGTTCGATAAGTATGTACCGGCTTTTCTGGGTGGTATCGAGAAAGTGGCCGAGACGAAGCCGGAGATCGCCGAAGCCACCGTTGTTGTACAGGAGCCGGAAGAGGATCTTCCATTTTAATTCAATATCCGGGGCCGGGCAACGGCCCCAAATCATCAACTGGAGAACGAACAATGAAAACGACAGAAACCAAATTGGTTACGCCCGTACTCGCAGAAGAATTATTGCAGAGTAGTAGAGGCAACCGGAAAATCAAGGCAAGTCATCTAAAAAACATGGTAAAAGTAATGCTTGCCGGCGAATGGCCTGAAAATATACAAAGCAATACAATCAGTTTTGATTCACGAGGGAGACTCGCGGATGGACACCACAGGCTTAATGCCATTATTAAGTCGGGAGTCACTCTATTACTCAACCTCGAATATGGTTTATCTGATCATGATATAAAATTTCTTGATTGCGGAAAATCAAGATCATATGCCGATTATTTGACGCTTAAAGGCAGACAGCAAACCCGAAGCATGGCCGCCGTAATTAAAATGGTGCATGATCTCGCTTATGGATACGAAGAGAAATTAACTATGGATGAGATGGATTATGTCGATAGACGAATTGGGAACATAATCCATGAATCTTTGAAATACGGAAATAATTCAGTTATACAAACCACGGTAATGTTAGCCCGCGAAGTTTTCTCATTGGAAAGTTCAGTTATCACCCAGATCGTAACCGGGTATAATGTTGAGAAATTTTCAATAGCAGATATTGTCAGAGGCAAAATACATATCGATGGTGGTGCGATTTGGGCTATCACGAAAAGATACTTGATCTGTCTGGATGCTCTTGACCGGATTCATAGATATAAAAACAACGAACCTTTTGTAAAACCAAGAAAAGAGGATAACACTGAAAAAATTTCTACGATGATAAAAACATGGCTTGAAAACGAATTACCTTTTTAACAGGCCCCTTCCCGGCTGAGGGTATCAACCGGGGATTAAATAACTAATTCAGGGCGGCGGTGACATCTATTTAATCAAGCGAACGCCGCCTGTTTTTTAGGAGAACGAACAATGCCAACAAAACAATTTTTTGAGCACAAGGTTGAGTTGACAGACGCGCAAATTATCGAGCGGGCTCACCTGATCGCAAAAGCTACAGCGGAGATAAACAGGATCGAAGAGGAGAAAAAGCAGATACCCATTTTAAGAAGGGGTATAACCAACTACAGCCGGCAGATCGAAAACGGTTATATCGAGTGGACAGCCTCCGGTGAATTCCACTGGAATACGCCGTCTGAAGGAAAGGTGTTTATCACCCCGGTCGAAGAAGGTGAGTTTGAACCCTTCACTCGTGACATGACCCTGCAGGAGAAACAGGAGCACTCTCAACTGGAGATCGTATTTGAAGAGAAGCTTGAGGTTGAGACAGAGAAGCCAGCTAAGTACAAAATGAAGATATTCAAGACCTTTGAAGAGGAAAGACAGTATCTGTTGGACAAGCAATATCTAAATCCTTACGAATATGCTTTATCTGAAATTGCTGAAAGACCTAAATACAGGCCGGAGGTTACTTATGGCAAAACCGGAGTAAAGATAAAGTGGTGTAAATATGGTGTGTACGAAGTCAGCTATGAAGAAAAATCCATGAGGTATGCAAGACTGGTTGAGGTGTTTGAAACAATCCCGGAAGCAAAAGATCATGCCGATCTGCTTAACTCACACGCTGAAAGTAAAGATCCCGAAGACGAAAGAGACCTCGCAGATATCTTCGGAACCAACGAGGAAGAAACAGTTCCTCAAAATGAATATTACATCGAACCATCAAACTCAAAAGTTTTCCCGTGGCAGATCACCAGAAGAAGCGATGATGATCCTTTCGTTAAAACAGCTCCCATGACCTATTTCCGGACGAAGAGAGAAGCCGAGGAGTACCTCGCCAAGATGATAGCAGAAAAGGAAGCTGCGAAATGACCCGTGAATACATTTTACAAAATCTTGAGGCAGCATGCCCTATATGGTTCATTGATAACCCGCAACTCAGAGATGAGGTGATGGCAACATTACAAGATTCCCTCCTTATCCCCAAACCGAAGTTTAAGGTGGGGGATTGGGTAGAAATGATTTTGGGAACCCGTAAGTTTAGAATCGGAGGCGCTTTATACGATTATGAAAGTAATGCATGGGTTTATGAAAATGTTTTTAATGCTTTTTTTACCGAATCCGAACTCAAATTAGTGGAGGGAAAATGACACGCGATAAGTTTTGGGAAATTGTAACCACCAGGTTAGTGTGGGCTGATTATTGGAGCGGTCAGGAAGAACCGTCTGATGAGGTGAAAGAGATACTCACGAACTCTTTGCTTATCCCCCTACCTAAGTTTCAGGTGGGGGATAAAGTAAAGGCTATTTATGGCGAGAAAACAAAATGGGAAATTGAAGGGCGGTACTATTCACCAGATGAGATGAAATGGTATTACAGCGATTTTAGTGATATGATTGATCACTCCGAAGACGAACTCGAATTAGTGGAGGCGGTATGACACGAGAAGAAACAAAAAAGTGTATCGAGATAATGCAGGCTTATGTGGATGGTAAAACAGTAGGTTACATGAGGAATGATGGAAATGGAACCTTATTTTTTAGTGAATCTAAATCCCCTGCTTGGAATTGGTTCCATGAAAATTACATAGTTAAGCCTCAATCAATGAAAGTGACCGAGGAGGAGAAAAAGATAATCGGTAGAAGTTTGATATGGACAAAATGTAAAAAAACAGGACATGTTGATTATTATCTAACAAATGAAATAGATTCATATCGAAATAAATTTTATATTCTAAACTCCGATACTATGGAATGGCAAGATTGGAGTGAAAATGCAGAAAGACTAAAACATCATTACAATGGAGGACAGCCATGACATGTGAATATATTCTCCAAAACCTTGAAATCATGTGCCCGATAATCTTTATCGATAATCCCGGGCTTAGAGATCACGTTATGAGCACTTTGCAGGATTCTTTGCTTATCCCCAAACCTAAATTTAAAGAGGGTGATAAAGTAAGGATGATAGAATACCCAAAAATAGCTTATACAATACTTCACTCTTTTTACCAACGGGGGTCAAATAGGTGGTATTATACATTTATCGAAAATAATGCTGGTACACCAGAGGATAAAATCGAATTAGTGGAGGCTGCAAAATGAAAAAGATAATAACCCTTCTTTTGGTTTGTATCGGTTTAATGATCTTTGACTTCGCCGTTATGGCATACCAGATGGCCACGGTAGGTGAAGTGAGTGAGTGGCTTATTATTCTCTTTTTGAGCTTGATGGGCGTCTCGGGCGGCTTGGGTCTGGTAATTTTCGGTAAGATGTTTTTCGAGTATTTGGATGAACAAGATGAGCCAAAAATCAAAATATCGTTTGATGAAGTTTACAGATACAAAAAACCCGTTAGCAAGTTCCACAGAGACGAAAAATGATCAACCTGTACGAAGCGGCAAAACAGTACACGAAGGCGGGTATATCTGTACTCCCCGTTAAATTAAGCGATAAGAGGCCCGCCACACCCACATTTAAGCAGTGGATGACGGCTATACCCACTGAAGATGAGATTGATCAACTGTACCCCTCTCTGAACGGCGTGCACGGCATCGCGGTGATCGGCGGAGCCGTCTCGGGCAACCTTGAGATCATCGACTTCGACAACCACACCGGTAGCGCGAAGAAAACGATGACGGAATGGGCGAAGATCCCGGAGGTGAAAGAGATCCTCGACCGTTATCCGTTCGTTCTTGAAACATCTCAGTCAGGAGGTTACCATCTGATCTACCGGCACCTTGACACTCCGCACGGCGCGAAGAAGCTCGCTCACGAGCCGAAGGTGGAGAACCCGGAGAAGGATGACGACTGGTGGACCCTGATCGAAACAAGAGGTGAAGGTAGCTATTGCGTTATCTACCCCTCTCCCGGGTATGTCCTGAAGAAAGGATCATTCGAACAGCTCCCCGTGATCACGGCTGAGGAACGGGACATTCTTGTATCGAATTGTTGCCTGTTCGAACGGAAGCCGGCCAAGGAAGAAAAGAAGCTGAAATTGCAGTCACGCAATGTTACCCAATTGATCTCCAATGAGCAGAAACAGGGGTCGATATTTGAACGGTTCAACTCCGATCCCTCCTCCGCTCAGGCTGTTATCACGCTTATGGAGGCCTCCGGGTTCAAATACAGCCATAACAGCCGGGAGAACGACTACTGGACCCGCCCGGGGAAGAAAACGGGCGTATCGGTCAGCTTTAACGGGACGGTGTTCTATGCCTTTTCCTCAAACGCCTTGCCGTTCCCCTACCTTCAGGGGGTGAATGTCTTCACGGCTTACTCTCTTTTTGCCCACAATGGTGATGTGAAGGCCACTATCGCGGAGATCCGGAAAGATCCCCGCTTTGCCGATCTGAACGCAAAGAAGATCGAAAAGGTGAGGTTCGAACCACACCAGGTTGAAACGGGCACAAGTGTTGTAACGCCTGAAGGGAAGGTTGAGACCACTGATTTCTTCGTGGTGCTCGATACCACGAAGACGCCACCGCGAAGGTCGATCCGCTACGATCTGTTCCGTGAGTTCCTTAATCGTGCCGGCTTCAGGAAGTATCGTGAGGGTGACTCCCTCCTCTACGCGAAGATCCAAAACAACCTGGTGAAGATGGTGCAGGTCGAAGAGATGCAGAGCTTTGTTTACCGGACGATCCTCGACCAGGTGGATGAGGAAACCCTCAGCTTCGTTATCGGCAATGTACGGCTTTTCTCCCCGCAAATACTCGCTTACCTCGATCCGCTGCCTGAACGGTTCAATGAGAGCACGAAGGATAAGGCGTGGGTTTATTTTGCTGACAAGGCCGTGGCGGTCACCCGTGACGGCTTCGAACCGGTTGACTATAAGGAGCTGGAGCACCCGGTGTGGGAGCGGCACCTGCTCCCGTGGAAATGGTCGGATGATATTCTTAATCAGGACGGCGGCGAGTGGATGACTTTCCTTCAACATGTGGCGGGGGACAAGAAGACCCTCGAGCGCCTGATGAGCGGGATCGGCTACCTGATGACGGGCTATAAACAGCACAGTCTCGCGAAGGCGATTATCCTTATCGACGCGAAGATCCCCACGATCTCGTACGATGCAAACGGTGGCACTGGAAAGAGTTTGATAGGGAAATGGATAGCGAAGTACCGGAGCAGTTGCATCATCGACGGCCGTAAGTTGAATAGCAAGAACAACCTCCAGTTCCTGTTTCAGGGGGTGGAGCCGGACACTCAGATCGTCTTCATTGATGATGCCGATCCTCACTTTGATTTTCAGATGCTGTTCTCTTCGATCACTTCCGACATGACTATCCGGAAGATGTACCAGGGGGAGTTTGTGCTCCCGTTTGAAAGGTCGCCTAAGTTCCTGAGCACTACCAACCACTCGATCCGTGGCACGGATGACAGTACCAACCGGAGGAAATATGAGATCGGTATCAGTGACTTCTACGGCGCTGACCGTACCCCGCGGGATGAGTTCGGGCATGATCTGATTTACGACTGGGACGACTTCCAATGGAAGAACAGCCACTTTGTTATGCTGAAGTGCCTGCAGTACTTTTTGATCCATGGGTTGGTGGCTGACGAGCTTAATATGCCTCAGATACTGAAGAAGGCGATCAGTGAGACCAGTATCGATTTCGTGGCTTTTATGTTTGAGCAGATCAATGTGGACAGGATCAGGAACAATGCGAGGTTCGATAGAAAATCACTGTTCCATGACTTCATGCAGGACTTTATTGATGTGCCTGATTACAACAAATTGACATTGAACAACTTCACAAACTGGATAGAAAAGTTTTGCCGAGTGTTCAAATTAAGGCACACCAAAACGAGAGCTCATAATATTAACTATTCCACGATATGGGGTGGTATTGATGAAAAAATACCGACTGAAACGAGGAATAAGTACCTAAATGAGGGGTAAAACCGACCCGGGTCGGTGGGCGGTCGGTTTTTTGTTGTCGCTGTAACATCAATAATTATTTAGGGTTATAGGTTTTTGGGTCGGTTAGTCGGTCATTTTTAAAACCATTACGCGATAAAAAATATTAAAAAACATACCTGATATGGAAAAGGGAGGAAGAAAATGAAGAAAAAGATATATGTATATATAAAGATTAGCGCAAAAAACCGACTAACCGACCGAGACCCCTTCTAACTCGTTATGGATATAGGGTTTACAGCAAAAAGTATAAAACGACCCACGGTCGCTTTTTAGAAAAAACGGTCGGTTTTGGTTGCAACCCGGTCGCTTTTGAACAAACAAAAGAAAGAGAGTAAAAAATGAAAGAGAACATTGAATCGTTAAACCTTGAACAATACTGCGATACACCTGAAGACAGTCCAACCCAGGATTGTCAAAAGCTCACACTTCAACTTAATTGCGCGCAGGCAAATGAGGTAAAACAAGGTCTTAGATTAGTAGTTGAGGAGCATTTACAAAGACAGTATGGAAGTATTAAAAGATGGTTAGATGATCCCAAAATTGATTTACCCCAGAATGGAAGTCCCCGTATAAACGATCTGCTTGAATTATACTTGATGCTATCATGCTCGATTTACTACCACTTTAATAACAGGCCAAAATAAATGAAAATCAAACGAACAATAACCACGGTACCAACCTATGAAGAGATTGAAAGAGAAGCTATTGAAACCGAACAGCCGGCTTACGATGCTGAAGCAATGGCCGCTGAGAACGGCGAGGATTGGAAGAAGTGCCCCGCATACCAGAACTTCAGACCGGAGAGCGTCCTCCCCTTCTTCGCGTTCTACAATGGAAGCAAGTATGTCCACTCAGGTCACTACTCCTTCGAAACTTTGGAGCAGAAAGATGAAAACGGTCTTAACCCTGTTCAGCGCTTTCAGAAGAAGTTTGGTCAGCTGGCTTATATCTTTGTTTACGATCCGGCGGCACCGTTCGGACAGCATCAATACGAACTTATCTAACGGGAGCACGGGAGCATGAAACTTAGAGATTATCAGATTGAAATTTTATCGGGAGCATTGCCCGTACTTCGGGAGCACCGTTGGGTGTACCTCGCACTTGAGATGCGATTGGGGAAAACCCTCATGGCATTCACCCTCGCTGCCCGGGTTGAGTCCAAACATGTACTATTTGTCACGAGGAAGAAGGCGATCCCGTCGGTGGAGAGCGACTACCAGAACAGCCGGCAACCGTTCAGACTTGAAGTGGTAAACTATGAGAGTCTTCACAAGGTCGCTGACAACCGTTACGACTGTGTGGTGATCGACGAGGCTCACTCGATCGGACAGTACCCCAAACCGAACAACAGGTGTATTACCTTGGGCACGCTTATCAAGCACCTGAATGATCCTTTCGTGATCTACCTTTCAGGAACACCCACGCCCGAGAGCTACTCGCAAATGTATCACCAGTTGGCAGTTCTTGGCAGCCGGTCCCCGTGGGGAGAGTATAAGAATTTTTATAAGTGGGCGGGCCGTATCGACGCTCCGAACTATGTCCGTGTAAAGCAAAAGATGATCAACGGAATAAAGATGAATGACTATGACCATGCAGAGATAGAGAAGATCGAGCGGGATATTCGGCCCTACCGCGTTTCATACACACAAGAAGAAGCAGGCTTTAAGAGCGTGATCGAAGAGGAGATCATCACCGTTCCGATGCCTCTTAATCTTCTGCGTCTCTTCAACATCATGCGACTCGACCAGTACTACAGGTTCAGGGATGGTGATGAACTTGTGGCCGATACCCCCGTGAAGGTGTTGAACAAACTTCACCAGATATCATCAGGCACAGTGATCAGCGAGAGCGGGCACTATCGTATCCTTTCCGATTACAAAGCCCGCTACATTCAGCAGGCCTATCAAGATAAGAAGATCGCCGTCTTCTATAAGTTCATCTCTGAAGGTCAGATGCTAAAAGACACTTTTGGTGAGCTCATTACCGAAAGCCCGGAAGAGTTCAACCGGTCTGAAAACCTCGTGTTCATCTCACAGATCCAATCGGGTTCCATGGGCATCAACCTTAGCACGGCTGATGTACTGGTGTTCTTCAACATCGACTTCTCGGCAACCCAGTACTATCAGGCACGCGCCCGTCTTGGAGCGATGCACCGGGAGCGCCCTCAGACCATCCATTGGATATTCAGTGATTCAGGTATCGAATCCAAAGTTTACAAGGCGGTACAACAGAAAAAGAGTTACACCGTTCGCCACTATATGAAAGACTACAATGGGAAAAGAAGCGGCCCTTCAGGCAAAATGTACGGAGTATCTGCGTGAAAAAGGAGTGTATCATAAGAAGATCATTCTCGCCAACTCAGCTGGAACACCTGACATACTTGCTTGTATCAATGGAAAGTTCGTCGCCTTCGAGCTTAAGGCCCCGGATGGAAAACCAACAGCACTTCAACTCCACAACCGACGAAAGATCAAAGAGAGCGGGGGAGAGTGCTTTATCATCTACACAATCGAACAGTTTAGAAAGATCGTCAATGAATATAATACATGACTACGAGCTCGCCGTGGCTCACGAACGCTTCCTGAAAGCGATACAAAAACGGATCAACAGACACGGACAGACGCCCCACCTCTCGGCGCATGAGAGCATTGGCATCTGTCAGGAAGAGCTATATGAAGTAACCAAGGCAGTGCACGAGCACCATGATAAACAGATCGTTGCCGCTGAGTTCCTCGACCTCGCCGTCGCCGCTTATTGGGCGTGGCTATCAATGGAGAAGAGAGATGACTGAAGAAGAGATCAAAAGGTTTAATGAGGATACTCACTGGTCATCATGGCTGTGGTTCGCCGTTGGGCTGTATCTGGTTATTGTGTTGGCATTGATTGGTATGGTTACCGTGATCGGGTGGGTGGTATGATTAAGCTCAATGTAAAAGGCCTGACGGAAACCATTGCCAAGTTTGATAACCTTAAGAAGGATATTCAGGATAAAGCTCTGGTATCGGCCGTTAACAAGACAGCCACACAGACCAGGAACTTCATTGTAAAGAAGATCAGGCAGACCTACACCATCCAAAGCAGTGAGCTAAAGGAGAAGATCAATCTCCGTCTGGCCAATAAGAAGTTCATCAAAGCCACCATCATAGGTGAGCAGAAGCGCGGCGCTTTAGGTATAACCAAGTATCGCGTGCAGATAACAAAGAAGGGCGTGAGCGTCTGGATTAAGCGCGGATCGAAGGCCACCAAGTTTGAAGATGTGTTCCCCGGTTGGCGCGGCAACGAGAAGGATGATACCTTCCAAAGATATGGCGAGATGGTGATGCCGAAGCAGGGCCGGTATGCCGGTAAGACGGCAACCCGGGGAGCTTATAAGGGATGGGGAGTAAGAAGGCAGAACATAAGGAAGCTGTTCGGTCCATCGGTCCGCGATCTTATGAGTAGTATTGAGGTTTATCAAGCCGCTATCGAGTTTGCGGATCAGAAGCTACCAGAGCTCGCGCTTAAAGAACTCAGATTTTACACAAACAAATACTTTGGAAGCAAATGAAACGGCAAACGAGTCTCTTAAACCAATACTTGGCACAGACCTGACCGGTTTTACACGGCGGTTCCTTCCTGCGCCCCCTCATGCGGGGCGCTGATGAC
>JBDHSK010000012.1:0-61708 GCA_039808025.1 Sphingomonadaceae bacterium | reverse complement strand
GCCTTAGCTCAGCTGGGAGAGCGCTACAATGGCATTGTAGAGGTCAGCGGTTCGATCCCGCTAGGCTCCACCATCCCCACATACCTTCCCTGCAATCTGTTCCGTGAAGCGCCTGCAACCTGGTTGCTGGCCGTTTCCCCTCTGGCTGCCAGCCATTGGCTGGCGTCTGGCTCGGGTGCAGCCGTGCAGTCGGCCTAATCCTTCACGCTGACTGATGCATATGCTCTTTACAATCATTCGCAACTGGGAATATGCGTTGGCCGACCTTTGGTAGAACCATGCAGGGGACACGCCATTTCCGCCACGCCTTCCACCCCGTCTACGGGGAAGCGCAACCGGTTGTTGCTGATCGCGGTGCTGGTGCTGGTCGCCGTTGGCGCGCTGTGGATGCTTGGCCAGCGTCGCAGCGCTGACCAGGGGGTCACTGCTTCGTCGGCTGCTGCCACGCTGGTTGACGTGCGCGGCCGCCCGGTCAGCGTGAAGGGGCCGGTCAAACGGATCGCCATCGACGACAGCCGCTATCTGGTGGCGCTCAGCCTCATTCACCCGGATCCGGTTTCGCTGCTGGTCGGGTGGCCCAAAGACATCAACCGGCTGGGCGAGGCGACATATCAGCAATTCCTGCAGAAATCCCCGGCGCTTGCCGCTGTGCCCAAGGTGGCGAGCTCGGCCGGGGCCTTTGATGTCGAATCCCTGCTGGCAACCCGGCCTGACGTAGCGCTGCTGTCGCTGGAAAGCGGAATTACCGAAGCCCAGCTGGCCCAGGTGGAAGCGGCCGGGATACCGGTGGTTTTCGTCGATTTCTTCGTGAAGCCTCTGGACAATCTTGAAACCAGCCTGAAGCTTCTGGGGCATCTGACCGGGCGTGACGATCAGGCAAGCGCCTTTCTGGCGCTGCGCCGTCAGCACCTGCAGCGAATCACTGATAAGGTGGCAACGCTTCCTGCCGATGACCGGCCGACCGTGTTCGTAGAGGCCCATGCCGGCATATCGGCTGACTGCTGCAATTCGCCAGGTCGCGGCAATATCGGTGACTATATCGGGCTGGTGGGCGGTCACAACATCGGCGCGGACGTGATCAGCCAGTCGTTCGGCAAACTCAATCTCGAATATGTGATTTCGCGCGACCCCAAGGTCTATATCGCCACGGGCGGCCCGCATCTTGCCAAATCGGGTGGTCTGGTGCTGGGGCCGGGGTTCACCGCGGAACAGGCCCATGCCGCTTTGGTAAAGATCGCCAGCCGACCGGGTATTTCCGGCCTGACGGCCGTGAAGGATGGCCGCACCCATGGTATTTCGCACCAGCTGATCAATTCGCCGCTCGATATCGTTGCCATCGAGGCCTTTGCCCGCTGGATTCACCCGGAACTGTTCGCGGATATCGACCCCGGCGCCACCCTCGACCAGATCAACCGCCAGTTCCTGTCGGTTCCCTATGAAGGGGTGTTCTGGGTTGATCTTCGCTGACCCGATTTCTTGCGCAAGGAGACACGTATGACTGCAATGCCTCGCCAGATCCGCAAGTGCGCTGCCATTATGTTGATGGCCGGCTCGGCAATCGCTGGGGTGGCGCCTTTGGCGGCACCCGCTGCCGCCCAGACGGTGTTCGGAACGGTGGCCCGCACAGACCCCCCACGGGTGCAGTTCAGCGGCGCGGAACGTGGCCAGCCGATTCTGGCCGGCACCACGGCTCAGGTGTCGGGCAGCGGGTTCCAGCCGGGCCAGAAGGTTCAGCTTCTCTATGGCGCCAACCCCCTTCCCGGTGGCGCGCTGACAGCGGGTTCCGATGGCAGGATCAGCGGCAGCATCGCCGTTCCGGCCAACGCCGTGGCGGGCATTCACCCGATCGTGGTGGTTGCCGATGCCCCCTACGGGGCGATCGTTGCCGATCTCAAGGTCTCGCCCACCATTCCACTGTTCGGGCAGGATGGCTATTCCCTTACCGAAGCGCAGGTGGCGCGCGGCATCTATCAGTCGGCCTACAGCCCCCGGTCGAACGCCCTGTTCGTAACGTCTGCGGTCGGGCGTCCGCCGGTTGCCCAATCGGAACTGGTGAAGCTTGACCCGGAGACCCTGAAGGTGCTGGCGCGGGTTACGCCCGCCAGGGCTCCCGCCCGGCGCGAGGGAGCCGACGGCGGTGTTTTCGCGGTTTACGGGGTGGGTGTGGATGACAGCAAGGGAACGGTCTGGGCCACCAACACCCGGCAGGATACCGTTTCGGTCTATCGCCAGAACGATCTTGGCCTGGTGAAACAGTTCGCACCCGGCACCGTGCCGCATTCACGCGATGTTGTTGTCGATTCGGCTGCCGGCAAAGCCTATGTCAGCGCGATGACCCACCCGGATGTCTATGTGTTCGATACCGCGACACTTGCTCAGCCGGGCAAGATCAGCATCCAGACCGGTCGGCGCGGTGAGACATTCTCGGCCGCCAGCCTGTCGCTCGATACCAAGGCCCATCGGCTGTATGTCGTCAGCCAGAGCACCAATGAAGTGGCAGTGATCGATACGTCGGCCGGCAAGGTTGAAAAGGTGCTGCCGGTACCCGGAGCGCGGGGGGCCATCGGCATCTCCCACGATCCGGCAAGTGGCCGCCTCTATGTGGCGTCGCAGGGCAGTGACAATCTGGTGGTGCTTGATGGCAAGGACGGGCGGGTGATCGCCGATACACCGGTAGGGGCCGGCGCCCTGAACGTGGTGTTCGATCCGTCCGGAAACCGCGCCTATATATCCAACCGTGGTGCTGGCACCATTGCCGTTACCGATGCCGATGGCAAGCTCATCGCCAGCCTCGGCCCGGCGCCGCTTGCCAACCATGTGTCGCTGGGTAAACCCGGCACCATTTATGCGGTTGACAAGTCGGCAGCGGCCCGTGGTGCCGAGAACGACACGGTATTGAAGATCCACCGGCGCTGAGCCGGCCTGTCAGGCGTCCCGGAGCAAGCTGGCTTCGGGACGCTAGTTGACGATGGTGCAGGCTTCCCCGGCCAGCTTCAGCCGGTTGCACATGTCTCGCGCGGCGGCCGCAGCGCCCGCTTCCACCCGCAGCCGGTAGAGCGTCTGTCCGTCACGTCTGGTGGGAACCACGTGCGGCTCGGCCCCGGCCAGATAGGAAAAGCGCGAGGAGAGCGATTTGAAGGCCGCCAGCGCCCGCGCCTGCGAGGAAAATGCCCCAAGTTGAATGGTGGTGCCATTGTCTCCGGCCCCGAGGTCCGCCGCTGGCGGTGCGGGCTTTGCTGCCGGTGGGGCAGGAACAGCGGCCGGTGGGCTGGGATGCGCTGGCGGGTGCGGGGCATCCCGGGTTGACTGGGCTGGCGGTAGAGCCGCCGGTGCAGTGGGCGATGGCCTGGTTCTGGCCGGTTCGGAAGGCTGCCCCCTCAGCCCCTCGGGCAGAATGACGGTGGGCGGCTTCGCTGCCGGGTGGGGCGTGCTGCCATCGCTGGCGGTAATTTCCGGCACGGTTCCCGGTTTGTCCAGCGGGTCTTCGGGCATGGAGGTGATGTCGATCTGGCTGTCGATGTCACGGCCCTGCCCGGTTCCGAACAGGATCTGCCCCTGACCCTCGACGGGAATGCCATCGACATCGTCGCCCACAGGGGCGGTTTTCCACGGCCCCGGTGATTTCAGTACCGGCACGGCTTCGCCAACAGCGGGGACATCGATGGGGGTCGACTCACGCTTCGAGACCAGCAGGATGCCCACCGTGATCCCCAGCGCCAGCACGGCCAGCAGCCCGATGATCCACTTCAGAGTAGACCGACCGACCATGGTTTTTGTCGGGCGGTCATCCTCGAAATCCGCTTCATCGAGCCACGGCGCATCCTCGTCGCTGCTGTCCCAGCCGCGGGGGGCGGCGGCCGAGCGGCGGCGCGCGTCGTTGCGGGGGGATGGGCTGCGCGCCACTAGCGCAGTTCCTCGGCGGCGGTGACACCGATGACAGCAAGGGCGGTGCGGATCACCTGCGCCACCGCCGAGGCGAGCGTGAGGCGTGCTGCTGTCAGCGGCAGGTCGTCGTCGCGCAGCAGTCGCAGCGCCGGGTCGTCGTTGCCGCGGTTCCACAGGCTGTGGAAGGCGCCGGCGAGATCAGCCAGATAAAAGGCGATGCGGTGAGGTTCATGGGCTGCCACAGCCTGCCGCACCACCCGGGGCCAGTGGGCGGCCAGTTTCGCCAGTGCCAGTTCGGCGTCGTCGAGCAGGCCGAGGTTGGCGGCAGGCAGGGTGAGCTGGCTGGCCTTGCGCTCGACCGAGCGGATACGGGCATGGGCGTAATGCACGTAGAACACCGGGTTGTCGCGCGATTGCTCGACCACATGGGCGAAATCGAAATCGAGCATCGCCTCGGGCCGCTTGGTGAGCATCATGAAGCGCACCACATCGCGGCCCACTTCCTCGACCACGTCGGCAAGCGTCACGAAGTTGCCGGCGCGCTTCGACATCCGCACCGGTTCGCCGTTACGGAACAGCCGCACCATCTGCACCAGCTTCACGTCGAAGGGAACGGCGCCATCGGTCAGCGCTGCGACGGCAGCCTTGATACGTTTCACGGTGCCGGCGTGGTCGGCGCCCCAGATGTCGATCAGAGCCGATGATCGCCCGGCCTTGCGGGCATGATAGGCCATGTCGTTGCCGAAATAGGTCCACTCGCCGGTTGATTTGCGGATCGGCCGGTCGACATCGTCGCCGAACGCCGTCGAGCGGAACAGCGGCAGTTCCACCGGTTCCCAGTCGTCGGGGGTCTCGCCTTTGGGGGGCGGCAGGGTGCCGTCATAGACCAGCCCCCGGGCGCGCAGTTCTGCCTCGGCAGCCTGTGGCGCGCCTTCGGCCAGAATGGCAGCTTCTGACGAGAAAATGTCGTGATGGATGCCAAGCAGGCCCAGATCGGTACGGATCATGTCCATCATCATGGCCACGGCCGTGGTGCGGAAGGGGGCGAGCCACTGATCTTCGGGCGCATCGACAAAGCGGTCGCCATAGTCGGCCGCCAGCCGTTCCCCCACCGGTTTCAGATAATCGCCGGGATAGAGGCCTTCGGGAATGTCGCCGATCTTGGCTCCCAGGGCCTCGCGGTAGCGAAGATGCGCCGATCTCGCCAGCACATCGACCTGCCCGCCGGCGTCGTTCACATAATATTCCCTGACCACCGGATAGCCGGCAAAGGCCAGCAGGCCGGCCAGCGCATCGCCCACCACGGCGCCACGGCAATGGCCCATGTGCATGGGGCCGGTAGGGTTTGCCGACACGAACTCGATGTTGATAGGCTTGGCGGCGGGTTGCTTCTCGCCACGGCCGTAATCAGCGCCCTGTTGCTGGATGCGCCCCAGCTCCGCCTGCCATACGTCTGGCTGCAACGTCAGGTTGATGAAACCCGGCCCGGCCACTTCGGCGCTGGCGATTTCGGGGTGGCGCGACAGGTCAAGCGCAATGCGGGTGGCAAGTTCGCGCGGGTTGGCCCTCGCCGCCTTGGCAAGGGCAAGGGCGGCATTGGTGGCAAGATCACCATGCGAGGGGTCGCGCGGCGGTTCGAGCACGATGGCCGTCTGCGCCGCATCCGCCTGCACTGCGCCCTCGGCCACCAGTGCCGCCACGGCATCGTGCACCACTTGTTCGAACCGCTGAAAAATATCCAACCTGTTTCTCCGTATCGTGGGCCATGCGTTAGCGCGGGATGCGCGCCGTCTCAACCGCCAAGCCAGGGGCAGCGGCCGGCATTTTCCTGTTTCCACCCCAAGAGGCATTCAGTATGTTCGCCCGAACAGGAGGGTATCATGACGCAAGTGAACCGGTTTACAGCGACAACGGCTTCGGTGGCGATGCTGGTGGCGCAGATTGCACCCCTGGGCATTCCACTGGGTCTGTCGGGGGTGGCGGCCCAGCAATATGGCACGCGCTCAAAGATCGTGAACTGCTCGTCGTCGGTGAACAGCTATTTTCGCTGTGACCTGCCCGACAACACCCAGTCGGTCACCTTTCTGGGGCCGGATCGTTCGGGCTGGTGCCAGGAAGGGCGCACCTGGTGGCGCGAAGGCGACCAGCTGGTGGTGACCAACGGCTGCGGTGGCCGCTTCGAGGCGCTCTATTACCCCGATGGCTGGGGAGGGGGCAATTATCCGCCCGGTGGTGGCAACTGGAACCAGGGCTTCGCCGGCGAGGTGGAATGCGCGGCCTGGAACAACAACCGCCAGCGCTGCAACGCCACCACCCGCAATCGCGTGGAAATCATCGAGGTAATGGGGGGCCAGTGCCTGCAGGGACGGGACTGGACGTTCACCGGCAGCCGCATCGAGGTGCGTAATGGCTGCCGGGCGCGCTTTGCCTATGGCTATGGCAATTATATTCCCAACAGCTACGGTACGACCTATCCGGGCAACCCCGGTTATCAGCCACCGCGCGACAATGGCGGCCCCAGCGCCGGGGCGGTAATCGGCGGGGTGGCGCTGGCAGCCGGGCTGATCGCGCTGCTGGCCTCGCAGGGCAAGAAAGGCAGTAACACGTCCGGTTCGTCAGGGGCGGCAGCCAAGGTCTCGGCTGACCTCGGCCTCTTCCCGTCAGATTCCCGTCAGGAAGCGCAGGCCTGCATGCATGAAGCCGGCCGGCAAGTAGGGGCGACGGGTGGAACCCAGGTAACCCTGAACCGGGTGGATCGCGTGGAGCGCACATCATCGGGCTGGACTCTGATTGCCGAGATGACCGGCACCTATGACGGACGGGCCCACAAGATGACAATGGATTGCCGGGCCAAGGGGACGACCGTTACCGGGTTCGAGATTCGCTGATGTTATAATCGACCGAAGGCAAACCCTGCGTTCCGGGGGTGGTTTGAACGCGGCCGGGTGTTGGAAATGCCCGGCTTCGTTCCTAGATCAGCCTGGCATTATGATGAAAGGAATGGGTTATGCCATCAGACAAGCATAAGAAAGATGCCAGGGAACATGCCGTTCCCGGACCGAAAGCCCTTGATCTCGGGATACCTAAAGACAAGCTCGTCCCGATTCAGGAAGGGTTGTCGCGTCTTTTGGCCGATACCTATACGCTCTACCTTAAGACTCATAATTATCACTGGAATGTAACTGGCCCGCATTTCCGTTCGCTGCACCTGATGTTTGAAGAGCAGTATACGGAACTGGCGGCTGCCGTAGACCTGATTGCCGAGCGCCTGCGGGCACTGGGGGCTTGGGCACCGGGCAGCTACAGCGAATATGCGCGGCTGGCGACGGTGAAAGAGGCCAGTGGCACCCCAACGGCCGAGGAAATGGTGGCTGACCTGGCCGCCGATCAGGCAACTGTGGTGCGCACAGCCCGCGACGTGTTCCCCCATGCCGACGACGCCTTCGACGAAGCGACGGCCGACCTGCTGACCCAGCGGATGCAGGTGCACGAGAAGACGGCCTGGATGCTGCGCTCGATTATCGCCTGAACTTCCCGAATCGCGGTGTTTACACCCGAAAGAAAGCGGCACCCGGTGAGCGATCGCCGGGTGCCGTCAGGGGTGTCAGAGGGTGATGCCTGCATCATCCATATTCCGCCTTGCCTGAGCCTGAACGGCAGGCGATTCCGTATCGGGCGCCGGCGCTGACGGATTCGGGCCTTTGCGGGCCATCCGCCATTCATTGAAGCCCAGCAGAAGCAGAGCGAGCATCAATGGCAACCAGTAATAGACCACCCGGTATACCAGCAGCGCCGAGACCAGTTCGGGCTTCGCCACCTCAGGCATGGTAACAAGGATGATGGCTTCGAATACGCCAAGTCCGCCCGGGGCATGGGTCAGCAGGGCGACCACCATCGCCACCACATAGGCGACGACGAAGTCAGGATACTGATGCCAGGTTTCCGGCGGCAGCAGCACGATGAGCGCGGCCGAGGCAATGGCGATATCGGTTGCTGCCAGAACATATTGGGCGATCGCCTGCCGCAACGATGGCACCGGCATCGTCCACCCCAGAATGCGCAGCGGCCCCATCTGCCGCCAGCACGACCACAGGTAGGCCACGGCCCCCACCAGAATGACGGCGCCGATCGCTGCCTGCAGGGCAAACGGCGGGTCGAAATTGAAACGATCATGTTCGAGGCGCAGGGCGCCGGGGAAACTGACGAGAAAGATGCCGAGCATTACGAAAATGCCCAGCCAGAAGGTGACTCCGGCCAGCACCACGATCCGCGCGATATCAGTAGGGGTAATCGTGGTGCCACGATAGGCCCGCCACCGTGCCGCACCGCCGGTGATCGGCGCAAACCCGATATTGTGGCTGAGGCAGTAGGCAGTGAAACTAGCCAGCGCGGCCCGCCAGTAGGGTTGACGTTTGTGGATGGCACGCAACGCCAGCACGTCATAGCCTGTGAGAACGAAATACGAGAGGGCAGTGAGGCCAAGCGACAGCAGAATCTGGCGGTGCGTGATCTGGTCGAGGGCGGCCCTGATGTCGGAGATGCTGACCTTGTGGAGAATCTCGCGCAGGGCAAGGGCTGCAACCGCCAGTACAAACAGGGTGATGCCACCGGTAAGCCAGTGGTGGTGCCGTTTTGCCCAGTCGATCGACCAGGCAAGGGACGGGTGCAGGTTCACGGCTTTGCGGCCTGGCGGTGGCTGTAATTCTGTTCGACCCACGCCCGATAGCTGCCATCGAGCACGCCGCGCCACCAGCTCTCGTTGTCGAGATACCAGGCCAGTGTCTGCGCCAGCCCGGTTTCGAAGCTGTGCTGCGGCTGGTACCCCAGTTCACGAACCGCCTTGCTGCAATCGATGGCATAGCGGCGGTCATGGCCGGGACGGTCGGCAACGAAGCTTTTCAGGATGGCGGTTGGCTTGCCGGTGGCGGCGGGCGCATCGGGGAAGCGTTGTGCCAGCGACGGGTTGTCGCCAAATGCCTGATCGACGGCAGCGCACAGGGTGTCGATCACCGAGATGTTGGGAAGCTCGGCGCCGCCACCGATATTATAGGTTTCCCCCACCTGCCCGCGCTGCACGACTGCGGTGATTCCCCGGCAATGATCTTCGACGTGCAGCCAGTCGCGCACCTGCATGCCGTCGCCATAGATCGGCAGCGCCCGGCCGTGCAGGGCGTTCAGAATGAACAGCGGGATCAGCTTTTCCGGGAAGTGATAAGGCCCATAATTGTTCGAGCAGTTGGACGTGGTGACCGCAAGCCCGTAGGTGTGGTGATAGGCGCGCACCAGATGATCGGATGCTGCCTTGGAGGCCGAATAGGGGGAATTGGGGGCGTAAGGGGTATCTTCACGGAAGGCCGGATCGTCGGGCGCCAGCGTGCCATAGACTTCATCGGTCGAGACATGGTGGAAGCGGTGGGGCTTGCCGCCATCCACCCACTGGCGCCTGGCGGCCTTCAGCAGGCTGTGGGTTCCCAGCACGTTGGTGGCAATGAAGGCATCGGGCCCGTGAATGGAACGGTCGACATGGCTTTCGGCGGCGAAGTGGACGATGGTGTCGATCTCGCGGCTGGCAAGCAGCGTTTCAACCAGTGCCTGATCGCCGATGTCGCCCACCACCAGTTCCGCCCTGGTGCCATCGAGATTGGCGGGATTGCCGGCATAGGTGAGAAGGTCGAGCACGGTGACCCGGTCGGCGGGGTTCGCTGCCTCCCAGAAGCGAACGAAGTTGGAGCCGATGAAGCCGGCACCACCCGTTACCAATACTGATGCCATCGCTGAATCCTTTTACCGGGCCATCTACCGGGCCATCTGTTGCAGTGCCGCCCGCAATTCCTGGCGCCAGTGCTGCGCTACACCGGTGATGGCCCAGGTGTCACGCTTGTCGAGCACGCTCATCGCCGGGCGGCGGGCCGGGGTGGGATAGTCGCTGGTGGCGATCGGCACAACCGGGATGCGACGATCGAGCAGGCCGAGCGCCAGCGCTTCTTCCTGAATGGCAACCGCAAAATCATACCAGCTGGCAATGCCGGCGTCGGTCCAGTGCAAGGTGCCGTGCGCGCCTGCAGCATCGAGCGCCCACAGCGCCCGTGCCAGCGACGCTGCATGGGTGGGGGTGCCGATCTGGTCGGACACCACCCGCACTTCCTCGCGCTCGGCCATCAGGCGCAGCATGGTGCGCACGAAATTGGCGCCGCTGGAATCGTAAACCCAGGCGGTGCGAACGATCAGCGCCCGGTCATGGGCAGCGCGCACGGCCTGTTCGCCCTGCCACTTGCTCTGCCCATAGACCCCGAGGGGGGCCGTAGGGCCATCAGGCCGGTAGGCGGTGGCACTGTCGCCAGCGAACACGAAATCGGTCGAGACATGAATGAACCGTGCGCCCGCCCGCCGGGCCTCTGCCGCCAGCAGCCCGGGCGCCACCGCGTTGATCGCCATGGCCGTGGCAGTATCGGATTCGGCCTTGTCGACCTGGGTATAGGCGGCGGCATTGATGACGAGCGTTGGCGCCTGTGCGGCGATGACCCGTTCGATGGCGGCCGAATCCCCGAGGTCGAGATCGTGACGGGACAGAGCCTTCACGGCTTCGCGCGACGGCGCCGCTGCCATCAGCGCGCGGCCCAGCTGGCCGTTGGCCCCGGTTATCAGAACCGTCATGCAAAGACCTCGGCGTCAGCGAGCAACGGAGCAGCGGCATCTTTGGCCGCCAGTTGCGGCGTGCCATCGGTGATGGCATCCAGCGGCCAGGCAATGCCGATCGCCGGGTCGTTCCAGCGCAGCGAGCGGTCGCTGGGCTGATCCCACATGGTGGTGCATTTGTAGCAGAAATCCGCCACTTCCGAGAGCACGAGGAACCCGTGGGCAAAGCCCGGCGGCACATAGAGCATCTGCAGACTCTGGTCGTTCAGTTCCGCCCCCACCCACTGGCCGAAGGTAGCAGATGAGCGGCGCACGTCGACGGCGACATCGAACACCCGCCCGCGCGTCACCCGCACCAGCTTTCCCTGCGGGTTGTTCAGTTGATAGTGCAGCCCCCGCAGCACCCCGGCGACCGAGCGGCTGTGATTGTCCTGGCGCCAGTCCACCGGCAGCCCGGCGTCGGCGAAACCCCGGGCCTGAAAGCTTTCGAGGAAGAACCCACGATCATCGCCGAACACGCGGGGTGTCAGCAGTTTTACGTCTGGAAGGGCAAGCGGTTCGATGATCATCGGCCAGTTTCCAGTTGTGCCAGCAGATAGTCGCCATAGCCCGACTTGCGCAGCGGCTCGGCGAGCTGTTTCAGCCCCTCGTCATCGATGAAGCCGCGCCGCCAGGCGATTTCCTCGGGGCAGCTGATCTTCAGGCCCTGCCGTTCCTCGATGATCCGCATGTAGAGCGCGGCGTCGAGCAGGCTGGCGTGGGTGCCGGTGTCGAGCCAGGCAAAGCCGCGCCCCATCAGTTCGACGTTGAGATCGCCCGCTTCCAGATAGCGGCGGTTCAAGTCAGTTATCTCGAGCTCTCCGCGTGCCGAGGGGCGGATGTCGGCAGCGAGATCGACGGCGCGGCCATCGTAGAAATAAAGGCCGGTGACGGCGAAGTTGCTGCGCGGTTCCGCGGGTTTTTCTTCGATGGTTTCGGCGCGGCCATGGGCGTCGAAGCTGACAACACCATAGGCCGACGGGTCTTTCACCTGATAACCGAACACCGTCGCCCCAAGCGTTCGGGCATTGGCCTTGGCCAGCAGCCGGGGAAAGCCATGACCATAGAAGATGTTGTCGCCCAGTATCAGTGCCGATGGGCCATGGCCGACGAAATCCGCACCGATATGATAGGCCTGCGCCAGCCCCTTTGGCTCGGGCTGAACGGCATATTGCAGGTCAAGGCCCCACTGGCTGCCGTCGCCCAGCAGTCCCTGGAACGCTGCCTGGTCGGCAGGGGTGGTGATCAGCAGAATGTCACGGATATCGGCCAGCATCAGCACCGACAGCGGATAATAGATCATCGGCTTGTCGTACACCGGCATCAGCTGCTTGGAGACCGGACGGGTGAGTGGATAGAGCCGGGTACCGGAGCCACCAGCCAGAATGATCCCCTTGCGCTTCATGATTGCCTCAGTCGTTTCTTGATGATTCGAAGGAAGGTGCCGAACGTCGACTCGAGCCGTTGCCCCTGGCTTGCAAGCCGTGACGCTTCCTTGAGGTATACGCCACTTGTATCGGGTGGGGTGCGCAGTGCCAGTTTCACGGCCAGCAACCGCGATTCCACCATCTTGCGCCGGGTGGAATGATAGGGCTGCATTCTGGCGATTTCCGCGCGGTCGAGCGGGGTGGTTTCGAGGATTCCGGCGGCCTCGGCTTCGCGCACCAGTTCGTCGCCAAGGCGGGTGCGCGGCAGGATCAGCGACCGGCCATCGGCTTCGTCGAAGGTTGGGTAGCCGGATTCATCGCCATACCAGGCATCGGCGGCGGCGACATCGGCGGCGCCACCGATGCTGTCGGCGCAGACCTTGCAGCGGAACTGAACCTCGCGCGCGAGGATTTCTCCCCAGCTCTTGGCATAGCTCAGCTTTTCGCTGCTGCCATCATGCCGGGTGGCGGTGGCGAACCCCGGCCAGCCGTCGCCGCGATAGCGGAAGCTGGCCACTTCATCGGCCTTCACCTGCATGCGGTCGAGGATGCGGTCTGTGCCACGCTGGCTGGGGGTTCCGGCGCAGAAGAACGACAGAATATAGGGGATGCGCTCGGCAACAGCCGGGTCGGCACGGGTCAGTTCGCGGATGGCGCCGACGTCGCAGGGTTTGCCGATCACCAGCAGGCGGCCGCCGCGTTCCAACTCGGCGTTGATTTCAGCAAGCGGCGCGGCCGGGGCATAGCGGGAGCCAGCGCCCGCCAACACCCCCTCGCGCCCGGTCGAGCGCTGGATGGCGGTGAGCAGAGGCGCCGCCGGGTCCATTGCCACGTGCAGCACCCGGTCGACCTTGCCGCTGTTCAGCAGGTGAATGGCAAGCGCCGACAGTGTGCCCCCTGACGATCCGGCATGGCGCACCTTCGGGTCGGTTGCATGGCCGGTGAGAATCCTCTGGTAGGGCCCCCAAAGCGGATCAACCGGGGCGGGCGAACCGCCGGCCTGCGCGGGTTCATTGGCCCAGGGCGACAGCCGGGCGCCGGGGCAGGCGCGCGCCATGAGGGCATCGGTTTCCGGGGCCGGTGCGGCCCTGGCAAAGGGGCGCCACCAGCCAAACCGGTCGCGGCGCAGGCCGATCGCCGGATCGACACCGGCGCACAGGCCACAGCCCGAGCAGGCATCAGCCTTCAGCACCCGTTGCAAGGTGGGGGGCAGAGACGGCTGCTTGCTCAAGCCGCCATCCGCCGGAACGTGTCGGACAGCCAGCCGACATAGGTTTCGAGATTGGCGTCGACCACCGGCTGGGCGCTGGCGATATCGGCATGCAGTTCGGAGCGCCGGTCGAAGGCGTCGAGTGTGAAAGCCAGCGCCTCGGCGGTGGTGAACCCCTTGGCGGGAACCAGCCACGGGTAGGACAAAGAGCCGTAGAGACCTTCGAACTTGCGGCTGTAGCTGACCGGTACCACCGGAACTCCGGATGACCATGCGGCAATCGAGGCATGCATGCGCCCGGCCACCAGGAAATCGAGCCCGGAAATGTGTGACTTGGCCGCCGAGGGTGAAGCGAAGCCCGGCACCCGCACGGTCTCGGGATAGCGGTCGTGGATGATGTCGCAGGCCGCGCCGTCATCATCGCGTGGCAGGCTGGTGTTGACATGGGCGATCAGCTCAACCCGGGCGCCCCGTTGCAGGAACGCCGCCACCAGCTGGTCGGTATAGGCGCGATAATCGATGGTAAGGCCGTAATCATTGGCGCCGCTGTAGCCGCCCGAATACAGCAACCCCGACACGTTCACACCGACGCGCAGGGGCTGATCGTCGCTGCCTGGCCGGGCAGTCCGCGTGAAGGGCAGGGCGAAAGCGACATCGATGGCGCGGTGGACGCGGGCTTCGGGGGCCATCTGCTTGGCAACATCGAAACTGAGCGGATCGCGCGCGAACACGGCATGAGCGCGCTCCATCACATGGCGGGCGGCACTGATATGGGGCTGGCGGCTGAACGGCCCGATGGTCTGCGGTGCCAGAACCAGCGGCACGCCCTTCAGGAAGCAATATTCCTTGGTGGCGATGATGTAGGCAAAGCGCTTGTTGGGGTAGATGTCGGCAAAACTGTCGCCCGCACCGATGTCAAGCATCAGATCGACCTGGCCGAGTTCCTTCCAGTAGCCGCCGGGCGAGATCATGAAACGGCCGTTGATGACATGGCTGGCCGCGAACCCCCCGACGTAGGGCGGTGAGGGGTCGTGCGGATGGAACAATATGAACCGGGGCGAGATCCCGGCCCGGCTGGCCGCCCGGTGGATCAGCTCCAGGTGGCTGACAGTCAGTGCGCCAACACCGAGGTTGCCGCTGCTATTGCTGTGCCACAGCAGGCCGATTGTCAGTACTTTGTTCATGTAAACCCTGGGTATCCATGCGCCGGTTTCCTGTAGCCTGACGGCGACAGGTGCCGGCGCGATGGCGTGACTATTTTGCCGGGGCAGCCGCTGCCGGTGTGGTGGAGGCCGCAGTGGCAGAGGTGGCGGGAGCCGGGGAAGGCGACGGCGACGTACCTTTGGCAGCAGAGCTGGGAAGCGCGGGTTGCGGCGCCTCAGGGTTGCCGGCACCAGCGAGGGCGGTGTGATCGACCGGCTTGTTGGCGGGTGGCTCCCACCCTTCCTGGAAGACGACCCGCTGGGCACGCTCTTTCTGCTGGGCTTCCACTTCTGCTTTCAAGGCATTCTGGATGCGTTCGTTGCGCAGATAGTTGATGGCAAAGTCACGCGCCTTGTCGCCGGTGAAGGGTTGAACCCGGGTTTCCTTTACCTGATTGACGACAATCACCGGCGCCGGAGCACCCTGCGGACGGGTGGCGAACATGAACAGTTCATCGGGGTTTTTCGCCAGCACCCCGGTTACCTGCTTGACGAAATCAGGGTTGGCGCCCAGCGCGTCGAGCGAGGCCGGCTGCCTGCGGAACTGAATGTTGTTGGCGTTCAGTATCGCTTCCACCTGCGCCATGGTCTTGGCGCCCTCAAGATTGAGCTTGTCGATATTGTCCGGCCGCAGGAACTGGATCTGGTCCATGATGAAGAACTTGCGGTTAGCGAACATCGATGGGTTGTTTTCCATGAAGATGTTGGCTTCGTCGCGGGTTGGCGCCTGCACCTTGGCGGCGATACTTTTTGCCAGTGACTGCACCAGCAGTTGTTCGTTCATCCGCCGTTCCTGAAGCAGGAAATCGGGTTTCTTGTCGAGTTCCTGCTTGCGGGCGACGTTGGCCAGCATCCGCCGGGTGACGATATTGTTGAGGGCGATCTTTTCCGCATCGCGCCTGGTCATGTTGGGGGGAATATTGGCCCCTTGCAGTTCGGCGTTGACTTCCAGCTGCGTGACTTCCTCGCCATCGATCTTGGCCACCACCTGACCGGTCGGCGGCGCCTTGCTGTCGGCTCCGAACAGCCCGCTGATCTTGTCGCAGCCGCCAAGCGTCAGCGCCGCTGCTGCCAGCAGAAGAACCACTTTTGCCGGACGTTTCGTGTTGAAAGAGTTGTCCATGTGAAAACCGATCCCTGGTTGAAACCTTTGGTGTGGCACAGACCTGCCCGGTTCAGCCGCGCGACATGCCGAGCATGGCGCGTGTCATCGCCCACGCCTTCTTCGGCTGCCGGCGCAGCAGACGCCGGGCAATCAGCCCGAGTGCCTGCGGATACTGTAGCGGCAGCAGCAGCGGAAAGTTGCGGCGGTAGAATTTCAGACGGCTGCGCATCAGGTAATATTCAGACGTTTCGGAGCGTTGCCCCCTGGTGCTCGACGACCCGATCGACCCGCCTTCCTTGTGATAGACGATGGCGCCATTGGCAAAGGCGATGGCAAAGCGGTTGCGGTTGCGAACCGACCAGTCCATTTCTTCAAAGTAGAGAAAATAGCTTTCCTCCATGAAGCCGATGGTCTCGAGGAACGACCGCGAGACCGCGAGCGACGCCCCCGTCACGAAATCGGTTTCCCGGGCGACCTTGCGGGCATCATACGGGCGGGAGACCGGCTGGTTGGCGCCGATGCCGCGGCTCTGGCCGGTCAGCAGGCTGAAACGCTGACCGTTCAGCACCTGCCAGTGGCCGGGACGATGGTAAAAGCGAATCTGGGTGCCGCACATCCCCACCTTGTGGGTGGCATCCATGCGGGTGATCACCGCCTGTGGCGCGCCGGGGTCGACGACGGTATCGTTGTTGAGGCACCAGAAATAATTGACCCCCGGGTCGAGCATGGCATGCTGCAGCCCGAGGTTGTTGCCTGCCGAAAAGCCCAGATTCTCTCCGGCGGCGATGATGGTGACCGAGGTGTCGGTGGTTGGTGGCTTCGACAGCGCCTCGTCGCGGGATAGCACCCGCAGGGCAATCGGCACGGCCAGCGGCGGCCGGGTTAGGCGGCCCAGCGGCCCGACCGGCGGTTCATAGGGCTCTTCGCCGGCTGCCCAGGCCTGGAGCCGGTCAATGGAGCCATCGGTTGAACCGTTGTCGACGATGATGACATGAAAGCCGCCCTCGCACCGCAACAGCGATTCGAGGCATTCTATGGTGTCGGCGTAGCGATTCCAGTTGACGAGAATGATCGCCAGACGTGGCCGCCCGCGATCGGGGATCGGGGTCGCTTCCACCGCGGGCGCCACCACGGGGGGCGAAACCGCTGAATTGTCACTGCTGGCTCCTGATGAGGCAGCGTGTCGCTTCGTCAGATCTTTTTGGTCTGTCACGTTCATCTGTTCCATTTCAGAGCCGGCGCAAGCGGGCTATTGGCTTCGCCCGGCAATTGCATCATGTCAAGTGCGCGCAGCCAGCGGATTTGCAGCAGGCAGCCAAGGCCGCGCAAGCGGTTTCCCAGCCCCGACACCCGCGAGGAAAGCAGCATTTTCGGCGCATGGGCGATTCCGGAAAGGGCAACGGCCGCCGCCCGCAGCCGCCATCGCAGATCCGATCTGCCGGATTTGCGGTGTGCCGTATAGGCCTGTTGCGACAGCCGCTGCCATTTCCCCCGCATTTCCGCGACACTGCGGCGCGGCGGGTGCAGGGCGCACATGGCCGGGACATAGGTGGTTGGCATGCCGGCGGCATGGCTTCTTTCGCCAAAGGCGCGGTCTTCCGGGTGATCGATGCCATCGAATGGGCCGGCGACATCGAAAACGGCGCGGGCCAGCATCATGTTGCCGGCGCCCGAATAATGCTTGCGTTTGATATAGTCGCGCTGGCGGAAGGCAAACACGCATTCGAAGGCTTCGGTGCCGGTCAACCGCTCCGGGTCGGCAACCCCGATGCGCACGTCTCCGCCGATCGGCCCCGGCGGCCCGGCATCAAGGGCATCGAGCCCCGCCTGCAGCCAGCCCGGAAGGGCGGTTACGTCGGCATCGATGAACGCCAGCAGCGGCGCACTGGCGGCCGCCACGCCGGTGTTGCGGGCGGGGCCGGGCCCCGGCGTCGGCTCGCGCAGAAAGAGTACGCCCGGCCATGCGGCGGCCAGATGGTCGAGCGGGAATCGCGAGCCATTGTCGACGACGATGATCTCGGCAAAGCCATGATCGATCGACTGGTTGGCAACGGCCCGCAGGGAATGCACCAGCAGTTCCGGCGTGTTGAGATGCGGGATGATGATGCTGATTCGCGGGGTGCCGCTGGCGTTGGGTTGCCAGGCTCTCATGCCAGGTCCTTCATGGGGTGCAAGGTTTCAACAGTCGGATGATAGACGCGCTCAGGGTCGGAGGCCACCAGCGCCGTCAGTTCGGCCTTGCTCATGGCCCACCACCGGCTTTTCTCGATGGCGGCGATCAGCTCGGGCGGGAAGCGCATTCTGACCGGTTTGGCGGGAGCCCCGAAAACGATACTGTAGGGCGCTACCTCTTTGGTTACCACCGCGCCTGCGCCGATGATGGCGCCACGCCCAATGCGACGGCAGCCCGGCAGGATGGTGACATTGTGGCTGACCCACACATCGTCGCCAATCTCCAGCCATTCCGGCGGCGGCAGTGCCTTTGTGGTGACCCCCAGTGACGGATCATAGAGGTAGGGGTGGGTACTCAGGGCCTCGAGCGGGTGGTTCATTTCCACCACCCGTACCGTTTTGGCGAACGAACAATAGCGCCCGATGCGGGTGCGTGGCGGGAAACGCCAGCGATCGAAGCAGCCATAGCTGTAGAGGCCGACTTCCACTCCGAAATCGCGTGCGAACCAGTCGCGCAGCTCGGTGTTTTCATATTCATTGCGCTTCAGCCGCCGCAGACGCAGTTGGTAGCGTAACGATTGCAGCAGACCCATTGCTGCCTCTCAGCGACCGACCCGGGCAAGGGCGGCCGACAGCCCCAGAAGCTGCGCCAGCCCCGGCGTGCGGAAGCGGTAGCGGGGTTCGCCAACACTGCCGGCATCATGATCGAACAGGTCGATTTCGCCGGTAAAGCGATCGAGCACGGCGCTGATGGCCTCAGGCGTCATATTGCCTTCGGCAGCGGCATCATGCACTCCGAACCAGCCGTCGGGCGTTCCCGAAGCCCGCGAGGCGGCGATCAGCACCGGCCATGCCGAGCGCACATCGGAATGGTGCAGCAGGGCCTGCACCCGGCGCGGAAGCCCGGCGTTCCATTCCGCCAGCACCGCCTCGGTGCCGGCCAACACGTCGCTTTCCTGAACCTGCTCCCGCTGGTCGTCGAGGGCGCGCCCGGCTGCGCGGTTGCCCAGCAGGCGGGTGAGGTAGGGAGAGCCACCCGACATGCGGACGATGAGCCCCAGAGCTTCGGGGGTGAAGGACAGCCCGGTTGCCTGTTCGGCGCGTTCGAGAATCTCGATCAGTTCGGAGTCAGGCATCGGGCCGACCGGCAGTCCGACGATGTTGCGGCGGATCGATGGCGTGAAGCCGATCAGTTCGTCGAGATTGGAGGCAACGCCAGTGAGCACCAGTTGCACCCGCGCCGCCCGGTCTGACAGGTTCTTGATCAGTTCGGCAACGTCGCGGCGGAAATTGGGGTCGGCCACCCGGTCATATTCGTCGAGGATGAGGATGACCCGGGTTCCGACCAGCTTGCCGAACAGATCGGCGAGGTCGCGCGGGTCGACGCGCTGCCCGGTCAGCAGGCTGGCGAAACTGCGATGATGGTCGCCCTCGTCGGCAGTCGGAGAGACATCGGCATGGTATAACAGCGGAATCTGTTCGGCAAAGGTGCGGAACATCTCGTCGAACGAGGCCTCGACCCCGCAACTGCCGTACTGAACCAGGTAATGGGCATCGCGGGCGGTCTGGGCAAAGACGTGGATGAGGCTGGTCTTGCCGATCCCGCGCTCTCCGTAAAGAACCACATGGGCGCGTTGCTGCTCGATCGCGGCAATCAGCGCCGACATGGTGTCGATCCGGCCGGCCAGCCGGTCACGGTCGGTGACGGGTTGCGAGGCCGACAGCGCATCGGCAAGCGCCAGCCGCGCGCGATCGGGGGTGTTGCGGATGACCGATGCCGCCGCTTCGCCGATATCGTCGGTGGCCGATACGGCAAAGCGCGGCCGTGCCGCCTGTTTCGCTGGCGATTTCGCCGACGTTGCAGCGCCGGTTGCGGCCGGCTTTCCCGCTGATGTCCAGTTGGAGAAGCGGTTGAGGATCATTGCGGTTGGCCGTGATGGTTGGGGCAGCCGCCGGGCCGAAAACTGTGATATCCGGCTGGGTGCTGCTGTCTGGATATTGGCACAATCATCCTTTCAATGGCCACCAACGCGAACCCAGGCTGCCTGCCCCGGCTGCCTGAAACCGATGCCCGGGCGGGAGGCTTTCACTTCGAAGACCTGTTCATCGGGCACTGATTCAACCGGTACTGATAATCAGCTGCGGTGCGTTGACAATAGCCGTTAACGCCTCATGCAACAATCGTTTGCGTCATTCTCTTTTGACTTGCCATCCGGCCTTGTTACACATCAGGGATTGCGGATGGGCTGGCCAGAGTGACGCAATGGGTGTCGGCGATGGCCGTAATCAGCCTTTGGCATTGACGAATACGATTGTTCAACGGATGATCTGTCAGGATAATGGTGATCCGCATGATGGACTGGAAGGGGTTTCGAGCTTGAGCGTCGGTCAATACGTGCGGAAAGCCGGAGAAGTGCGGAGAATCGGGAACGCGGCTGTCACAGCGGGCGTATCGGTTCAGGCCGTAGCAGCCGTGCGCCCGATTGTCAGCCGGAAGGCCGCGGTATTGCTGGGGTTTTCCGTGATTCTTGCCGGCCTTGCAACACCGGCGCTTGCCCAGAGCGGGGTGGGCACTTCGCCATCGCTGCCGCCACCGCTGCCTTCCACCCAGCCGCCCGATACCAATGTGATTGCCGACACCAGCCGGGTGTATGGCGACGATTCGGATGTGTTCTTCCCGTTCCAGCTTCTTGGTGGCTTCGGGGTGGATATCCGGGCGGCGCTGCTCACCCGCTATTCCGACAATGTCGCACGCACCGACGATGACATTCCGTTGCGCCCGGGGCTGCATTCCCGATCTGACTGGTCGATCGAACCGTCCATGAGCCTGTCGGCCCGCCGGCCGCTGGGGCGGCAGGCGCTGTTTGCCAACTTCAGTGTCGGGAGGCGGTTCTATTTCCGCAATACCCTGCTCGACAACAACAACATGGCGGCAGGGGGAGGCCTGCAATGGCAGCTTGGTGGCCGTTGCGGTGGCACCGTGCAAGGTGGGTGGACCCAGCGGGGAACCCAGTTCGCATCATTTCTCGATGTCGTTCCCTCGCGCACGTCAACGGTGCGCGCTTCCATCAATGCCAGTTGTGCCAGTGCTGGCGGCCTGAGCATGAATGTCGGCGCTGATTATGCCGATGTCAGCAATCACACCGATGACGATCTGCCACAGTCGCTCAACCGCCGCTATGCCGATGTGCATTCGACCGGAGTGAATGGTGGCCTGGGCTATCGGCTTTCCAACCGTGGTGAAATCGGCGTGCAGGGGCAATGGCGGCGCTCGAAATTCCCGCATCAGCTGCTGCCTACTGGCGAACCCAGTGAAAACACCATTACCGGAGTCAACGGTTATGCCAAATACCGTCTGGGCCGCAGCATCGCCGTGCATGGTTCGCTGGGTTACAGCCGGGTAAAGCAGAAGTTCCAGCCCGATAACGCCTTCAGCGGTACGGTGTGGGAGGCCGGGGTGGATTATACCGGCCCGCGGCTGGGTGCCAGCGTTGCAACCGGACGCAGCGTCAACGGGTCGTCGGGCGGATTTGCCAACTATTCCATCTCGAAATTCACCAACGCCACGGTCAGCTACCGCGCCAACAGCCGGCTTTCGGCTTCTGCCGGCTTCTCGCACCGCGATAACGATATCGGCCAGTCCTATGTGGTTCCGGGTTTCGAGCTTGTCGACAACCGCACGCTGGACCGTTATTTCGTTGGCGCCGACTACAGGATGAACCGGATTTTTTCCTTCTCGCTCGATTACAGCCATCAGCGCATGCGCACGAACATCGAGGAATTTCGCTATCGCGAAAATAGTGTAGTTTTCGGTATTCGGGCTCAGTTGTGATTCGCACGGTAAGGACGCATTTGTGGAGAAAAGGATGAACGACATGTGGTCTTGCCGCGTGAAGGCGCCGTTGCAGCGCCTGGCAGTCTTGTGGCTGCTGGTCCTGGCGGCGATTGGCCCGGCGGCGACGCCCGCGGTGGCGCAGGGCTATGTTCTTGGCCCCAACGATACGATCACCGTGGTGGTCTATGGCCAGAATGAATTCAATGTCGCCACCCGTATCAAGTCTGACGGGTCGATCGTGATGCCTCTGATCGGCCGGGTGGAGGCCGCCGGAAAGACCAACATTACGCTTGCCGATGAAATCAAGCGGCGGCTGGAACAAGGCAACTTCCTCAAGGATCCGATCGTCAACGTCGAGATCAACGAATATAACAGCCGTTATGTCCGCATTGCCGGCAAGGTCGGAACCCCGGCGCTGGTGCCGCTCGATCGCTCCGACCGGCTGCTTGATATTCTGCTGCGGTCGGGCTGGGTGCGCGACGATGCATCGCCCTATGTAACGGTGCGGCGCGCTGCCGATGGCAAGGACATGCGGATCAACACCGACGAGCTGGCGCAGGGCAAGGTCGAGGAAGTCCATCTGCAGCCGGGGGATACGGTGTATGTGGCCAATGCCGAGCTGGTCTATCTGACCGGCGCTGTGGCACGACCGGGCGCCTATCCGCTGAAGCCGGGGATGACGGTCACCGACCTGATCGCCACGGCGGGCGGCGTTGGCCCCACGGGGTCGAACGGCAAGGTCGGCCTGCGGCGCGGCAACGATAAGGAGCGCGATGTCGATCAGTCGACGGAACTGAAGGAAGGCGACGTGATCAACGTCAAGGAACGTCTGTTCTAGGAGCGCACGCCATGAGTATTGCCCAATTCCTGAGAATTCTCCTTGTGCGGTGGAAGCTGATCCTCGGGATCATGCTTGCCTGTACCGGAGTGGCGACAGCCGTGGTGCTGATGCTTCCCAAGCGCTATCCCGCCAGTGCCCGCGTCATGCTCGATGTGGTGAAGCCCGATCCGGTGACCGGGGAATCCACCACCGGCCGTGATGTGCGCGGTTATGTGCGCACCCAGGTCGAGCTGATCAAGGACATGCGGGTTGCCGGTGCCGTGGTCGATCGGCTCGGGCTTGCCAACAACCCGCAGATGATTGCCGACTACGAGAAATCCGGCCGCACCGAGTCGGACGGCGGGATCCGGGCATGGCTTGCCCAGCAGATCATCGACAATACCGAGGCAGGCCTGGTTCAGGGTTCGAACATCCTCGAGATCAAGTATCAGGCCAGGAACCCCGATTATGCCAAGCAGGTCGTGGGTGAATTGCGCGATGCCTTCATCGATTCCTCGTTGCGGTTCCGCACCGACAACGCCAGCCGCAACAGCATCTGGTTCAATGAACAGGCAGACAAGGCACGCAATGATCTGCAACTGGCGGAAAGCCGGCTGGCCGAGTTCATGGAAGCCAACCATGTCGTGATTGTCGGCGGGGTGGATGGCGATACCGCCAAACTGCAGCAATTGCAGGCGGCCCTGCAGACGGCACGCGGCCAGCAGAGCACGGCAGACACTGCTGTTGCGGCGCGCACCGGTACGGACCCGGTCGTTGATCAGCTGCGGATGCAACTTGCCCAGCTGGAAGATGAACTGGCGCTTGCCGGCTCGAAACTCGGCACGCAGCACCCGACCTACAAGGCGCTCCTGGTTCGTCGCAACACCATGCAAAAGCAGATGCAGCTGGCCCAGCAGAACTCGACGGCCAGCATCACGGCCATGGCCAACGCGGCCCGCGGTTCGGTTTCCGAGCTGGAACAGGCCGTCAGCCGCCAGCAGCAGGTGGTGCTCGATAGGAAACCGGTTCTCGATGAGCTGATCCGCCTCAACCGCGAAGTCGAGCTGAAGCGTACGCAGTACGAGCGCGCCTCGTCGCGTACCGCTGAACTGAAGCTAGAGGCGGCGGCTTCCGAAACCGGGCTCGTCGTTCTCGGTGACCCCACGGTCGAACGCACGCCGTCTTATCCCAAAGTCGGCTTGTCGATCTTGCTGGCGACGCTGTTCGGGCTGGCGTTTGGCATTCTGTCGGCCATCATGGCCGAGCTCATTGCCCGCCGCGTGAGAGGGCCTGAAGATCTGGCCTATGCCTCCGGAGTGCCGGTGATGGTATCGGTCGGTTCGAATACCCAGCTGCCGCTACGTCAGCGGCTCCAGAAACTCCTAGGCCGGCGTGATCCCGACGAGGACGACGGCAAACTGCAGGCGATCTGATCTATGAATGCTATCGATACAATGCCGGTGTCGGATGCGCTCCTGCAAACGGGGGCCCTGACGGATGAGCAGGCAAGGGTGGTTGCTGATCATCAGGCCGCTTCCGGACTGCCGTTCGACCAGGCAGCGGTTGCCTTGTCGCTTGCCACCGAGGAAGATGTCGAGCTGGCCCGCAAGGCGCTGGAGGGGCGACTTGCGCAGACGTTGCAGCCGTCGGCCGCCATATCCGATGAACTGGTGGTGATCTCCGATCCGGCCAGCCCCCGGGCCGAATCGCTGCGGCTGTTGCGAACGCAGGTCATCGCCCAGCACGTCGGTGCCGGACGGCGGGCCTTCGCCGTCGCCGGGGCGGCCGATGGCGCAGGCGCCACCTATATTGCCGCCAATCTGGCGGCAGCCCTGTCGCAGGTTGGTATCAAGACCCTGCTGGTCGACGCCAATCTGCGCAATCCCCGCATCGATGCAATCTTCGGGATCGACCCCAATGGCCCGGGCCTCACCAGCTACCTCACGCTGGAAGTGAACCGCCCGGAACGGGTTGTCTATGGCAATGTGCTTCCCGGATTGTCGGTTGTGCCGTCGGGGCCGCCGGTAGCCCGACCACAGGAGCTGCTGTCGGGCGCCCGCTTCCGGACGGGGGTGGATATTCTGCTCAGGCAGTTTGATGTGGCGATTTTCGATACGCCAGCCACCAACGAGAATGCCGACGCCCTGACGGTGGCCGGCGTGCTTGGCTATGGGCTGGTGGTTGCCAGGCGCGATCACAGCTTCGTCAAGGATGTCGAAACGCTGGCAGCACAGCTGGCTGCAGCGCGGGCCACCGTGATCGGCTCGGTTCTGAATGAATACGACTGACGGATAAACCACCTGGTGTCAGCAGATTCGCCTTCCACGGCCGGGCAGGTCAGCACAGTGCCGGCGCAACCTGCGGGCTTTGCGCGATTGGTGCAATGGGCCAGCCGCCACCCGGTGCTGGCGCTGGGGTTGCTTCTGACAGCGATTCCCACCCTGTACGCCATGGCTACCCAGAGCTGGACTCACGAATCCGGAGTTCACGGCCCCCTGGTGCTTGCCACCGCCATCTGGCTGGTGTGGCGACGCTGGGACGAGATCGTGGCGGAGGCGAAACCGGGCAACCTCTGGCTTGCCATGGGGGTGCTGCTGGTGGCGATGGCCGCCTATGTGTTTGGTCGCGCCTTCAATTTCCTGATGATCGAGGTGGCAGCGTGGCTGCTTGCGCTGCTGGCCATCGTCTACGCGCTTGCCGGACACCGGGTGCTGATGATGATGTGGTTCCCCATCGTCTATCTGCTGTTTCTTGTGCCCTTGCCGGGGTGGCTGCTCGATTCCGTTACCCAGCCACTGAAGATGATGGTGTCAGATCTGGTGACCCGCCTGTTGTCGTCGGTTGGCTATCCGATCACACGCGTCGGGGTGACGCTCTATATCGCCCAGTATCAGCTGCTGGTGGAAGATGCCTGTTCGGGCCTTAACTCGCTCATCAGTCTGACGGCCGTCGGGCTGTTCTATATCTATCTTCTTCACAACGCCTCGTGGCGTTATTCGGCGCTTCTGATGCTGTTCCTGGTGCCGATCGCCATTCTTGCCAATGTCGTCCGGGTGATCATCCTGGTGTTGCTGACCTATTATGCCGGCAACGAGGTCGCGCAGGGTTATCTGCATGAATTTGCCGGGATCGTCACCTTTGTGTCGGCACTGTTGCTGATCTTCCTGCTCGATACCCTGCTCACTCCGGTGCGCAACCGTCTTACCCGCAAGCCAGAGGTGCCCCATGATCGGCCGGCGTGAATTGTTGCTGGGTTTGCCGCTGGTAGCCGGGGCGGCTGGCGCTTATGCCCTGACGCCGCGCCATACCCTGAACCTGCTGGGAGATGGCAAGCTGGAAAAGCTGGTGCCGCTGGCGTTTGGCGGCTGGCATGTCACTCCCTCCAACGCTGTCATTCTGCCCAAGGCCACCCCCGGCAGCCTTGCCGACCAACTTTATAACCAGACGGTCAGCCGCCTCTATGAGTCAGACACTGATTTGCCGGTGATGCTGGTGATCGCCTATGGCAACACCCAGTCCGACCAGTTGCAGCTCCACCGCCCTGAGGTCTGCTATGCGGCTGTGGGGTTCGAGATCAGCAGCAGCCGCCAGGTGGAAATTGCGTTTCCGGGAGGCGAGGTTCCGGCGCGAGAGCTGGTGGCGACTGCCAATCAACGGATCGAGCCCATATTGTACTGGACGCGGATCGGCGATTATCTGCCTGCCAGTGGCACCCAGCAACGCATGATGAAGCTGCGCTCGGAGATGTCGGGCTATGTGGCCGATGGTGTTCTGGTGCGGATGTCCACAGTGGGAGAGCCGACACCGGAGGTGTTCGCCTCTCTCAGCCGGTTTGCCACGGAATTGCTGAAGGCGACCGACCCCAAAGGGGTGCCGGCGCTGATCGGCCGGCCTGCGGCTGCTGCACTGGCTGCCTCAGGCAAGGGGAGGAATGCGGCCTTGGCTTCGGCAGCGCCGGTCAATGCGGTGCCAGGCAGTACAGCGCCGGTCAATGCGGCGCCAGGCAGTACAGCTCCAGAAAGCACGGTGCCGGCTGCGCCAGCGGTTGCCCCGGCCGCCAAGGTGACGGCAGGGTAACGATGCAGGCAATAGCCGTCACCTGCAGGGGGACTTATCCGTCCTCGATCCACTTTGCCCCGCGCCAGATCACCAGCGCACATGCGTCTGGGGAATGGGCAGGCCGCGCTGGGCTGTGGCTATTTGTGGAACGGCCTCAGGAAATATTGCACGAACCCGAGAATGCCGAGAATGCCGGCAATGGCCACAACATGCAGGGTGGTATCAGCGGTTTCAATGGCCTTATTGCCTACCTGGTTGATGACCATGCAGCCAACCGCCGCTGCAAAATAGGGCCACATGCTGTCATGCTCAGTGCCGACGCTACGTTGCAGAAACAATACGACAAGACCCGCAAAAATCGCAACCGTAACCCAATCATAGACGGTTTCCATCCGAATCCTCTCTGTCGTTTCCCGCAGACGGGACTGTACGAGCGAAATGCTACTGCCAGTGAGGGCGGGCTGCAACAGCAAGATTTCTGCGTGCAGGGGCAAAAATGGTGAATGACACCTCGGCCCCCATAGCGAAACTCCCGAGCCGTCAGGAACAGTCGACGGTTCCGATCGATCTGGTGGTTTTCGCCATGCGGGTCGTCGAGTTCCTGACGGTGTTGCTGGCCGGAGTGATCGCCCTGTCGTTCTGGGCCGAACGGATTCCGGCGGCGACCGTGCCCGACTATGGACGCGCCATGCTGGGCGGCGCACTGGTGTTTGCCCTGGTGGCTGAGATCATGGGCGCCTATGATGTCGACTGCCATTTTTCCCTGCGGTTGTCGTGGCAGCGGATATCAAGCAGCTGGTTCATCACCGGACTGTTTCTGGTGACGATCGGCTTCCTTCTGAAGATTTCGGAGGATTTCTCACGCGGCTGGTCGGTGACATGGTTCGTCACCTCGATGGTGATGCTGGTTGGCACCCGGGCTGCCATGACCCTGTGGGTCAGGCGATTGAAATCACATGGTGTTTTCAACAGTCGTGTCGCCATTTTTGGCGCTTCGATGCAGGGGCAGAAGCTGGCGAAATATATCCGCGGCAATTCCAAGCTGACCATCAGCCTTGTGGGCTTCTTCGATGACCGTCGTGATGGCCGGGTGCCTGTGGTTGTCGATGATCTACCAGTCTATGGCACGCTCAATGACCTGGTGGCGATGATCCGCGACGGGCTGATCGACCAGGTGATCGTCGCACTTCCCTGGTCGGCAGAATCGCGCATTCAGCAGGTGGTGCAGAAGCTGGCGCTGACACCGGTGCGCATTCGTCTTGCCCCTGATCTTGCCAATTTCGCATTTGCCACCAGGCCGCTGGTGCTGTTGGGCGACCTGCCGGTCATCACCCTGTTCGAGCGGCCGATTTCCGGCACCGATGCCATCATCAAGCGCGCGGAAGACCTGATCCTCACTCTGCTGATCCTGGTGCTGGTGGCGCCGGTCATGCTGCTGGTGGCGCTGGCCGTAAAGCTCGACAGCCCCGGACCGGTGTTCTTCCGTCAGCCGCGCGAAGGTTTCAACAACAAGACTTTCCGGGTGTTCAAGTTCCGGTCGATGGCGGATTCCAAGTGCGAGGTTGCAGAAATCCGTCAGGCCACGCGCGGCGACAAGCGGGTGACACGCGTTGGGCGGATCATCCGGGCGACGTCGCTTGATGAGCTGCCACAGCTGTTCAATGTTCTGCAGGGCGACATGTCGCTGGTGGGGCCGCGCCCCCATGCCCCGTCAACCCGGGCTGCCGGCCGCCTGTTTCATGAAGTAGTTCAAACCTATGCTGCCCGTCACAAGGTAAAGCCAGGCATTACCGGTTGGGCGCAGGTTTGCGGATGGCGCGGTGAGACCGATACCGAGGAAAAACTGGTTAAACGACAGGAGCACGACCTGTATTACATTGAAAACTGGTCGGTTCCATTTGATCTTTATATTCTGGTTCGCACTGTATTTTCAGTTCTCTTTCCCAAGAATGCCTTTTAGTATATGCCTTCCGTTGCCTATGTGAATGGTCGTTATCTTTCGACCAGTGATGCCGCTGTCTCCATCAACGATCGGGGCTACCAGTTTGCCGATTCCGTCTATGAAGTCGTGGCGTTCCTGAACGGGCGCTTTGTCGATTGGGACAAGCACGTCTGGCGGTTGCGGCGCACACTGGCGGCCCTGTTCATCGGTGGGCTGATGTCGGATGCCGGGCTTGCCGCCATTGCCCGGCGGCTGGTGCGCCAGAGCCGCTATCGCGAGGGTATTCTCTATATCCAGGTCAGCCGCGGGGTGGCGCCGCGTGATCATGGCTTCCCGGCTGCCACGGCACCCTCGCTGGTGATGACAGCGCGGCGTTTCGATTTTGCCGGCCGCTATGCCGGGTTCGACACGGGAGTGGGCGTAATTTCGCTTCCCGATCAGCGCTGGGCACGGTGCGACCTCAAGACCACGGGCCTGCTGCCAGCGGTGCTGGCCAAGCAGGAGGCCCGTCGCGCCGGGGCGTTCGAGGCAATGTTCGTGTCTGACGCCGAGGTACGTGAGGGTGGTTCGACCAACATCTATCTGGTTGATTCTGCAGGGGCCATCGTCACCCACCCCATTTCTGCCCATATTCTGGCGGGAGTGACCCGCGATACCCTGCTGGATCTGGCGCGCACCAATGGCCTTGTCGTTCATGAGCGGCCGTTCACACTTGAGGAGGCGCGCTCAGCCCGGGAACTGTTCCTCACCTCGACGACGGCGCCGATTCTGCCGATCGTGCAACTGGATGGCCAGCCCGTGGGAGATGGGGCGGTCGGGCCGGTCAGCCGCCGCCTCTACGCGCTGATGTGGGCGGAAATCAGTCGTCAGACCGGCTGGCACGCCCGGTCGTAGGGCCAGCGCCACCGGGCGCCCCAGAGAGGTCAGACAGTAGAAGTCAGACAGGGAAGGTCAGGCGTCGCCCATGCGCAATGCGGCGATGAAGGCCTCTTGCGGGATGTCGACATTGCCATACTGGCGCATGCGCTTTTTCCCCTCTTTCTGCTTTTCCAGCAGCTTGCGTTTGCGGCTGATGTCCCCACCATAGCATTTGGCAGTGACGTCCTTCCTGAGCGCCGCGATGGTTTCGCGGGCGATCACCTTGCCGCCGATCGCTGCCTGAATGGGAATCTTGAACAGATGGCGGGGGATCAGATCCTTGAGGCGTTCGCACATGTGGCGGCCACGCGCCTCGGCAGCGTCGCGGTGGACGATCATCGACAGGGCGTCGACCTGTTCCCCATTCACCAGAATCGTCATCTTCACCAGGTCGCCGGGGCGGTAGCCCGTCTGGTGATAATCAAAGCTGGCATAGCCGCGGCTGATCGATTTCAGCCGATCATAGAAATCGAACACCACTTCATTCAACGGCAGTTCGTATACCAGCTGGGCGCGCCCTCCTACATAGGTGAGCTGTTTCTGAATGCCACGACGGTCCTGACACAGTTTCAGAAGTGCGCCGAGATGCTCGTCGGGCACATAGATGGTGGCTTCGATCCACGGTTCCTCGATATGGTCGATGCGCACCGGGTCAGGCATGTCGGCGGGGTTGTGCAGTTCCTGCACGCTGCCATCGGTGCGGTGGATCTTGTAGACAACGGACGGCGCCGTGGTGATGAGATCGAGGTCGTATTCGCGCGACAGGCGTTCCTGAATGATCTCGAGGTGCAACAGGCCCAGAAAGCCGCAGCGGAACCCGAAGCCGAGTGCGGCCGAGGTTTCCATCTCGAAGGTGAACGAGGCATCGTTCAGGCGCAGCTTGTAGATGGAATCGCGCAGCTTCTCGAAATCGGCGGCATCAACGGGGAACAGGCCGCAGAACACCACCGGCTGCACTTCGCGAAAGCCCGGCAGGGCAGTGGCGGCGGGTTTGCGGGCATCGGTGATGGTGTCGCCAACCCGCGCCTGTGAGATGTCCTTGATCTGGGCGGTGATGAAGCCGATCTCGCCCGGCCCCAGTTCGGGCAACGGCTCGATCTTGGGGCGAAAGGCGCCCACACGGTCGATCAGATGCTCGGTGCCGCCGGCCATGAAGCGAACGAGTTGCCCCTTGCGGATCACGCCGTCGATCACCCGCACCAGGATCACTACGCCCAGATAGGGGTCGTACCAGCTGTCAACCAGCATGGCTTTCAGCGGGGCATCGCTGTCGCCCTTTGGCGCCGGTATGCGCGCGACGATGGCCTCAAGAACATCGGTGATTCCAAGGCCGGTCTTGGCTGAGGTCAGGACGGCCTGTGCGGCGTCTAGCCCGATGATCTCCTCGATCTCGGCTTTCACTTTTTCAGGCTCGGCTGACGGCAGGTCGACCTTGTTGATCACCGGCACGATCTCGTGATCGTGCTCGATCGACTGATAGACGTTGGCAAGCGTCTGCGCTTCCACGCCCTGCGCGGCGTCGACCACCAGAAGCGCCCCCTCGCAGGCTGCCAGGCTGCGCGAGACTTCGTAGGCGAAATCGACGTGGCCGGGGGTATCCATGAGGTTCAGAACATAGGATTCGCCGTTTTTGGCCTTGTAGTCGAGGCGTACCGTCTGCGCCTTGATGGTAATGCCGCGCTCTTTCTCGATATCCATGTTGTCGAGCACCTGTGCCGACATCTCACGGTCGCTGAGGCCGCCGGTCGCCTGAATCAGCCGATCGGCCAGAGTCGATTTCCCATGGTCGATATGGGCGATGATCGAGAAGTTGCGGATATGCGAGAGGTCCATGCGCCAAGCCCCTGCCAGCGACCGCCGGTTGGTTCAAGTGGGGCGGTTGCCGGAGGCGGTGCCAGTGCAGATTCGGGCGCGGGCTTCGGCATATTCGCGCTTCAGGCGGCCGACCAGATCGGCCGCTGGAACGACGGCGTCGATGGCGCCAATCCCCTGGCCGCAGCCCCAGATGTCGCGCCATACCTTGACCGAGCCGGCACTGGCGAAATCCATGGTGCTGGCGTCACCCTTGGGAAGATTGTCGGGGTCCATGCCGGCAGCGCTGATCGACGGCTTCAGGTAGTTGCCGGAAATGCCGGTGAACAGGTCGGAATAGACGATGTCGCAGGCTGCGGATTCAACGATCATTTCCTTGTAGGGCTGGATGGCGCGCGCTTCGTTGGTGGCGATGAAGGCCGAGCCGACATAGCCGAAATCCGCGCCCATGGCCTCGGCGGCCAGCAGTGACGCACCATTGGCAATGGCCCCCGAAAGGGCCAGCGGGCCATCGAACCACTGGCGGATCTCCTGCACCAGAGCGAACGGCGAAAGCGTTCCGGCATGGCCTCCGGCGCCGGCGGCCACGGCAATCAGTCCGTCGGCCCCCTTTTCCACGGCCTTGTGGGCGAAACGGTCGTGAATCACGTCGTGCAGCACCATGCCGCCATAGCTGTGGATGGCCTCGTTGACATCGCTGCGCGCCCCGAGCGAGGTGATGACCAGCGGCACCTTGTACTTCACCACCAGCTCGAGATCGTGAAGCAGCCGATCGTTCGATTTGTGGACGATGAGGTTGACGGCAAAGGGGGCATCGGCCTCAGTCAGCGTGCTGCTGAGGTGCTGGAGCCATTCCTCGAACTGCTCCAGCGGCCGGGCATTGAGGCTGGGAAAGGAGCCGACCACTCCGGCCCGGCACTGCGCCACCACCAGATCAGGGTTGGAAATGATGAACAGGGGGGCGCCGATCACGGGAAGCTGCAACCGTGATTTCAGACTGGCGGTCAGTGGGTGCATGTCGGTCTCCGCTCGAGCGATGGCTGCGGGCAATGGGGCTGGCGTTGGTCAGTCTGGCAGGGTTTCGTCACCATAGATGGCGATCTGCACCGGCTTGCTGCTGGATGCGCGCGCCCGGTACATACCTTGCGAGTTCATGGCGAAATACGCGTTGCCGCTGCGCCCCAGAACGATCACGCCGCCATCGCCGCCGTGGGCGCCCATGTCGGCAATGGTGGCGGCTGCCGCCTGGTCAAGCGCCTGTCCGCCGAAGGCCACGCGGTCGCAGATCTGGCTTGCCACCCGGGTGCGGATGAAGATTTCGCCCGATCCGGTGGCGGAAACCGCACAGGAGCGGTTGTCGGCGATGGTTCCGGCGCCAATGACCGGGGCATCGCCGATGCGGCCCGGCAGCTTGCCGGTGAGGCCGCCGGTCGATGTGGCGGCAGCGAGGTTGCCGCGGCTGTCGCGGGCGACGGCGCCCACGGTTCCGAAGCGCTGCTCATCGGAAAGGGCGGCGCCTTGCCCGTGCAGCTTGCTGTTCTGCAACTGCTGGCGGCGCTTTTCAGTGATGAACCAGGCGTTTTCCACCTGCGGCAGTCCGTTGGCGCGGGCATAGGCATCGGCGTTCGGCCCCCACAGGAACACCGGCGGGCCTTTTTCCATCAGGGTACGGGCAAGGGTAACCGGTGATCTGGTGGTGGTGACACCAGTGACAGCACCGGCTTTTAATGTGGCGCCATCCATGATGGCGGCGTCGAGTTCAGCCTTGCCGTCCGCCGTGAGAACGGCGCCATGGCCGGCGTTGAACAGCGGGTTTTCCTCCAGTTTGATGACAGCGGCCTGCACGGCATCGATGGCGCTGCCGCCGGCCTTCAGCACGGATTCGCCGGCAAGAATTGCCTCGTTCAGGCCGGCCCGATAGGCGCGGTCTTCCTCAGGGGTCAGCCTGCTGCGCTCGATGACTCCAGCGCCGCCATGGATGGCAATGGCCCAGTCGGCAGCGGCGGCCGGGACGGTAGTGATGGCGGAAATAGCCGCCACGGCAAGCAGAAGCGATTTCATGGCTGCCATGCATAGCCCAGCTGCCAGCAGCTTGGCCAGTGGCAACCCGCCGGGTTGACGCGGGCCACTGGTGGCGGCAGGCACCCGGTTATCATAGAAAGCCTTCAACAGGCAGAACCAGACGGAGCAAGCGCAATGGAGATCACCGGGGCCATTCTGATCGGCGAGTCCGAGACAAGGACCCAACGCACCTTCGAAGCCATTGATCCGGCCACCGGCACCCCCATCGGGCCAGCCATCTCCGAGGCAGGGGCCAGCCATGTCGCTGCTGCCGCCGCCCTTGCCAATTCGGCGTTTGCCTCGTTCAGCGAACTGGCGCCATCGTTGCGCGCCGGGTTCCTGGAAACCATCGCTGACTCAATCGACGGTCTGGGCGATGCCCTGATCGAGCGGGCCATGCGCGAAAGCGGGCTTCCGCGCGCGCGTCTTGAGGGCGAGCGCGCGCGTACCATCGGCCAGTTGCGGCTGTTTGCCGATGTGGTGCGCGAGGGCGCGTGGATGCATCTGGTGATCGACGAGGCCTTGCCCGATCGCGCCCCGCTGCCGCGCCCCGATCTCAGGCGGCGGCATGTTGCCCTTGGCCCGGTGGCGGTGTTCGGTGCTTCCAATTTTCCTCTCGCCTTTTCGGTGGCGGGCGGCGACACCGCTTCGGCGCTGGCCGCCGGGTGCCCGGTGATCGTCAAGGGGCACCCCGCCCACCCCGGCACCGGGGAACTGGTGGCGCGCGCCGTGCGGCAGGCGGTAGCCGCCTGCGGCCTGCATCCGGGGGTGTTTTCCTATCTTCCCGGCAGCTCGCACGACCTGGGGGCCACACTGGTGGCCGACCCGCGGGTGAAGGCCGTGGGGTTCACGGGATCGCGGAGCGGGGGGCAGGCTCTGGTGACGGTTGCCAGCAACCGCCCCGAACCGATCCCGATTTATGCCGAGATGTCGAGCATCAACCCCGTCATCCTGTTTCCGGCGGCCGCCCGGGCGCGCGGGGCAGCTCTGGGGGCCGACTATGTCGCATCGCTGACCATGGGGGCTGGCCAGTTCTGTACCAACCCCGGGCTGGTTCTGGCTCTGGCGGGCACCGACCACGAGGCATTTGTGGCAGCGGCTGCGGCTGCACTTGCCGGGCAGGCAGCGCAGACGATGCTGACCCCAGGCATTCACGCCGCCTACGAGCGCGGCGTTGCGGCCCTGGCCGGCCATCCGCAGGTGACGACCGTGGCCCGCGGCAGCGAAGCGGCGGGGCCAGCGGCCTGCCGGCCGGCGCTGTTCCAGACCACGGCTGCCAGTTTCCGCGCCGACCACACCCTTGGCGCAGAGGTGTTCGGAGCGTCATCGCTGGTGGTGACGGCGGCCGACCTCGACGAGGTGGGGCGGATCATCGACGGGCTGGAGGGACAGTTGACGGCCACCTTGCTGTTCGACCCTGAAGACGAGCCGCTGGTGGCACCTATCGTTGCCCGTCTGGCACGGCGCTGCGGCCGGATATTGGCCAATGGCTGGCCCACCGGGGTTGAGGTTTGCCATGCCATGGTGCACGGCGGCCCATGGCCGGCCACCAGCGACAGTCGCACCACCTCGGTTGGCACGCTGGCGATCGAGCGGTTCCTGCGTCCGGTATGTTACCAGAACCTGCCAGACCGGCTGCTGCCCGAGCCTTTGCGTGCTGCCAACCCGTGGCAGGCGCCGCGCCGGTTGAACGGCCGGATGCAGCAGGGCTGAAGGCGCTGATGCCGGCACTCTTCCAGCTGTTGCGCAACGCCAGGCCAGGTGCCGTCGATGACCGGCGCTGACCGCCGGCAGGAAGATAACGCCGGCGCTGACCGCCGGCAGGAAGATAACGCCGGCGCTGCGCCAGCGGCTGATGCGGCCTCGGCACAGCCCTTTTCCTATCCGGTGTTCCGGGCGGTGTGGATCACCAGCCTTGCTTCCAACTTTGGCGGGTTAATCCAGTCGGTGGGGGCGTCGTGGATGATGACGTCGCTGTCGTCGTCGCAGCAGATGGTGGCGCTGGTGCAATCTTCGGTGGCGCTGCCCATCCTGCTGTTCTCGCTGCTGGCTGGCGCCATTGCCGACAATCTTGACCGCCGCCATGTGATGTTGGCGGCACAAGGCATGATGCTGGTGGTTTCGGCGCTGCTGGCGCTGGTGGCGTGGCAGGGCTGGCTGACACCGGGGCTGCTGCTGCTGTTCACCTTCCTGATAGGCTGCGGCACCGCGCTCAATGGCCCGGCCTGGCAGGCGAGCGTCGGGGATCTGGTGGCGCGACCGGCGCTGCCATCGGCCATCGCGCTCAATTCCATGGGGTTCAATATCGCCCGCAGCCTCGGCCCGGCAATTGGCGGGGCGATCGTTGCAGCGGCCGGGGCGGCGGCGGCGTTTCTGGTCAATGCCGTCAGCTATGTGGGGCTGATAGTGGTGCTTCTGAAATGGCACCCGGCGCGGCCACCCCGGTTGCTGCCCCCTGAGCGGCTGGATAACGCCATGACGTCGGGCGTGCGCTATGTGGCGATGTCGCCCAATATCCGTCGCGTGCTGTTTCGCGCCCTGCTGTTCGGAATTGGCGCCAGTGCGGTGCCGGCGCTGTTGCCGCTGGTGGCGCGCGACGGGGTGGGTGGCGGCCCGCTGACCTATGGCCTGCTGCTGGGAGCCTTCGGGGTGGGGGCGGTGGCTGGCGCCATGCTGGTGCGCTGGATGCGTCAGCGCTTCACCACCGAACAATCGGTGCAACTGGCAACTCTGGCCTTTGCCATCGGTGCGGCGGGAACTGGCCTGTCGGCCACCTTGTGGCTGACTGTGCCGGCGCTGCTGCTGGCCGGCGGTGGCTGGGTGGTGGCGCTTTCCACCTTCAACGTGACGGTGCAGCTGTCGGCACCGCGCTGGGTGGTGGCGCGCTCGCTGGCGCTTTATCAGATGGCGGCTTTCGGCGGCATGGCGGCGGGCAGCTGGCTGTTCGGTCTGTTGGCGGAATCGTCGGGGCTGGCACTTGCGCTGACGGCGGCGGCGGCGTTGCTGCTGGCAAGCCTGGCACTGGGGCTGCTTGCCCCGCTGCCCGAGCGGCTGGATGCCAACCTCGATCCGCTGCTTGCCAACTGGCACGAGCCGGCAACGGCGGTGCCGCTGACCCATCGCAGCGGCCCCATTGTCATCCGCCTGCAATGGCGTATCCGCGAGGCCGATATTCCCGCCTTCCTGCGCGCCATGACCGAGCGTCGCCGCATCCGCATGCGCGATGGTGCCCGGCAGTGGACGCTGTTGCGTGATCTGGCCGACCCGGAGGTCTGGTTTGAACGTTATAATGTGGCGACATGGCTGGATTATGTGCGCCACAACCAGCGCCGCACCAATGCCGACAGTGCCAACATGGCCGAACTGATGGCATTGCATCTGGGCCCGGATAAGCCCATCGTGCAGCGCATGATCGAGCGTGAACCCTATACCATGCCGGGAATGGCGCCATCGGCCCCGCACGATATGGGCGCCCCCCTGACCGACCCGGCCGGCAGGGGCTGACAGGAGGGCCTGACCATGAAGAACGGCTGGCATCCGGCCTATGTGGCCGTCAGTGCGGTGACAGCGGCGGTGGCTTTTGCCATGCCCATTGCCGCACCCGCAAAGGCGCAGACCCCGGAAGCGCAGCGCCTCTACGGGGCGCCAACCATGGTGGTTGCCCAGCAACTGGGGCGACAGGGGTTCCAGATGCTGCGCAGCTTTTCCAGCCGGGGCACGGTGCGCACCTATTTTCTGCACCCCAACACCGGTCGTTGTCTGCTGCAGACGGCCATGAATGGCCGCACCACCGGTATCGACGAGCGGCCATCGCAAGAGTGCGGGGAGGGCGGCAGCGCAGCGCCGGGTTATGCGCCGCCTGCCTATGCGCAGCCGGGCGGTCCTCAAGGCAACGGCGATATCTACCGGGACTTCCTGGGGATGTCCGAGCGTGACAGTCGCAACGAACTGCAACGCCGCGGCTATCGCCGTGTGCAGGGCGGGCCGGCGCAATACTGGTGGCACGACGAACGGCAACTGTGCGCCCTGGTCGTGGTGTCAGGCGGCCGGGTCAGCCAGATGGAGCAGGTATACCCGGGCAATTGCTGGCAACGCGGCCCACGCCGCCGCTGAGCCGGGGCGGCAGTCCGGCCTGCTGCGACCAAATGCTCGCTTGCCTGATAGCAGGGCGGTGGTCGGAACAGAGGTGGCGGCTCCGGCCGAGTGGACAATAACCTGAAGGCTTTCGGAAATATTTTAATAATAGTTAATCAGGCCTGACGGAATTTATCAATTTTGAAAGTAATTAACCATCTCCGGTGATGTCGTGGCCGCTGGATTATGCTATGGTGGTGATCTGTCGTCTGGTATGCCCGACACCCGTATTTATGCACTTTTGCTTTGATGCAGGGCATATGGCCTGGGTTTTTCAGGGTAACTGGTATGCAATCTGCATGAACGGAACAACCGGAGAAGGCAGGTAGTATCGCAGGAGTAGTGTTATGCGTTTGTTGCGTTTTTTACAATTGACAGGATTCGCTGCTGTTGTGGCGGCGGGTACTTCAACCGGGGCGGCAGCGGCAGTTTTACCTGATTTGGGAAATTGCGGTGTGCCTGGCGTTTTTGATGCCGGGTTCACGTATATCTCGTGTGCGGGGGGCTACAGCGGCAATGCCCTGAACAACAGCCAGAACGGTGTTGATACCCAGATTGCAGCGCTGAACAGCCTGGGGTTTGATACCACCGGGTTCAACTTCAACGATTACTTCAAGATCAACTCGCTGGGCGGTGCTGACGTAACGGTGCCACCGGCGCCGCTGATGACCGGCATCACCATATTCGGTATCCATTTCGGTGCCAGCAGCGTTCTTGGCAATGCCACGGCCTTCTACAAGTTCGATGCCGGGTCCGGCACCACATTGATACCGTTTGCAACCAGTGGCAGTTCCGGCTGGGTTCTCTACCAGACCGGCAATGTGCCGGAACCTGCTACATGGGCACTGCTCGTTGGCGGGTTCGGGCTGGTGGGAGCCTCACTGCGCCGGCGGAAAAAGACAGGGGCCGTATCCTGCTGATCACCACGAACCGGCTGGCTGGCCCGGGGGCCGGTCAGCCGGGGATGATGCCGTCGACCACCGGCTCGACAATCGGGATGACTTCGGCGCCGCCGCCAATGATCATCTCGATCGCCACATACAGCACCAGCAGCAGCCCGACCCAGCCGATCCAGCGGTAACGCTCGATCAGCCGGGCGATGAAATTGGCGGCAACACCCATCAGCGCCACCGAAAGCACCAGCCCAAAGATCATGATCTCGGTGTGATGACGGCTGGCCCCGGCCACCGCCAGCACGTTGTCGAGGCTCATCGACAGGTCGGCAACGGCAACCGCCCAGGCGGCGCCCCAGAAGGTCTTGGCCGGAGGTGGCGCATCGTGAAGGATGGTGCCGTCCTCGAGGGTGACATGGGTATCGGGCCGCAGTTCCCGGTACATTTTCCAGCATACCCACAACAGCAGCAGCCCGCCCGCCAGCCGCATGCCGACTATGTCGAGCAGGTGTGACACGATGAGGGCAAAGCCGATCCGCATCACCAGCGCCGCCACCATGCCTAGGGCGATCACCTTGCGGCGGTCGGCGGCCGGCAGCCCGGCAGCCAGCGCGCCGATGACGATGGCGTTGTCGGCGGCCAGCACGAGGTCGATCATGATGACCTTGCCTAGGGCGGCCATCGCGCCGGGTTCTGACAGGAACGAGAAATCCATGCCCGCCTGCTAGACGATCGAAGCGAGATTGCAAATATGCAGGTGGAAATTGTTGGCACGTGCATCATTGCCTTTGCCGGCTGCAGCCGTCACAGAACGGCAATGCAAGCGGCAAGGAGATCTGACCGATGATCGTGATCTATCACAATCCCCGATGCAGCACCTCGCGCAATACGCTGGAGGCCATCCGCGCCAGCGGCCAGCAGCCGGTCGTTATCGAGTATCTGAAAGAGGGCTGGACGCGGGGGCAGCTGCTGGGACTGTTCGCGGCTGCTGGCCTCACTCCGGCCGAGGCCCTGCGCAAGCGCGAGCCGGCCGCCGCCGCGCTGGCCGATGCCGGGGACGACGCCATAGTGGCGGCGATGGTCGCTGATCCGGTTCTGGTCGAACGGCCGTTCGTTGCCACCCCGCGCGGGGTGCGCCTGTGCCGCCCGGCCGACCGTCTGCAGGAAATTCTCTAGATGTCCACGACCTTCACGCTTGATACCGCAACCTCGCGCGCCCACCCGGTGCCCGAACCGGTGCGCCGGCTGACAGTGCCTGCCATTCTCGCCCGCAAGGGCAAGGAACCGCTGGTGATGCTGACGGCCTATACGGCGCGCATGGCCCAGCTTCTTGATCCGCATTGCGACATGCTGCTGGTGGGCGACAGCCTCGGGCAGGTGATCTACGGGCTGGATACCACGGTGCGGGTCACGCTCGACATGATGATCGCCCATGGTGCCGCCGTGGTGCGCGGCAGCTATCATTCGGTGGTGGTCGTCGATCTGCCGTTCGGCACCTATGAACAATCGCCCGAACAGGCGTTCGCAACGGCGGCTAGGGTGATGGCGGAAACCGGGGCAGCAGCCGTGAAGATGGAGGGTGGCGAGGTGCTGGCGCCGACGGTTGCCTTTCTGGCGCGGCGCGGCATTCCGGTGGTGGGGCATGTAGGGCTGACCCCGCAGGCCGTGAACGCGCTGGGTGGTTATGGGGCACGCGGGCGTTCCGAGGCGGAAGCCGCCAAGATTCTTGCCGATGCGCGGGCAGTGGCCGAGGCCGGCGCCTTTGCGCTGGTGATCGAGGGCGTGGTTGAGCCGCTGGCGCGCGACATCACGGCAGCGGTTGCCTGCCCGACCATCGGAATCGGAGCATCGCCGGACTGCGACGGGCAGGTGCTGGTGGTGGACGACATGCTTGGCATGTTCGAGCGGGTGCCGCGGTTCGTGCGGCGGTTCGATGATTTCGCCACCCGGATCACCGAGGCTGCCCGCAATTATGCCGGGGCCGTGCGGGAGCGCAGCTTTCCCGGCGACTCTGAACTCTATCGTCCGAAATAACGATGCTGTATCGGTGCGGGGCGGCGTTCATCGGGCCGCAAGGCAAGGGCCGTCATGGCAATCGAGATGTCGGGCATTGGCGCTGGCGCCCGGCCGCTCTAAAGAGACGGCAGAAATCTGCTTTTCTAGTTCGGGGAACCTGACGCTTGGCTAACAATCCTCCCATCGACCCGCGAGACGACGCCTTCATCCGCGAGGTGGACGAGGCCTACCGCGAGGACGAGCTCAAGAAATTCGCCCGCGAATGGGGCCGCTGGGTGCTGCTGGCCATCGGCCTCGGGCTGGCGCTACTGGGGGGCTGGTTTTTCTGGCAGCACCAGCAGAACCGCAAGGTCGAGGCGATCTCGGAACAGTTTTCCGAGGCGCTGACCAAGCTCGACAGTGGCGACAGTACCGCAGCCGTGGCTTCGCTTGCGACCATCGGCGAATCGTCTAACCCCAGCTATGCGTCGTTGGCTGACATCAGTTCGGCGGGCGTTGCCGTGAACGGCGGCGACAAGGACAAGGCCATTGCCGCCCTGAAAGCGGTGGCTGCAAACAGCAAGGTGGCGCCGGCGTTTCGCGATGTGGCGACGATGAAGCTTCTGCGCCTGCAGTTCGATGATCTGGCGCCTGCCGAGATCCTGAAACGCACGGCTCCCTATACGCAAGGCGACAGCCCGTGGTTCCCGATCGCCGGCGAAATGGCGGCCCTTGCCCACGTGAAGGCCGGCGACACCAAGGCTGCCGGTGCCATGTTCCTCAGGCTGGCGTCCGACGAGCTGGCGCCGCCATCGCTGCGGGCGCGTGCCGAGCAGATGGCCGCTGCTCTGGGCGAAGATGTCACGCGCATCGTCGATGAGCGGGTGAAGGCGCGCGAATCTGAACAGAAGGCCGCTGCCGATGCCACCAACGCGGCCGTTGATGCTGCCCGGCAGGCAGGCGCTGCCGCCCCCGCCCAGCCGCAACCCGCAGGACCGGCCAAGTGAGGGCGGCGAGCGTGACGGTGCGCGCGGGAACGCCAGTGGTTCGGATGGTGCGCCCGCTGGCTGTCGGTCTGCTGGCGGCAATGCTTGCGGTTTCAGGCTGTGGCGCCCTGAAAAAGAGCGAGAAGAAATCCCGCACCCTTGGCGAGCGGATCTCGGTTCTCGATTATGAGGCGCAGGTGAAGGCCGAAGCCGATCTGCAAAATGTCGAGGTCGTGCTTCCCGAACAAACCGTCAATGCCTCGTGGGTGCAGCCATCGGGCAGCGCTTCGGGGGTGATGGGGCATCTGTCGTTAGGGGAAAATCTGGCGAAGGTGTGGAGCGTTTCGATCGGCAAGGGGTCGGATTCCACCCGCAAGCTGAACGCCAAGCCGGTGATCGACGCCAACCGGCTGTTCGTGATGGACACCGAGGCGCGGGTGACGGCGTTTGACGCCACCACCGGCCAACGCCTGTGGAGCCAGCAGATCGCCATGGAGGGCGAGGGCACCCAGCCGGCTTTCGGCGGCGGGGTGTCGGTGATGGATGGCCGGGTGTTCGCCAGCTCGGGCTTTGGTATCGTTGTCGCCTATGATGCGGGAACCGGGGCGCAACTGTGGAAGGCCACGGTGCCGACACCGCTGCGTGGTGCGCCGGCTGTAGAGGGTGGACGGCTGTTCGTTACGTCGCAGGATGGCCAGCTCACGGCCTTCAATGCCGAGAATGGCACGATTTTGTGGCAGGCCAACGCCACGGTCGAGCCAACGGCGGTGATGGGGCCCGGCGCCCCGGCTGTCGCCATGGATACGGTGGTGGCTGGCTTCCCGTCGGGCGAACTGTTCGCGCTGCGGGTCGAAAACGGCCGCACCGTGTGGCAGGACCAGCTGTCGCGCACCGGCCGCACCACGGCACTCGGGGCACTGTCGGGCATAGCCGCATCGCCGGTGATCGATCGCGGGCGGGTGTTCGCAGTCAGCCATGGCGGGCGCATGGTGGCCCTGGAACTTGCCACTGGCCAGCGGGTCTGGGAGCGTGATTTTGCCGGCGTGCAGATGCCTTGGGTGGCCGGAGACTGGGTGTTTGCCGTGACCATCGACGCCGAGCTGGTGGCGATGACCCGGGGCGAGGGCAAGATTCGCTGGGTGGCGCACCTGCCGCGCTACAAGAACGAGAAGAAGAAAAAGGGGGCGATCGAATGGGCGGGGCCGGTGCTTGCCGGTAACCGCCTCTTCCTGCTGTCGTCGGAGGCCGAGATGGCGACGGTTGACCCGCGCACCGGCCAGATCATCGCTACCACCAGGATGGGCAAACCCGCCTATCTGCCGCCCGTCGTCGCCAACCGGATGCTCTATATCCTGACCGACGATGGCCAGTTGACGGCCTATCGCTGATGCGGCTGCCAAGGGTCGTCATTCTCGGCCGTCCGAATGTCGGCAAATCGACCCTGTTCAACCGGCTGGTAGGCAAGAAGCTGGCGCTGGTCGATGACCAGCCCGGCGTAACTCGCGACCGCCGCGAGGGGACAGCGCGCCTGTTCGATCTCGCGTTCACCATTGTCGATACCGCCGGGCTGGAGGAGGCCGAGGCCGGCAGCCTGACCGATCGCATGCGCGCCCAGACGCGCGCCGCCCTCGATGATGCAGCGGCCGCCCTTTACGTGATCGATGCCCGCGACGGCCTGACCGAAGCCGACCGCTATTTCGCCCGCTGGCTGCGTCAGGAAGCGCCGGTGCCGATCATTCCGGTTGCCAACAAGTGCGAGGGGCGGGCTGCTGAGTCTGGCCTGATGGAGGCGTTCGAGCTGGGCCTGGGTGACCCGGTTGCCCTGTCGGCCGAGCATGGCGAGGGGTTGGCCGACCTGTTCGAGGCGCTGGATGCCGTGCTTCCGGAACCGGAGCCCGACGACACGACGAACGGCGACACCGGCGAGGATGGAGGAGCTGACGGGCCGCTGAAGCTGGCGATCGTCGGGCGGCCCAATGCCGGCAAATCGACCCTTATCAACCGGTTACTGGGGGAAAACCGCCTGCTGACCGGGCCGGAAGCGGGAATCACCCGCGATTCTATCGCCATCGACTGGCAGTGGCGCGACCGGCCGGTGCGGCTGATCGATACCGCCGGAATGCGCAAGCGCGCCAAGGTGGTCGATAAGCTGGAAAAGCTGGCGGTGGCCGATGCCCGCCATGCCGTTGATTTCACGGAAGTGGTGGTGCTGCTTCTGGATGCGACCCTGGGGCTGGAGGCGCAGGATCTGCGCATTGCCGACATGGTGCTGGAAGAAGGCCGCGCCCTGATCGTGGCGCTGAACAAGTGGGATTCCGCCGAAGACCAGTCACGGTTGTTCAACGGCGTGAAGAAAGCACTGGATGAGGGGCTGGCGCAGGTGAAGGGGGTGCCGCTACTGACGGTGTCCGGCCTGACGGGCAAGGGCCTCGATACGCTGATGGAAGTGGCCTTTGAAACCCGCGAGCGCTGGTCGCGGCGGGTGCCGACTTCTGGCCTCAACCGCTGGTTTGAACATGCGCTGTCGCGCAATCCGCCGCCTGCCCCCAAGGGCCGGATGATCAAGCTGCGCTACATCACCCAGGCGCGCACCCGTCCGCCCACCTTCATCGTGTTCGGCAACCGGCTCGAGGAACTGCCCGACAGCTACCATCGCTATCTGGTGAACTCGCTACGCGACGATCTCGACCTGAAGGGGATGCCGATCCGCATCAACATGCGCTCGCGGCGTAACCCGTTCGATCACTGAGGACACGGGGGGCAATGGACCGCATCGATGCATTGCTGGGCCGGGGAAACCCACAGGCGACGGCACTGATCGATCGTGGCCATTCCCTGACATATGCCGAACTTGACCAGCTGGTCGGGCGGCTTGCTGCTGCGCTGGCGGCTCGCATCGATAACGGCGACCGGGTGGCGGTGTGGCTGCCGAAAAGCTGGCAGGGGGCGGCGCTGATGTTCGCCATTGCCCGCGCCGGCGGAGTAATGGTGCCGGTGAACCCGGTGCTGAGGGCCGCGCAGGTCAGCCATATTCTGGCCGATTCGGGGGCACGGCTGCTGATCACCCACAGGCCACGCGCTGCCACGCTGGAAGCAGTGGCGGCCCCGGTGCTGACTCTGGAAGCTGACTGGCCGGCGCTGGAGTCCGGCGATGGCGGGCCGCAGGCGCTGCAACCGCCTGCCGGGCTGGCAGCGCTGCTGTATACTTCGGGGTCGACCGGCCAGCCCAAGGGGGTGATGGTCACCCACGCCAACATGCTGGTGGGCGCGGCCAGCGTCGCCAGCTATCTGGGCACGGCGGCCGATGACCGGGTGCTGTCGGTGCTGCCGCTGTCGTTCGATTTCGGCTTCTCGCAACTGACCACCGCCTTTCATGCCGGGGCATGCGTGGTGCTGCTGGACTACCTGACCCCGCGCGATGTGGTGATGGCCGCCAAACGCCATGGCGTCACCCAGCTGGCGGCCGTGCCGCCGTTGTGGATCCAGCTGGCAAGTTTAGACTGGCCGGCGGAAGCGGTGGCGACGATGCGCACCCTCTCCAATTCCGGCGGGCGGCTGCCCGCCCCTGTGGTGCATGACTTGCAGCGCCTGTTTCCATCGGCGCGGCTGCACCTGATGTATGGCCTCACCGAGGCCTTTCGTTCCACCACCCTGCCGCCGCAACTGGCCGCCAGCCACCCCACCAGCATCGGCCGTGCCATTCCCGATGCCGAGATACTGGTGGTGCGCCCCGATGGCAGCCTGACCGCCGATGACGAGCCGGGCGAACTGGTGCACTGCGGGCCACTGGTGACTAGGGGCTATTGGCACGACCCGGCCCGAACGGCGGTGCGGTTCCGCCCGGCGCCGCCTGCCTCGCGCTATGGTGGCATGGCGGTGTGGTCGGGCGATACGGTGGTGCGCGATGGCGAAGGGCTTCTTTATTTCGTGGGCCGGGCTGACGAAACCATCAAGACCATGGGAACGCGGGTGTCGCCCACCGAGATCGAGGAGATCGCTCACCGTTCAGGGGCGGTGGCGGCCAGCGTGGCGCTGGGGGTGGAGGATGCGCTGGCCGGACAGATGATCCGGCTGGTGGCAAGCCCCGCCGCCGGGCTCTCGACCGCGGAGGCCGAGGCGCAACTGCTGGCGCTGTTCCGCCACGAGGCGGCGCCCTACATGCAGCCTGCCGATATCGTCTGGCTTGATGCGCTGCCGGTTTCGGCCAATGGCAAGCTCGATCGCGCGGCACTGCGCGGGCGGTATGGGCAATGACCGACAGGCTGCCTGACGGGTTCGTCCGTAATGCGACCGGGCAGTTGCTGGTTGCGGGCCGCGCCGCTGCCGACTGGGTGGCCGGGCATGGCTCGCCACTGTTCGTGTACGATCGTGCCATGCTTGCGGCACGGGTGGCGCGCTTTCGTGCCACCATGCCAGAGGGGCTTGAGCTGCATTATGCCGTGAAAGCCAACCCGATGCCGGCGCTGGTCACCCATATGGCCGGGCTGGTTGATGGCTTTGATGTGGCGTCGGCCGGCGAAATGAACGTGGCACTGGGCGCCGGAATGGCGGCGGCACGCATCAGCTTTGCGGGGCCTGGCAAGCGCGATGGCGAACTGGCGGCGGCCATCGCTGCCGGTGTCACCCTCCACATCGAATCGGCGGGTGAACTGGCGCGAGCCGGGGCATTGGCGCGGGATGCGGGCCGGCAGGCGCGGGTGGCACTACGGGTCAACCCACCATTTGCGCTGAAAGGCTCGGGCATGAAGATGGGCGGGCTGGCGTCGCCGTTCGGTGTTGATGCGGCCGATGCCCCGGCGCTATTGCAGGCGATGGCCGAGCCGTGGTTTGCGTTCGTTGGCTTCCATGTGTTTGCCGGTTCACAGAACCTGTCGGCCGACGCCATAGTCGATTGCCAGCGCCAGACGGTGGCGCTGGTGGCGGAACTGGCGGCCTTTGCCCCTTGCCCGCCGCGCCTCGTCAATCTGGGTGGCGGGTTCGGTGTGCCCTATTTCCCGGCGGATCAGCCACTCGATGATGCAGCGCTGGGGCAGGGGCTGGCGAAGATACTGTCCCGGCGACCGCCGGCGCTGGGGCAGACCCGCTTTGCCGTGGAACTGGGGCGCTGGCTGGTGGCGGAAGCGGGCGTCTATCTGGCGCAGGTGGTTGATCGAAAATGTTCCGGCGGCGAGACGTTCGTGGTAACCGATGGGGGATTGCATCACCAACTGGCGGCCAGCGGCAATTTTGGAACGGTGGTGCGGCGCAATTATCCGGTGGTGAATGCCAGCCATGACAGGGGCCGGGAAACGGCCAATGTTGTTGGTTGTCTGTGCACCCCGCTCGACCGGTTGGCCGACAAGGCGGACATCGCCCCGCCGCGGGTGGGGGATGTGATGGCGGTGTTCATGGCCGGGGCCTATGGCCGCACCGCCAGCCCCGAACGCTTTCTTGGCCACCCGCCACCCGGCGAAATACTCGCGTAACGCACGCCACCCGGCACATAGTGCAGCGAGGAAAGCCCGGTGCGCAGCACCGCAAGCGCGACTGCGCGCCCGCAGCGCAGCGAGGATAGCCCGGCGCTGATGCGTTGGGCGGAGAAAGACGGTGCGCAGCACCGCAAGCGCGACTGCGCGCCCGCAGCGCAGCGAGGATAGCCCGGCGCTGATGCGTTGGGCGGAGAAAGACGGTGCGCAGCACCGCAAGCGCGACTGCGCGCCCGCAGCGTAGCGAGGATGGCCCGGTGCGGATGCGTTGGGCGGAGAAAGACGGTGCGCAGCACCGCAAGCGCGACTGCGCGCCCGCAGCGTAGCGAGGATGGCCCGGCGCGGATGCGCCGGGCGGGGAAAGCCCGGTGCGCAGCACCGCAAGCGCGACTGCGCGCCCGCAGCGTAGCGAGGATGGCCCGGCGCGGATGCGCCGGGCGGGAAAGACAGCGCGACTGCGTCAGGCGGGAAATCATCTGCTGGCGCGCGACACCACGCTTTCCGGCAGTTCCTCGCCGAACACCCGCTGGTAATATTCGGCGACGATGCCGCGTTCGGCTTCGTCGCAGCGGTTGAGGAAGCTGACGCGGAAGGCAAAGCCGATGTTGCGGAAAATTTCGGCATTCTGTGCCCAGGTCATCACCGTGCGCGGGCTCATCACCGTGCTGATGTCGCCGGCGATGAAACCCTGCCGGGTCATGTCGGCCACCTTCACCATGTTGGCGACGGTCTGGCGGCCCTCGGCGCTGTCATAGGCCGGAGACTTGGCGAGCACGATGGCGGTTTCGGTGTCTTCGGGCAGGTAGTTCAGGGTGGTGACGATGTTCCAGCGGTCCATCTGGCCCTGGTTGATCTGCTGGGTGCCGTGATAAAGGCCCGAGGTATCGCCAAGCCCGACGGTGTTGGCGGTGGCGAACAGGCGGAACCACGGGTTGGGGCGGATCACCCGGTTCTGGTCGAGCAGGGTGAGCTTGCCCTCCACCTCGAGCACCCGCTGGATGACGAACATCACATCGGGGCGGCCGGCGTCATATTCGTCGAACACAAGGGCGGTGGGCGTTTGCAGCGCCCATGGCAGCAGTCCTTCCCGAAACTCGGTGACCTGCTTGCCGTCGCGCAGCACGATGGCGTCCTTGCCGACAAGGTCGATGCGGCTGATGTGGCTGTCGAGGTTGATGCGGATGCACGGCCAGTTGAGGCGGGCGGCCACCTGCTCGATATGGGTTGATTTGCCGGTGCCATGATAGCCCTGAATCATTACCCGGCGGTTGAAGGCGAATCCGGCAAGAATGGCGAGTGTGGTGTCAGGGTCGAACACATAGCTGGGGTCGAGGTCGGGAACCCGTTCGTCGGCTTCGGAAAAAGCCGGAACTTTCAAATCGATATCAACGCCGAACAGTTCGCGGGCGTTAACCTCGCGATCTGGGGCGGCAAGGCGGGTTCCCGTGTGCCGGGCGGTGTCGGCGGCAAGGTTGAGCGCAGTCATAGCTGCGGAATGCGGCAGGCGGCCGCGCAAAGCAAGGGGTTGCATCGTCACGCCGGCCAGAGCAGGCTTCAGGCATGCGACTTGCCGATTGTCATAATATCGCCGATTTTCGTGATCTGGCCCGCCGCCGGCTGCCGTGGCCGGTGTTCGATTATATCGACGGCGCCGCCGACGACGAACTGACGCTTGCCCGCAATACCGCCGCCTTTGCCGATTGCGACCTGGTGCCCAATGTGCTGGCCGAAGTGGCCGAGATCGACATGTCCGTCGAGCTGTTCGGCCGCAAGCTGGCGATGCCGCTGTTTCTGTCGCCCACGGCCCTGCAACGCATTTTCCACTGGCAGGGCGAGGTGGCGACAGGCCGCGCCGCCGAGCAGTTCGGCACCTGTTTCGGCGTGTCGTCGCTGTCGACGGTGGCGCTCGCCGACATCGGGCGCCAGTTTCCCGGCCCCAAGATGTTCCAGCTTTATGTGCACAAGGATGAAGGGCTGAACCGTTCGCTGGTTGAAAATGCCGCCGCTGCCGGGTTCGATGTGCTGGCGCTGACCGTAGATACCATTGTTGGCGGCAATCGTGAGCGTTGCCTGCGTTCGGGGTTCAGCTCGCCGCCGCGCATTACCCCGCGGTCGTTCTGGGGCTATGCCAGCAAGCCGCGCTGGGCGATCGATTTCCTGTCGCGCGGCAAGGTGGTGCTTCCCAACCTTGCCGGCCATCTGCCGGAAGGGTCTGAGAAGCCGATGTCGGTGGCGGACTATTTCACCAAAATGCTCGACCAGCGGCTCGACTGGAAGCGTGCCGAGGCCATCCGGGCGGCCTGGGGTGACCGTCCCTTCTGCCTGAAAGGGGTGATGTCGGTGAACGACGCCCGCCGGGCCGCTGATATCGGCGCGACCGCCATCATGGTTTCAAATCACGGGGGGCGTCAGCTTGATGGCAGCCGCGCACCGTTCGATCAGCTGGCGGAAATCGTCGACGCGGTTGGCGACAAGGTGGAGGTGATCCTCGATGGTGGGGTGCGGCGCGGCACCCACGTTCTGAAGGCGCTTTCACTGGGGGCCAAAGCCTGCTCGGGGGGGCGGCTGTATCTGTATGCCCTGGCGGCTGCCGGTGAGGCAGGGGTGGTGCGGGCGCTTGGCCTGCTGCGCGACGAGATCGAACGTGATATGAAGCTGATGGGGGTCAACAGGGTGGCTGATCTGTCCCGCGGCAACCTGCGCTGGCGCTGAGATTTTTCTGGCCGGCGCGGAAGCGCCAGGCGGGAAAGTCCGGCGGCAACGGCCGCCGTAAGCGCGACTGCGCGCCCGCAGCGTAGCGAGGATAGGCCGGCGCGGATGCGCCGGGCGGGAAAGACCGGCGGCAACGGCCGCCGCAAGCGCGACTGCGCGCCCGCAGCGTAGCGAGGATAGGCCGGCGCGGATGCGCCGGGCGGGAAAGACCGGCGGCAACGGCCGCCGCAAGCGCGACTGCGCGCCCGCAGCGTAGCGAGGATAGGCCGGCGCGGATGCGCCGGGCGGGAAAAAAAGGGCGGCCCCTTGCGAGGCCGCCCCTTGATCTGCGCAAGCGCTGGAACCGAAGGGATTACTTCAGTTCGACAGTGGCGCCGGCTTCTTCGAGTTGCTTCTTCAGCTTCTCGGCTTCTTCCTTGTTCACGCCTTCCTTCACGGCCTTCGGAGCGGATTCCACCAGGGTCTTCGCTTCGGTCAGGCCAAGGCCGGTGATGGCGCGAACTTCCTTGATGACGTTGATCTTCTTGCCACCGTCGCCGGTGAGGATCACGTCGAACTCGGTCTTTTCTTCGGCAGCGGCAGCAGCGCCACCAGCAGCCGGGGCAGCGGCCACGGCCACGGCGGCCGCAGCGGAAACGCCCCACTTTTCTTCCAGAAGCTTGGCCAGTTCGGCGGCTTCGAGGACGGTCAGAGCCGAAAGCTCTTCAACGATCTTGTTCAGGTCAGCCATGATATTCTCCTAATCCTGTCTCAGGCGGCCTGGCTGTCGCCATAGGCCGCGAACACACGCGCCAGCTTGGCGGCCGGTGCCGTCGAAAGTTGCGCAATCTTGGTTGCGGGTGCCTGCAACAGGCCCACCAGCTTGGCCCGGAGCTCGTCGAGCGACGGCAGTTCGGCAAGTGCCTTCACGCCGTTCAGGTCGAGCATCGTGCTGCCCATCGCCCCACCAACGATTTCGAACTTCTCGTTGGATTTGGCGAATTCGACCGCAGCCTTGGCGGCGGCGACCGGGTCAGCCGAGGTGGCAAGACCCACAGGGCCGACCAGCAGATGGCCGAGATCCTGATAGGGCGTGCCCTCCAGGGCAATGCGGGCGAGCCGGTTCTTGGCAACCTTGAACTGGGCACCAGCCCCGCGCATCCGCTGGCGAAGATCAGAGACCTGCGCCACCGTAAGACCGTGGTTGCGGGTTACCACCACCACCTGGGTCTCACCGAACGTCTTCGCGAGTTGGGCGACCAGTTCTTTCTTCTGGTTCCGATCCATGCTCACTCCATCACCAAGGCGCCCCCGGTATGGAGGCGCCAGTTGAGCCGTCAGCCAGAGGTCATGGAGAGCCCGGGCCAGCGGCCCGTCCGAAAGGATCGCGTGTGCGACAGGGGCGAACCCTGCGCTTTGCCTCGGCCACCATCAGGAGGTGGAGGCGAAACTCGTTCCTCGTCTCATGCAGGCCCACGTGCATCTGTGCTGTCGGCTTAGGGAGGAAACCCTCCACCTGCAATCTCGGACGGCGTTGCAGACAGCAGCCTGCAAACGGAACCGTTGGCTATATCGAATATTTCGTGGCCGTCAAGCCATCCCTCAGGTGAGGGATACCGGCTGATGCCGGCGGCGGCGCGCTGCCACACCCACCAGTCCGAACCCGGCGATCAGCAGTGCCCAGCTTGCCGGTTCGGGAACCAGATCGGCGTGGAAGCCGCCGGTGAGAGCGCCGCGATAAGTGGCGCTGCCGCTGCCAAAAGCGGGCACAAGGCTGCTGATGCCCAGCGCCAGCCCTTCCATGTAAAGGGGGGCAACGTTGATCACATCGGTCGTGAAAGTGACATTCGAACCGGGGGCGCTGGCAAGGAATGCCGCCGTCGAACCGCCCATCACCCCCACCAGCAGGGCGTTGGTGAATGTTACCGTCAGATAATTGGTGCCGCCGCTGGTGAACTGCATCGATCCCGACCAGCCAGCACGGGAGCCGATCCCTGCATTGATGATGAACGGCGAATTGGTGGTTGCCGAGCCGGTCAGTGTGACCGAATAATTGCCAAGCGGCCCCCAATCGAGAATCTCGAACGAGACCTGGGCCGGGATAAGCGCGATAGAGGCGCTGGCCCCCATGTCGTTATAGACAGCAATATCTCCGACATTGAGCTGGTGGAACTGTGCGAAAGTGGTCAGGGCCATCGCTGGTGTCGTGAGCGACGCAAACAGGATCACTGCACTTGCCTGCCTGCCCAACGCGAAGAGAAACTGGGCCACAATCCATCTCCTCAATCTGTACAATCGGCCACCATGGCCGACCCCCCGGTGCCTGAGCACCACATCAAATAAAGAAGCAAAAATCATGCCAAAATCAGCCAAACCGCTAACTGTCTAGAAAATCAGAGATCGGCAAATAGCGCGGTGCAGCAATTGCCGTTCAAGTTGTAAAATCTTCCGACATTCTGCTTGTGGCGGCGCGCTGGTCACCCTGGCATTGGCAGTGGACTACGGCCCTGACGGCTAGTGCCAGGGGCAGCTCGGCGGCCAGTCGCCAGCAGAGAAAAAAATTGGTTCCGGTTGGCGGCCAGTTTTCCTGCACCCTTAAAGTGCGGTATAACGCCGCACCGCGTTCAGGGGTGAGGCCATGAAAGCGACGCCGGGGACAAAGATCGGCCGGGTGATGGGAACGTTCATTGTCGCGACGACGATGATCGGTTCGGGTGTCTACATGCTGCCGGCGACGGTTGCCACCTATGGCAGTATCTCGGCCGTGGGTTGGCTGATAGCAGCATTCGGAGCGGTTCTGACAGGGCTGACACTGGCTGCGCTGGCCCGGGTCGCACCGGGGGGCTGTTTTCTCTATTCGATTGCCCGGCAGCTTGGGACGTTTGCCGGGCTGGTGGCCACCATGCTCTATTTGCTGTCGTCGGCAATCAGTGTGCCGATGGTGGCAGTGGCGACCGCCGGCTATGTCAGTTTCATTGTTCCGGCGCTGGGTGGGCAGCAGAATATCCTGCTGGTAACCATTGCCTTCATCTGGGTGTTTACCCTGTTGTCGTGGCGGGGGGCAGCCGTGATCGCCCGCGTCGGGTCATTGACGCTGATGATCGGGTTACTGCCGCTGTTGCTGGTTGGCACCGTGGGCTGGTTGCATTTCGACCAGACGATCTTCCGCGCAGGCTGGAATGTCAGCGGCACATCCGATCTGACGGCGGCCCTGCATGCAGCGATGCTGCTGTTCATGGCCTATCTGGGGCTGGAAAATGCCTCGATCATCAGCGACCAGATGCGCGACCCGAACCGTGATGTGCCCATCGCCACCATCGCCGGAATCCTGTTTGCCACTCTGATCTACCTTGCCTCGACCACCGCCATCAGCGGCCTGATACCAGTGGCAGCACTGGCCCATTCCGCCGCGCCGTTTGCTGATGCCACCGCCATCATGCTGGGGTCGGCCTCGGCGTTACTGGTTGCCGTTTGCGGGGCGTCGAAGGCGGCGGGCACCTTGGGGGCAGTGCAACTGGGCACGGCTGAATCGCTGCTGATTCTCAAGCGGCAAGCGGTTGGTGGCCAGCTGTCGCGCGGCATCGCCAACCTGGGCATCGGGGTGTTCGCCACCGTTCTTGCTCTCGCCACCTCGGCACCCACCATCGCCGTTCAGTTCGGGGTGCTAGTCAGCGCACTTGTTTCTCTTTGCCTGTTGAGCTTTGCGCTGGCGGGCGTGGCCCTTGCGCGGGCAAGGGGCGGAGTGCAACGGCTGGTTGGATTGGGCTGCACGGCGTTTTCAGTGGGTATTCTTGCCAGCCAGTCTGCCCGGGATCTGCAGGTTGCCATGGTGCTGCTGGCCTTGGCCAGCATCGCGGCGCTGCTGCTTCGCCATCGGCAACGGCGGGTTCAGGCGGCGCTGGTCTAGGGCGATTTCCTATACGAAAAAGGCCGGGGTCACCCCCGGCCTTTCCTTGTTCCGTGCCGTGATGCAATCAGGCGCCAAGAGCGGTGGTGATATCAACCCGCACGCCCTTGCCCTGCGTGGAAGACAGGGCGATCTTTTCCACATATTTCCCCTTGGCGCCGCTGGGCTTGGCCTTCACCAGCGCATCGAGGAAGGCGTCGAGATTGGCCTTCAGGTCGTCCTGGGCAAAGCTTGCCTTGCCGAGCCCGGCGTGGATGATACCGGCCTTTTCCACCCGGAACTCGATCTGGCCGCCCTTGGCCGCCTTCACGGCTTCGCCCACATTCATGGTGACGGTGCCGAGCTTGGGGTTGGGCATCAGGCCCTTGGGGCCAAGCACCTTGCCCAGCCGGCCGACCAGACCCATCATGTCGGGGGTGGCGATGCAGCGATCGAAATCGATGGTGCCACCCTGCACGATCTCCAGCAGGTCTTCAGCGCCCACCACATCGGCGCCGGCGGCCTTGGCTTCATCGGCCTTGGGGCCACGGGCGAACACGCCAACGCGAACCGTCTTGCCAGTGCCCTTGGGCAGGGTGACCATGCCGCGCACCATCTGGTCGGCGTGGCGCGGGTCGACGTTGAGGTTGACGGCCACTTCGATGGTTTCATCGAATTTCGCCGTGGCATTGGCCTTGACGATGGCCAGCGCCTCGTCGACGGGGTAGAGCTTCAGCGGCTCGATGGTGCCGGCAAGCGCTTTTGCCTTCTTGGTCTGCTTTGCCATGGCGTCAGCCCTCCACCACTTCGAGGCCCATCGCCCGGGCCGAACCTTCGATCGTCTTCATCGCCATCTCGATGTCGTTGGCGTTCAGATCCTTCATCTTCAACTCGGCGATTTCGCGGATCTGCGACTTCTTCACCTTGGCGATCGCCGCTGTCTTGCCGGTGGTGGCCGAGCCCGACTTGATGCCGGCGGCCTTCTTCAGAAGGAAGGTGGCAGGCGGCGTCTTGGTGACGAAGGAAAAGCTGCGATCGGCATAGACGGTGATGATGGTGGGGATGGGCATCCCCTTTTCCAGATTGCCGGTCTGGGCGTTGAACGCCTTGCAGAATTCCATGATGTTGACACCGCGCTGACCGAGTGCGGGGCCGATGGGCGGGCTGGGGGTGGCGGCGCCGGCCGCAACCTGCAGCTTGATATAGCCCGTGATTTTCTTTGCCATATCGGTTCACCTGTGTTCCGGAACCACCATGAGGCTGGCGGTTCCCCGGTTGTGCGGCCGTGTGGTCCAGACGGAGCAGGCAGAACGCCCGTTCCTCCCACGATCTTTCCCGCCGGCCGACCGCGGCCCGGCGGGTAACCCGAAACCTACTTGGTCTTTTCCACCTGATCGAAATCGAGTTCCACGGGGGTCGCCCGCCCGAAGATGGAAACCGAGACCTTCACGCGGCCCTTTTCGTAATCGATTTCCTCCACCAGCCCCGAGAAGCTGGCGAACGGCCCGTCGAGCACCTTCACCGAGTCGCCGATCTCGAACGAGACCTTGCGGCGGGTCTTGGGCTGCAGGGCCTCGGCGTCGGCGCGGGTGCTGAGGATGCGCGCCGCTTCCGCCTCGCTGATCGGCTGCGGCTTACCCGACGACCCGAGAAATCCGGTAACCTTGGGGGTGTTGCGCACCAGGTGATAGACCTGATCGTTCATCTCCAGCTTGGCGAGCACATAGCCGGGAAAGAACTTGCGTTCGGTCTGCACCTTCTTGCCGCGCCGCACCTCGGTAACTTTTTCCGTGGGGACTTCGACGGCTTCCACCATGGATTCAAGGCCCATGCGGGTGGCATCGGCGAGAATCTGGTCGCGCACCTTGCCTTCAAAGCCGGAGTAGGCGTGAATGATGTACCAGCGCGACATGCGTCAGGACCCCAGGGCCAGCAGGAAGCGGACGGTGCGGCCCAGCACCTGGTCGACTCCCACAAAGAACAGCGCGAGGATCGTCGTCATGATGAGCACGAGAATCGTGGTGCGCACGGTTTCAGGGCGCGAGGGCCACACGACCTTCGCGGTTTCCTGCCGAACCTGCCGGACAAATTCGCCCGGGCTTACCTTTGCCATCGCTTCGTGCCTTCTATGCCGATGCCGGAAGAAACCCCCAGATAGGGCGCTCTTTCACCAACAACAACTCCCGGCGGGAACCAGATCCGGTTCCGGCCGGGCCATCAGAACTTCCCGCGCCGCTGCCTGCACGGCCCGGAGCCGGGCGATGGCAGGAGTGGAGGGGCTCGAACCCCCGGCCCTCGGTTTTGGAGACCGATGCTCTACCAGCTGAGCTACACTCCTGCAGAGCGCGGGAAGCGGGCCTATAGAAGAGGGTGGCGCCAGTGGCAAGAGGGGGCGCATCGCGATGCCCGCCGCCAGGGCAGGCAATCCTCAGGTGTTGACGATTTTCAGAAGCCGCCGCGCCGCCGGTGCCAGCACCGAGGGCAGATCGTCGCCGCGCCGCAGGGTCTGCCCCTGTTCCCCCAGCAACCGGTACTGCCCCTGCCGGGCCTTCAGGGCCGGTTCCTTCACCAGACGATATTCGGGGCGGTCGGTGGCACGGCGGAAGGCCGAGAACACCGCGCGGGACGGCTCGAAGTGCAGGGCATAGTCGCGCCACTGGCCGGCCGCCACCATCCGGCCATATAATTGCATGATCTGGTCGAGTTCGGCGCGCACGAACACCGTCTGCGCCCCTGGGTCGAGTGCGATGACCGTCAAGCGGCCTCGCCGTCGCCGGTGCGGGCGCGCTCGCGCTCGCGCTCCAGCGCCTCGATGCGGGCCTGCAGGCGCTCAAGCTCGCAGCGCAGCACCTCCTGCCGCTGGCCGACCGGATCAAACTTTTCGCTGCACGGTGTACCATAGGGGGTGAAGCCGTGGTCTTCCTCTTTCACGAGCACCGGCACCGGCTTGGCGGGGATGCCGATCATCGTTGCCCCCGCCGGCACATCCTTGGTGACGACGGCGTTGGCGCCGATTCGCGCCCCTTCCCCCACCATCAGCGGCCCGAGGATCGAGGCATGCAGGGATATGACGACGTTGTCGGCAATCGTCGGGTGACGCTTGCCACCGATGCCGTTGGTGGGGTTGGTTCCGCCCAGCGTCACCCCCTGATAGATGGTGACATTGTCGCCGATGACCGAGGTTTCGCCGATCACCACGAAACCATGATCGATGAACAGGTTTCTGCCGATGACGGCGCCGGGGTGAATGTCGATGGCGGTGAGAAAGCGGCTGAAGTGGTTGACGATGCGCGCCAAAAGGAACAGATCGGCCTTGTAGAGGGCATGGGCAATACGATGCATGCCCACCGCCAGAACACCGGGGTAGGTGAGAATCTCAAGGCGTGATCGCGGCGCCGGGTCGCGTGCGGCGATCGAGGCCAGATACTGCATCAGCGCCATGGCGACCGTTCCATCAGGTTCGTCATACGCAACAGATACCGCGCCGCCGCGTTCGATACCAGCCCCCATGCGGGGATGACCTGCGGGGATGACCTGCGGGGATGGCCTGCGGGGGTAATCCGTGGATAGCCATGATTTGCGGCCCCGCAATGCAGCTATCTTGTCGGACGTGCAAATGCCTGTCAGCAATGATGGCCATGGATCTGCTCGGCCCGGAATTTCTGACTTTCGTTGGTGTGGGGTTTGCCGCCCAGCTGGTGGACGGGGCGCTGGGCATGGCCTTCGGAGTGATTTCGACCACGGCGCTCATCATGCTGGGCGTGCCTCCGTCCGCGGCGTCGGCGGGGGTGCATACGGTTGAGGTGGTGACGACGGCTGCCTCGGGCACGTCACACGCCATTGCCCGCAACATCGACTGGCGGCTGTTTCTGCGCATCGTCATTCCCGGCGTTCTGGGGGCGGTGGCTGGCGCCTATCTGCTCACCTCGGTTCCGGCGGACAGGGCCCGGCCCGTGATCCAGGCCTATCTCGCCTGCCTCGGTATCTGGATCTTCTGGCGGGGGTTGCGGCATATCCATCTGGAAAGGCAACCGAAAATCGTCGAGCCGCTGGGGCTGGCCGGTGGCTTCCTCGATGCCGCCGGAGGCGGGGGCTGGGGGCCGATCGTATCGTCCAATCTCATCATCCAGGGGGTGACGCCGCGCAAGGTGGTGGGAACCGTGAACTCGGCCGAGTTTTTCGTGACGCTGAGCGCTGCCGCCACCTTCATTGCCGCCCTGGGCTGGAAAGTGGTGACGACTGCAACGCTTGGCCTGATGGCCGGCGGCCTGCTGGCCGCACCATTCGGGGCGATTCTGGCAAGGCGGCTGCCGGCCGATGTGCTGATGGTGCTGGTGGGGCTGGTGCTGACGGTAACCAGCCTGGCCGGAGTCGCCAAGGCCGTGTGGTTCTGACCGGCCCCAGACCGGTACCTGAGCGGCAAGTGCCAGTCAGGCGTCGGTATCTGCGATGGCCGAGAGGTTGTGGCGCTTCATGGCATGGCGCAGCTGGTCATAGCTGAGGCCCAGGGACCTGGCGGCACGGCGCTGGTTGTGGCGGCTGTCGGTCAGGGCCTTTTCCAGCAACTGGCGTTCATAGGCGGCCACGGCGGCGCGGAACCCCGCCTTGACGGAAGAGGGTTGCTGTGGATCAGTCGCGGGTGGCGACGATGGGCGGGCCGAAGATTCTGCAGGTTCCGGCGCGGCAGCGTCAGTTTGCTGGACGGCAAAGGCGCCGCGCGGTCGCCACGGGCTGTCGAACGGGTCGAGATCGAGAGCGCCGATCGGGCGGTCCGGCTCGCCCCAGCGGTAGACGGCGCGTTCGATCACGTTCTTCAGTTCACGGACATTTCCCGGCCAGTCATGGCTTTCCATGGTCTCGATCAAGGCGCGGGTGAAGCCGGGAAACCCCGCCCACCCCAGTTCCGAGGCCATGCGCCGGCCATAGAAATCGGCAAGCGGCTCGATGTCTTCGATGCGGGCGCGCAGCGGTGGCAGAGTCACCACTTCGAACGACAGCCGGTCGAGCAGGTCGGCACGGAAGCGCCCATCGTTCGACAGCCGGGGCAGGTCTTCATTGGTGGCCGCCACCACCCGCACATCGACGCGGATGACCCTGGTGCTTCCCAGCCGGGTCAGTTCGCCATACTCCACCACCCGCAATAACCGTTCCTGCGCGGCGGCGGTCAGCGTTCCGATCTCGTCGAGGAACAGGGTGCCGCCATCGGCTTCCTCGAAGCGGCCGGCGCGTGCCTTGACGGCGCCGGTGAAGGCGCCAGCCTCATAGCCGAACAGCTCGGCGTCGAGCAGCGACTCGGGAAGGGCGGCGCAGTTGAGGCTGATCAGCGGCTCCTCCCACCGCGACGACAGGCGGTGGATGCGTTCCGCGATCATTTCCTTGCCGGTGCCGCGTTCCCCCACCACCAGAACCGGCCGGTTGAGCGGTGCGGCGAGGCTTGCGCGTTCGACGGCATCGAGAAACGGCAGTGACTGACCGATGAGCTGGCTGGGTTTGTCGGGCATGGCAGAAATTCCCATGTTGGTTGGGAATAATTACTGAAAGGTGGGACATTATTCAATATGGGGGATAATAGGAAAACAGTTAACCGGCTGTTTATGCCCGAGAAAATCTTGTCATGGAAGTTGGCACGGCAATTGCATTCAAGTTGGCATGAGCGAAATTTACGAACCCCGTCTGCTGCCAGTCCCGAGCGAACCACCGCTTGAAGCAGACGGCTCCTGGTCCGGGCGGGGCGCGAAGTCCCCCTCTCTCTCGACGTCACGTCCGGACCAATCCTTTTCATCTGCGCGCCGGCGGTCCAAACCCGGTGCCGACCATTACCTCGAGGAGCTTGCCATGGGTATCTTTTCCCGCGCCAGAGACATCATCCAGGCCAATGTGAACGACATTCTCGACCGTGCGGAAGATCCGTCGAAGACCATCCGTCTTGCCATCATGGAGATGGAAGAAACGCTCGCGGAAGTGCGGGCGTCGGCGGCCCGCACCATTGCCGACCAGAAAGAGATGCGCCGGTTCATCATCCGCATGGAGCAGGCGCAACTGAACTGGGCGACCAAGGCGGAATTCGCGCTGTCGAAGGGCCGGGAAGATCTGGCAGCCGCTGCCCTGATGGAAAAGCAGAAACTGGGCAACGACATCGCGCTGCACCGCCACGAAAGCGAAGTGCTGGAAGAGCAGCTTGGCCATTATCAGGACGATATCGCCAAACTGGAAGCCAAGCTGCGCGAGGCGCGCGGCCGCCAGAACGCGCTGCTGGCGCGTCTGGAAAGCGCCCAGAACCGCGCCCGTGTGCAGGAGATGACCCGCGGTGCCCGCGTCGAAGAGGCCTTTTCCCGCTTCGAGCTGATGGAGCGCCGCGTTGATCTGGCTGAGGGGCGCACCGAAGCCTATGATCTGACGCCGCTTCCACGCAGCATCGACGACGAGATCGCCGACATGCGGGCCAATGACGAAGTGGCCGCCGAGCTCGCCGAGCTCAAGGCCAAGATGCAGGCGAGGCACTGACCATGGAAGATATTCTCGTTCCCGCGATCCTGTTCGGAACGCTCTTCGTAGCGCTCCCCTGGCTGTTCTTCCACTATCTTACCAAGTGGAAACAGGCCTCGGGCATGACTGTCGAGGATGAAAACCTGCTCGACGAGCTGCACATGATCGCCCGCCGCCTCGATGAGCGCATGACCACGATCGAGCGCATCATCGATGCTGATCGTCCCTCGGCGCAGGTGACACACCTGCACCAGAAACCCATTGCAAAGGAGCTGTAATCATGGCCCGCCGCACCGGTTTTTATCTCGACAAGCATAATGGCAAGCTCATGGGGGTTTGCTCCGGCATCGCTGACTACACCGGCTTTGACGTACTGTGGATCCGCCTCGCCTTCGTGCTGGGCGCCATCTTCGGATCAGGGGTGCCGGTCATCATCTACTTTGCCATCGCCTGGATGGCCGACGACAAGCCGGCCAGTCTCTATCAGGGCGATGTCGACCCGGCCGACAAGGAATTCTGGCAGAAAACCCGGCTGTCGCCCGGACGCTCGGTACGCGATGTGCGTTCAAGTTTCCGCGATATCGACCGCCGCCTGCGCGATGCCGAGCTGACCTATACCAGCCAGCAAAGCAAACTCTCGCGCGAGATCGACGAGTTGCACTGAACCTCCGCCGTCCCGTCGGCCTGCCTGGCCCCGCTTCCGGAACGCTACTGAAACCAAGGTGACATCCGATGTTCAACACTCCCTTCATCGTGCCGGTCGTCGCCATGATGATCCCCATTATCGCCATCATCATGAAAAGCTGGCGGCAGGTGCAGAACCGCAAGCTCGACCTGCTCGAGCGCCAGTCGGGCGAAGTCTCGGCGGCGGCGCAGGCGCGGATCGAGAAGCTGGAGGCGCGAATCGCCGTTCTGGAACGCATCGCCACCGACCGGAGGCTGGGTCTGGCCGCCGAGATCGACCGGCTGTCGGCTGGCGCCGAGCCCGCTGTCCCTCCCACCATCAGTCAATGACGAGGCAACCATCATGGAAATCCTGACATCTCCTGTATTTGCCATTGTTGGCGTCTCCGCGATGATCGGCTGGGTGATCACCACCTGGCTGCGGGTGCGCCATGGCTATCCGCTGGAAGGCAGCTGGGGGCAGACCCTGAAGCCCGCCACCACCAACGAACAGACCGAGCGGCTGAAGCTTCTGACGCAGGAAAATGCCCAGATGTCGGCGGAACTGGGGGCGCTGCGCGACCGGGTGCAGACGCTGGAGCGGATCGTCACCGACAGCGGGGCGCAACTGAGCGCCCGGATCGACGGCCTGCGCCACTGACCGACTGACGAACCGGGGAGGATGATCATGGGGATCTGGGAAGCAATCGTCATCATCGTTGCCATCGTGGTGATCGGCCGGGTGATGAGTGGCGGACGCTGGAACAGCGAAACGCGACGCTGGGAACGGCACTCGCCCGACAACCCCTATGTGCGGGCCGGTCAGGCCGATGAGGTGGCACTGCTGCGCAAGGATATCGTCCGCCTGACGGAACGGGTGGTGACACTGGAAAAGCTGGTGACCGACCCGTCGCGGCGGCTGTCCGACGAGATCGACCGTTTGCAGATCGCCCGGCCCGAGGCGAAGCCGGCGCCATTGCGTTCGGTCGACACCGACTCTGCCCCCCGGCACAAGGAATGATCGTCTCCGGTTGAACCGGGGCGGCGGGCGGTCTAGGCGGGAACCATGTTACCGCCATTTTCCGAGATCGAAGATGAATGGGAGAACGCGCTCGACTGGGACGAGCGCTATTCCTACCTGATCAGCCTTGGCCGCCTGCTGCCGCCAATGTCCGAAGCCCTGAAGACTCCGGCCACCAAGGTTCCGGGCTGTTCATCGAACGTCTGGGTCTACCCCCTGAGCGAAGACGGACTGTTGCGTTTTCAGGCCGATAGCGATGCCGCCATCACCAAGGGAATCGTGGCGCTGGTGGTGGCGATGGCCAACGGCAAGGAAGCCGCCGAGGTGCTGGCAACCGATTTCAACGGCACGATCGAACGGCTGGG
>JBDHSK010000011.1:0-76167 GCA_039808025.1 Sphingomonadaceae bacterium | reverse complement strand
ACGAGGTGGCCGCTACCCAACCGAAATTACCCACCATCCCTTCCGCTGGCAAGCATTATCACCCGTAAAGACCAGCATCAGCGCCCAGGCCGCTGGTTCGGGAACGGCGGCAATCCGCAATAGCTGGCCCATTCCCGAGCATTTCCTGCAATCGTGCGCCATCGGTGCAACCCCCCGGTCTTCTCGGCCTTTCAGGGCAATGCCTATAACAGCGCAACCGTTGGCGCACGGTCGTCCGCTGTCGGAAACGATCGGGCCATGCTATGCGGTAGATGCACTTTGACTCGGTATCTTCCCGGATCAACTGCACGCAATAAAGGGGTTCGTCATGTCTGCAAGCGTATCTGTTATAACCTTCCCCCAACCTTCCCAGGGATTTGCGCCTTATCGCCGGCGTTCTGCCGGCCTTGGTTCAACGGCCTGTCTGCTGCTGGCGACACTTGGGCTGTTCGCTGCAGCGCCCGCACATGCCGCTGATCCGGTCGCCATCCCGCTGGGGTTCAAATATGCGGTCGACAAAGACGGCAATGAAACCGACACCATCTCGCGGCTCACCATCGATATCGGAGTCAATGGCGGCGCTGCCCGCACCTTCATGTTCGACACCGGCTCGTCGGCGCTGGTCGGTCAGCTTGGCCCGTGGGACCCGGCCGCTGAACAGGATGTCGCCACCTATGGTGACGGCAGCTACGGCAACCTCGTGCAGTGGCTTACCCCCACCACCCTCGATTACACGACGGCCAAGGGCGAAACCGGCCATTTCGTCGGCCAGCCCACCGCGCGCAATTCCCTCACCCGCGTGGTGCTGGATGGGTCGCAGGCCTACAACGACATGAAGCAGATCTGCGTCAATACCCCGTCGCAATGCGACCTAGGCCAGAACCCCATCTATCAGGACAAGGTGACCGACGAGAACGGCAACGAGATCATCCGTACCTGGTGGGCGGTGAAATCCTCGCTGGAAGCCGTGCAGGCCGGGCAACCCGCTGAAGAGGATGGCACCTATGGCACGTTCGGCGCCGGCGATTTCCTCGACAAGGACGACAAATACAGCGCGCTCGGCGCCACTACCACCAGCGGCTATGTGATCTCGGCCAACGCCAACCAGACCAAGGGCGAAACGCCCACACCGGGTTGCGCCCCGTGCGTCACCCTCAACCTCAACCCGTCGCTCAGGGCGCAGTTCGATACGCTGGTTGCCTGGAATGTCACCCACGGAAACGACAATTTCACCCATTTCCCCGGCTCGGGCGCCAATGCCTCGATGCAATATGAAGGCAGCTATACCTATGTCTTCACCTTCGAGGACAAGGTCACCCATACGCAGAAGACGGCCACCATCACCGGCCCTGCCCTCCTGGATACCGGCACTCCGGATGAGGTTTTCTTCACGCAGATCGACGCCATCAACAGCCTGAAGCAACAGGGCCTCGACCTTGCGGAAAACAAGGACCAGACCATCATTTCGATGACGATCACCGGCGCCAATGGTGAAACGCTCACCCTCTACAGCCCGCAGCTTTCGCGCCTGTCCGACGAAGACAAGGGCATGAGCCTGGTGATGGGGCTGCCGCTGTTTCAGCAGGCGTCGATCATGTACGACCTCGAGAATAAGCTGACAGCCTATACCAACTATTTCGTCAGCACAGACAATTTCACCACCTCGGCCAATGGCAACGATCTGCTTCTGAATACTGTTACGCCCGCCATGGGCAATTCCTTCAAGGGGCAGGATGGCAAGGACTATGGCGCCATCGGCTTTGCCGGCACCATCTCCGGCGCGGGCGATCTGACGATCGCCGCCAACGCCGATGTGCGGATGACCGGCGTCAACACCTATACCGGCGCCACCATCATCAACAAGGACGCCATTCTCTATCTGGCCGGCCCCGGCAGCATCGCCCAGTCCAGCCGGGTGGTTGCCGATGGAGACTTCAACATCGAACGCCATGGCGCCTTCAACCCGCTGTGGGGGGTTCAGGGGACCGACAATACCGTGTCGATCCGCAGCCTCGCCGGCAGCGGCCATGTGGCGCTGCTCGACAAGCGGCTGGTGCTGACGGCGGCCGGCGACGAATTCTCGGGCTCCATCACCGATCTTGCCGACGGTGGCGGCAGCGCTGGTGGCGGCCTGACGGTTCAGGGTGGCCAGCAGATCCTCAGTGGCGCCAACAGCTTTACCGGCACCACGGAAATCGCCAGTGGTGCTGCCCTGATGCTGCGCAACAGCGGCTCGCTGGTCAGCCCGGTGGTGGCAAGCGGCGTGTTCGGCAACGATGGCACCGTCAGCGCGGCAACCACCGTGAACAGCGGCGGAACGCTGGCCGGTTCCGGCCAGATGGGCGATGTGACGATTGCCAGTGGCGGAACGCTGACTCCGGGCAGCCTGCTCGACCCTGCCAACACGTTTGCCACGCTCTCGGTCGATGGCAATCTGCTGCAACAGTCAGGTTCCCACTTCATTGTCGGCGTTGGGGCGCAAACGTACAGCACCATGGCCGTCAGCGGCACTGCGACCATCGAAAATGGCGTCAGCCTGGCCTTCAACCCCACACCTGAGCTGAAAATCGGCACGTCGTATACGGTGCTGACGGCAGACGGCGGCATCTCGGGCAGCTACGACCTGTCGCTGGGGCGGATCTCGGCCTTCGTCACGCCCACCCAGGTGCTCACCCCCACCACGCTGTCGGTTACGGCGATACAGGACCGGGCGCTGGTTGACGCCGCTCAGACGCCCAACCAGATCAGTGTGGCCACCGCCATCGATTCCCTCGCGCTCAGCCACAAGGTGCGCGACGAACTGCTGTTCCTGGGCACCGATGCCGAGGCTCGCGCCGCCTTCAACTCGCTGTCGGGCGAAAGCATCGCCAGCATCCGTGGCGCCCTCCTTGATGACAGCGCCTATCTGTCGCGCGGGATCCTGCGCCGCGCCACCGGCGGCATCGTCGCGCTGGCCGTCGCGGCTGAATCACCCACCGTCATGTGGATGGAGGGGGAGACCCGCCACATGCGCGCCAACAGCAACAGCGAGATCAGCGATGTGCGCTTGCGCACCAACGGCTTCCGGCTGGGGGTTGACCACAGCTTCGGCGATGTGGCGGTTGGTGTTGCCTTCGGCCATGGCTGGAGCAAGTTCCACACCACCGACCGCTCAAACGAGGCGGATGTAAAGGGGCTGCACCTCGGGGTTTATGCCCTCGCCAACCTCGATAATACCCATATTGCCAGTGGCTGGACCTGGTCACGTTACCGGGTGGATGGCGACCGGATCGTCACTTATGGCAGTATCAATGAACGCCTAGACAGCCACTGGACAGGTAAGGCCAACCGCTTGTTCGCCGAAGTCGGCCATGCGTTCGGGTCGTTGCAACTGCAGGTGGAACCCTATGCCGGGCTGTCGCACAGCTGGCTTTCCGCCCCCGCCTTCACCGAAACCGGCGGTGCTGCCGCCCTGAAGGTAGAGCACGACAAGCTGCAACTCACCACATTGCGGCTGGGGGCACGCGGCCTTGCCAATCTGGGTGCGGCGCAACTCCGGCTCGGCGCCTCGTGGGAGAATAATTCCGGCGATCGCGCTTCGTGGATCTCGGCACAGTTCACACCGGGCAGCAACCCGTTCCTGGCAACCGGCATGACGTTGCCGCGCAATCTGGGCGCTGTTGAACTTGGGGTCGGCTTTGCGCCGATCAGCAACGGCTGGCTGGGTGTCGATTACGGCGGACGCTTCGCCAAGCGATTCAACGATCATCGCGGCCGCATCAGCTTTGATTATCGCTTTTAGATCAACAGCTACGGGTTACCGGGAAGCCCCCCTTCCCGGTGACCTGCAGGCCCGCACTGGGCTTTCCCGGCTTTCATTTTACATTATTTAACTTTTCCCCATCTGTGATGATTATTATGTGATACAACAGTGGTCGCATCAGGATGCGTGCGATGTTGTGGCAATGTAAGAATCAGGGCCTTTGAACGTTAGCGAAACCAGGTTCTCGCCCTTGGCTGGCGCTCAGCCGTTAAGCGAGTTTGCTCTCCTCCACGATTCATGGGGGCCCAAGTTCTATGGCGACATGGCCAATGTCGCTTTTCTTCGCCATGGCCCCTGCGAAATCAGTTTCGAGGCCCAGTCACATTTTCTTCTGGTTCTGCTTACGCCGCAGCCCCGCCGGACGACCCAGCTGGCCGGTTCCCGGCCGGTCTGTTTCGATGCGCCGGCCGGCACTGTCGAAGTAATTCCACAAGGGGTGAATTTCGAGGCCAGCTGGACTGTTCCCAATGAAACTATCCTCATCAATATCAGCCAGGAGCAGCTTGAGCAGTTTGCGGAACGCGAATTTGACAGCGGGCAACTGGAACTCTGCCCCATCAAGCCGGGCACCACAGACAGAACCGCTTACCGCATCGCCAGCCTGATGCGCGAAGAATTCATCCAGCACACACCGCCCAGCCGCATGTATCTGGATTCGCTAACCTCAGCCTTGCTGATCCAGATGATCCGGGGGCACTCATCGCTGTCTGACAAAGCATCTGGCAGCACTTTCAGAGGTGGGCTTACTCCAGCCATCTGGCGCGATCTCGAAGAATTCATTCGCAAGAACCTGGCCAGGGACCTGTCACTGTCGCAACTGGCGGCGCAAACCAACCTGTCGTACAGCCATTTTCTGCGCGCCTTCCGCCAGACGGCCGGCATCCCGCCGCACCGCTTCATCATGCATCTCCGCGCCGAGCAGGCCAGCGACATGGCAGCCACCACCAGTCTGCCATTGAAGCAGGTAGCTTTTGCCTGCGGCTTCTCCAGCCAGAGCCATATGACGACGGTGATGCGATCGATCCTGAACGTTACCCCTGGCGATGTTCGCAAGGATTCGCACCTTGCCGCACCAGACGATTGAGCGGGATTATTTCAATTTCCGGCAATTTTCAGAATTTTGCCGCCAAGAAGCCCTGAAGTATCGGGGAAGACTTTCTTGCGTCGGCGTTCGGCGGTAGATTATGCACAGCGGGGGTGCGTTCATTCTGAGCGTTGGTCCCTGCCTGAGATCAACGGGAAGGACTGTCATATGGTTAGGCCTACTCTTCGGCTTCTGGTGCTGGGTACGGCCATTGGCTGGATTGCCGCCCCGGCGGCAGCGGCAACGGTGGAATGCCATTCCGTCAACTATAATTATACCGAATGCAGCGCTGGCAGCCTCTCGCAGCCGCAATTGATCCACCAGATCTCCAGCAAGCCCTGCATTCTGAACCGTACCTGGGGGTATAACCGCAACAGCCGCTATATATGGGTAGCTGAAGGCTGTTCCGCCATCTTTGCTGATGTTGGTGGCTATCACTATGGCAGGGGCGACGGGTACGACCCCAACGCCCGCATGTACAACAACCACGGACAGGATGTTGGTGCCGTTATTGGCGGTGCGGTGGTCGGGGCGCTGATCGAAGGCATGCTGGGCGGCAAGAGCAGTGGCACCCCCCACCAGACGAGCAACTATAACAGCAACGCGTATTACCAGAATCGCTCGACCAGCAATTCCGGCTATGCCGGCTGCCATGGCCTGGGCTGCCTTGTTGGCGCTGATGCCCCGCCTGAGCCGGGGCAGACTCAGATGCGCAGGGGTGGCAGTTCCTATGATCCGCCTGAACCCGGGCAGACCGAAATGCGCAGAAGCAATGATGACGACGGCCCGCCTGAACCCGGCCAGACGGAAATGGAGGGCCCAAGAGGTTGAGGAGCGCCGGGCTTTCCGGCCTTTTGGCCTGTCAATGCCCTAACCACCTGCCGCCCAGCTTCCCAGCACACCAAGGAGCATGATCGTGCGTACTCAGTTCATTGCCGGATGCCTTGCTGCCCTTTCGGTTCTTGGCCCTGCATCGGTGCCGGTGGCACCGGCGGTGGCAGCGCCACAACAACAGAGCTTCAATGACTGGATCGTAGCCCTCAGCAAGGCAGCCGCTGCTGATTCCCGCTACCGGCGCATTCCGCTGGATACCGATGCCCAGACCCAGGGATTTCTGGCGTTGGCTGAAAAGCTGTATAATCGGCAGATATCGGCCGACGAGTTCCGCAAGACACTGGGCGCCCAATATCCCGGCCACGATTACGAAATCAGCTTCATCATCTCCAGACTGCCATAAAGCAGGCCGGTTTCAGGCTGATCCTGAAAGATCTGCGGCCAGATCAGTTCTTTGGTGTGTCGTCTGGCGTGCTGTCACTGTTATCGGAATCGCTACTGTCCGAGCTTGAGGCATTCTCGTCAGCGCGCCGCTTCATGACTTCCTGCTGAAAATCCTGATTGGCCTGAAACTCGCTTTTCTCGTCTGATTGTGATTTGCTGCTATTGTCATCGTCAGACGAATGCAGAACACCGGCCTGCTCGATCTTGGCGGCATCCTCCTCGATGGCGTTGGAGATACGGTCCGCGTCCAGGCGGACAGCATCGGATGCCGAAGCTGGCGGTTGCTCATTCTGCTTGATCTGGGCAGCAGAGACATCGGTATCAGGGTCCATTCCGGCGCGTATGGAGTCCATCCGGCTTTGATGCGCGCGTTCCTCCGAAGAGAGCGCCGATTCCGGCTGGCTGGCTCCTGACGACATGCCAGTACCAGTGCGCCGGGTAACCGTGGTTGTTTCACTGTGGCGCGATTCATGGCTGAAACCACTGCCCATCATGCCTTTACTGACACCGCCGCCATCCCCCACCGAAAACCGGGCGGCACAGCCCTGCGACACCCAGACGCCGCCACGATCATAACCCCAGCTCTGCGATTGCAGGCAGTCAGCCCCGCTTAGTTGCTGCTGCAACTGCACACCACGGCCAGTATCCGCCGGGCAATATTGATAGCGCCCGCCAACGCTGGCGCAGGTAATCACTGCAGCACCTGCTGGAACCGCCACCAGCCACCCCAGAGACACTTTGGCGAGTGCCGTAAGGCCAAAACCACCCGGCAGATGGCGGCGCACCTGCATAGCACATACCCTCACCATAACGACCTCCCAAGGCTGAAATGTTCCCATGATGTTTCGTGGAGATTTACGCTCACTCCGATAGGCTCACAAGCAGAATCTTTATAGAAAACCATGCGCTGTGACTCGCCCATCGTGCAATGTAATCGCTTGTTAGCAGGTGCAAGGCGCTTTATAACTGCCACATGGCATGCAGGGAACGGGCTGCCGTGGAACAGGGAGAAACTGCAATGAAGGGCTGGATCTGGCCATTGTTGACTGGTGTGATCGGGCTGCTGGCGGGGCTGTTCGTTGGCGGCGGCGCCGGCGGGTTGGTCGGCTCCGGAGTCGGCGCACTGAGCGGTGCCCATCTGGGCGTCTGCAAGGCGGTGATGGTGGCCGCCGACAAGGGAATTGTCGACGAGGCAACGGCAGACCGTATCGCCACCGAGACTTTTGCCCAGATCAAGGCAGTCGCCCCGGAACTCATCACGACAGAGGCCACGAATCTGGCCACATGCCGTACGCAAAAAGGCATGGATATGCTGGCAGGCTGAAGCCGCCCTAACGTTGGTGGAAGGATTACCGCCATGCTGAAACATACGGCTGTAGCGCTTGCGCTATCACTGCTGGCCTGCCCGGTGCTGGCGCAGGATGCCGACCCACCCGCCGACACTCCTGCGCCCGACACTACGGCCCCCGACACGGAGGCTACCCCCGGTGAACAGGACGCCAAAGATCTGCTGGGCGATCGCGCCAAACCACCATCTGACGACAGCGATGGCCCGGTCCTGCAGGAATCCGGAAACGCGGGGCGCATGCAGGGAACCATCACGACAGGCGGCACCACAACCACCGAAACGGTTTCTGAAACGACGGAAACCTCGGTGCGGATTGGCGTTGATCCTGATGAATCCGCTGCCCCATCGGGTGGATGGGGAAGCCAGCGCGGCCCGGGCTGGGGGCGACCAGACAGGGCCGACAATCGTGGCGGTTCGGGCAGCGCCCGCGACCTGGCCGGCGAATGGACTCTGATGATCGATGGTGGTGGCACCTGCCGCATCACCCTTACCGATCAGGCCTCTTTTGGCGGCTATGATGCCAGAACGTCGGGATGCACCAATGATTTCTTCATGGTGAACCGCTGGTTTGGTGGCAGCGGTGAAATCCGCTTTACCGTTCCCGGGGACAAATCCGTCGGACAACTGACCCGTACCGGCCGCAACCGCTTTGAGGGCCGGCTGGAATCGAACGGGGCGCGAATCGTGCTCACCCGCTAACGGCAAGCCGCAGCGTAATCATCGGGGAAAACCGCCGGCCTTTGCCACCAGCGATGGCAGCGGTTTTTCCATTATGGTTTCAAACCACATGTTGGTGGCAATCAAGGCATCCAGATCAAGCCCGGTTTCCAGCCCCGATTGCTCCAGCATGTACACCAGGTCTTCCGTGGCGATATTGCCCGTGGCTTTGGGCGCAAACGGACAGCCGCCAAGACCGCCAAGGCTTGAGTCCAGCACCTCGGCACCAGCGCGCCACGCCGCCCAGGCATTGGCGATCCCGGTGCCACGGGTATTGTGAAAATGGGCGCGCATGCGCACGCCGGGGGCCGCCTCTCGGGCTGCCGCCACCAGATCCTCCACCTGCTGCGGCACCCCTACCCCGATGGTATCGGCAAGGGCAATTTCGTCGGTTCCGGCCTCGGCCATTTCCGCAACGATCCGCAGTACGGTTTCGGGCTTGATCCGCCCATCGAAGGGGCAACCAAAAGCAACCGATATGGTAACTTGTGGAACCAACCCGTTTTGTCGGGCCAGACGCAGCATCTCACGGTTTTCGGTGATCGCCTTCTCAAGTGACATGCCCTGGTTGCGTTCGCTGAACCCTTCGGAAGCGCTGATGACGCACCCGGCCTCGTCAACGCCGCGCTTGTTGCCCTCGCGGGTGGCAATGGCGCGCAACACACCGCGCTTGTTCAGGCACAGGCCGATGTAAGACACATCTGGGCGGTCAGGCAAAGCAGCAATCACTGCCTCGCCATCGGCCATCTGCGGAACGCGCGCCGGATTGACGAAACTGGCCACCTCGATCCGCCGCGAGCCGGCGTCGATCAGTCGGCGGATCAGCGCGATCTTGTCGTCGGTGCTGACGATCTTCTTTTCGTTCTGCAGGCCGTCACGGGCCCCAACCTCGACGATCTGAACCATGTTTTGCTCCTGCGCCTGCTTTCCCCTATGAGGCAGCAACCGCTAGGGAACAAGGGCAGACAATGGCACAAGGCGCACTGGACGGATTGCGACTGATCGAGATGGGTTCGCTGATTGCCGGCCCGTTCTGCGGACAGCTGATGGCTGATCATGGCGCCGAAGTCATCAAGATCGAGGCACCGGGAGACGGTGACCCGATGCGCGGCTGGGGCCGGGAAAAACCAGTGTGGTTCCCGCTGATTGCCCGCAACAAGAAGACGATCACCCTGAACCTCAAGGATCCGCGCGGTAAGGAATTGCTGAAACGGCTGGTGCGGAAATCCGATTTCGTGCTTGAAAACTTCCGCCCCGGTACACTTGAACGCTGGAACCTGGGCTGGGAGGAGCTTTCTGCGGAAAACCCGGGGCTGATCATGATCAGGGTATCGGGCTTCGGGCAGACAGGCCCCTATGCCCATCGCGCTGGCTTTGGCGCCATTGGCGAGGCAATGGGGGGCTTGCGCAATCTCACCGGCCACCCTGATCGGCCACCGGCACGGGTCGGTATCTCGATCGGCGATTCCCTTGCAGCCAGTTACGCCTGCATGGGGGCGCTGATGGCGCTGCACCACCGGCACCGCACCGGCGAGGGGCAGGTGGTTGATGCCTCACTGTTCGAATCGGTGCTGGCGATGATGGAATCAACTGTACCCGAGTTCACGGTTGCCGGGTTCGTCCGGGAACGCACCGGCTCGATCCTGCCGGGAATCGCGCCTTCGAACACCTATTCCTGCCGCGACGCGGATATCGTCATCGGCGCCAACCAGAACAAGGTGTTCGCCCGCCTGGCCGAAGCCATGGGGCAGCCCGAACTGTCGCTGAACCCGGATTACGCCACCCACGAGGCCCGCGGGCGCAACCAGCAGGCCCTGGACGACATCATCAACGCCTGGACGGCAAGCCTGCTGGCCGATGATGTTCTGAACCTGCTGGAAGACCATGGCGTGCCGGCCGGGCGGCTATACAAGGCGGCCGACATGCTGGCTGACCCGCATTTTGCGGCCCGCGAGTCCCTGGTGAAGGTCAGGCACCCGGAATATGCCAATCTGGTCATGCAGAATGTCACACCCAAGCTGTCGGCGACGCCCGGCAAGGTGAACTGGCCCGGACCGGCACTTGGCGCCTTCAACCGCGAAATCTACGGAGACCTGCTGGGCCTTTCCTCCGATGACATCGCCGGCCTGAAAAGTGAGGGTGTGATCTAGGTCAGGAAGGCGGCGTACCGTTCATCCGCAGCACCTCGCCAGCCAGATGCAGCGATCCGCAGATCAGCACGCGCGTCGGTGCGGCAATGGCCTGCAACGCACTTGGCACATCAGGCACGACATCGGCCACCATGCCGGCCTGCTCTGCCAGTTGCCGCAGCTGTTCGGGCGGCTCGGCCGAATGGCCGGCAATATCTACCATCGTCATGCGGGTGCCCCGCGGAAACGACCGCAGAAACCCGGCATGATCTTTTGAATGCAGCATGCCGATCACCAGATGCAGGGGCAATTGCGGCCGCACGGATTGCGTCCATTGCGAAAGCACCTTGCCGGCTGCCGGGTTATGGCCGCCGTCGAGCCACAGTTCGCTGCCCGCTGGCAGGGTGGCCTCAAGCACGCCCGTACCCAGCCGTTGCAGGCGCGCCGGCCATCTGGCCCAACCCATGGCACTGCGCAGGGCACTGTCGGGCACCGTCAGGGTGGATTGCGATTTCAGCATGGCAACGGCAAGAGCGGCGTTATCCGGCTGGTGGGGGCCTTGCAGTTTCGGCAACGGCAGGATCAGGCGGGAATCATCACCGGCCATCTGGAAATCAAGGTGTCCGGCCCCGGCCGCGGCATCCCAGGCTTCGCCGCGCATCACCAGTTTCGCCCCTCTTGGAACCGCCACTTCGGCTATGGCCGCCACGATGGCAGCCGGATATTTCTGGGTAACCAGCGGAACACCACGCTTGGCGATCCCGGCTTTTTCCGCGGCGATGTGGCGCAATGTCGGCCCCAGAATCGCCACATGGTCGAGCGCCAGCTGGGCAATGCCGGTTACGACCGGATTTGGAACCACATTGGTCGTATCTAGGCGTCCACCAAGGCCGACTTCCAGAATTGTGGCATCAGCCGGATTGGCAGCGAACAGCAGAAACGCCGCCGCCGTCAGCACCTCGAAAAAGCTTATGGGCTGGCCGGCGTTGAAACGCAGTACTTCCGCCAGGCTTTCGGCAAAGTCCTCGTCGCTCACCAGCTCTCCGGCTATGCGGATGCGTTCGTTTGGGCGCACCAGATGCGGCGAGGTAAAGACATGAACCCTATGTCCGGCCGCTTCGAGCGCCGCACGCAGGAAGGCCACGGTCGAGCCCTTGCCGTTGGTGCCCGCCACGTGCAGCACCGGCGGCAGCTTGAGGTGGGGACTGGCCATGCGCTTCAGCAACCGCTCGATCCGGTCGAGTGTCAGATCCACTCCTCGTATGGGCTGTTGCCCGGCCGCACGCAGCAGACGGTCGAGCACCGGATTATCGGAGCGGGCAAAATCGGGCGGCATGAGGTTCACTGGCTGGTCAGCATGCCGATCAGCCGACCCAGCGTCTCACGCATGTCGTGCCGTTTCACCACCATGTCGACCATCCCGTGCTCGACCAGATACTCGGCGCGCTGGAAGCCAGGTGGCAGCTTTTCCCTGATCGTCGATTCGATGACCCGGGCGCCGGCAAACCCGATCAAGGCCCCGGGTTCGGCGATGTGGATATCGCCGAGCATCGCGTAACTGGCAGTGACTCCACCAGTCGTCGGGTCGGTCAGAACCACGATGTATGGAAGGCCGGCTTCGCGCAGCAGCTGAATGGAAACCGTGGTCGAGGGCATCTGCATCAGCGACAGGATGCCTTCCTGCATCCGCGCGCCTCCGGCAGCCGTGAACACCACATAAGGCAGGCGCTGTTCCAGTGCCGCCATCGCCCCGGTGGCAAAGGCCGAGCCGACACCTATGCCCATCGAGCCGCCCATGAAGGCGAAATCTTGCACGCCAACGATGGTGTGGCGCCCCATGATGGCGCCCCGGGCGATCAGCAGGGCGTCTTCCTCGCCGGTGTTGGTGCGGGCGGTCGCCAGCCGCTCCGGATAGGGGCGGTTATCGGAAAAGCCCAGCGGGTCGTCAGCCGGATAGGGAACCTTCAGCTGTTCAAAAAGCCCCTCGTCGAACAGCAGGCGAAAGCGGGTGGCGGCACCGATCCGCTCATGATAGCCGCATTGCGGACAGACAAAGAGGTTGGCCTCAAGGTCTTTGGAATACAGCAGTTCGCCACAGCCGCGACACTTGGTCCACAGATTGTCGGGAGTCTCGCGCCGCTGGATGAAGCTGGTGAGACGGTGGCGCGAACGGTTGATCCAGCTCATGCGGCAGTGTCCTTCCTCGCACCCCGGACGGCCGCCGCCAGCGACGCGACAAAGGCCTCCACCTCGCCCGGAAGATCATTCGAATGAGCAGCATGGGCCTGCCCGATGACATCGACAATGGCCGAACCCACCACCACGGCATCGGCATGGCGGGCAATCGCCTCGGCCTGCGCCGGAGTCTTCACTCCGAACCCTACCGCCACCGGCAACCGGGTTGCAGATTTCAGGCGCGCCACGGCTGCGGCAACGTCGGCGATCTCGGCCGATTTCTGCCCGGTGGTTCCAGCCACCGCCACATAATAGAGGAACCCCGAAGCACCGCGCAGCACGGTGGGCAGACGGCGATCGTCGGTGGTTGGCGTTGCCAGCCGGATCAGGTCGAGGTCGCCCAGCGCTACCTCGCCGTCTTCCTCGGGCGGCAGATCGACGATAATCACTCCGTCAAGGCCCGCGGCATGGGCATCGTGCGCGAACCGGTCGCCATAGGCCAGCACCGGGTTCAGATAGCCCATCATAACCAGCGGCGTAACCGTGTCTGACTGGCGGAAAGCACGCACGGACGCCAGCAGGCGGTGCAGGCTCATGCCCGCTTCTAGGGCGCGGATATTGCCCGCCTGGATTGCCGGGCCGTCGGCCATCGGGTCGGTAAAGGGCATGCCGATCTCGATGATGTCGGCGCCGCCACGCACCAGCGCATGCCAGATTTCCGTTGCCGTCTCAGGTGCCGGGTCACCGCCACAAATGAAGGTGACAAGGGCTGCACGCCCGGCAACCGACTGAAACCGTTCAGAGATGCGACTGCTCACAATGTCACCCCCAGGGCATCGGCAACGGTGAAGATATCCTTGTCGCCCCGGCCCGAGAGATTGACGAGGATGATCTGGTCTGGCCGCATGGCTGGCGCCGCTTTCACCGCCCAGGCAATGGCATGGGCCGACTCGAGCGCGGGGATGATCCCCTCGGTGCGTGCCAGCAACTGGAAGGCGGCCAGCGCCTCGTCGTCGGTGATGCCCTCATATTTCACCCGGCCAATGCTGTGCAGCCAGGCATGTTCCGGCCCCACACCCGGGTAATCCAGACCAGCGGAAATCGAATGTGCTTCGGTGATCTGGCCGTCGTCATCCTGCAACAGATAGGTCTTGTTGCCATGCAGCACGCCGGGACGGCCACCGGCAAGGCTGGCGGCATGCTCACCGGTTTCCAGCCCTTTCCCCGCTGCCTCGATGCCCACCAGTTCCACGGGATCATCAAGGAAGGGATGAAACAGCCCGATGGCGTTCGATCCGCCGCCGACCGCCGCCACTGCCACATCGGGCAGCCGCCCCTCGGCTTCCAGCAACTGGGCTTTCGCTTCTTCGCCAATCACCTGCTGAAACACGCGCACCAGTTCCGGATAGGGGTGCGGGCCGGCCACCGTGCCGATAATGTAGAAGGTATCGGCCACATTGGTCACCCAGTCGCGCAATGCCTCGTTCATGGCGTCTTTCAGAGTCTGCGATCCCGAGGCAACGCTGCGCACCTCGGCGCCCAGCAGTCGCATGCGAAACACATTGGGCTTCTGCCGTTCGATATCGCGCGCACCCATGAAGATGGTGCAGGGAAGCCCGAACCGCGCCGCCACCGTAGCCGTGGCAACCCCATGCTGGCCTGCCCCGGTTTCGGCAATGATCCGGGTTTTGCCCATGCGCTTTGCCAGCAGAATCTGGCCGATGCAGTTGTTGATCTTGTGAGCGCCGGTGTGATTCAGTTCCTCGCGCTTCAGATAGATTTTCGCTCCGCCCAGATGCCGGGTCAGCGGCTCGGCATAATACAGCGGGCTGGGGCGGCCGACATAATGGCGCATAAGCTGATCGAGTTCCGCCTTGAACGCCGGGTCGGCCATGGCGGCGCGATATTCGCGTTCAAGATCGAGAATCAGCGGCATCAGCGTTTCTGCCACATAGCGGCCGCCAAACGCTCCGAAATGGCCCCGTGCATCAGGGCCAAGGCGCAGACTGGTTGCTGGCGCATCAGCCCTGGCGCGCTGATCGTGCGAAGGCGCGCCCGTGCCGTTGCCGTTGGCCGCCGTAGAGTTGGAATGTTCAGACACGTCGGGCGGCTTCGACGAAAGCGGCGATTTTTGCAAGATTCTTCACACCCGGCGCATCCTCGACCCCTGACGACACATCGACAAACGGGGCATGCGTCAGCCGGACTGCTTCAGCCACCGTCTCGGCGGCAAGCCCGCCCGCCAGCACCCACGGCCTTGCCGGCCGCCACCCCTGCAGGATTCGCCAGTCAAAGCGCAGGCCATTGCCACCGGGGAGCGTTGTGCCCTCGTCGGCCCGCGCATCGAGAAGCAGGGCGTCGGCGGTGGCCGCTGCCCGTTCGGCATTGCGCACATCGGCTGCCGACTGCACGCCAACCGCTTTCCACACCTCTACCCCGAAACGGGCGCGAATCGCCGCCACCCGTTCCGGATCTTCGCTGCCCTGGGCCTGCACCACATCGAGTTGCCCGGACCGGATCGCTGCTTCCAGCAGGGAATCATCGGCGTCAACGAACACCCCCACCCGCCGTACCGGGACAGCAACACTGCGCAGGGCAGCCGCCAGCACGGCGGCCTGTTCCGGCGAAACGAACCTTGGCGACGGGGGGAAAAACACAAAGCCCACGGCATCCGCCCCGGCCTTCGCGGCGGTCTGCACCGATTCCGCTGTCGAGAGACCACAGATTTTCACACGGGTGCGCACGACGTCTCCGTACCGTCAGAGGGTGGCGGCTATGGCGGCTGCCGCTGCTGCCGGATCAGCAGATGCACTGATCGGCCGACCGATCACCAATGCGCTGGCGCCGGCAGCAAGGGCAGCAGCCGGCGTGGCAGCCCGCTTCTGGTCGCCCCTGTCTGCACCTTCGGGGCGCACGCCCGGCACTACGAAAAATCCGTCCTGCCAGGCTGCCCTGGCCGCCGCCACCTCGTGCGGCGAACAGACGATGCCATCCGCCCCGTGGCGGCAGGCCAGCGATGCCAGACGCGCCACCTGATCGGAAGGGCCGGCCGACACGCCAACCGCCTGCAGGTCGCCCGCGTCCATGCTGGTCAGAACGGTAACGGCAATGATCCTGGTCTTGCCTGCCGCTGCCGCTTTGGCGGCGGCCACCATCTCCGGCCCACCGCCGGCATGAATGGTCAGCAGTGCCGGTTGCAACGCCGAGGCGCTGGCCACCGCCTTGGCGACAGTATTGGGAATATCGTGCAGTTTCAGATCGAGGAACAGTGGCAGATCAAGCCCCTCCATCACCCGCCTCACACCATCGGGCCCATTGGCTACGAAAAACTCGAGCCCCAGCTTCACCCCGCCCAGAAACGGCGCGCACTGTTGCGCCAGCTGTCGCCCATGTTCAACATCGGGCGTATCGATCGCCAGCCAAACTCTTGATGTCATGACGGTTCCTGCTCAGGTCCCCGGAGGTGGCGCTGGTTGCGGCACCGTCTGCGGCTGCGGTGTGGTAGGCTGCAACAGCTCGACCCGCGCCTGCGACAGCTGCCCTTCCAGATGCGCTGTCCCCTGTTCCAGCTTGCTGATCTTGCGCTTCAGAAGCAGCCGCTCCGCCGACATCCACAGATACACCGGCACAAACCCCAGAACAAAGCTGATCAGCACCACCAGTGGCAGCCACACCGGTCGGATCTCGCCAAAACCCAGATCAATCTCGACCAACTGAGAGTTGAAAACGGAAAAGACCATCAACGCCCCAACGACGACTACCACGATCAGAAGCCGCACCCAGTTCATATCTCACCCTCCCGTGCCGTCACACCCATTTCTGCCAGCCCCTGCATCAGGGCCGCCACGGCCGATTCCAGTTCGACATCATCGACAGACCGCAGAACGAAATTGGCGCCACCCTTGCCGTTCCGCCAGAACGGATAGCTTCCCACCTGCACCCCGTCATGATTGTTCTGCACCGTGGACAGCAGATCGGCCACCACGCTTTCCGCCACCCACGCGCCTACCGCCCGCGATTTCACCGGCAGACCACCAGCCAGCGACCCATCGAGGCCGCGCAGCATCCCCTGGGTGATCTTCGGCACCCCGGCAAGAATGAACAGCCGGCCGATGCGGATACCCGGCGCCCCGGTTTCCGGGTTGGTGATGAGGTCGGCACCCTCGGGCACCCGCGCCATCCGCAACCGCGCCTCGGTGATGTGTCCGCCATAATGCTGCTTCAGAATCTCGACGGCATCCGGGTGCACCACAACGGAAAGCCCCAGGGCCGCAGCCACGGCGTCGACGGTGATGTCGTCGTGCGTTGGCCCGATGCCGCCCGTGGTGAACACATAATCATGGGCGGCAAGGCAGGCGTTGACCGCCGCGCCGATCGCCGCCGTTTCATCCGGCACGACGCGCGCCTCTTTCAGGCGGATGCCCTGAATGTTCAGCCAGCGCGCCAGATAGGCCAGATTGGCATCCTGGGTGCGGCCCGAGAGTATCTCGTCACCGATGATGACGAGCGCCGCCGTCCAGATCCGTGCCTGCTGGTCAATTCCTGCCATGCACAAGCCCTACAGCAGGATTGCGGGGGAATCCATTACCCCGCCGCCAGTGCCCGCCCATGGCTGCCGTTGCCTCCGGCGGTCAGGGGGCCGGTGGCAAACGCACGCTGCTTTGCGCCAGAAGGGCCCAGCCCCTGCCCTGCCGCTTCCACACCTGCATCACGCGAAAGCGCGCCGGGTCGGTCTGCGGCCGCTTGCGGCTGTTCACCAGGGTGACAACCGCGAGATCGCCCTGATCGCGGACCACTACCTCGCTGTTGTCCCATGCCTCAAAGCCGCCGCCAATATCGGCAAGAATGGCGGATTTGTCGTAGACCTTGCCCGATTGCGACACCAGCGTCGCGGCATCGGCTATCAGTGGCGCCACCTGCTTGGCATCGCGCGACAATGCCGCCGTGCGGATGGTATCGAGTGCCTGCGCCAGCTGCGGCTCGGCCACCGGCCCGGCCGCACCCAGAAGCACCGGCAGCACGGCAATGGCAATGAATGTCCGCATCGATCCTCCCTTCGTGTCGTGTTTCCGGCGCCTATCAGCCGCGTGCCAGGCCGGCAAGCCACCGCTGCGGTTGCCCTTCAGCCATGAAAAGCCTACATCGCAACGATAATGAGCGACACGGATCTCGACGAACGACGCATCGTCATTCACGATGCAGCAGCCTTTGCCGGCATGCACAAGGCAGGGAAGCTGGCGGCCGAAGTGCTTGATATGCTGGTGCCCCATGTCCGGCCCGGTGTTTCGACCATTGCGCTTGATCAGCTTGCCTATGATTATGTGATTGCCAACGGCGGGGTTTCAGCCACCATCTTCTACCGCGGCTACAGCCATGCCCTGTGCACCAGCATCAACCATGTGATCTGCCACGGTATTCCCGGCCCGCGGCTGCTGCAACCCGGCGACATCATGAATATCGACGTGACCGTGGTGGTCGATGGCTGGCACGGCGACACCAGCCGCATGTATTACGCTGGCGAACCCCCGCTGCGGGCGCGGCGACTGGTCGATATCACCTATGAATGCCTGATGCTGGGGATCGAGCAGGCAAAGCCCGGCAACACCGTGGGCCATATCGGCGCCGCCATCCAGAAGCACGCCGAAAGGCACCGCTATTCGGTAGTGCGCGATTTCTGCGGCCATGGCCTTGGCCGCCACTTCCACATGGCCCCCAACATCGTCCACGCCGGCCGTGCCGGTGATGGCCCGGAACTGCGCCCCGGCATGTTCTTCACCATCGAGCCGATGCTGAACGCCGGCCGTCCCGACGCCCGTATCCTTGACGACGGCTGGACGGCCGTTACCCGCGACCGGTCCTTGTCGGCCCAGTTCGAACATGCCATCGGCATCACCGAAACCGGCAACGAAATCTTCACCCTGTCGCCGGGCGGCCTCGATCGTCCATTTTGGACTAATTAACCCATTATTAACCTTGCTAATTATCCCATAAGTGACTACCCTCATTTTGGTCATAGAATTGTCGGAGACTTGGCCAACAAGATAGTTGTGACGAGAGGGGTCATAATAGAAGTAGTCACAATCAGAGGGGTGGTTACTGGATATTATGGACAATAATCTATTTAATATTATTGAAAATAATAACAATATAAAAAAATCACTTAATAACGGTCATCGTAGCCGTATGAGAGAAAGATTGCTTAACACTAATTCAGAAAATTTTGATGATTACGAATTACTTGAATATGTTCTTACTCTTGCAATTCCACGCCAAGATGTAAAGGGTCTTGCTAAAAATCTTCTCAATCATTTTGGAGATTTACCTACAGTAATTACTGCATCGCCCGGTGAACTGATGCAAATTAGTGGTGTCGGAAAATCCGCTGCCGCAGCAATTAAATTTACACAAGCACTATCATTACGTAAATTACAACGTCAAGTGATAGATAAGCCAGCCTTGTCAAGTTACGACACAATAATAGATTATCTTCATGCCCGCCTCGCTCACGAGCTGACCGAGGAATTCCGGGTTCTGTTCCTCAACAATCGCAATATTCTCATTCGCGATGAACGCTTTGGCGAAGGTACGGTCAACCAGGCCCCCGCCTATCCGCGCGAAATCGTGAAAAGGGCGCTGGAACTGCAGGCCTCGGCCATCATTCTGGTGCACAACCACCCGTCCGGAGACCCGACTCCCAGCCGCGAGGACATCCAGTTGACCCGCGCCATCGCCGACGCCGCCAAGCCACTGGGGATCATGGTGCACGATCACCTGATCATCGCCCGCACCAGCCACAAAAGCCTGCGCGCCGAAGGGCTTATGTAACAACGCTGACCAACCGGAGAGGGAATGACCATGCGCATGATAGCCGCTGCCGTCCTGCTGCTTGCCACCGCACCACTGGCCCCGGCGCCGCTTGCCGCCCAGGTCTCCTCGGCGTGGCCGGTGACCGAGGGCGACGCCACATTGAAGAACTTCCGCTTCCACACCGGCGAAACCCTGCCAGAGCTGCGGATTCACTACCGCACGCTTGGCAGGCCGCAGCGCGACAGCCGGGGTCGCATCATCAACGCCGTCATGTTCCTGCATGGCACCGGCGGAACCGGCGCCCAGTTCCTGCGCCCGCAGTTTGCTGATGAACTGTTCGGGCCGGGCAAGCCGCTCGACATCAGCCGGTACTGGATCATCCTCCCCGATTCGATCGGCCATGGCGGCAGCAGCAAGCCTTCCGATGGCCTCCGCATGGCCTTCCCGAAATATGATTACTCCGACATGGTGGAAGCGCAGCGGCGTCTGCTGCAGGAGCATCTGGGGGTTGATCATCTTCGGCTGCTGGGCGGCACCTCGATGGGGTGTATGCACAGTTTCGTGTGGGGCGCCACCCACCCCGGCTTTGCAACCGCCCTGTTTCCAACCGCCTGCCTGCCGGTCGAGATTGCCGGCCGCAACCGCATGTGGCGCAAGATGTCGATCGACGCCATCAAGGCCGACCCGCTGTGGAACAACGGCAACTACACCTCCCAGCCAATGGGCGGGCTGCGCACAGCGGCGGTGCTGGGGGTGATTGCCGGCTCAGCGCCTCTGCGGATGCAGGCCGAGGCCCCCACCCGCGAGGCTGCCGAAAAAGGCCTTGAAGAACGGGTGCGCGCCGGAATGAACGATGATGCCAATGATGTGATCTATCGTCTCGATTCCAGCCGCAACTACAACCCGGCGCCCTTACTGGCCCGCATCACCGTGCCAGTCACCTGGATCAACTCGGCCGATGATTTCATCAACCCGCCCGATCTCGGAATTGCCGAACGCGAAGTGACGAAAATGCCCAATGCCCGCTTCATCCTGATCCCGGAAACTGCTGAAACCCGGGGGCATTCCACCCACACATGGGCGATGTTCTGGAAGCAGGATCTGGCCGATCTCCTGAACCGCACCCAGTCACCACCGGCTGCCAATTCCCCTCGCTAGCGGTAAGAGCCTGTGTTGCGCGGCCTGTGAGCGCGCCAGTCTAATGACGGAAATAGTCGGCAATGCTGTTCTGGGCGCCCGAATCATCAGAGCCGGGAAGCAGCAGCATCGCCGTGATCGCTCCGGCGGAAATGCCAAGTGCCAACCCGATCATCCAGACGAGGATGATATTGATCAGACCCTTTTTCGGCTGGTTGGTCATTGGTCCTGATTCAGGCTCGGCATGATCGTCCGTCATCCATATATCCATATTCCTGAATGTTTCATGCACGAATCATGCCAGATTTCACGACTAAGGTTATCAGTATGTTACAGGATAACCATTGGCCAGAGTGTAAAATCAGCCGACAGTCTCGCCATAATCGGCGCCAGCAAACCACAATCCGTCGGGCGGCGCGTTCAGCCTGAGTGCCGCACGATTGCGGGCCGCCAGCGCCCGTCCCACCTCGGCCGGAGCCCAGCCGCCCTCCCCCACCGTCACCAGTGCCCCCACCATCGAGCGTACCTGATGATGGAGGAACGATCGCGCTGCTGCCTCGACCACCCAGGTGCAACCATCGGCCTTCCCGTCCACCACCTCCAGCCGGTCGAGCGTTTTCACAGGTGACGCCGCCTGACAATGGACATGGCGAAACGTGGTGAAGTCGTGACGGCCCACCAGCATCGTGGCGGCTTCCCGCATGGCCTCCACATCAAGCGGTTTGGGGCGACGCCACACCAGCCCCTGCTGCCATGTAAGGGGTGCGCGGCGCACCATCAGCCGGTAGCGGTAGCGCCGCCCGATGCAGGAAAAACGGGCGTGAAACCCCTCTGGCGCAATACTGGCGGCCAGCACGGCTACCGCAGCGCCATTCATCCGCAACCGCGCATTCATGGCCTCCATCAGGCGAAACGTGGTCAGCGGCCGCGCAATATCGACATGGGCGGTCATGGCGCTGGCGTGTACCCCGGCATCGGTGCGCCCGGCAGCCTGCACCACCACTGTCTCGGCAGTAATGTCGTGAATTGCCGTCTCGAGCGCCTCCTGCACCGATGGCCCGTGCGGCTGCCGCTGCCACCCCATAAACGGGCGGCCATCATATTCCACCTCCAGCCGGAAGCGGGTGGTCACAGCCGGTCGCCAGGTGCCAGCCGCCGCCCACGCAGCCAGTCGGCCGCCGCCATCCGTGGCTTGCCTTCGGGCTGCACAACCAGCAGCCGCAGGGCGGCATCTGCGCAGCCTGCCACGGCATCGCCCAGATACACGCCCGCCGAACCCGTGGCTGCCACCGGCTCGGCGCAGATCAGCTTCACCCGCTGCCCGCCGCTATCAAACCATGCCCCAGGGCTTGGCTGCATGGCGCGAACCAGCCGGTCGATGGAAGCGGCATCGCTCGTCCAGTCGATTCGCGCTTCCGCCTTCGTGATCTTGGCGGCGTAGGTGACCCCCTCTGTCGGCTGCGGTTCGGCCGGAACAGGCAGTTGCTCCAGCACCCTCAGCAAATGGTCAGCCCCCAGGTCGGCCAGTTGCGCTGTCAGCTCGCCGGTTGTCTGCCGGGTGATCGGCACGCGCGCCGACGCCAGCACCGGTCCGGTATCCAGCCCCGCTTCCATCTGCATAATGGCAACGCCGGTTTCCGCGTCTCCGGCCAGTATGGCCCGCTGCACCGGCGCCGCCCCCCGCCAGCGCGGCAGCAACGATGCATGGATGTTGATGCATCCGAACCGCGGCGCTTCCAGCACCGCAACCGGCAGGATCAGCCCATAAGCCGCCACTACCGCCACATCGAGCTGTAGCGCCGCAAATGCCGCCTGTGCGTCAGCGACTTTCAGGCTGCGCGGCGTGCGCACCTCCATCCCCAGCGCCTCGGCGCACAGCTGTACCGGCGATGGCGTCAGCCGGCCGCGATTGGCTGGGCGTGGCGGCTGGGTATAAACCGCAACGATGTCGTGACCGGCCGCCGCCAGCCGCTTCAGGGCGACGACTGCGAACTCGGGGGTTCCCATGAAGGCAAGGCGCATGGCACATGCCCCTATTATGGATGAAGCCCTTCCGCAATTGACTGCACTGGTCGCCCGCCTGCCCGGCCTCGGGCCGCGTTCGGCGCGGCGCGTCGTGCTCTACCTGATGAAAAACCGGGAAACCGTTCTGAAACCGCTTGTTGCTGCACTGCAACAGGTCGATTCCACGCTGGTGAAGTGTCACATCTGCGGCAACCTCGATACCACGCAGCCATGCCGCATCTGCACCGATCCACGCCGAGACCCGACGATGATCTGCGTGGTAGCCGATGTCGCCGACCTGTGGGCGCTGGAGCGCGGACACCTGTTTCGCGGCCGCTACCATGTGCTGGGGGGGATGCTGTCGGCCTTCGATGGCGTCGGCCCCGACAAGCTGGAAGTGGAAAGCCTGGTGGCCCGCCTGCCCGGCCCGCCTGCCGTTACCGAAGTTGTCCTGGCCATGAACGCCACCCTCGAAGGGCAGACCACTGCCCATTTCGTCGCCGCCCGTCTTGCCGATTCCGGGGTGCTGGTGTCGCAACTTGCCCATGGCGTGCCGGTAGGCGGCGAACTCGACTATCTCGATGAAGGGACGCTGTTGCAGGCGCTAAGGCGGCGCGGCCCGGTAACTTGACCACGAAGACTCTGCGACCTACCTAAAGGCCATGGCCATCCGCCCCATCATCGAAGTGCCGAACTCGCGTCTCAAGCTGGTTTCCGAGCCGGTTGCCGCCGTTGACGATACCATCCGCACACTGGTCGCCGACATGTTCGAAACCATGTACGCGGCACCGGGAATCGGCCTTGCCGCCATTCAGGTCGACGTACCGTTGCGGGTACTGGTGATGGACCTGGAAGACGGCCCCGAAGATGCCGATGGCAAGCCCACCCGCAACCCGCGCGTCTTCATCAACCCCGAACTGTACGACCCGTCGGCCGAGATGCATGTCTATCAGGAAGGCTGCCTGTCGGTTCCTGAACAGTTCGCCGATGTCGAACGTCCGGCTACCATCCGCGCGCGCTGGCTCGATGAACAGGGCACGCCCCACGATGCCCTGCTCGACGGGCTGACCGCCACCTGCCTCCAGCACGAGATGGACCATCTGAACGGCATCCTGTTCATCGACCATCTGTCGCGCCTGAAGCGTGAGATGCTGCTGAAAAAACTGGAAAAGGCGCGTATCAGCCGCCGCAAGGCCGCCTGAACGCCTCAGCTTCGGGTGGTTACTGCATAAAGGGCAATCGCTGCCGCGTTCGAGACATTCAGGCTTTCCACGGCGCGGGTGATCGGCAATCGCGCCAGCACGTCGCAATGCTCCCGGCTGTTGTGGCGCAACCCGTCACCTTCGGCCCCCATCACCAGTGCAACCGGCCCCGCCCCCAGCGCCAAATCGAGTGTCTGGCTCGCCTCGCCCGCCAGTCCTACCCGCCAGAATCCCGCCTCTGCCATGTCGTCCAGTGCACGGGCAAGGTTCACCACCCGCACCCACGGCAGCGCCTCAAGCGCCCCCGAAGCCGCACGTGCCAGCGCCCCTGATTCGGGGGGGCTGTGGCGATCCTGGGTGACAAGGGCCCGGGCTCCGAAGGCAGCAGCTGAACGGATGATGGCGCCGACATTGTGCGGGTCGGTCACCTGGTCAAGCACCATCAGCGGCGCCCCGGCCTGCGGATCAGCAAGTACGTCGTCCAGCCAGATCTCCTCCAGCGGCTCCACCTCAAGCACCAGCCCCTGATGCGGGGCATCGGCCGGCACCAGCCGCGCCAGATCATGGGCATCGCCATATTGCACCGGCAAGCCATCGGGAATGACGATCTTCGCCAGTTCCTCGTGGGTGCCGTACAGTTTCCTCAGGCGGCGCGCCGGGTTGTCGAGCGCTGCATAAACGGCGTGGCGCCCATAAAAGCGCGGGCGGTTCGGATCTGGCCGGTTGGCCGTACCGTGGCGTCTGTGCGGTCTGCGTCCCATCAGCGGCCGATAGAACATGTCTCCATCAAATGGAATCCACTGATCACGCAGCCTTCACGAAACGCTGGCGTCCCCGGTCTGGCGGCTGGCGCTTCCCTGATCGGGGCTGCTCAGGCTGCCGATAAACGCCATCATGCGCTGAAAAGCCAGTTTGCCTTCCGGTGTATCGAGGGCAAACTGAAATTCATGCGGTTGCAGCGGCATGTGATTGTCGTCGAAAAACAGGGTATCGACGACAACACCCGACCGGCGCAGCGCGTTGGCCAGCTTCTTTCCCTGAACGGTCAGGGCATCGCCGTTGCCACCGGTAATGAAGCTGGGCGGGAAGGATGCCCCCACATTGTCTGGAATGGAAAAATATCTGTGTCCGGGGGCATCCGACAAGTTCCGGTAACCGGTGTAGCCCCAGAACATGGCCCGCACCAATGGCCGAATCCACCCTGCCGCCGCCAGGTCGGGAACGTCATAGAGCCCCGAGGCCAGCAACATGCCCTTCAACTGGTCAGCTGTAATGGCAGGCTTGACCCCAAGGCCTCGGGCATAGGCAGGGTTGGTCACCGACAGCGCCGCCTGGGCGGCAATGTGGGCCCCGGCCGAATCGCCACCCAGGACAATTCGGCTGCCATCGACACCAAGCCTGGCCTGATTGGCCTGCAGAAAGGCAAGGGCCGCCTGCAACTGCCGCACCGGAAGCGGGTAGGCGCGGCTGGCACCACGGGTATATTCCACCGACACCACCGGGTAACCCGCTGCCGCCACCAGCTTCAGCCAGTTGGCAACGCTTTCCTTGCTACCGGTCACAAATCCGCCCCCATGCACCCACACGATCACGGGGCTGCGGCGGGGAACGCCAACCGGGGGAAGAAACAGGTCGAGCCGCTCGTCAGCCCCCGTTCCATAAGCAATATCCTGCCGGGCAATCACCCCGGGCGGCACAAAAGGCGCTGTGCGTTCGATGGTTCGGGCATCACCGCGTGCAAAAATCCTGCTGATCACCCATACGCCGGGTTCGGGGCTGACCATGAAAGCGATGAACACCGCCGCAACCAACCCGGTAACCGCCGCCACCAGCCACACTAGCAATCTTGCCATCATCCCCCCGCTTTGCACTGCCATCCTGATGGCTGTGCGCTCAGAGGTTGACAAGTGCCTGTCCATTGGCCATTTGCCGCGTCCCGGTCCGGGAACGGAGGGGTGGCCGAGTGGTTAAAGGCAGCAGACTGTAAATCTGCCCGGTTTTCCGTACGTTGGTTCGAATCCAACCCCCTCCACCACCCGGCACCGGGGCCTGCCACTCAGCAGCGCGCGGGTATAGCACAATGGTAGTGCAGCAGCCTTCCAAGCTGAATATGCGGGTTCGATTCCCGCTACCCGCTCCATCATATGGTTCACGGACATGCAGGCCATAGTGAACTCCTCGGCCCAGAAACTGCATTGCGCTGGCCCGCAGTAACTCCGATACCGGGGAAACCACATTCCATACACGCCCGGCAATCAGACGAGCCAGCAAGAGTCACCGGACAGGATCCTGATTCTGCCGCACATCTCCGAATCCTGTCCCAACGCATGAAACACAATGTGTTGAACAGGAAAGGAAGGCATGGTAAAAACAGCCTTCAGCCCCAGAGTGCTGGAATTAACAAGGGAGGAAGCCATGAAGCGTATATCACGTTTTCTGGCAGCAGCTGCTGTATTGGCAATGCCTGAAATTGCCCAAGCCGCCAACCTGATCACAAATGGTGATTTCGAATCTGGAAACAGTGGATTTACGTCAGACTATTTATACTCACCTGCTAGTAATAACGACGAAGGCCAGTATACAGTTCGATCTGACCCTTGGCCATGGAACGGCAATTTCGTGTCGATTGGTGACCACACTTCAGGAAGCGGCCTGATGATGGTGGTAAACGGTTCACCGAATGCTGGTGATGTCGTCTGGAACTCCGGTTCCATCGCCATCGATTCCAATACAAACTACTTCTTCGAAGCCTTCGTGGCCAATGTCTGTTGTTCCGGCGGGGGGGTCAACCCGCCTCTGCTGACGTTCAGCGTCTCTCTCGATGGCGGAGCCTTTTCCGATCTGGTCACACTTGGTGTGCCGGAAAACCCGGTTGGCCAGTGGATCGGCCTATCCAGCAACTTCAACAGTGGCTCTGCATCTACGGCTGTTGTCAGATTGGTGAATGCCAACACTGTTCGAGCCGGCAATGATTTTGCTGTTGATGATATCCATCTCGGCAAGCAATCGGTCGTCATTCCCGTGCCCGAACCCGCTTCCTGGGTAATGATGATAGCAGGCTTTGGCCTGGCAGGCGGAGTTGTTCGCAACAAACGCCGGAAATCCGCACTATCATGCGCCTGAAACACATCCCGGGATTCAGCCGCCGGCCAGCATGATCATGGCACGCGGAAGCACGGCCTGATCATATGGCCGAATCTCTCTGTTCTTATCGGCCAGAGAGACGGCGGGCTGGTGGCTGGGTAACCAGCAGGCTGATGGCTTCCTGAAGCCGCAGCTTCTGGTCATCCGGCAATTGCAGGAACTGGTGCCGGCCCGCACCCCCGGCGCTGAACCGGCTGCTGCCATCGGCCATCACCGAAACCGTTCCGGGCGCCGACAGAGAGAAATATCCGTCATCCGGGCGCACGGCGTGCAGTACCGCCGTGATATCGAATGTGGCGTGATCGTGAGGTTTTTCCGGGTGCCCCGATGCCCGGAGATATTGTGTCAATGCATGATGATAGGCCACGGCCACCGGGTTGCCGGGCATGGCGGCAAAGCCACGCTCGGCCAGTCGCTGCGGAAACCTGACCTTTGCGCCGATTTCATAGCCACTGAACACGATCCGGGTTGGCCATTGCGTCACTACGGATTGTGCCGATGGCACATCCATCAGCAGGTTGAACTCCGGCTGGCTTGCAGCACCACCTTCCGTGCCGACCTTGGCAAAATTGCCGGCCATCATCACCAGAAGCCGCACCTTGGAAGCCACCAGAGCACGACCGTCTAGCGGGCTGAACGAATCAGGTGCTGATTCAAGCAGTCGTGCCAGATTGGTTCCAAACCCTGCCTGCACCACCACGACAGCATGGTCTGGTGCAGCCGCCAGCACCTGGCGCAGAACCCTGACAGCGTCGTCGGCCGGTCTGGGTACTTCTCCGGCCTGCCGGGCTGATTCCTGCGTGTAATTAATGCCATCAGGTGACGGCAGCCATGCCTGCCACCCGCGTTGGGTAAAGGTGGCGCGTGTCGATTCCTCTGTCACGCCACCCGTTACCACACCTACCGGAATGATATCACGGCCATAATAACGATTTACGGCCCTGACGAAGGCGGCCGGCCAGCTACCGCCCGTGCTGAGCGTGACGGCGGCAATCCTTGCCTCTGCCCGGTCGGCAAGGGCATGCAGGGCCGCAAGCGCCAGGGCGTCGTCGATATCGCCATACATGTCGGTATCGAACACGATCGCGACAGGGGCCGCAGTTTCTGCACGCAGCGGGCCTGCCAGAAGCAGCCCCGCCATTCCCGGCAACAGGCAGGCACTGGTCAGCCATGCCATCAATAGTCGCCAACCGGCGCGCCAATGGGTCATTGCCCGCGTTTCCTCCGCACCAGATTTCTCGCCAATCGGCAGCCTAGGAAGTCGGTCTGTCACGCTCCTCCAGGTTGCCGCCGTCTGACATTTCCACGCGCTGCCGATCCAGCCGGCGGTAGCAGAAGCGCCAGACGCCACGCTCACAGCGATAGCGTTCGTGGTAATGCCCCCAGCCATGTATCCAGTGCGGTTTGCCGCCCTGTGTCCAGTACAACCGGTCCTCCATGGCCCAGATCCCGCTGGCGTCGTTGTCCCCCGTGAAGCTGATCTCGTAGGAGTGCACCTGATGTATGGTGGTCACGCCTTCAAGCAGTGCCGACAAATGACGGACGTTGGCGGCATTGCCGCGCATCACCTCGCCGCCATAGCTGTCTGACACATGATCATCGGCATGCAGTGCGGCGTAGGTGGACCAGTCCTTGGAGTCGATGGCCCTGAGCCGCTGCGCCTTCAACTGGCGGATGGCCTCCGTCGCCAGCAACCTGTTGAGTGAATTTACTTCCTTATCCACCGTCAGTCTGCTTTCCCCTCCTGATGCACAAGCGCATCAGGAGGGTGCATAGCCGGAACGGGTAGTTCTCCCAAGTCAGAATCGGTGGCGCAGGCTGACGTTCCACCGCCGCGGACTGTCGATATAGCGGGTGTTCACCAGCGAGGTGTTGGCGGCAACCCGGTTGAAGCAGTTGGTGCAGGTGAGTGACACCTGCCACACATTCTCGGGGCCGTTCAGCGATACGCCGGCATTCACGAACCATGCCGAAGGCGCAAACGAACCCGTGATGATGTCGCCGCTGAACGGATTGGCGGGGAATGAGCCGTTGGTGCCGCTGATGCTGCCCGAATAGATGGTATAGTTGGCTGACCCCGTTTCCTGAGAGCTGCGATAGCTGACATTCACTGACGGCGTGAGCGACAGGCTTTCACTGAGCGGCATCTCATAACTGCCGCCAAAAGCCAGAGTCAGCTTGGGGGTGCGGGTGGGTTGCGCGATCTCGCCCTCTGGGGTGATGATCCCGGCGCCGCAGGCTGCCGTGGTGCCAGGCCCGCCGGGGATGTTGCCGGCCGCAAGCAGTGCCTGACATAGCTTCTGCTGGGCGTTGACAGACTGAATGCCATACTCATCGAAATCAGGCGCGTCGCGGTTGATCGAGAGGCGGGCATCCTGATACCCGGCATTGACATACAGATGCAGCCCGGTGACCGGCGCCACGGTAAGCTCGGCCTCGACCCCGGTGTTCTTCATGTTGGCGAAGTTGCGGGTGATGAACGACGCCGAGCCGTTGGGTGCCACCAGGGCCGAAGGCGTCTGCAAATCGCGGACATCGAGGTGGAAAACCGTAAGGTTGGCGCGCACCCGGTGGTCGAACCACTCGGATTTCACACCAGCTTCATAGCTCCACACCTTCTCGGGGTTGAAGGGGATGAACGCCGATGGCGAAGTGACCCGGGCATTCCAGCCACCGGATTTGAAACCGCGCGTCGCCGATGCGAACAGCAGCACATCGTCGGTCGCATTGAAATTGACGGCAAAGCGCGGGGTCCACAGCTTGGCCTGCAATCGGGTGGGGATGGCAAGACCCGATGGACCGAACAGATTATGATTATCAAGGCAGGTGGCCGGCAGCACGTTGCCACTGCACTGCACGCGGTTATCGTGGACGTTCAGAGTCTTCACTTCATCAGTATAGCGGATACCGGCCGTAAGTTTCAGCTGGCTGGTGACGTTGAAATCCGCCTGAGCGTATCCGGCAATCGCGCGGGTGGTATTGCGAAGGGTACGGTCACCCAGAACCAGAGTAACCGGTGCCGCAACCGTGAACAGATCGGCGAAATCCGTCATGTTGTTTTCATGAAGGTAGAAAACACCAGCCACATATTCGACGAAATTATTGGTGAAATTTCCGGTCAGCTTGACTTCCTGGCTGAACTGTTCGTGGGTACCGTCGTTCAGGAAAGTAAAGCCCCCGCGCGCGTATCCCCTGACAGGCGGGACCGGAACTGACAGCGACGGTCCGCCGCGGCCATCATAGAAATCCATGGCATATTGCTGGGCCTGGGTCACAAAACCGGTAATCAGGTTGAGCTTGGCGCTGTCGCCGATATCGAACGCCAGGTTCGAGGTGATGAGATTGGTCTGGGTGTAGTTGCCCAGCAGATAGTTCTTCTTGCGGCCGGTGATCGCCAGCGAGGCAAAGGGAGAATCAGCCGATGTGCGCCCGGCCGGGATTCCGGTGGTCGCATAGCGGCCATCGCATTCCGTGGGGTTGGCGGGGTTGCAGGTGAAATTCAGGATATTCTCGCCATTGGCAACGATGTGCGCGTAAGAACCGGTCCACTGGATGCCATCGGCAAGATCGCCGCGAATGCCCAGGCGCACCCCCCAGCCGTCATCGTCGTTCAGACGGTCGCCGGTGGTGACATTCTTCACGAAGCCGTCGTCGTCTTGCCAGTAGCCGGAAATCTTGACCCCGAGGCTATCATTGACCGGAATATCGACAGAGCCGCGAACGACTTTCTTGTCGTAGCTGCCGTACCCCACTTCGGCATAGCCGCCAAATTCGGTTCCAGGTTGGCGCATCACCACGTTGATGGCGCCGCCCGTGGTGTTGCGGCCGAACAAGGTGCCCTGCGGCCCGCGCAGAACTTCAACACGCTCTACATCGAACAGGTTGATGTTGTTGGCATTCTGGCGGCTCAGGTAGATATCGTCGACATAGGTGCCGACGGGCGGATCGAAGGTCGAGATGGTTTCGGTATTGCCAAGGCCGCGGATGTAGAAGGCGTTGGCCGTGCCGATACCGGTGTTGTTCATCGACAGCAGGTTGGGAACGAACCGGCCGAGATCGAGTGTCGAGGACACCCCTTGGGAACGAAGCTGATCCTGCGAGAAGGCCGATACCGCGATTGGCACCTTCTGCATGCTCTCGCTGCGGCGCTGGGCAGTGACGATGATGTCCTCGATGCCGCCACTCTCTGCACGGCGCGAATCATCTTGCTGGGCCTGCACCGGGCTTGCCAGCATAATGGCAGGCACAATGGCAGCCGAGGAAAACAGGAACCCCTTCATTGTTAACTCCCCTTGAGGTATCAACTGGCAGCCGCAGCCGCCCGATCCGTTGATCATGGAAAAATTGTCCGGACAACTTCCCTGATCTCGATTTCCCTGTCAAGGTGACTTATTATATTTCAAGGATATCCGCATGTCGCTTACCGCCCTCGCCTACCCAACTGTCGTCTACCTGCACCTGCTGCTGTTCGTTCTGTGGCTGGGTGCCGACATGGGGGTATTCCTGGCCGGTCAGCATTTCCGCAAACGTCAACTCTATTCCCTAGATCAGCGCCTGGCGCTTCTGAAACTTCTGGTCGTAACTGACATGATCCCCCGCAGCGCCTGGGCGCTGATGGTGCCGATGTCGCTGACGGTGGTGACCATGGGTGGTTACTGGGCCGTTCCGCCGCTGCTGCTGACAGCCGCCTGGGTAATCGGCCTTGGCTGGCTGTGGCTGGCGTGGGATTCGCACCACCACGACCAGACGCCCCGGGCCGCGCGCAACCAGAGGATCGAGTTCGCACTGAAGATCGTGATCACCCTGTTCTATCTTGGCCTTGGCAGCCTGTCGCTGGCGACGGGGGAACCCCTTGCCCCCCACTGGCTGGCCTGCAAGGCCCTGTTGTTCGGGCTGATCTTCGTGGCCGCCATCATTACCGAGATCCGCTTCAAGCCGGTTGGGCCGCAGCTGAAGCGGCTGCTGGCCGAAGGGTCGAGCGATGCCACCGAATTGCCGCTGCGTCGCACCATGGACGATACCCGCGTGTGGGTGTTCGTGGTCTATGCGCTTCTGGTAGCCACCTCTTACCTTGGGGTTACCAAGCCGTTCTAGGCTGCAACACAAGGAGAACCGTCGCTGGCTAGGGCCGGCCGGCACCCGGCTGGTAACGCAGGCCCAGCCATAGCGTACGGGGCTGGCCGCGTTCGAACTGTTGGCCGGAAAAGCCGCTGGCAACCAGTGCATCGGTCAGATTCTCGGCTGCCAGCCACAGGTCCAGACCGCGCCCCATGGCAACGGTCGCCATTAGGTCAATGGTGGTGGCCGCCGGCAGGCGACGCTGGTTGCGGTCGTCTTCAAAGCGCGAACCAAGGTGACGTAGAGTGACCGACAGATCGGCAACCCCGAACTGCCGGGCCACGGAAAGGCTGGCGCTGAAGGCCGGAGCCTGCGCCGGCCGCAAACCATCGAGCCCGCCTCCGGCCACAGTGGCATCTACCACGGCAAGGCTGCCAACGATACGCCCGTTGCGCAATGACAGGCGGGCATCGGCCTCGAGCCCGTGGCTGTTGATGTGCTTCAGGTTCTGCCGCATCCGGTACTGGCCACCGGCCGCCACGAAGCCGACGCCGGGGAAGATTCCCGGCCCGGAGGCCAGAGTCACATTGGCGACCGGGTTCTGCAAGTGGTTGTAGAAGCCGGTCACAGAAACACTGGCATTGGCCAGTGGCTGGTAGGCCAGGCTGATCTCGCCTCCCCACAACCGTTCCGGTTGCAGATCAGGATTGGCGGCCGTTGCATTGGGCCCGGCCCGAAACGGCCGATAGAGCTCGTTCAGAGTGGGGAGCCGCCACCCCCGATAGCTGGCGGCACGCAACAGCAAAGCAGGCGCCGGACGATAGGTGAGGCCAAGACGGGCACCTGGTTCGGTGCCCGTTCGCGGCGCACCGCTTTCCTGAAGGGTGATGGCGCCACTGGCACGATCCATCTCCTGCAACAGGCCATCGCTGATGCGCCAGCGGTCAAGTTGGCCCGCCGCAGTCAGCAGCAACTGCGGAGTTGCCCGCCAGCTGGCATTGAAAAACACCCCCCCCGTCTGCTGGGAGCCGCCGGCCAGCCGCAACCGGGTGGGCTCTCCTGCCACAAAGCGGAACAGCTCGCGGGTCTGGCCGCTATTCTCCCGCCACTCGGCTCCTGTCGCCAGTGCCACATCCTCAGCCAGCGGCGGCTCGACCGTAAGGCGCAGGCCCCAGCCGTGGGCCGGGGTCTTTTCCTGGTCGAGGTTGGTGGTGGCGATGGTGCGCGTGGCATCCAGAGTGCGGTTTACGGTCGAAAAATCGCGAATCTGTGCGAACATCGCCAGTTGGGCACGCCACGAACCATTGTAGCGCAGGCGAACGCTGGCATCGCCACCCGACGAGCCGATATCCGCGCCTTCCACCCCCCGCACCCGCTGGTCGTCAAAAGCCGATATGCCGCCATCGATCTGAAAGTCGCCCACCGTAACATCAGCGCGCCCGCCCAGCGCCGTTTGCCGGTAGCGAGCCTTGATGTCGCCGGGGCCGGGCGCTTCCACCAGATACTGGCCATCGCCCCGGCTATGGCCGGCAAACAGCCCGAAACTGCCCGACGCCACCGGCAGCGCCAGTGATACGATCGCTTCGGCACTGTTGCGGCTGCCCATCCGCACCGAGGCGGCCGTCTGCGGATCTGCAGTTTCCAGTGCCAGCGTGCCAGCCAGCGCTCCTGATCCGCCCAGCCCGCCGCCACGCACCAGTTCGGCCTGCCTGATCGGCCGGCCCATAAGGTTGCCCCATGCCACGAACCCGAAGAACGGGTCGCCTAAAGGTACGCCATCCAAAGTCACCAGCAGGCGGCTGGCGGCGTTGCCCGCCAGCCCGCGCGCCGTAAGGCCATCAGCCGTCGGGTTCGAGGTGCGGGTCGACGAGGCACGAAACAGCTGCATGCCGCCAATGGTGCGCAAGGCATCTTCGACACGCCCTGATGCGCCTGACAGGTCGTCCCGGTCCAGCCGCAGGGCGCCAAAGGCCTCGGCTCCGGCTTCAGGGGTGATGGCGCGCACCATGATCGTTTCGGGAAGTGGTGGGGGCATGTCAGGCATGTGCTGCTACTAACAGCTTCTGAAGACGAAGCTACTCTGAAGCTGCCCCCTGGGGGCGCGACATATTGGCTATCGCCCGCAGCCTGTGCCAAGACGCCGCCATGGATACTCCCACGTTCAATGATGGTGCGACGCCGTTGTCGCTGCTGCTCAGCCGCCGCTCTGCCAAAGCGCGCACTCTGGTGGCACCCGGCCCCGATTCCGGACAGCTGGCAACCATCCTGCAGGCTGCCAGCCGCGTTCCCGATCATGGCAAGCTGGCGCCATGGCGCTTTGTCGTCATCACCGACAGGGATGCCTTGCGGCAGCTGCTTCTGGAAAAGCTGCACAGGCACCGCCCCGAGGCCGGCGCTCACGAAATCGAAAAGCTGGAAGCCTTTGCAGCACAGGCGCCCGTGCTGGTGGCGGTGATTTCCACGGTTCAGCACGGGCGAAACATTCCCGAATGGGAACAACAGCTTTCCGCCGGCGCCGCCTGCCAAAACCTGCTGCTGGCAGCCCATGCCATGGGCTTTGTCGGCAACTGGCTGAGCGGCCTGGCGAGCCAGCTGCCGGGCGTTGCCAAGGCCCTTGGCGCTCCCGGCGGGCATGTCGTCGGGTGGGTGTTCATCGGCACCCCTTCAAAACCCCTCGACGAACGGCCACGTCCGCTGCCGCAGACCGTCATCTCGCACTGGCCGGCACCAGCGAAATAAAGCCGTGCTCACTGCGGTATTTCCCCGTCAGGGCACCACTGGCAGAATTTGCAACAAGTCGCTGCCGGACCCCGGCTACCCCATGGTGGGAATCACGAAGCTCTGGTCTTCGATGTTGCCTCCGGCAGGCCAGCGCTGGGTGACCTTTTTGGTGCGGGTATAAAAGCGCACCGAATCCAGCCCGTATTGATCGAGGTCACCGAAGCCCGAACGTTTCCACCCGCCAAAACTGTGGTAGGCAACCGGCACCGGGATCGGCACGTTGATGCCCACCATTCCCACCTCTACCTCGGCGGCCATGCGCCGCGCGAAATCACCGTTGCGGGTAAAGATGGCGACTCCGTTGCCATAGGGGTGGCGGGTCGGGTAGCTGACGGCCTCCTCGAAGCTGTGGGCGCGCAGCATCTGCAGAACCGGTCCGAAAATCTCTTCCTGATAGCTTTTCATCGCCGGAGTCACATGGTCGATGAATGTTGGCCCCATGAAAAACCCGCCCTCATGGCCCTGCAGGGAAAAGCCGCGGCCATCGACCACGATTTCCGCCCCTTCACTGGCCGCCATATCGATATAATGTTCAATCCGGGAACGATGGGCCGCAGTCACCACCGGCCCGTAATGGGCGTCTGCGTCGGTCGGCACCCCTACCCGCAAGCCGGGAATCGCCTGCAGCAGCCGGTGGCGCAGTTCATTGGCAGTGGCCTCGCCCACCGGCACCACCACCGGAAGCGCCATGCAGCGTTCCCCCGCCGAGCCGAAGGCTGCGCCGACGATATCGGCAACGACCTGATCGAAATCGGCATCGGGCAACACGATGCCATGGTTCTTGGCGCCGCCCATGCACTGCATGCGCTTGCCGCTCATGGCGCCTCGCCCATAGACATACTGGGCAATATCCGACGAACCGACGAAGCTCACCGCCTTGATGTCAGGGTCGTCAAGGATGGCATCCACTGCCTGCGCGTCGCCGTTCACGACGTTGAAGATGCCTTCGGGAAGCCCTGCCTCCAGCGCCAGCTCCGCCAGCCGCACCGGCACCGACGGGTCGCGCTCCGAGGGCTTGAGGATGAAGGCGTTGCCGCAGGCAATCGCCACCGACGCCATCCACAGCGGGATCATCGCCGGGAAGTTGAACGGCGTGATTCCGGCCACCACCCCCAGCGGCTGCCGGAACGAATAGACATCGATCCCCGGCCCCGCCCCTTGGGTATAGTCTCCCTTCAGCAGGTGGGGAATGCCGCAGGCAAATTCCACCACCTCGAGCCCGCGCTGCACATCGCCACGGGCATCAGCCACCACCTTGCCATGTTCCGATGACAGGAGCCGCGCCAGTTCCTCGGTATTCTGTTCGATCAGCTCGCGATAGCGGAACAGCACCCGGGCTCGCCGCTGCGGGTTCATCGCGGCCCATTGCGGCTGGGCGGCACGCGCCACCGCCACGGCGCGCTGCACCAGCGCCACATCGGCCAGCTCCACCCGCGCCTGTACCGTGCCGGTTGCCGGGTCGAACACGTCTGAAAAACGCCCCGTCCCGCCCGATACCGATTCTCCGCCAATCCAGTGGCTGATCTCGCGCATGGTCTGCTCCTCTCTACCCTCGTGGTGCCTGCCCGGCACCAACCATAGACCGCCGTTTCACAACCGGCAAAGCCGCGGGTTTGCCGCCCTCAGGCCACCACGGCGTCGGTACGCAGGCGGGCGATCTGTTCGGCCGACAGCCCCAGCACTGCGGCCAGCACCTCGTCGGTATGCTCACCAAGCGTGGGCGGGGCAGACGGTGGCGACTGTTCGGCTCCGCCAAAGCGAAACGGCCGATTGACGATGGGAATGGCGCCCAGCCGGCTATGCTCCACCTCAACCACCATGCCCCGCGCCACGGTCTGAGGCTGCGTCAGCGCCTCGATCACCGACAGGATTGGGGCATGCGGCACCTCATGTCGGGTGAACAGGGCGACAAGTTCGGCAACATCGTGCCGGCTGGTGAAGTTACTGAGCAGGGCATTGACTTCGGCGCGATGGTCGCGGCGTTTCTCAATGGTATCAAAGCGCGGGTCGGTTGCAGCTTCGGGCATGGCAAGGGCGGCGCAGATCTTCGCCCAGAAGCCATTGGTCAGGCAGGCCACCACGATCGATCCGTCGCGGGCCGGAAAAATGCCATAGGGCACCAGATTGGGGTGCTGTGAGCCCAGCGGCTGCGGTGACTGGCCGGTGAAAAACGCCAGCTGCGCATAATAGCCCAGCAAGCCGACCAGCCCGTCCATCAGGCTGATGTCGATCAGCTGGCCGCGCCCGGTGCGGTGGCGCTCATGGAGCGCCGCCAGAATGGCGATCGGCCCGTTAATGCCGCCCACCAGATCCCCCAGCGGAATCCCCATCTTGGTGGGAAGCTGCCCCGGCTCTCCGTTCACCGACAGCGCCCCCGACATAGCCTGCAACACGATATCGAACGACGGTCGGTCGCGCAGAGGGCCGGTCATGCCATAGCCCGAAATCGCACAATAGATCAGCCCGGGGTTGCTGGCCGCCAATGTCTCATAGCCAAGGCCCAGACGCTCCATCACCCCGGGGCGATAATTCTCGATGACGATGTCGCTGCGATCGGCAAGACCATGTGCCAGGGCAACGCCATCGGGCGACTTCAGATCGATGACGATGCTTTTCTTGCCGCGGTTCACCCCCAGGAAATAGTGGCTTTCCCCATCGCGCAGCGGCGGAAAGCTGCGGGTTTCGTCGCCACCGCCGGGAGGCTCGACCTTGATGACCTCGGCCCCGAGATCGGCAAGAGCCAGAGCAGCAGCCGGCCCCGCCAGCACCCGCGTGAAATCGAGCACGCGCACCCCGTCCAGCGGGCCGCGCCACGGCCCGGCCTCAGACACGCCCGGTCACCGGAAGCAAGGCCCCGGTCACGGCCGATGCCGCTGGCGACAGCAGGAAGGCGATCACCGCTGCAAGTTCGGCGGGGGCCACCCAGCGGGAAAAATCGGCCTCGGGCATGTCGGCGCGATTGGCGGCAGTGTCGATGATGCTGGGAAGCACCGCATTCACCCGCACGCCCTCGTCTTTCAGTTCCTCAGCCAGTGCCTCGGTCAGCCGGTGCACCCCCGCCTTCGATGCCGCATAGGCACCCGTTCCCAGCCCACCCTTAAGCCCGCCGGCGGCACCGATATTCACAATGGCCCCCTTGCCGTCACGCAACAGCGGCAGCAGCGCCTTCGAGGTCACCAGCGCCGTTTTCACGTTCAGCCGGAACAGCTGATCAAAGGTGGCAACCGCGCCATCGGCCAGCTTTTCCCAGCGGAAGCCTCCGGCGATATTCACCAGCCCCTGCAACGGCCCGCCGGCAGCGATTTCCGCCGCCACCCGGCCCACGGCAGTTTCGTCCGTCAGATCAAGCCCGGCAAAGGCCAGCCCCGGCGCATGGGCGACATCGATGCCGATCACCTGCCAGCCCTGTTCCGCCAGCACCGTGCATACCTTGCTGCCCAGAGCACCCGCTGCCCCGGTCACTGCCACCCGTTTCGTCATGCTCTCTCCGTGATCGGTAAGTTGATTGTGCGCTGCTCAGGCCGGGCCGATTCCCGACATCAGCAGATATTTCATCTCGACATATTCCTCGATGCCATGGCGCGAGCCTTCCCGCCCCAGCCCCGATTCCTTGATGCCGCCAAACGGCGCCACCTCGGTGGAAAGGATGCCGGAATTGATCCCCACCATGCCCACTTCCAGCGCCTCGGCCACCCGCCAGGCGCGCGCCAGATCGCGGGTATACATATAGGCCGCCAGCCCTACCTCGCTGGCATTGGCGAGGGCAATTGCCTCGGCCTCTGTCTTGAACACGAAAATCGGCGCCAGCGGGCCAAAGGTTTCCTCGCGCGCCAGCTGCATGTCGGGCGTGCAGCCGCTGATGATGGTGGGCTGGAAGAAGGTGCCTCCCAGCTCGTGACGCTGGCCGCCCGTCACCAGCCGCCCGCCCCTGGCCAGCGCGTCCTGTACATGCTCTTCCACCTTGCACACGGCATCGGTATCGATCAGCGGCCCCTGCTGCACGCCGGGGTTCACCCCTGCCCCCACCTTCAGGGTGGCAACGGCCGCTGCCAGCCTTCGCTCGAACTCGGGGGCGATTTCGGCCGCCACGAACAGGCGGTTGGCGCATACGCAGGTCTGCCCGGAATTGCGGTATTTCGACGCCATCGCTCCATCGACTGCGGCATCGAGATCGGCATCGGCAAATACCAGGAACGGGGCATTGCCGCCCAGCTCCATCGACAGCTTCTTCATGGTGGGGGCCGATTGCGCCATCAGTTGCTTGCCAACGGCGGTCGAGCCTGTGAAACTCAGCTTGCGCACGATGGGGCTTGCCGTCAGCTCGGCGCCGATCACCGAGGCCTTGCCGGTCACCACGTTGAACACTCCGGCCGGAATACCGGCGCGCTCCGCCAGTTCGGCAAGCGCCAGTGCCGAAAGCGGCGTCTGGGTGGCGGGCTTCACCACCATGGTGCAACCGGCGGCAAGGGCGGGTGCTGCCTTGCGGGTGATCATCGCCGACGGGAAGTTCCAGGGTGTAATGGCAGCCACCACCCCCACCGGCTGGCGGATCACCACGATGCGGCTGTCGGCACGGTGGCTGGGGATCACTTCGCCATAGACCCGCTTGGCTTCCTCGGCGAACCATTCGATGAACGATGCCGCATAGGCGATTTCCCCGCGCGCCTCGGCCAGCGGCTTGCCCTGTTCGGTGGTAAGAATAAGGGCGAGGTCGTCCTGATGCCTGGTCATCAGGTCGAACCAGCGCCGCAAAATGCGGGCGCGCTCGGCTGCGGTTTTCGCCCGCCACGCCGGAAGCGCCGCCTCGGCGGCGGCAATGGCCTGCTGCACACCCCGGGCATCGATCGCGGGAACATGGCCCACCGGCTCGGCACTGGCCGGGTCGAGAACGGCGATCTCCGGCTCGCCCACCCACTTTCCGTTCACATAGCACTGGTGGCGCAACAGCGATTGATCGGCAAGGCGGGTGAGCATGGCGTTCCTTTCACGGTGCTGGCCCCCTATGTGGGGCGGGAACCGCGCGGGTGCAAATGGCTTTTGCCGTTGACCGCGCCCAGCCCGGCGGCAAAGATGGCGCGATGACGGATGCGGCAGATGAAATTCCCGATTTTCAGAGCCTGATGCTGCCGGTGCTGAAGCTGGCGGCAACGGGTGAGATGCAGATTCGGGACACTATAACTACCATTGCTAATCAGCTTAATCTTAGCGACGCTGCCCGTAGTCTGCGCCTGCCGTCCGGCAAACAGTCTCGATATGAGAACCGCATCCACTGGGCAAAATTCCACCTAAGCAAGGCAGGTCTGACGGAGAATTCAAGTCACGGCAAGTTCCGGATTACTAACCGTGGACGTAAGGTGCTGGCTGAAAAACCTGCTCGAATTGATCTACGATTCCTGAAGCAATTCAACGAATTCCCAGAATCGCAAGAACGGGCCAGCGACACACACCAACCTCCAGAAAACGCCATACTGCCAGCACAAGAAACACGCTCTCCCGAAGAATTGATGCACGAGGCACATGCTGAAACCGAAGCGGCGCTTGCCGATGATCTTCTGGTGCGGGTACGTGCGGCAACGCCCGCCTTCTTTGAGAAGCTCGTGGTCCAGCTGCTGGTGGCGATGGGTTATGGCGGCTCGGTAGCGGATGCCGGGCGTGCCATCGGCAAGAGTGGCGACGATGGCGTTGACGGTGTCATCGATCAGGATGCGCTGGGGCTTGATCAGGTCTATGTGCAGGCCAAACGCTATGCCGCTGGCAACAGCGTCGGGTCAGGCGCCATTCGTGATTTCTTCGGAAGCCTCGATCGCCACAAGGCCGCCAAGGGCCTGTTCGTCACCACCTCTTCCTATACCAGCAGTGCCCGCGAAACCGCGAGCTTCCTCAGCAAGCGTATCGTGCTGATCGATGGCGATACGTTGGCACGGCTGATGATCCGCCACAATGTCGGCTGCCAGATCAAGGACACGCTGTTTGTGCGCCGCATCGACGAAGACTTTTTCGACGGCTGATCAGCTCCGGTTGCCGGCGCTGCCGACAGCATCGCGGGCCTTGGTGCGGGTGGTGGGTGTGGCGCTGGCCGGATCGTCGGGCCACGGGTGTTTGGGGTAGCGGCCTTTCATGTCGCGCTGCACATCGCGCCAGCCGTTGGCCCAGAACGCGGGCAAGTCGCGGGTGCGGGCCACGTCACGCCCGGCCGGAGACAGCAGCACCACAGTCAATGGCACACGGCCATCAGCCACCATCGGGTGATCGCGCCGTCCGAACAGCGCCTGCACCCTGATCGCCGCAGCAGGCCCGCCCTCGGCCGCGTAGTCGATCGCAGCGCTGGTGGCGGCCGCCGTTTCCAGACGCGGCGGGGCAAAACGATCAAGCGCCTGCGCCGTCGGCCAGTCGAGCAACCCTTTCAGGGCGCCAGCCAGATCGACATCGGCCAGCCGCAACACCCCTGCCAGACGGGGCGCCAGCCACATGTCGGCCAGCGCCAGCAACCCGGCATCGGAAACATCAGGAAGGCCGGCAAGGCCATTGGCAGCGGCAAAGCGCAACCGCGCCAGCATCGTCCGTTCGGCATCCGGCCACGCAAGGGCCGTCAGTCCTGCACTGCGCACCTCGGCCAGCAGAGCCTCTGTCACTTGTTCGGGGCTGGCGGCCACCCGCTGACGGTTGAACTCGATGGCCCCTAGCCGGGTCGTGCGCACCATCGCAAGCCGCCCGCTTGCCGGGTCGGGCTGCAACGCCTCAATCGCCTCGCCATGGTGGGCCACCCAATCAGCCACCTCAGCTTCAGCAAGGGCGGTGGCCAGCCGCACCGTGGCGCTGGGACCGCCGCCGCTGGCATCGATCACTACCAGCCAGTCAGACCGCGCCAATGGCTCATGGGCGGCCAGCCGCACCGCACGGCCATTGGCCATCTGGTAATCGACCATCTGGTCAGAAGCACCCGGAGCGCGGCGACGGCGCGCCACCCTGTCGGGGAAGGCTTCGGCCAGCAGGCGCCCCGGCGATAACGGCACATGTTCCGTGCGCGGCTGCACTTTGCGGGCCATGGCTGCCCAACGCTCGGCCAGCGCCACGTGGCGGCTGCGCCCCGCCCTTAGCCGACGCACACGGTCGTCGATATCAACCGATGAACCACCGGCGCCGCTCTCTTCGCTGGCAACGGCCAGCAGGGCCGCTTCCAGCGCCTGCCCATGGGCGGCGGCCAGAAGCAGCATGTGGGCGATGTGCGGGGCCAGCGGCAGCCGCACCAGCCGGCGCCCATGCGCAGTGGCCCGACCGGCATCATCAATTGCGCCCAGGTCCAGCAGCCGCGCCCGCGCCACCGCCACCGCCGGAGTCGGCGGTGGGTCAAGCCAGTGCAGCGCGTCAGGTTTCGTCACCCCCCAGGCCGCCAGACGCAGCAGGGTGGGCGCCAGGTCGGCCTCAAGGATCTCGGGCGGGTCGAAGGGGATGAAGCCGCGGGTCTCGCCCTCCTCCCACAGGCGAATCACCAGCCCCGGACCCTCTCGCCCGGCGCGCCCGGCCCGCTGGCTGGCGGCCGCCTGCGAAACCCGTTCGGTAACCAGCCGGGTAAGGCCAGTGGCGCGATCGTGGCGCGGACGGCGCGCCAGCCCGCTGTCAAGCACGATGCGCACCCCCGGCACCGTCAGCGAGGTTTCGGCAATGGCAGTGGCCAGCACCACCCGACGGGCTGCCGATGGCGCCAGCACGGCACGCTGGGCTGCCGGGTCGGCAGTGCCATACAGGCAATGAAGTTCCACCTCCGGTGGAAGGTGCAGGCGTTCGGCGGTGCGCACGATCTCGGCAACGCCGGGCAGGAAGGCCAGCAGGCTTCCCTCGTGCCTGAGGGCTGCGTGAATGGCCGAGGACATGCGATCCTCGATGCGCTGGTCGCTGCGGCCGGCATATTGAATAGTAACGGGGAACTGACGACCTGCCGATTCGAGCACCGGGGCATCGGCCATCAGCCGGGAAAAGCGCGCGCCATCTAGCGTCGCCGACATGGCGACGATGCGCAGATCATCCCGCAGTTGCTGGGTATCGAGCGCCAACGCCAGCCCCAGATCGCCCTCGAGGTTGCGTTCGTGCACTTCGTCGAACAGCAGCAACCCCACGTCTTCAAGGCCGGGGTCAGCCAGCAGCCGGTTCACGAACAGCCCTTCGGTCACGCACTCGATCCGGCTTCCGGGCCGTGATTCCAACCGGGTGCGATAGCCCACCTGCCGCCCCGGCTCTTCACCCAGAATCGCAGCGATCCGCTCGGCCGCAGCGCGTGCGGCCAGCCGCCTTGGCAGCATCAGCAGGATCTTGCGGTTTGAAAGCCACGGCGCCGCCAATAGCGACGGCGCTACCAGCGTGGTCTTGCCGGCACCCGGTGGCGCCACCAGCACGGCGTTGCCGCCACTGGCAAGGGCGGCATCGAGCGCGGGCAGAACCGCCCGCACCGGGAGATCGTCAGTAAGCGCGCTGGATGGCAAATTCGACCGTCTCGACCAGCGCCGCGCGTGCCGCCGTTGGCGGCAGCAGCGACAGCGCATCGATGGCGCGGCTGCCATAGAGGCGGGCGCGGGCCAGGGTGTCGTCGATGGCGCTGGTGGCGGCAAGGCGTTCGCGCGCCTCGGCCAGTTCCGCCTCGCCATTGGCCTTGCCCAGCATGGCGCGCCGCCAGAAGGTCCGCGCCTTGTCGTCACCACGGGCATGGGCCAGAATCACCGGCAGCGTCACCTTGCCGTCGCGGAAATCATCGCCGCTTTCCTTGCCCATGGTCTGGGCATCCGACACATAATCGATGGCATCATCGACCAGCTGGAAGGCAATGCCAAGATTACGGCCATAGGCCTGCAACGCCGCTTCCACTTCCTCGCCACGTTCGGCCACCACGCCGGAAATTTCGCAGGCGGCGGCGAACAACGCGGCGGTTTTCGCCTGAATGATCTCGAGATAGCGTTCCTCGCTGGTCTCGACCACCCGCTGGGCGGTCAGCTGCGCCACCTCGCCCACGGCGACTACTGCCGAGGCACTGGCAAGAATCTTCAGCACCTTGATGCTGCCGTCTTCCACCATCAGCTCGAACGAGCGGGCGAACAGGAAATCGCCCACCAGCACCGAAGGTTGGTTGCCCCAGATATTGTTGGCAGTGGCGCGGCCGCGCCGCAGGTCCGAACCATCGACGACATCGTCGTGCAGCAGGGTTGCGGTATGAATGAATTCGACAGCGGCCGCCAGTTTATGGTGGCGGGTGCCGCCGTAGCCGACAGCCTCGGCTGTCGCCAGAGTCAGCATCGGCCGCAGGCGCTTGCCGCCACCGGCGATCAGGTGGCCGGCCAATTCGGGAATCAGTGCCACCGGGCTTTGCATGCGATCGAGGATCACATGGTTGACGGCCATCATGCCGGGTGCCACCAGCGACATGAGCGGGCCAAGACCCGGCGTTGCGGGCTTTATGGGATGAACGGTTGCAGTCATTACCAGATGCGCTAGGCCGTTCGGTGCAAAAGGGAAAGAGGCAACATGCCGCCAGAACAGATACCAGCCGGGGAACTTGCAGCCTTCCGGCGCTCGATCGACAATATCGACGCCGCCCTCATCTACCTTCTGGCCGAACGCTTCAAGATCACCCAGAAGGTCGGGCTCTGGAAGGCAGCCAATGGCCTGCCCGCCGCTGACCCTGGCCGCGAGGAAAAGCAGATTGCCCGGCTGCGGTCGCTGGCGCTCGACGCCGACCTCGACCCGGGGTTCAGTGAGAAATTCCTGCGCTTCATCATCGACGAGGTGATTCACCACCACCTGGCAAGCGGCGCCCGTTCGTAACCGGCGATTCTGCCCTTGCCGTCAGTGGCCCTTCCCGTCAGCGCCCGGCCCGCTTCGAGCGCACCTTGCCCCAGCGGTTGGTGCGGGTGCCGGGCCGCCCGGCCGCCGCGCGCCCGACCACGGGTTTCGGGTGCTCGGCGCTGATCCCCAGATCCTCGGCCTCCAGCCGCCGCACCTCGTCGCGCAACCGCGCCGCCTCCTCGAACTCGAGGTCGGCTGCCGCCTGCAACATGCGCTTTTCGAGATCAGCGATATGCGCCTTCAGGTTGTGCCCAACCAGATGCGGGGTATCGGCATCGATCCCGACCGTCAGATGGTCACCGGCTGCAACATGCGCCACCACATCGGCAATCGCCTTTTTCACCGTGGCCGGGGTGATGCCGTGCGCTGCGTTATAGGCCATCTGCTTGGCACGCCGCCGTTCGGTTTCGGCAATGGCGCGGTCCATGCTGCCGGTGCACTTGTCGGCATACAGAATCACCCGGCCATCGACATTGCGCGCCGCCCGGCCGATCGTCTGCACCAGTGACCGTTCCGACCGCAGGAAACCCTCCTTGTCGGCATCGAGGATACACACCAGCCCGCATTCCGGAATATCGAGCCCCTCGCGCAGCAGGTTGATCCCAACCAGTACATCATAGACGCCCATGCGCAAGTCACGGATCAGCTCGATGCGCTCCAGCGTCTCGACATCGGAATGCATGTAGCGCACCCGCAAGCCCGCCTCGTGCAGATATTCGGTAAGGTCTTCGGCCATCTTCTTGGTGAGCGTGGTCACCAGCACCCGATAGCCGCTGGCCGCAGTCGCCTTTGCCTCGGCGATCAGGTCATCGACCTGATCCTCCACCGGGCGAATAACGACCGGCGGATCGACAAGCCCGGTGGGGCGGATCACCTGCTCGGTGAAGACGCCAGCCGTCTGGTTCATCTCCCAGTCGCCGGGTGTTGCCGACACACACACCGTCTGCGGGCGCATGATGTCCCACTCCTCGAACTTCAGCGGCCGGTTATCGACGCACGATGGCAGGCGGAAGCCATATTCGGCCAGTGTCACCTTGCGCGCCCGGTCACCGCGCGCCATCCCCCCCACCTGCGGAATGGTCACATGGCTTTCATCAACGAACAACAAGGCATTTTCCGGCAAATATTCAAACAGGGTCGGCGGCGGCTCGCCGGGCTGGCGGCCGGTCAGGAAGCGGCTGTAATTCTCGATTCCCGCACAGCTTCCGGTGGCGGCGATCATCTCGAGATCGAAATTGGTGCGCTGTTCAAGGCGCTGATATTCCAGCAGGCGCCCCGCTGATTCCAGATCCTTCAGGCGCACCGCAAGTTCGTGGCGGATGGCCTCGGTTGCCTGCTTCAGCGTCGGCCCGGGGGTCACATAGTGGCTGTTGGCATAGACCTTCACCATCTCGAGGTTGGCGATGCGGCTGCCAGTCAGCGGGTCGAACTCGGTGATCGCCTCGATCTCGTCGCCGAAAAAGCCGATCCGCCACGCCATGTCTTCATAGTGCGACGGGAAGATCTCAAGTGTATCGCCCTGCATCCGGAACGATCCGCGCACGAAATTCAGATCGTTGCGCTTGTATTGCAACGCCACCAGCCGGCGCACGATCTCGCGCGGGTCTACGGTCATCCCCTTGGTGAGGGCAAAGGTCATCGCCGAATAGGTTTCTACCGAACCAATGCCGTAAAGGCACGAAACCGAGGCAACGATCAGCACGTCATCACGTTCCAGCAGCGCCCGCGTCGCCGCGTGGCGCATGCGGTCGATCGCCTCGTTCACCGACGATTCCTTTTCGATATAGGTGTCGGTGCGCGGTACATAGGCCTCCGGCTGGTAGTAATCGTAATAGGATACGAAATACTCAACGGCGTTGTCGGGAAAGAACCCCTTGAACTCTCCATAGAGTTGCGCTGCCAGAATTTTGTTGGGGGCCAGCACCAGCGCCGGGCGCTGCAACTGCTCTATCACCTTGGCCATCGTGAAGGTCTTGCCCGAACCCGTCACCCCAAGCAGAACCTGGTCGCGTTCTCCGGCCACTGCCTGGGCCACCAGCCCGGCTATCGCTGAAGGCTGGTCTCCGGCGGGTTCGTAATCCGATTGCAGCACGAAGCGGCGGCCGCCTTCCGATTTTTCCGGGCGCGCCGGACGGTTGGGGACGAAATCCGCTGGCAGCGGCACATCTTCGAGCGAGGTGCGGATACTGATCGACATGCGCCAAAAGATATGCGTTCAGGCTTCGTTCCGCCAGAGGCGGTGTAAAAGCGCCGGGCATACTCAGCACTGGCGGCGGCACTGACGGGCTATCGCGCGGCAGGTCCCGGGGGTGGCCTCATGCTCTCTGATGCACTGCTGCATCTCGCGCGTGCAGGCGATAATGCATTGCATGCCTGACGGGTGGGTATCCGGCGGCGTCGGTCCGGGAAGCGGAGCCGGCGTTCCTGTAAAGACGGCTGGCGCCTTGAAGGGCCATGGAGGGCAGTGCATATCCCCGCCCCCCAAATCCCGCACCTGGCACAGGCCAATTCCCAGCGCCTCCCAATCATCCCAGTTACGCTGAATGAAATTGACGATTCCACCAGCCAGCGGCCGCATTTCAATGACATGTGGCTGCCGCACACCGTCCTTCACTATGGCAGTGGCCGCCGCCAGCCGCAACTGGTCGTCCTTGCCCGGTTCAAAGAGCAGATCGACACCGTTGCCGTAAAACCAGGAATTGTCGAACCATCCGTTACGGAACTGCACGCCATCTGATTTTTGCAGACTTCTGGCGGCCAATGTCAGAATACGTATACCGCTGTTCTGATCAGCATCACGTTTATCAAGATAGGCAATCCACATCCGCCCGGGAATGGTCGCCCCACTGGCCGCCGGCTGCATAGCAATTGCCGGCCGCCCGGTACTCCTGGTGCCGAAAGCATCACTGTTCCATCCGGGGCGGCTCCAGCGCCCATCAGGCCTCAGGTAGCGCAACACGATCTTGCCCTCTGGTGCCACCGGCAGCGCCGCATACAGCCGCCCGCCTTCAAGCGTGCTCCAGTAAAGCCCGGGCGACGACAAAAACGGAAGCGTAAAGGGCTTGCCGTCGGAAGCATCCAGCATGGTCTGCGGCGCCGACCAGTTGCCTGCTCTGTCGCGGGTCCGCACGGCTGCAAGGCCGTCGGTCTCCCGGGTGGCTAACCAGCTGGTTTGTCCATCACTCGCCAGCGACAGCTCAGTATCGGGAACTGGTGGCCCCTCTATCATCCGGAAGTTGTCAGGCTTTCCATTAAGACCCATGCGCGCCTCGAACAGCCCCAGTGTCGATCGCAGCACCAGAAGGATACGTCGGCCAACCGAGGTATTGATCACGGCCATATCCACCGAACGCATGTTGGCGTTTCGGTTGAGGCGAACCCACCACGGACCCGAAGGCACACTGTCGGTGAACGATCCGCAACTGCTGTTGATCTCCAGGCAGTGCATTGGGTCATCAGAGTGCGAGATATGCAGCCGGCGATCGCGCTCGTCGATATAGGCAAGGAAAGTGCGCGAGCCAAGCCGGGCCAGCGACACAGCGCCATCGGCAAGGCCCGGTGCAATAATCTTGTTGAATCGGGTGAATTCGCAACCCGACCCATTGTCGTTGGCATAAGCCCTGACCGGTGTTTGGGAAATCACGCCGTCGCGGTTCCAGTCAATCGAACCCTCCTGGATATCGACACCGAACCCGAATACGTCTCTCAACTGCTCAAGGTAGCGGCGGCCTGGTACGCCGGCAGGCGAAGACACCGCATGCCATTCCTTCAGGTTTACATTGTTGATGACAGACCGCCCGAAACCGCCCGAGAACGAGATGCCAGACTGCCCCAGGAAGGCATAGCTCATGACACTTGGGTAGTTCGGCTTGCAGTTGGCCTCAATCTTCTTGTCGCCGATTTCTACTTCAACTCCGTGGGGGCCATAATGTTCAAGCCCCAGTGTATGGCCAAGCTCATGCGCTGCGGTTAGACCACTGAACAACGGCAGGTTAAGGAAGGGAACCAGGTTCGGCGCCTGCCCGCCAGATGTCGGGTCACCAAGCGCGTAATGGAAATAGGGCTGCCGACGCGACGCCATCATCGACTGGCGCGCCGCGTCCGGATCGGCGCGCTTCCATCCTGTTCCATTTCTGACGGCAGCCACGTCATTATGGCCACCCCAGTCACCGTAAAGGACGAAATCCGTTGCCGGGGCATCGGCAGCCGGAGTCACGCCGCTGTCGAAATGCAGCGCGATCCCCGACTGGCCATCAGGGTTGTTCAATGACTGGGCGTTGCGCAGCCGCAGCAGCGGGCTGGTCTCGGTGTCGCCATAGATTGCCGCCATGATGCGGGCTTTACCAGGAGAAAGCGTCACGGTAGAATCGCCGGGGTTGCGCTTGCCGTAATCCACCTCAAGGAACAGGTCCTTGTGCAACGGGTTGGCCCCCCAGCGAGGCAGATGCTGATAGGGCGCAGCCGCGACATCGCCCAGAAATTCAACCTTGTCGGAAAGGCCGTCGCCATCAGTGTCGCGCATGTCGGTGCTGCGGGAACATTCCCAGTTCCCAAGCACCTGCTGGCGTTTGCTGCAGGTGCCGATGAACTGCTCAAGCTCGTCGCCAAGGCCATCGCCGTCACTGTCGTGGCCCGACAATGGTGCATCGTTGCGCACCAGTCGGATCAGCCCGGTAGCCTCACTGTCGGCGGCGCCGACCATGGCATTCAACATGGATTGCGATGGCGCATCGATGGTTGCGCTGTCAGCCGCACCACTGGTTTGGCGATAAAGCAAATTACCCTCATCATCGAGCAGATAAAGACGATGGCCCTGCGGACCCCGGGGGAGCGTCACCGTTTGCAGCCGTTCGCCGGCCCTCAACTGCTCTAGACGCTTGAAACTGCCACCCACCGGGGCCTGCGATCGCAGTTTCACGCCATCGCACCACAGGTCTGCCTTGCCGGTCGCGGACGAGTGTGCCGCACGCAGCACCAGCAGATAGCGCCTAGAAAATAAGACCCGATAGCGCAGTCGCGCATTCAGATTGCCGGCCGAGTCATCATCCATGGCAACTTGCGTCACTGCCCCGTCGGGGTCTGCACCACGCAGCAGGTGCAGCACTGGGTCTGCCCCGGCCGTGGCGTTGCGCGTTTCACATTGGAGCATCTTAAACGGCCCGAACGTAAGTGGCACCTCAAGCAGCGGTGGTCCGCCCATATCGTAAGCGCTGCCGGCCCGGCTGGGGTTGCGGTGATCGCGGATATTCCGCGCCGATGCCGTGACCATCAACACACTCGCCATGATCGACATGGCGGCAATCGCGCATGTTGCCCGCATGATGACCCTCCCTATTGTCATCAACCGAAGCTGGACGGCGAACAGTAACACTTGTGCCGGCTGCCCAATATAGCATGATCATCTGCTCATGCATATTGACTGACGAGGCTTATGCCATCGGCCCGGCCGAGACTTTCATTGATGCAGATGCCGCAAGGCTCCCCTTGCATCATGGAAGCCCGGCACTGCCCATCAAATAAAGCGACGGCTCAGGCGGGGGGGCTGACGCCGGTGTCGGTGACGCGCGATCACATCAGCGGCTATTTCGAAGTGCCAACGGCACTGATGATTGTCGACGAACCGCAACTCGCGCGTTTCAACCCCCGGTTGATCGCTGGTTGCTGCCGCCTGACCTCGGCCGAGGTCCGCACCCTGAAAGGTATTGCCGCGGGGCTTTCGACGTTGCGGATCACCACCGACGCAGGACTGTCGCCCGAAACGATCAAGGCGCAGATTCGCAGCCTCTATGCCAAGGCTCGCACCAACAGCCGCAAGCCGGTGCTGCGTTTCGTGCACCAGCAGATGCTCTGCGACTGGCCGGGCACTTATCGGCGGCCCTCAGAACCGCCAGCTCAGGTCGGCGCCAAAGGTGCGCGGTTCGCCCCACGCGCGATAGCCACCGAACAGCGACCCGTTGATGAACCAGTATTTCGTGTCGGCCAGATTCCTGGCCCAGAGCGCCAGCGCCACCATGCCGCCACGCCCGGGAACTGGCAGTTCGGCCATCTCCAGCCGTGCGTTGAGCAGCCCATAGGCTGGAAAGGAGAACGCCCGGCTGGTCGTTGTCGCGCTCGCATGGCCGCCCTGCCAGCTATAGCTCAGGTCAAGCACCGGGCGGCCCACGATCGTTTGTGCAAAGCGATAACGCGCCTGTAGGTTGAAGCTGCTGGCGGGCACGGCAAAGCGATAGGCATCGGTGATGTCCTGGCCGTCGGCATCGACGATCCGGCTGTAATCGGGGTTCAGCCAGGCAAAGCTCGCCCCGATCTGCAGCGCCTCCCACGGCCTGGCCGTCAGCTCGGCCTCGACCCCCGCGATCACCGCGCTGCCCGCATTGATCGTGTTCGACGATGTCGCGTCGTCGACATTGACCAGCGTCAGCTGGATATCGTCATAATCGGCCCGGAACGCCGCCATGTTGAATCGCAAACGCCGCTCGAACAGTTCCGATTTCAACCCGATTTCATAGGATGTGACCCGTTCGGGGTTGAACCCGCGGCGGAATGCTGCCGTTGTGCCCGACCGCAGGTTGAACCCGCCCGTCTTATAACCTTCGGCGCGCTTGGCATAAACCATCGTTCCCGACGTGATGTCAAACGCCAGCGACAGCGTCGGGCTGAAATCGTCGAAGCTGCGGTCGCCTTGGACGGGATTGTCGGGCACGATGCGACCCGCTGGAAGGGCTTCGGTTCCCCGCGCAACCACTGCCGAACGCTCGTCACGCGACCAGCGTCCCGCCAGCGTCAGATGCAGCCGCCCGTCCAGCAGACGTGGAGTCATCGTTCCCTGCGCATAAAGGGCATAGGCGCGGTTGCTGATCCGGCTGAACGACCGCAGGATGGTCTGTTCCGGCGGCAGCGTCGCACGGCTGAGCCCATGCGCCTTTTCAGCGAAATAATAGGCGCCCGCGACATAATCGAGCCTGTCGCCGAAAGCGGTGCCCAGCAACTGCACCTCCTGGCTCCACTGCTGCTGGCTTATGTCCGACGCGCCGATCAGCGCCGCCTTTGCCCTGAAAGATCCTGAGAGATAATCCTGATAACTATGGTGATCGAGAGTGCGATAGGCGGAGATCGACTTGATCGCGAAACGATCGCCCGCGTACCAGTCGATCGTCAACGAATGACCGGTCGAATCGATGGGACTGGGCCGGAAATCGCGGACGTCGGTGCTGCTGGAATCCGGACGCTGGGTCTGGCTGCCGCCGGGTGCAGCCTGGATGTAAAAGGCGGTATCTGCGGTGTTGGACCGATCGAAGACATAGCGCAGCGTCCACGCAGCGTCTGGCCGCCAGCGCAGGTCGGCGCGCCAAGTGTCGCGATGTCGGGCGCCGAAGGTTCGCGCCCCGGTACCGCGATTGCGCACCGGCCCGTCGCGGCGCGTCGCGACATAGGTGAGGCGTGTGGCCAGATCGCCGCCGACCGGGACATTGACCGTGACGGACCCGCTGCGTTCGTTGAACGCGCCGACCGTCGCGGTCGCATCGATGTGCCAGGCGCCGAACTCGGGCAGGCGTGTGACGAAATTGATCGCGCCGCCAGTCGCGTTGCGGCCGTAAAGCGTGCCCTGCGGCCCACGCAGCACCTCGATGCGTTCCAGGTCGACGATCTGGCGTCCCATATCCTGCACCCGCGCAACGTAGACACCGTCGACATAGACCGCGACGCTGGGATCCTGCGTCAGCTGATTGTCCGACGCCCCGATCCCGCGGATCACGATCAGCTGCGACGACTGGCCGCTCGGATGCGACTGCATCTGGACGTTGGGAACAGCATGACCGATATCGCCGATTTCGTCGATCCGCAGCCGCCGGATATCCTCCGCGTCGAGCGCGACGATCGAAATGGGCAAGTCCTGAAGCAGCTCGGCCTTTTTCTGTGCGGTGACGATGATGTCTGCCAGCCCGGTTCCCAGCGTGGCGGGAGGGCCGGGAACCACTTCGCGGGGGCGGCGCAAGTGTTGCGGACGCGGGGGTTGCTGCCGAGCGGCCACCACGACCAGCGATCCGTTCCCGGTATGGAAAACTGTCAGTCCCGTTCCCGCCAGCATTCGATCCAATGCCCGCGACACAAGCAGACTGCCGTAAACGCGGCGCGACCGTTTGCCGCGCACCAGCGCCGGATCAAACAACAGCGACAGCCCCGCCTGTCGGCCCAGTTCGACAAGTGCGGACCCCAGATCCTGGGCGGGGATCTCCACCCGCACACGCGCCTCGCCCGTTCGCGCCGCGGCGGGGCTGGCGGCGATCACTGCGGTGATCACTGCGGCGATCACTGCGGCGGACAGCAGCGAACAGGTCGCGGCGATCAGGCGATTCCCGGCTATTGTCCCGATCCCTCCCATGCTCGCCGCCGGACGCGTCGCCGGGGCTGCCGTGTTCTTTCGCACGGCGTGATGATGCGCATCGCACATTGCGCCACGCTCGGCAACCAGATGCAGTGGAATGGTGCGACAAGCCGTAGGTATTATACGCAATTCACTGCTCTTACGGCAAGTTAATTGCTATTTTGCGTAAGAGATTACGATCATCTCTGGAGTTTTCTGCACGACGCGAACTGGCAGGATCTGTTCGATGGATGTCAGGAATTCGGCGCTGTGCCCGACCTCGAACGTTCCGCTGACCCGAATTGACCCGACGCGCGCGTCGCCCAGGACGATCGGCCGCTTTTCATAGCGGTTAAGTTCGGCCACCGCCTCGGCCAGTGGCGTGTTGTCGAAAACCATCAGTCCGTCCTGCCAGCTGACGAAACGCCGCATATCCGCATAATGCGACACAACGGCACGGCCACCTTGAATGACCAGTACGTCGTTCGGCTTCATCGTCGCGACGTCGCGCGATCCGCTGCGCACGACAACTGCCCCCTCAACCAGCGCGACGCGCAGCCTTTGTTCGTCCAGGCGCACGTCGAACAGGGTGCCTAGTGCTGTGACACTGTCGCCGCGTGCGGTCACCGTGAAGGGTCTCCGCGGGTTCTTTGCCACATCGAACAATGCCTGTCCTTCGAGCAGGGCCACCTGACGCGCACCTTCGGTATAGCTGATGCGGACCTTGCTTTGCGTGTTCAGACGGACACGCGACCCGTCGGCAAGCCGGACGTCGATCCGTTCGTCGGCACCGGTCTGAAAGATCTTGCCGGTCGCCGAGATCGCCACCGTTCCGTTGCCCCGCCGTGCCGGTTCGCTCTCCATCCAGGCCAGACCACCCACCACCACCACCAGCGCAAGCGCAGCCGCGATGCGGGGCAGCTGCCAACTTGCACGTGGTCGCCGGGCGGCGAGCCGGGCGTGGGTTTCGTCCCGCAGCGCCAGGATTTCGGGTGCCTGCGCCAGCGCGCGCACCTTCTCCGCCGCACGCTCAACCTCGACATAGGCGGCGGCATGGCGCGCATCGGCGGCAAGCCATGAGTTGAATCGCCGCAGGTCGTGGGGGCTGGACCGGTCGTTCAGCCGCGCATGCCATTGCGCGGCCGCCAACCGGATGGCCTGGTCCGCCAGCGCCGACGGCGCGGGATGGCCCGTGCCATCATTGTCATCCTGGTCAATCACGATACGCCCTTAGTGCCCCGGCAACCCGCGCCAGGGCGGTTGCATAGTGTTTTTCCACCGCACGCGTGGATATGCCGATTACTTGGGCGACATCAACCGTTCGTTGACCCTCGATCATGCGCAGCACGAAAATGTCGCGCGTCCTTTCGGGCAGGTCGTGCAGAGCGCGCTGCAATGCGTGGATCGCCTGCCGGCCCTCGACGATCTGCAACGGCGAGACGTCGCAGCTGGGCAGAGTACCGCTTTGCGCTTCGTGGATCGGATCGTGCCGATGCGACTGTCGCACGGTCTGGCAGCGGATATGATCTCGCAGGGCGTTCGACGCGGTGGTGAACAGATAATTTTCGGGTTTTTCGATCGTGTGGGCGCCGTCCATGCGCGACAGGCGCAGAAATACATCCTGGACCAGGTCGTGCACATCGGCCTGGCGATCGAGTCGGCGTTCGAAAAAGCGGTGCAGCGCGGGCGTATAGCGACGGACGAGCGCGTCGAGCCAGCGGCGATCGGGGTCGATCGCCGCTGTCTGACCATCGGAGGACGATATCGAATCCGCCCGATCCTTCATCGCATGGCATATCCCCATTGCAAGCGGCACGCGGCCGACCATCGGACGGGGTGTATCAAATCCGGGTCGGGCGCGCACCTGTCGTCAATTGTCCGCTCTGCGATCAGTGCTGGTCGCGAAGATAGACAACGCCCTCAGTGGTATAGATCGAATTGTTGAACTCGCCCTTCCACTCGGGATAGGACAGCGCCTCGGGGCTCACACGCGCGGTAAGTTTGCCGGTTGCCCCCTTGAAACGGCCGGTTCCGCCCGACACGTCATAATTGATTTCCGACGTGATCGTGCCGTCCTCGAACTGGCAGGCATAGCCGTTGTTCAGCGTATAGGCGATCTGGTCAAGATTGTCGTCAAAGGTGACGACGTTGGTCGCGGCGCGGATCTTATATTCATATTTGGCATTCTTGGGGCAGCGGGTGACCGGGATGACAATCGGTTCGACCATCGCGAACACGCTGCCTATGCCGAAAGTGCCTTTGACGCGGCTGTGGGTAGCGCTGGCGGGCGGCCCGGAATTGTCGTGGTTGATCTGGGTATGGATCGAGGCCCCGGCCATTTTCCACGACACGGGAACCGGCGTGCCCTTATCCTGCGCGTGCGCCGCCGACGCGCCGCCGATCGCCAGGGTGAGCGCCGCAAGCACTCCCGTCAGTTCAATCCCTCTCATCTGTCTTCTCCTTTCATTATGGACCTGTGCCGACGGGAAAGCGCGCTGTCGGCTGGTGACTGGCAAGACGCAGGCGCGGCGCGAACCCGAACACAAATCGACACATTGGTCGCCGGGGTCGCCGCACCGCGCATCAGGCGGCGGGGGCGGCCAACGATTGCCGGTCGTTGTCGATCGCACCGCCACTGCGCACGATCAGCAATGCTCCGACAAGTCCCAGCGGAACGATCACCGACAGCGCCATGCGCAGGCCATGAGCTTCTGCTCCGAAGGCGTCGCTCGACAGCCCGACCAGCCACGGCCCCAGGACAAAGCCAAGCAGGTTGAGCGCCAGCATCGCAATCGCGGTTCCGGTCGCCCGCAGATGATCGGGCAAGATATATTGCAGCGCGGCATAGATGCCGACCGCCCAGCCGCCTCCAAAAATCCCGGCCGGAATGGCGATCAGAAAGGCCGTGTCGGCGGTCGGCGCCCAGATGACGCACAGCACACCCAGCGTCGCCAGCGCCAGCGATACAGCCGACAGCTGGGTCATGCGGTGATAGCCCAGCCGGCCCAGCCGGTCTGACAACAGGCCGAACAGCAGCGCCCCCGCCATTCCGGGGACGACAACCGCCTTGCCGAACAGCGCCCCAGCATCGGCCGCCGCCATGCCATAGTTGCGCGCGAACAGTGCTGCACCCCATGCGCCGAAGGCAAGCCCCGACATGACGCCCAGCCCCAGTCCCAGCACGATCCCGCGGTAACTGGCAAAGCCGAACAGCCGCACGGTCAGCGGCACGACCGGCATCCGGACGGCAGGCGCATCGCGGTGCGCGGGTTCGCGAATGACCAGCCACGCCAAGGCGACCACCGCCAGCCCGATCCCTCCGAACAACTTGAACGCAAAGCGCCAGTCGTGCACCGCGGCGATGGCGGGCCCGACGCCAAAGCCCAGCATCTGGCCGATATAGCTGGCGAGCGCCATCACGGCAAAGGCGCGGCCGCGCTTCTCGATCGGGAAATAGGCGGCGACAAGCGCATAGGCCGGAGCCTGAAAGGCCGCCTCGCCGATGCCGACACCGACGCGCGCGACGGCAAGCATCCACGGTGTCGTCGCAAAACCCGACAGGATGGTGAACAGGCTCCAGATCACACAGCCGACTACGATGATGCGGATGCGCGATACCCTGTCAGCAAGCACCGCGATCGGGATGGCGAGCGTCGAATAGAGAATGGCAAAGGCCGGGCCGAGGAGCAGCCCCATGAAACCGTCGGATACGCCGAACTCCGCCTTGATCGGCATGATGAGCCCGGCCAGCAGAAAGCGGTCGGCATAGTTGAAGATCGCAATGCCGAGCAGCAGCAGCAGCACCACCCAGCGATTGGGCAGCTTTTGGTCAAGGGACATGCAAAGCCTCCTGATTCCGGGCGCCAGACCGGACACGCGGCGCAAGAGTGGGAAAAAATTGGGGGGAAGGCCCGGCAGCGAGGGCGGGGCCGGAACCGCTTCGGCCGGGAAATGCTGGCTCCCCGGCCGAAGCGGGACGGGTCAGAACTTGTAGCGCAGGTCAATGCCAAAGCTGCGCGGCTCGCCCCAGGCGCGATAGCCACCGAACAACGACCCGTTGATGAACCAGTATTTGGTGTCGGTGATATTCTTGCCCCAGATCGCGATGCTGAGGTCGCCTTCGCCGACGACCGGAATCTTGCTCAGCTCCAGCCGCCCGTTCAGGATGCCATAACCGGGAAACTCATAGATTCCCGCCGATTTGGTCGCGTTCAGCGTCGTCGATTGGTGGCTGTAGTTCAGGTTGGCCGTCATATTGCCCAGCGGAAGCGGCGGGAACTGGTAGGTCAGCTGCGCGCTCATCGTCTGCTTGGGAACGGTAAACCGGTAATCGTCGGTGACGTCGTTGCCGCCATTGTCGATGATCGATTTATATTCGGGGTCAAGCAAAGCGCCGCTGACCGACGCGGTCAGCCCGCGCGCCAGCCTTATCACCAGATCGGCCTCGACTCCCTGGATCACCGCCCTGCCCGCATTCATCGTGTCCGACGTCGTCGGATTGTTGACGTTGACCAGCGTCATCTGGATGTCGTTATAGTCCGACCGGAAGGCCGCGACGTTGAACCGGACGCGGCGTTCCCAGAACTCCGACTTCAGCCCGATTTCATAGGCAGAGACATATTCGGGGCGGAACCCTTCGGCGAATACCTCAAAGCTGCTCGACCGGGTGTTAAATCCGCCCGATTTATAGGCTTCCGAATATTTCGCGTACAGGTTGACGCTGTCGCTGGCATCGAAAGCAACGGTGAAGCTGGGGCTGAAATCCGTATATTCGCGGTGCCCGCTGCCGCTGCCGCGGGGGATGACGAGCCCGCTCGACAGCAATTTGACGCTGTTTGTCAGTTCGGCATCACGCACATCCTTCGACCAGCGACCGGCGGCGGTCAGGTGCAGGCGTTCCCCCAGAATCTGCGGCGTGAACGTGCCCTGTGCATAAAGGGCATAGGCCTTGTTCTCGATCGCCGAATCGGCATAGGAGGTCACATCCTGAATGGCGATCGTCGCCTCGCTGAGGTTCGTCGCCTTTTCGCGGAAATAATAGGCGCCCAGAATATAGTCGAAACTGTCTGTAAAGGTCGACCCGATCAGCTGAACCTCCTGGCTCCACTGCTTTTGGTGCGTGTCACCCGTCCCGATCAGCGCCGATCCCGGCCCGAAACGGCCCGGCAGATAGCTTTGATAGGTATAGCTGTCGAGTTTGCGATAGGCGCTGATCGAACGAAGCCGTACCGAGTCGCCCAGCTGCCAGTCGACGGTCAGCGAATGGCCGCGCGTGGTCACGTCATTGGGAACCAGATCGCGCACCATTGGCGAACTGACCGAGGGGCGCTTGCGTACCGTGCGATCAGGCACATACTCGATGTAGAAGGCCGTGTCTGCGGCATGGGAATCCTCGAACACATAGCGCAGGTCCAACGTGTCGGTCGGCTGCCAGCGCAGGTCGGCGCGGATCGCCTCACGGTCCTTGGCGCCAAAACTGGGTGCGCCAGTGCCAAGATTGCGCACCGGACCGTCCTTGCTCAGCCGCATATAGGCAAAGCGCGCCGCCAGCCGCTCGCCGATCGGAGCATTGACCGCGACCCGGCCCGATACTTCGTCGCGATTGCCGACGCCAACCTGGGCGTCTATACCCCATTCGCCCAATGCGGGTTTGCGGGTGACGAAGTTCACCGCACCGCCGGTCGCATTGCGGCCGTAAAGCGTCCCCTGCGGCCCGCGCAGCACCTCGATCCGTTCCAGGTCGGCGATCTGCACGCCCATGCCCTGGCTGCGCGCGACATAGACGCCGTCGACATAGATGCCAACGCTGGGGTCCTGCGTGATCTGCGTGTCCATGGCGCCGATGCCGCGGATGGTAATCATCGGCGAACTGGCACTGCTCGGGTGCGCCTGCTGCTGGACGTTGGGGATGGCGTTGCCGATATCGGTCACGTCGCTGACGCGCATATTCTCAATCTCGGCGGTGCCAAGCGCGACGATCGAGATCGGCGTGCGCTGCAGCGACTCCTCTTTCTTTTCCGCCGTCACGACGATTTCGTCGAGTCCGCCGGAGGACGGCGGCGCATCCTGCGCCAGTGCGGCGGTCGCGTTCAGCGACGCGCAGGCAAGAACAAGACCACAGGTTGTCGAATTAAGTTTGGAACGCGGCACGTCGTCACCCCCCCATCATTGTTTGCTCTATCGCGGCCTTGAAACGGCGCGGCGTGACCCAAGACGCAGGCGAACGACAAGGCCGAACCATTTTTGTAGGCGACGGGCAGCGTGAGGCTGCGTAGCGGGAGACCTATGACACCAATGGCAATGTCATCCAGCGGCGATGTCGGATACATCGATCTCCGGCGGCGGGTCGTGCGTGAGCTGACGGAGCTGATCGAACGCTACGGCCAGCCCGACATGATCGTCAGCGACAATGGCACCGGGCTCACCAGCAACGCCGTGCCCGCATGGTGCGAAGCGCTTGGCATCGAGTGGCATTACAGCGCGCCTGGCAGGACGATGCAGAACGGCTACGTCGAGAGCTTCAATGGCCGCATGCGCGACGAGCCGCTCAATGAGACGCTGTTCATGAGCCTCGCGCATGCCCGGGTCTAGATCGCGGCCCGGGTCGAGGACTACAATGGGGAAAGCTAAGGGTCACGTCACCAGGAAGCCCAATGGGCACTTCATCAGCTCTCAACCTCGAACAATGACGGATCAATGCACGGTTGACAGATGTGCCCACTTGACAGTCAGCACGCAGTTGGGCTCCATTCGCAATGGAGGAAGACCAAATGGCAATAGCAAAGTCAATTGAGATCGTGTCCGGATCAACTGAGGGCTTCGAAGCGGCAATCCGTCAAGGAATTGCCAAAGCTGCCGAGACCGTCAAGGACATTGAAGGCGCCTGGGTGAAGGATACCAAGCTCGTCATCAAAGACGGCGCAGTGACTGAATGGCGCGTGAGACTTAGTGTGACATTTTTGGTTCATTGAGCATTTGAGGCATTTGCACGGCGTATCCCTCGCCAGAACATTTGGCTCAGATCGGGGCTTAGACTAACGGAGGGCGGGCTACGTCTTGGGGTTGATATTGGGCGGCGAGTTTGCAGTGCGGCAAGCGCCGATGTTAGATGGTATGTCACTTGGTCCTTTTGCGCCGATGGATGATGGCCGGGGCCCTGACTAAGTTGGCGTCGGCGGGCGTCACGTTGTCCAGGCTCTCGAGGTAACGCTTGAGATTGTAGTGCTCGACGAAAGACGCGATCTGGGCCTTGACGTCGCCGGGTAGGAAGAAATTCCATTCAGATCGTGGCAGCCAGTATTTCTCCTATGGTTATCAGAAGAAACTGCAAGCCTACGGCCTGCAGCCATCAATGAGCGGCAGGGGAAATTGCTAAGATAAATCCGCCGTCGAGACGTTCTTCATATCCTTGATGATAGAATTGATCTGGCGGCAGCAATTGCCAACCCGCCGTCAGGCGGAAGCTGCCATCTTCCAGTACATCAATAGGTTCTACGTCACCCGCACCCTGGCGGCGTTCGCCGCTGAACTGGATAGCAATGGCCTGCTTCAACCCGCACTCATGCGCGACAAAGCCGCTGGGCTCTAATTGCCGCTGGGGGAAAGCTGGGTTCACGTCAGCAGGCGAACAACGCGGCGCCAAGGTCAAGAAGCGGTTGGAGATCACACATTCCATGCCGAAACAGTCCAGACCATTTTCCGGATCGCATTGCAGGGCGATGGCCGCTCGGGATCGATGGGGGACAAGGTCATCGCGGCATGGCTCGATGAGAAGTCGATTCGCACGCGCGAGGGTGGACGCTGGGGACCTGGGCGCCGAAACTCAACAAGCGCGCCACCGAGGCTGATCTGAGATTTAAGCGTCTCTACGACGCACTCGAAAACGGGATTGCCGCGGTCGACGATACCGACCTCAAGGAGCGCATTGCGACCCTCATGGTGACGCGCGATAAGGCGAAGCCAGTCGCCGTGCACGATAGCCTTGCTCAGCGCTGAGGGCTGGAAGGAGGTGCCCCCAACATGCTGGCGAAGTTCGCCAGCGCCTCGCGCAGGCGGATGCGAAATGAGAAATGAGAATGGCGGCTATCCTCGCGTCAACTAGCGCGCTGGTACAACGGATCGAAGTCGCCGTCGATGAGGGCGGATTCACGGCTCGAAGAGCAATAGGCCCCAACCGATGTTCGCGGGAGCCGCCGAAACAAAGCCGGGCGCAGTGCCCAGCGTTGTTCCGAAGTGGCGCCCCGCACCGGATAAACATAACGAATACGTGTCGCCGTTCATACTACTCTAGCAACGCCCGGAACCGCCGCTCCCCGCCGTCCGTCGTCGCATTCGACCGCAGGCGCTACAAGCTGACTGGATACCAGCTCTGGACCTCACATTTGGCTCAGTTGGCTAGAACCCATGTGATGTCGGTCTTTAGAAGGTCTTGCGTTACGCCCCCGAAAACACGCTCTTTCCAACGCCCTTGCGCGCGCCCACCCGCGACGAGAAAGTCCACGCCTTCGTTCTCAGCATATTCGGCGATCACGGAAGCCTCGGACCGCCCGCTTGCCGGAAGATGCTGACGTCGCGCATCGAGGCCGTGGGCAGCGAGATAGCGTTGCACGGCCTCAAGGCAGTCAGCGGTGGCAGTCTCGCCGACGCCGAGCACCGTGATCGCTTCGGCGTGGCGGAGGAAGGGTAGAGCCGCCCGCAAGGCGCAACCTGCCTCCCTCCCATCCTTCCAGCCGATCAGCGCTCGCCGAAGAATCTGCGGCGGTTTCGTGCTAAGTCGAAGGACGGCCGCTCCGGTCGTGAGCGCAACATCTACCGGATCGGCTTGGGCAAGTTTGCTCGCACCCGCCACGCCCATGACAATGAGGTCCGCCAGCACACCCTCAGACAGCGTGACGCGCGGGTCGGCGATGCCGTCGCACCAATTCATCCGCTCCGGTGCATCTTGCGCCAAACGATCGAACGTCGAGCGCATCTCCGATAGGGCTTCCCGCAGCTTTTGCTCCTCGGTCATCAAGTGCAAGGAACTGGGAGTAAGAGCCTCGGCCAGCGAAGCGCTCTTTGGCCAGGCGGAGCAAACTGCGGTGAGTGACGCGCCTCGTTCACGGGCAATCTGCATCGCCATGCGAATGCGTTGCTCGGCCCCGAGGTCCGGCGTCGCATCCACGACGATTGCGGACAGCTTATCAATCGTCATTCCACCTCCTGCGGAGCGGACCATGAATCCCCGGTTCATTGCGCGTTGACCACGGTCCGGTCATCACACGGATACGCGAGGTTGCGTTCGGAGTAGGCGAGCCATACCCCACCACGCGAGGGGTGCGAGTATGAAAACACTGAGCATTCCGGGGAAATAGCCATACGGCTCGTTCGCCAATACCGGCATTGCGAAGTGAGTGAGTTCGGTGATTCCCATCGACGCGAAGAACGTCCAGGCCAGAAAGCGTCCAAACTCGAAATGCCGCTTAATGAGCACCGGGATTGCGATCCAGGCTCCTACGGGCAGAACTAGGATTGCAAGTATTAATCCGACAGAGACGTCGGGCACGGGCGTTCCGGTGATCCTGGCTGAGACCTGATCGAAGAAGCCCGTGCGGTTTTCCTCGAATTTGTGAAGCGCGAGAAAGGCAATCAGCGTGAGCCAGTATGGAGCGCTGATCCGATGCCAACCAACGCCCGAAGGTGTGCTTAGCCAGAGAAGAAATCCGCCAAGATAGCCTATGAGAAATATCGAAGCATACAGAGTGCCGAGGTAAACATATCCGAGCAGTGGAACTAGAAGTGCAAAGCCGAGCGCCGCTGCAATTAAGGCAAAGGATTTCTTTCTCACAGTAGCCTCGCCGTTGTATTCCCGATCTCGCAGGATTCATCTTCGAGATAGCCTGTCCATGCCTGCCCGCGCCGGACGTTATAACCTCTCAATCGGAGACGTCGAAAGGAATCCTTCCTTAGAAGCGTCATCGTGCTATATAGCACCGGATGGCACGTTTCATTGCCCTAGTTCTGATGTGCTTTGTCTCGCTGTCTCTGGTGGCGGGCAACGTCGCCCATGCGGCCGAGCCGATCGGCTGCTTGGACACTGAGGTCGCGGTCGATCTTGGCCATGCCGCTGGGGATCGCGACCAAGTGCCATCAGACGATGGGAAAGCCACGCCACACCATCACGGCGGCTGTCAGGGCCATCAGATTGGCGAGCCCGTGAAAGAGGGCTTTAGCCCGCAATTGCGTCTGCGCACTACGCTTCCGCTGATCCCTCACGCGAACGGTCGCGTCTCCGCTCCAACAGACCCGGCCTACCGCCCTCCACGCGCCTGACGATTCCAGCCTAGCCCCTTCCTCGGGCTTTCTCGGAAATCGTCAGGAGTCTTTTCATCATGCAACGATTGCTCGCGGCCCTATTGGCCGCGACGGCTTGCGCGAGCATCGCGCAGGCCCAAACCGCGCCGCCGGCTGATGCCGGTCAGGCGCAGCCGCAAGGCATACCAATCTCGGGGCCGGTTTTCAGCGTCGATCGCGCGCTTGAGCTGGCGGGCGTCGTCTCGCCCGCGTTGGAGGCGGCGTCGGCCGACGTTAGGGCGGCCGAAGCGGGGCGGCGTGTCGCGGGGCTCCGTCCCAACCCGACCGTCACCGTCGAGGCTGAAAATGTTGCTGGCTCGGGCCAGTATCGCGGCACACAAAGCCTTGAAGCGACCACCTCCCTTACGCTGCCGCTCGAACTCGGCGGCAAGCGGTCGGCCCGCATCGCCGTCGCGGACGCTCGGACCGACCGCGCCACGATACAAGCCGCCATCGCGCAAGCCGATCTACGATTGAACGTCATCCGCGCCTATGCGGAGGCCGCATCGGCGGAACGTCGTCTCATGACGGCGCGCGATCAGGCACGCATCGCGGGCGAAGCCCTGCGCGCCGCGCAGGTTCGCGTGCAGGCGGGCCGCGCATCGCCGATCGAAGCGGAGCGCGCGAACGTCGCGCGGGTGAACGCCGACGCGGCGCTGACACGGGAGGAACGTGCCGTCGAAGTCGCACGCTTCACCTTGTCGCGCATCATCGGCCAACCGATCGCGGGGCCGCTCGATACAGACTGGTTCGCCCGTGTGCCGACGACCTATGGACCCCTTCGGCCGATCGACAGCGCCGGCACGCTCATGATGGCGGCGGCCGATGCGGACCTTGCCGTCGCCAACGCTGGCGTGCGGCTCGCGCGCTCGCAGCGGGTGCCCGATCTGACACTCGGGGCCGGCGCACGCCGCCTCGAACAGACGGGCGACACGGCGGCCATTTTCAGTCTCTCGATCCCGCTCCCGTTGTTCAACAGCGGCGGTGCGGCGCTCAGTCAGGCTACCGCCGAACGGCAGAGCGCGGATGCGCGGCGGCGCGTGACGGCGCTCGACGTGGATCAGGCCATCGCACGCGCGCAAGCCGATGCCGCCAATGCCGCGACAAATGCGGCAGCGGCCACTGGCCCGGCGCTATCGGCGGCCGAAGAAGCCGCCCGCATTGCGCGCATCGGCTATCGGGAGGGCAAGTTCGGCCAACTCGATTTGCTCGATGCCGAACGCACGCTCGCTCAGACGCGCGAGGCGGCAATCGACGCGCTGCTCTCCTACCACATCGCCCAGGCGCAGCTTGAGCGGCTTACCGCCCGCGCGCCGATCAGACAGGGGGAATGAGAATGAACACCCGATACCTAGCGGCCCTGCCGCTCACGCTGGCCGCATTGTTGATGGCCGGATGTTCCGGCGGCGAGAAGGCCGGCGACGAAGCGCAGAACACGGCGACGGCGGAAAACGCCGCAAGCCCCGAGGCCGGCGGTCACGCCGACGAAGAGGGCGAAATCGACCTCAGCGCCGATCAGATTCGCAAAGCCGGCATCGAGCTAGTGCGCGTGATCCGTAGCGGAGGCGGCGCGCTGACGCTCCCGGCGACGATCGAAGGCGACCCGCAAGGGATGCAGGTTGTGTCCGCCGCGATCGGGGGCCGGGTCGTCTCTCTGACCCGCAACCTCGGCCAGTCGGTCGGGCGCGGGCAGACACTCGCGATCATCGAAAGCCGCGAAGCGGCCTCGCTGAACGCCGAAATCGAGGCGGCGCGGGCGAGGCTCGCACTGGCCGAAAGCACTCTGCGCCGCGAACAACGGCTGTTCAACGAGCGCGTCTCGCCGGAACAGGATTTGATAGCGGCGCGCACGGCAGCGACAGAGGCCCGAATCGCGCTGCGGCTCGCACAGCAACAGGTATCGGCCGCTGGTGGAGGCGGCGGTGCGCTCAATCGTATTGCGATCCGCGCGCCGCTCTCGGGCCAGGTCGTCGTGCGTAGCGTGACGCTAGGCCAGACGGTTGCGGCCGATGCCGAGCTATTTCGTGTGGCCGATCTAGGCCGCGTCGCGGTAACGCTTGCGCTCTCGCCGGCTGACGCCGGCAAGGTGCGCCCCGGCTCTCAAATCGAAGTTGTCGCGGGCGATCGGCGATCGGTTGCGCGCGTCGATTTCGTGTCGCCCATTCTCGATGAAAACACGCGCCTCGCCACGGTGATCGCGGTCATCGACAACCGCGCCGGTCAATGGCGCGTCGGTGAGCCGGTTACGACCTCGATCCAGCTCGCCGGTGGCGGTGCCTCCGCGCTGCTCGTGCCGCAAAGCGCGGTGCAGACGGTCGAAGGCCGGCCCACCGTCTTCGTCCGCACCGAACACGGCTTCAAGGCCACGCCTGTCACGCTCGGAAGCCCGAGCGGCGACAACGTGGTCGTGACCTCCGGCCTCACTGGCGACGAACAGCTCGCCGGGCCGAACAGCTTCACCCTCAAGGCTGAGCTTGGAAAAGGCGAAGCGGAGCACGGGCACTGATATGATCGACCGCATCGTCACATTTTCCGTCGAGCGTCGCTGGTTCATCCTGCTCATGACGCTCATCGCCGCGGTCATCGGAGGCTGGGCGATCTCGCGCCTGCCGATCGACGCCGTTCCCGACATCACCAACAACCAGGTGCAGGTAAACATCACCGCACCGGCGCTCTCCCCCGAGTTGGTCGAGAAGCAAATCGCCTTCCCGATCGAAACCGCCCTCGCGGGCGTTCCTGGCCTTGAATATACCCGCTCACTGAGCCGCAACGGGTTCGCCCAGGTCACGGCGGTTTTCACCGATTCGACCGACATATATTTTGCACGTCAGCAAGTCGCGGAGCGGCTGCGCGTCGCCGAAGAAAGCCTGCCCGACGGTGCGGTCCCGACAATGGGGCCGATCGCGACGGGCCTCGGCGAAGTCTATATGTGGACCGTCCATTTCCAGCATCGCAAGGAAGATACCCATAGGCCGGGCGAGCCCGGAATGCAGCCTGACGGCAGCTACATCACGCCAGAGGGCGACCGGCTTGTCAGTGAAGCCGATCAGGCGACCTATCTTCGCACCGCTCAGGATTGGATCGTCGCGCCGCTGCTGAAGAACACGCCGGGCCTTGCCGGCGTCGACTCGATCGGCGGCTATGTGAAGCAGTTTCAGGTGATCCCCGACGTGCAGCGGCTCGCCGCCCTTGGGCTGAACCTGAGCGATCTGGCGCGGGCGCTCCAAGAGAACAACGTCGGCGTCGGCGCCGGTGTTGTCGATCGCGGCGGTGAGGGCCTGGCTGTCCGTTCCGATGCCCGTATCCGCAACGTGGGCGAGTTGGCCGGCACGGTCATCGCCACCCGCGAAGGCACCCCGATCCGGCTCGATCAGGTGGCGCAAGTCCGCCTCGGTCAAGCCATCCGCTACGGCTCCGCGTCCGAGAACGGCAAGGAGGTCGTGGTCGGAACCGCCATCATGCGGATCGGCGAGAACAGCCGCACTGTCGCATCGGCCGTCGCGGAACGGATCGAGGCAATCAACGCCTCATTGCCAACCGATGTCGTGATTCAGCCGGTGCTGGACCGCACCGCGCTGGTCAACTCCACAATCAAGACGGTGGCGAAAAACCTGACCGAAGGGGCGCTTCTCGTCATCGTCGTGCTGTTCGTGCTGCTCGGCAATTTCCGGGCCGCTCTGATCGCGGCGCTGGTGATCCCGATCACCATGGCGATGACCAGCTTCGGGATGCTGCGAGGCGGTGTCTCGGCCAATCTAATGAGTCTCGGCGCGCTCGACTTCGGCCTGATCGTGGACGGCGCGGTGATTATCGTTGAAAACGCGCTGAGGCGCATCGCCGAACGGCAACATCACTACGGCCGAACGCTGGCGCTGGAAGAGCGCCTGTCTGTGGTGACGCAGGCCGCGCGCGAGATGATCCGGCCTTCCGTCTTTGGGCAGGCGATCATCATCCTCGTCTATGTGCCGCTGCTGACCCTCACGGGCGTCGAGGGCAAGACGTTCACGCCGATGGCGCTGACCGTCATCATCGCGCTCGTCAGCGCCTTCGTGCTTTCGCTGACCTTCGTGCCCGCCATGCTCGCGATCTGGCTCTCCAAGCCGGTCGAGGAAAAGGAGGGCCGGATCATGTCCTGGCTCAAGCGCAAGTATGAGCCGGGGCTCGATAAGGCGATGAAGCGGCCGACGCTGACCATGGGCGTCGGGGTCGGCGCGTTCCTCGCCGCCATCCTGACCTTCTCGTTCTTGGGGCAGGAGTTCCTTCCCCAGCTCGATGAAGGCGACCTGACCGCGCAAGTGCTGCGCGTGCCGGGAACGTCGGTCGATCAAAGCCAGGCGATGCAATCGCGCATCGAGCGGGAGATCGGCAAGCTGCCCGAAGTCCGGTTCGTGTTCTCCAAGACGGGCACGGCCGAGTTGGCGTCGGACCCGATGCCTCCGAACATCTCAGACACCTTCATCATTATGAAGCCGCGCGACGAATGGCCCGATGCCGGGCTGAGCAAGGCCGATCTGGTGGCGAAGGTCGAGAGGACGCTTGAGGGCCTGCCCGGCAACGCCTTCGAAATCAGCCAGCCCATCCAGATGCGCTTCAACGAGCTGATCGCAGGCGTGCGCGGCGACGTCGCGGTCAAGATATTCGGCGACGACACCGATGCAATGAACACGACGGCCAATGCCGTTGCGGCGGTCCTTCGCAAGACGCAGGGCGCAGCCGACGTTCGGGTGGAACAGACCGAGGGCCTGCCGATGCTCGACATACGGCCGCGCCGGGACATCATGTCGAGGCTTGGGATCACCGCGCAGACCGTGCAGGATACTATCTCGGCCGCGATCGGCGGTCGCGATGCCGGTATGATCTTCGAGGGCGATCGGCGCTTTGCTGTCACCATCCGTCTGTCGGACGTGGCGCGCGCCAATCTGCAAACGCTCGGCCAGGTGCCGGTGCCGCTACCGGGCGGCGGGTTCGTGCCCCTGCAAAGTGTCGCCGACATCGGCGTCACCGATGGCCCTAATCAAATCAGCCGCGAGAACGGCAAACGGCGCGTCGTCGTGCAGGCGAATGTGCGCGGCCGTGACGTCGCAGGCGTGGTGGCGGACGCACAGGCGGCGATAGCGGCAGAAGTGCGTCTGCCTGCCGGCCAGTATCTCGATTGGGGCGGCCAGTTCGAGAATCTGCAATCGGCGTCCGAGCGGCTGATGCTCGTAGTTCCGGCCTGCTTCGCGCTCATCATCCTGTTGCTCTACGGAGCCTTGGGAAGCGTGCGCGATGCGGCGATCGTGTTTACCGGCGTCCCGCTCGCGCTGGTCGGCGGCGTCCTCGCGTTGTTCCTGCGGGGTATGCCCTTCTCGATCTCGGCGGCGGTAGGGTTCATCGCCCTGTCCGGCATCGCGGTCCTCAATGGCCTCGTCATGGTGACGTCGATCCAAGGGCTGATGGCGCGAGGGATGGAGCGCGCAAAAGCGGCCCGTGAAGGGGCGATGATGCGGCTGCGGCCCGTCGTCATGACGGCGCTAGTCGCCAGCCTCGGCTTCGTGCCGATGGCGATTGCAAGCGGAGCCGGCGCGGAAGTGCAAAAGCCGCTGGCGACCGTCGTCATCGGCGGCCTGATCTCAGCAACGCTACTGACGCTGTTCGTGCTGCCGACACTCTACGCCCGCTATGGCCGCCGGGAGACGGATATTCCCGCGCCTGCCACGCGGCCCGAAGAGACGACGGTCGATCTGGCGGAGGCTCCACTGTGAGCCTCCGCGTCGGCCGTATCCGAGCACCGGGGATGCGTCTTGTCGAGCGGTGGGCGGCTTTGCCGTCCGCCGCATCGGAGACCAAGGAACGGGCGATCAGGCCGTGAAGGAAATCACCTCCTTCGCCCTGAGCATTACGCCCATCAGGGCGTGGACTCATATCGCCGATCTGGCGGCGTTCGCGTTATGGCACCCCAGCTATCGCTTCCGGGGAAACGCCGCGCCAGGTGCGAGAGTCGGCCTCACCTTTAGCCTGCTCAGAGGAGAACTCCCGCTAAAGGCCGGAGCTAAGATCATAGCCTATGAGCGGGCGCACTGCCTTGCGTGGCGCACCGGCCTCGGCGGGGTGCTCACTCTGCACGAAGAATATGCTCTCGACGGGCTCGGCGAACAGACACGGGTTCGCCACACAATCACGATGAGAGGGATGCTGAGCCCGCTTGGCTATACGGTCCGGCGCGGGTTGCGCTCCGCAATGCGGGCACAGGATGCGGCGCTCGTCCGCTATCTCACCAAGGAAGCGCGCGGGAGCGGCTTCACAGTAAATCGTCGTCGTCGCCGAGTCCGCAAGGCGCAACTTTCCGCGAAAGGCCGCTCATGACCGGCCCGGCATCTTCGGGCCCGGATGCGGAGCGCCGCACCCTCTGGATCGTGTTGATCCTCAATGCGGGGATCGCCGTAGCTTTCCTGATCGCGGGAGTCACAGGCGATTCCAGCGCGCTGCTCGCCAATGGTCTCGACAACCTCTCGGACGCTGCGGTCTATGCGCTGAGCCTCATCGCCCTCAGTCGGGGCGCAAAGTGGAAGACCCGTGCAGCCGCCGTGTCGGGGGTCATGCTCCTGATCTTTGCCGGCGGCATCCTTCTCGATGTCGGGCGGCGATACCTCCAAGGCAGCGAGCCTATCGGCGTTACCATGATGGCGATGTCTGCGGTTGCCGCCGTCGTCAATTTCGTCTGCCTCAAACTGCTGCAACGGCTGCGAGAGCCCGACGTCAATCTGCGCGCCGCGACCACGTTCAGTTTCAACGACTTCATCTCGAACGGCGGGATTCTTGTCGCCGGCCTGCTGGTCTGGTGGCTGGGCTCAAACTGGCCCGATCTGCTGGTTGGCTTCCTCACTGCGATCATCGCCATCAAGGGCGGCGTCGAAATCTTACGCGATGCACGCAAGGAAGCGCGCCAAGCCAAGGAAGTCAGCCGATGATTGCCAAAGCTATCGGCCGCCGCACGCTGAGTCCTTCGGGTGCATGTGCGAGAACGGCCCGCGCCATGGCCGTTTCCCCCAAACAGCCATGGCGAACGGACAGAGGCGGGCGCGCGGGGCGAAGACTCGCGACAGCGCCCCCCGTCGGGCGGACCGCACCGCTTACCCGAAACGCGATCCGCAAAGGACCAACGCCATGATTGAAAAGCTCCGTCTCGATATTCCCGTCCTGTTGCCCGACGTCACCGACGCGGCTGATGCCTGTGTCGCAAGGCTGATCGGCTCGCTTGAAGGCCGCCCCGGCGTCGAGCAGGCCCATGTCGTCGCGGCCAGCGCCGACGCGCCGGCAACTTTGTGCGTCCATTTTGACCCGCAAGTGGTGACGCTATCGCGCATCCGCGAGCTGGCCCGCGCTGCTGGCGCGAACATCGCCGATCGCTTCGGACATGCGATCTGGCGAGTTGAGGGGCTCACCCATCAGCGTCGCGCCCGCACCCTGGGCGACCGGCTTCGCGCCCTTCCCGGCGTGCTGGAAGCTGAGGCGAATGTCTCCGGCCTGGTGCGGGTTGAGTTCGATAAGTCGGCGACGTCGGAAGAGGCGATCCTGGGCGCGCTGCGCGAGGCCGGCGCGCGACCGATCGGCGACAAGGCGCTGACGCCGGCCCCGGCCACGCCGACGCATGACCACGCCAAGGATCATGACCATCCTGCCGGCGAGAAGCATGACCACGATCACGCCCATGGCGGCCTGCTCGGGCCGAATACGGAGCTGATTTTCGCGCTGGCCTGCGGCGCGGCGCTGGCGATCGGCTTCGCCATCGAGAAGCTGGTGGCCGGCGCGCCGGATTGGTTGCCGCTCGCGCTCTACATCGCTGCCTATGGCTTCGGCGGCTTCTACACACTTCGCGAAGCGATCGAAAATCTACGCCTCAAGCGGTTTGAAATCGACACGCTGATGTTGGTGGCCGCCGCTGGCGCGGCTGCGCTGGGAGCCTGGGCGGAAGGCGCGCTGCTGCTATTCCTGTTCAGCCTCGGCCATGCGCTCGAACACTACGCAATGGGCCGCGCTAAGCGCGCGATCGAGGCACTGGCCGAACTGGCGCCGCGCACCGCAATGGTGCGCCGCTCCGATGGCGGCACGAGCGAGGTTCCGGTTGAGGATCTCAAGCTCGGTGATGTCGTCATCGTGAAGCCCGATGAGCGCGTTGCGGCTGATGGTTTCATCGTGAAGGGGATCACCGCGATCAATCAGGCCCCGGTCACGGGTGAGAGTATGCCCGTCGATAAGCGGCCTGTGCAGGACGACGCGGCGGCCCGCGCCAATCCCGATCGGCTCGATGCGGCCAGCCGGGTGTTCGCCGGCACGATCAACGGCAGTGGTCTCATCGAAATCGAAGTGACCCGACTGTCCACCGAAAGCACTCTCGCCAAGGTGGTTAAGCTGGTCAGTGAAGCGGAAACACAGAAGTCGCCGACGCAACGCTTCACGGACCGATTTGAGCGGTTCTTTGTGCCGGCGGTGCTCGCGCTGTCCTTCCTGCTCCTGTTTGCCTGGGTGGTTGTTGATGAGCCGTTCCGCGACAGCTTCTACCGGGCGATGGCGGTGCTGGTCGCCGCCAGCCCCTGCGCACTCGCCATCGCCACCCCCAGCGCGGTCCTCTCGGGCGTAGCCCGTGCCGCGCGCGGGGGCGTCCTCGTTAAGGGCGGCGCTCCGCTCGAACTGCTCGGCTCTCTCGATGCCATCGCGTTCGACAAGACGGGCACGCTCACCAAGGGCGAGCCCCGCATACAGGAAATCATCCCTGTCGCGGATGTGAGTAAGGAAGACCTCATGACGGTGGCCGTCGCCGTCGAGGCCCTGAGCGATCATCCGCTCGCCCAAGCCATTGCCCGCGACGGACGGGACCATATCGGCGATCAGTCGGTGCCGAAGGCCGACAACCTCAAGAGCCTCACTGGGCGCGGCGTGTCGGCCGTCGTCGGAGCCGATGAGGTGCTGATCGGAAAGGCTGAAATGTTCGGTGCTGACGGCATCGCGCCGCTGTCCCCCGAGATGACGGCCGCGATCGAGAAGCTGCGGGAGGGGGGCCAAACGAGCATGGTCGTTCGCCGGGCCGGCAAAGACCTTGGCGCGATCGGGCTGCTCGACACTCCGCGCGAAGCGGCGCGCGATGCGCTCGAAAAGCTGCGCGCGATCGGTATCAAGCGAATGATTATGATCTCGGGGGATCATCAGCGCGCCGCCCAAGCCATCGCCAGGGACGTTGGCATCGACGAAGCGTGGGGCGATCTCATGCCGGAGGATAAGGTCGAGGCGATCAAGAAGCTCCGCGCCGAAGCCAAAGTCGCGATGGTGGGTGATGGCGTCAACGACGCTCCCGCCATGGCGACAGCGACGGTCGGCATTGCGATGGGTGCCGCTGGTTCCGACGTCGCGCTGGAAACCGCAGACGTCGCCCTGATGGCGGATGATCTGGCGCACCTGCCATTTGCGGTTGGACTCAGCCGCAGCACGCGATGGGTGATCCGCCAGAATGTCTTCGTGAGCCTGGGCGTAGTTGCCTTCCTCGTGCCCGCCACCATCCTCGGGCTCGGTATTGGTCCAGCGGTAGCGATGCACGAAGGATCGACGCTGCTCGTCGTGTTCAACGCGCTCCGGCTGCTGGCCTATCGCGATCCTACAGCCCGCCGCAGCGATGCCTTTTAGCATCCGCCAACTGCGCTATGCGATCGCGGCCGCCGATCACGGGAGCTTTTATCGAGCTGCCCGAGCGCTCGACATTGAGCAATCGACGCTTAGTCGGAGCATCCTCAAATTGGAGGGCTCCATCGGTATGCCGATCTTCGAGCGCTCTCGTTCCGGCGTTACCATGACACTTGCCGGCTGTGCTTTTATCCGCGGGGCAAAGCCGATGGTTGCCAGCGCTGACAAACTTGTTGCGATGATGCGGGCTGCCGGCCAAGGACGGGCGGGCGGCCTGCGGCTAGGCCACAACAGCTCCGTTTCCGCCGGCAATCTAAGAGCAACGATGATGAACTGGCGTGAGGCACATCCTGACGTCGAAGTCGAAGGCGTGGAGGCCGACCGAAGTGTCCTACTCGCAGGACTCGATACTGGCGAGATCGACATCGCGATTCTCATGGGCTCGGTCAGCCATGACGGATTTCGCTGTGAGCCGCTATGGAGCGAACGGATGCTCGTAGCGCTGCCCGCATCGCATCCGTTGGCGGAGCGCGACATCGTTCATTGGACTGATCTTCGAGGCGAGCGCTTCCTGCTGCCAATTGCCGATCCCGGCCCCGAAATCCGGGACATGCTGCTCGGGCGGCTCTCAATGTTCGGCACCAAACCGGATATCAGAATGCACCAGTCGAGCCGCGAAACAATCCTGAGCATCCTCGGTGGCGGTGCCGGTGTGAGCATCGTCTGCGAGGGCTCGACCGGCACGCTTTATCCCGATGTCGTCTATCGGCCGATCCACGGCGAACAGGGACCAGCGCTGACGGGTTATTCGGGCTGTTGGCGCGATGACAACCGCAATCCCGCGCTGCGGCGTTTCCTTGGATTCATCAAAGCGCGCTATGCGCTGTCTTTTGATTTCTCGGAGAGATTCTAGTAAATTAGGTAGGTAGTTCTTGGAGTTACGGCCATGTCGCAAGGCAAGACAATCATCATCGTGCTCGTCACTTTGGTCATCGGCTTCGCGGGAGGCTTCGCCTTGCGGCCGGTGATCGCACCGACGCAGCAAGCGGAGAGCGCCACTGTCGCGCTGCCTGGAGCTGCTGTATCGAGCGAAGCGCGCGGCACGCAATATTTCGTGGCACATATCGACGAGGCGCGGCAGGTCGTCGCTGGATGCCGCGATGGATCAGTGCGGGGTGGCGAGTGTGCCACGGCCGAGGAAGCGATCATCAAGGTCGATGCTGCGGAGCGCCGAAGGAAGTTCTTAGGGAATTGACGCCAGCGCTTCGGCTCAATCCTTTGCGGCGCTCCGACGCCGCGAAAACCCCCGGTCGCTCGCCATGAACTTCGCCAGCATGGGAGAGACGAGCTTCTCGGGAGCAATGGTCTCCCCGCCCGTCTCCGCCGCGAGCGCGGCGGCGTAGGCGGCGAGATCGCGGTGGACTGCGGCGGGCAGCTCAATCGTCAGCTTAACCGGCCGGTCATCGGCGAGCGGCCCCAGCTTCAACTTGGTCATCGCGTTCCTCCGATCGGTTCGAGCACAAGATCGCGGGTCAGAACAACGCGCAGCGGATGGCCTGGCCGGATGGTGAGCGTCGGCTGCACGTTGAGTTGCCGACGCACGATCTGCTGGCCGGTCTGGTTGATGGTGTCCTGCGAGCCGCGCCGCAGGGCGCGAGTCAGGTCGTCCTGGCTGTCCGCACCCAGCTCGGTTCCGACGCCCAGCAATGTCGAGACGGCGGCCGCTCGGAGCAGGTTGCCCCAATGCTGGTTGACGCGATCCTGTAGCCCCGCGAACCCCGCACCGTCCGCGCCGGGTTGGCGCTCGAGAACGATCGAGCGGCCGTCCGGCATGATGAGCCGATCCCAGGCGAGCAGCACGCGCGTCTGACCGGCGGCGATCTCGCTGTCATACTCGCCGATTAACCGCGCGCCCTGCGGGATGAGGAGGATGCGCCCGGTCGGGCTGTCATAGACGTTGGCCGTCACCTGCGCGGTGATCTGGCCGGGCAGGTCAGAACGGACACCGGTGATGAGCGCGGCCGGGATGATGCTACCGGCCTGCACGATGTTCGGCGATGCCGGTGTCGTCAGCCGCTCAACGCTAACCGTCCTTTGATTGGATGCCTGAGCCATGAACGCGCGCTTTCCGGCTTGGTCGCCTTGCGCGGCCTGCGTGGCAGGCTCCTGTGTTGCCGGCGAAGGCAATCCGGGCGCTGCGCCGGGCTCCGCACCTACACCCGCGCGCGCGCCGCCGCTGCCGAGGAAGACAGTGCTGGTGCGCGCCGCATCGCGTTCCTGCGCTGCGCGCTGCCGAGCCGCCTCCGCCGCCTGCGCGCGAGGATCGGGCGGGCCGGGCTGCGCGCCGGTCGGTGGCACGGGGACATCTTCGCCGCGCTGCTGCGCCGACACGATCGGTCGGCCGAGGTCGCCGGGAAGCGGCGGGCCGAGCCGGGGCGCCTGCGCGTAATCGCGCGGTCCCGACGTGATGGTCTCGGCCGTGGCGCGGCTGTCGGTGTTGTAGAGTTCCTGCACGGCCCGATCGCCCGGCGGTCGCAGCGCATAGATCAGCGAACCGCCGATGCCGAGACCGGCGGCGATGCCGACGACGGCGAGCGCCTTGCGCGACAGCCGCATGACGCGGGGCGGATCGCCGCGAAGCTGAAACGCGGCGGGATCGGGGCGAGCGGGCTGCGGCTCCGGCCGCGCTTCGGCTGGCGCATCGTGGCTGTCGGTCACGGCCGCCCCCTCCGCCCGTCGTCGCGAACGATGCGGACGCGCTGCTCGGTGCGGCGGTCGCCCAGGCGCAGCTCGGCGGCGGCGAACAGCCGATCGACCACCATGTAGCGACCCTGCACGCGATAATTGACCAACTCCGCGTCACCACGCGCGCCGGTCACGAATAGCGGCGGCATCTCGCCCTGCGAGATCCCGGCCGGAAACTCGATGAACACCTGCCGCCCGTCGTCGAATGCGCGGGCCGGCGCCCACGGCACGCGGTCGCCTTCGATCCGGTAACGGAAATTGAGCGCCGCCACGTCCACGCCGGTCGCAGCCGGCACGGCAGCGGCGGCAGCCGCGTTGCGGCCCTGCAAGGCGATGAGCTGATCCTGCGGATAGGTCCAGGAGACCGACGCCATGTAGGTCGTCGGCGTCGCGCGCAGCTCCAAGTGATAGGTGCGTCGGTCGGTGTTGATGACGAGGTTGGTGGCGAGGTCGGGCCGGGTTGGCTTCACCAAGATATGCACGCGCGCGGTCGCGCCAGTGCCGCTCACCGTATCGCCTATGATCCACCGCACCGTATCGCCGGCCGCGACCGGCCCCGGCCCGACGAGCTGTT
>JBDHSK010000010.1:0-99666 GCA_039808025.1 Sphingomonadaceae bacterium | reverse complement strand
CAGGGCGGCGAATGCAGCAAGAAGAACACGGCTCATGAAAACTCCCCTTCATGGTTCGGCAGCGCGACGGCGCCGCCCTGAAAACAGTGAAGCAAGATTCATGCCAGTTACACATGATAGCCAAGTAATTGATTTCGTGACATCCGTCGATGCATCATGAGTGAAATCTGTAAAGAATTCCGACAAATCCGCACACACTGGCAGATTCGCCTGTCTATCAGCCCTGTCTATCAGCCCGGCCCTTTCATTCTGATCAGCCTCCCCGGCGCTGATGGCGTGCCTCTTCAAGAACTTGCAGCGTGAACAGCAAGGCGCGCGTTTCGCCATCGATCACACCATCGATATTGGCCTGCCGGAAGCGCCGCTGGAAAGCGATGGTGGCGGCCCGCAGATCGGCAATGTCATAGCCGAAGCGTTCCAGCGCCAGCCCGAAGGCGCCGTCGCTCCACAACGGGTCGGTCAGAAGCCGCTCGGGCCGGCACAACGCCAGCCCATAGCGGGCCAGCAGTTGCCAGTCGAACCGTTCGCCGGGGTCTTCCTTGCGGGTGGGGGCAAGGTCGGAATGGCCGATGACATCGGCACGATCGATGAAATGCCGGCGGCGGATGGCGGCGATCAGCGGAATCAGCGCCTCAAGCTGGGCAGCCGTAAAATCCCGATACCCCCATTCATGGCCGGGGTTCTGCAACTCGATCCCGATCGATGCGGAATTGACATCGTCGCGTCCGCGCCAGCGGCCGGCCCCGGCGTGCCAGGCGCGCAGATCTTCATGCACCAGCTGCAAGACATGGCCGGATTCGTCGATGAAATAATGGCACGACACCCCCGAGTCGGGGCTGGTCAGCCGCGCCAGCGCTTCGCCACCATCCTGCATGCCGGTATAGTGCAGAACGATCATCGAGACCGGTCGCCGGCGGGCGTTGAAATTGGGCGAGGGCGCCCAGTCATACGCATTGGCCTCGTTCATGCCAGTCAGTCCCGCCCGACAGTCTCCTTCAGCCGTTTTCAACCGATTTGCGGGCGTTGCGCAAGGTGATGATGGCAACACCGGTCAGCGTCATGCAGCCCCCCACCCACATCAGCGGCGTGACCGGCGTGCCATACCACCAGGTCGCCACTGCAACCGACATGACCGGGGAAGCGAGCGTGAACGGGGTGATCTGGGTGACGGGAAAACGCTGCACCAGCCAAGCCAGCCCGGCATGGCCAACAAGACTGGCCGCCAATGCCGAATAGACCACCCAGCCGAAGATCCCCAGCGACACCTCGGGCAAGGCAGCAATCCCGCCTGGCTCCAGCCAGATACTGGCCAGCAGAAGCAGCGGAATGGATATCACCGACTGCCAGGCATAGATGGTGAGCACGGGAATGCCGGACAGCCGCTTCAGCAGCATGGTCGAGGTCGCCCAGCAGGCAGCAGCGCCAAAGGTCAGCAACACCCCCAGACGTTCATTGACGATCGCCGGGTCGAACACCAGGGTCATCACCCCGGCTATCGCCAGCACGATGCCCAGCGTGCGCCGCCAGGCAATGCGCTCGCCATCGATCAGCACCGCCAGAAGCAGCGACAGCGGCACCCCCAGCTGCCCGGCGATGGCCAGCGCCGACAGGTTGTCGGCCACATGAAAGGCATAGGCGCCAAGCCCGAACTGCATGGCACCCCCTGTCAGCCCCACAAGCACCAACAGCACCATGCGCCCTGGCACCAGCCGCAGATGCAGCGCACAGGCAACCAGAATTACCCCATAGCGCAGGGCCACCGAAAGCAGCGGCGGTATGGCCACCACCGATTCCTTGATCGCCACCATGTTGATCGCCCACAACAGGTCGATCATCAGGATGAAAGCGATATAGCGCGGCTGAATATGTTGGCCGTGATCGTCGTGGGGCATCAGGCAGCCGCTTTCATCAGCTGGCGGTAGGCATCGTTGATCGTCGCCATGCGAATTTCGGCGACGCGGATGAACTCGCTCGGCGTGCCTTCGGCGATATGGCGGTCAGGGTGGTGGGCGCGGGCCAGTGCCCGCCATGCCGCCTTGATCTCGGCAACGCTTGCCCCCGGTTGCACCCCCAGCACGGCATGCGGATCGTCGGGCGACAGCGGGATGTGCCGGGCCTTGATCCCCTCCCATGCGGGCAGCGAAAAGCCCATGGCAACCGCCACTTCCTGCAGAAACACCAGCTCGTCGGGGTGGATGCCATCGACGGTGGCGATCATCAGCAGCGCTTCCAGCAGGTCTTCAAGCGTAGGTGACCCGGCCCCCAGCAGCTGGGCGGCCTGCCGGGCATAGGCCTGATGGCCATGGGTCGATTGGCGGGCCATATGATAGAAGCGGTGCATGTTGGCGCGTTCGTCGTCGGGCACCTGGAACAGACGCTGGAAGGCTGCAAACTCGCGATCCGAGGCATGGCCATCGGCACGCGCCATCTTGGCGGCAAGCGCAATGGCAGCAATGGTGAAGGCAACCTGGCGGCGTTGCCCGGCGCTGTGACGGATGGCACCGGCGATACGGTCGACCGCCGTCACCAGCCCCGCGCCGGCAAGTCCGGCCGCGCCGGTCAACAACAACGCCCATAGCACCATCGCCGATGCGCTTACCCGGCGGGCCGGCAAATGCAACCTCGCAGTGCGCAATGCAGCGGCCGCGAATCAGCTCAGCCCGCCTTGCGCGGCTGTGCCGATGTGGCAAAATTCGCACGATCATTGCCAAATGATGCGACAGACAACAATTTTATATGTCTATCGTTAGTAAATTTGCAATTCGATTACGTGACAGGCGTTGACATGCCGTCCTTCCCTGCCTATTTCCGCGCATCCCGCCCCGGTGGCGGCCCCTGAAACCCCAATCCCGTTCGCGGGAAGGCAAGAAAGAATTGCGAGACCAACCATGAGCAAGAGAGAGATGAGCGGCGCCGACATCATCGTCGAAGCTCTGATCGATCTCGGGGTGGATACCATCTTCGGCTACCCCGGCGGGGCAGTGTTGCCCATCTATGACGCCCTGTTCAAGTGCCAGCGCATCAACCATATTCTGGTGCGCCACGAACAGGGCGCAGCGCATGCCGCCGAAGGTTATGCGCGCTCGACCGGTAAACCCGGCGTGGTGCTGGTGACCTCGGGGCCGGGCGCCACCAACGCCGTGACGGGAATTGCCGACGCGCTGATGGATTCGATCCCTATCATCGTGCTCACCGGGCAGGTGCCCACCCACCTCATCGGCTCGGATGCCTTTCAGGAAGCCGACACCGTCGGAATCACCCGCCACTGTTCCAAGCATAATTACCTGGTGAAGGATGTGGCGAAACTGGGCGACGTGATTCACGAAGCCTTCCATATCGCCACCACTGGCCGCCCCGGCCCGGTGGTGGTCGATATCCCCAAGAATGTGCAGGTGGCTACGGCCAGCTACCGCAAACCGGAAAAGGCCGGTCACAAGGCCTACCGGCCACGCCTGCACGGCGACACCGGGAAAATCGCCGCCGCCACCGAAATGCTGGCTTCGGCCGAGCGGCCGATCCTCTACATCGGCGGCGGTGTCATCAATTCCGGCCCGCGCGCCTCGGCGCTGCTGCGCGAGCTGGCAAGGCTCACCAACGCACCCGTCACCTCGACGCTGATGGGGCTTGGCGCCTTTCCGGCAAGCGACCGTCAGTTCCTGGGGATGCTGGGGATGCACGGCACCTATGAAGCCAATCTGGCGATGAACCGCTGCGACCTCATGATCGCCATCGGCGCCCGCTTCGACGACCGGGTGACCGGCCGGCTCGACGGCTTCAGCCCGGAAAGCCGCAAGATCCACATCGATATCGACCCGTCGAGCTTCAACAAGACGGTGCCGGTCGACCTGACGATCGAAGGCGATGTCGCGAACGTCCTCGACGAAATGGTGCGCCTGTGGCGTGAGCACGGCCACTCGCCGGCCGTCTGTGACGGCTGGTGGAAACAGATCGCCGGGTGGCGGGCGAAAAACTGCCTTGCCTATCAGCAGCAGGGTCCGCAGATCGAACCGCAGCACGCCATCCGCCGCCTGTGGGAAGCCACCCACGACAAGAACCCCATCATCACGACCGAGGTGGGGCAGCACCAGATGTGGGCGGCCCAGCACTTCGGGCTGGAAAACCCCAACCGCTGGCTGACATCCGGCGGCCTTGGCACCATGGGTTACGGGCTTCCGGCAGCGATCGGTGCCCAGATCGGCAACCCCGATGCGCTGGTGATCGACATCGCTGGCGAGGCCTCGATCCAGATGAACATCCAGGAACTGGGAACCGCCACCCAATACTGCCTGCCGGTCAAGGTGTTCGTGCTCAACAACGAGTATATGGGCATGGTCCGGCAGTGGCAGGACCTGATCTATGATGGACGCTATTCCCACAGCTATTCCGATTCCCTGCCGGATTTCGTCAAGCTTGCAGAAAGCTACGGCTGGAAAGGCATCCGTATCGAGACCAGCGATCAGCTTGACGATGGCATCGCCGCCATGCTGGCCCACGACGGGCCGGTGTTCGTCGACTGCCGGGTGGTGCGCCATGCCAACTGCTTCCCGATGATACCCAGCGGCGCAGCCCACACCGAAATGCTGCTTGCGCCCGACCATGTGTCGGGCAACCTCGACAAGGACGCGGAGGCGCTGGTCTGATGGCTTATTCCAGACAACCCTTCCCCGAGGAGCAGGCGGAAAGCCACACCCTGTCAATCATCGTCGACAACGAGGCCGGGGTGCTTGGCCGTATCGTTGGGCTGTTTTCGTCGCGCGGCTACAATATCGAATCGCTGACCGTGGCCGACATCAGCGAAGACATCGCAGACGACGGGGCGCTGTCGCGCATAACCATCGTCACCTCCGGCCCGCGCCGGGTGATCGACCAGATCCGCGCCCAGCTCGACCGGCTGGTGCCGGTACATTCCGTCACCGACCTCACCGAGCTTGGCCCCCATGTCGAGCGCGAGCTGGCGCTGGTGAAGGTGGCGGGCGTTGGCGAGAAGCGTGTCGAGGCGCTGCGCCTGGCCGGCGTGTTCCGCGCCCGGCCCGTCGATACCACCACCCGCAGCTTCGTGTTCGAGATTTCCGGCTCGACCGCCAAGGTCGACCAGTTCATCGAGCTGATGCGCGAAGTGGGGCTGGTGGAAGTGGCGCGTGGTGGCGTCGTGGCGCTGAGCCGCGGCGCCGAGGCCCCCTGACAACCGGCCAAACGGAAGTTCAAGCCAGATTTCATTGCAATCGAGAGGATGTTTCATGCGGGTTTATTATGATGCCGACGCCGATCTGGCGCTGGTAAAGGCCAAGAAGGTCGCCATCGTCGGTTATGGCAGCCAGGGCCATGCCCATGCCCAGAATCTGCGCGATTCGGGTGTGGCCGAGGTGGCCGTCGCCCTGCGGCCCGGCTCATCGAGCGCCGCCAAGGCCGCGGCCGCCGGTTTCAAGGTGCTGTCGAACGCCGATGCCGCCAAATGGGCCGACATCGTGATGATCCTTGCCCCCGACGAGCATCAGGCCGCCATCTATGCCGACGATCTCGCAGCCAACCTGAAGCCGGGGGCGGCGCTCGCCTTTGCCCATGGCCTCAACGTGCACTTCGGCCTGATCGAACCGCGGGCCGACATCGACGTGATCATGATCGCCCCCAAGGGCCCCGGCCATACCGTGCGCTCGGAATACCAGCGCGGCGGCGGCGTTCCCTGCCTGGTGGCAGTGGCGCAGGATGCCTCGGGCAATGCCATGGACGTGGCGCTCTCCTATGCCTCGGCGATCGGCGGCGGCCGTTCGGGCATCATCGAAACCAACTTCCGCGAGGAATGCGAGACCGACCTGTTCGGCGAACAGGCGGTGCTGTGCGGCGGTCTCAGCCACCTCATTCAGGCCGGGTTCGAAACGCTGGTCGAGGCCGGCTATGCCCCGGAAATGGCCTATTTCGAATGCCTCCACGAAGTGAAGCTGATCGTCGACCTGATGTATGAAGGCGGCATTGCCAACATGCGCTATTCGATCAGCAACACCGCCGAATATGGCGACATCACCACCGGCCCGCGGATCATCACTGCCGACACCAAGGCCGAGATGAAGCGGGTGCTCGCCGACATTCAGGGCGGGCGGTTCGTGAAGAACTTCATTCTCGACAACCGCGCCGGCCAGCCGGAACTTAAGGCGGCGCGCAAGCAGGCAGCCGCCCACCCCATCGAGGAAGTGGGGGCAAGGCTGCGCGCCATGATGCCGTGGATCGGCAAGGGCAAGCTGGTCGACAAGACCCGCAACTGATCGGGCCGGCAACAGATCAGGCGGGCAGCAGAACAGGCGGGCAGCCGGGTGCCACATCGCCCGGCTGCCCCGTCCTCAGACGCTGCCTCAGGCGCTGCCGGTCCACTCCACTGCGGTTACTGCCGGAAGGGCCAGCAGCTGGTCGATCAGGGCGCGCGGTTCGGTGTTGGCCCAGCGGGACTTCCAGCGGACATCATAACTGAGTTCGGCAGTCGCTGATCCCTGATCATAGCTCCCCCTGACATAGCGCGAATGAATCCCGCCTTCGTCGAGCACGGCCTTCACGGCCGTGCCGATGCTGGCCGCGAGGTCGCAGTGCACCGTCAACATCGCCTTGTGTTCACGCACCATGATGCGATCAAAGCGCTTCAACAGATAGAGGATCACCCACGCCAGTGCCGTTGTCACGGCCCCCAGCAGCAGCTGGCCACCGCCAAAGCACAGGCCGATCACCGTCACCAGCCACAAGGTGGCCGCCGTCGTCACCCCGCTGATCAGGTCGCCACGCCGCAGGATGGCCCCGGCGCCAATGAACCCCATGCCTGAAAGAATGCCCAGCGGCAGCCGCATCACATCCATCACCGCAAAGGCATCGCTGGCCCGCCCGCTGGCCGACAGCAGCAGATTGGCCTGAATGGTCGCAACCGCGGCCGCCAGACACACCAGCATGGTGGTGCGCAGGCCAGCGGCATGGCCGCGCTCTTCGCGGTTGATTCCGATCACCACGCCGGCAACCAGCGTCAGCAACAGCCGCAATCCAAGATCAGCGAGGCTGGGGTTTAGGGGCATGACGTCTCCATTCATCCTTGCGCAGAGCAGCGGTGAACCGGCCCTCAGCGTCGCAGAATCAGGTAGACGGCGCCAGCCCCGCCGTGGCGGGGGTGGGCGTTGCGCACGGCGGCAATCACCTCACTCAGCCCCTGCTCGCCCAGCCAGCGCGGCAGTTCAGCACGAATACTGCCGCGCGGGGTTGCCCCGGCGGACAGCCCGGGAACCAGATCAGCGGGTTCCGGGCCGGGCCGGTGGCCCTTGCCGGTGATCACCAGCACGATGCGCACCCGACGTTGGCGCGCCACATGCAGCCGCCGGTACAGCAGGTGCCGCGCGCCCTCGCGGCTCAGACCGTGCAGGTCGATCACCATCTGCGGCTCGATCTTCCCCTGGGCGATCCGTCGGTCCCAGCCACCATCGAGCGTTTCCGCGTGGGTGCCGGTGATGCGCGCGGGCCGGTCAGGGGCAGCTGGCAGCCGGTGGGGGGTTGCGATTGGCCGCACCGGCGCCGTCCCTCGTCGCGGCTGGTCGAGCCGCCGCACGGTGGCGGCCACCTTCTCCCACAGGGCCTGGCCCTCGGGGTCGAGCGGGCGGCTCATTCCGGCGCCAGCCGCCCGGCCGCCGAGCGCGGCAGCAGCAACCACGCCTTTACCGGCGATGCCAGAGCACCTGCCTTGCGGGCAGCATCCGCGCCAGCGCCGAAAAAGATGTCAAAGCGGTTGTCTCCCCTGATGGCGCCCCCGGTATCTGCCACCACCAGCAGGCGGCGCAGCGGCTGGCCCTGAACCGTGGTCTCCAGCCATACCGGCACCCCCAGCGGCATCCGGGTGCGGTCGGCTGCGGCATTGGCAAGCGCCAGCAGCGGCACCCCCAGCGACCCGATCGGCCCATCGAGGCTATCGGGCAGGCGGCGGAAAAACACATAGCTGGGGTTTTCGCGCATCAGCGCCCGCCCGGCCTGCGGGTTGGCGGCCAGCCACGCCCGTATCTCGGCCATTCCCGCCTTTTCCAGCAGTCCGTGTTCTTTCAGAAGGCGGCCGATCGCTACATAGGGGTGGCCATTCTGCCCGGCATAGCCGATGCGAAAGCTGCTGCCATCGGGCAGTTGCAGCCGTCCCGAGCCCTGGATCTGCAGGAAGAACAGATCGACCGGATCGTCGGCCCACCCCAGTTCCAGCCCGCGCCCGGCAAAGGCGCCATCCTCGATGGCAGCGCGATCAGGGGCCGGCACCACCTTGCCCTTGCCAGCAAGCCCGCGCAGGATCGTTGGCGCGCCCGGAGCCAGCGCCACTGCGAAGGCTGTCAGATCGATATCGACCAGTTCCGGCGGCCGCCCGAGAATGGCGGCCCCGCCCGCCACCGGCCGCACATGGCCCTTCACCAGCGGTTCGTAATAGCCGGTTGCCAGCCCCCGGCCATCGCCCAGCTGTACCGGGGTGAAGTGGCGCTGGAAAAACGCGGTGGCGTCATTACCGGTATCGGCGCAGGCGTCCTGCCAGTCTTCGGGACGGGTCAGGCCGCTGACATCCTTGCGCTTCAGCAACTGCGGGCAGGCCCGGCGAAACGCCTTCAGCGCCAGATCGTCAGCAACAAAGCCGGCAATCGGCGCTGCGACCCTCGCCACGGCCGCAGGTGTGGCAGGCGGCTCAGCCGCGGGTGTGGCAGGCGGCTCAGCCGCGGGTGTGGTTGGCCCGGCCACCGGCGGTTTCACAGGCAAGACTTCCGCCTCGGGCCGATGCGGATGGTGGGCGCAGGCCGCAAGCAGCAACGCCGGCAGCAGCCAGACGCCCCCCTTCACGCGGTTTCGTCGGTGTTTTCGTCGGTATCTTCGTCGGTGGCGATCAGAATCCACGCCGGGTCCGACGAGGCGGTATGGCGGCTGAACGTCCACAGGTCGTGGGTCTCGACACTGGCGTGCGGGTCTCCCGCGATCAGGCGTCCGGCGGAATCACGGGTGGCCGAGACGATCTCGGCATCGAAGCGTACCGTCACTTCGGCCATGGTGCCATTGAGGCCTGCCTCGACGATCTCGGCGGAATCGATGGCGATCAGGCGGTTGTCCACCCGCTCTCCGGCTTCCTTGCGGGCCACGAGCGCGGCGCTGAAATCTGCAAGCATCTCGTCGGAAACCAGCTCGGCTATCTGGCCGCGGTCATTGGACCAGAAGGCTTCCAGCACCATCCGGTAGGCGCCACTTGCGCCATCAAGGAAATGCCCCACCCGGAAATGCGGGTCGACATCGGCAATGGCCTGAAGGCCGGAGCGCACGCTGGCACTGGCGGTGGCGGGAATATCGAGCAGTCCGGCACTGCCTTCGGCCGGCACCCGGGTGGCAGCCACCACCGGCCGGCTGGGGCGGAAGGCGCTGACCAGCGGCTTGTCGGCGGGCTTGTCAGGGGCGGCCCGCTCGGTGCCGGTGCGTTCGGTACGGCGGCCAAGCACATGGTAGAGCCTGAGGCCGATGAAGGCCGCCAGCATCGCCAGAAATACAATCTCCACCCAGCCGCTCTGCATACGAAAAACTCATCCTTCCCGGCAGACGGGTCCCTTTTGGCAACCCGCACCCTGCCGCAGCCATGGCATACCGAACCGCGCGTTGCGATTCCACCATGCATATCGCATATCACATAACACATATCACATAAGCCTTGACAGCCAAGGCGCAACCCCGCTTGCCGGATTCACGCATGGCTGCTAGCGCGACAGCCACAGATTCTCTGTTGCCACTGGCCGCGCCGCCAACCCGGTCGCCGCATGCCAGCCCCACCAACGACCAATGCAGGAACCGATTGAGATGACCGAGATCACCCCGGAAGCCGCCGAAGCCCTTGCCAATGGTGCCGATCTGGCGCCTCAGGCCGGCATTCTTGCCCAGTATGTGAAAGACCTGTCGTTCGAGAACCCCAATGCCCCGGCGTCGCTGCAGATGCAGGGCCAGCCCAAGATCGAGATCAACGTCAATGTGAACGCCCGCTCGGGCGGTCAGGACATGTTCGAGGTCGAGCTGAAGATCGACGTCGCCGCCCGCAGTCAGGAAGACCGCCTCGCCTTCCAGGTCGAGCTGGTGTACGCCGGGCTGTTCCGCATCGCCGGCGCCCCACCCGAAGCGCTTGAGCCGTTCCTCGTCGTCGAGGCCCCGCGCATCCTGTTCCCGTTCGCCCGCCGGGTGATCGCCGATGTGGTCCGCGATGGCGGCTTCCCGCCACTGATGCTGGAACCGATCGATTTCGGCGGCCTCTACCTCAACCAGCTCGAAGCCCGCCAGAAAGGCGGCGACCAGCCGGTCGGCAACGCCTGACACAAGCGGGCAGGCAGCCAGCGAGACCATAACGCGCCATGTCGATCATTCGCGCCGCCACCACCGTTGGCGCCATGACGCTATTGTCCCGCATCGTCGGCATGGTGCGGGAAATCCTCATGGCCCGCTATCTGGGGGCAGGCTTTGCCGCCGATGCCTTCCTGGTGGCGTTTCGCCTGCCCAACCTGTTCCGGTCGCTGTTCGCCGAAGGGGCATTCACCGCCGCCTTCGTTCCGCTGGTCTCACACCAGCTGGGGGGCGACAATCACAGCGAAGGCCTGCGCCGCGCCATGCGCCTGACCGAGCAGGCGCTAGCCGTGCTGTTCCCGGTGCTGCTGATCTTCACCATCGTCATCATGGTGGCGGCCACCCCCATCGTCTGGGCGATGACCGGCGGTTTTGAGGACCGCTCGGTCGAAAAGCTCGAACTGACGGTGATGCTGACACGGCTGGCATTCCCCTACCTGATGCTGATCTCGCTCGCCTCGCTGCTTGGCGGGTTGCTGAACGCCCTCAACCGGTTCTGGGTCTATGCCTCGGCTCCGGTGCTGCTCAACCTCACCTTCATCATCGGCTTTCTGGTGTTCCGGGGCGCAACCCCGGTGGAAACCGCCACCACTCAGGCGGCAGCTATTGCCGTTGCCGGAATCCTGCAGTTCCTGTGGCTGGCGTGGGATTGCGCGCGGGTGGGCGTTCTGCCGCGCCTTACATGGCCGCACCTGACGCCCGAGGTGAAAACGCTGCTGCGCCGCATCGGCCCCGCCGCCATCGGTGCCGGCGCAACCCAGATCAACCTGCTGATTTCCACGATGATCGCGGCGCGCAACCTGCCGCAGGGTTCGATTTCCTACCTCTATTATTCCGACCGGCTGAACCAGCTGGCGCTGGGGATGATCGGCGTTGGCATGGGGGTGGCTCTGCTGCCCACCATGGGGCGGCTGATCGGCGCCGGCAAGGACGAGGCCGCCATCCACCAGCAGAACCGCGGCATCGAGTTCGTGCTGCTGTTCGGGCTGCCCGCCGCAATGGCGCTGATCATTTCCGCCGATCCGATCATCGCCGCACTGTTCCAGCAGGGCGAATTCACCGTCGAGGCCCGCATCCAGAGCGCCGCGGCGCTGCGCGCCTTTTCCACCGGTCTTGTCGCCTACATGCTGGTGAAGGTGCTGACTCCGGGCTTTTACGCCCGCGGCGATACCCGCACCCCCATGTATGTGGCTCTGGCGGCGATTGCCACCAACATCGTCGGCAATCTGTGGCTGTCGGTGCCGTTCGCCCATGTCGGAATCGCCATCGCCACATCGCTGTCGGCCTGGCTTAACGTTGCTCTGCTGGCCACCATCCTGATACGCCGCAGCCACTGGCGCGCCGACAACGGCCTGTGGCGCACCGCCCCGCGCATGGCGGCGGCCGCCCTTCTTATGGCGGTGGTGCTGGTGGTTCTGAACCCGCTGGTGCTGCCGATGGCGCAAGGCTCGCTGGGGCACCGGGCGCTTGGTATGTTGCTGCTGGTCGGGGCTGGCGGACTGGTCTATGCCGGGTCGGGCTATGTGCTGGGCGCCTGGAGCCCGCGCCAACTGGTTGAATCATTTCGCAGAGGATAATCATGCTGATCGTATCCGGCATCCAGCCGACCGGAAATCTCCACCTCGGCAACTATCTGGGGGCCATCCGCAACTGGGTGCTGATGCAGAATGCCCTGAAATCCGGTGATCGCGCCTTTTTCTTCATCGCCGACATGCATGCCATCACCCTGCGTCAGGATCCGGAGGAGCTGCGCCGCTCCACCCGCGAGATTGCCGCCGCGCTGATGGCCGCCGGCATCGACCCCACCAGGGTGGCGCTGTTCAACCAGAGCCGGGTTCCCGAACATGCCGAGCTGGCGTGGGTGCTGGGCTGCACGGCACGCATCGGCTGGCTGAACCGCATGACCCAGTTCAAGGAAAAATCCGGGAAGGACCGCGAGGGCGCCTCGGTCGGGCTTTATACCTACCCGGTGCTGCAGGCCGCCGACGTGCTGCTGTACAAGGCCACCCATGTGCCGGTAGGCGAAGACCAGAAGCAGCACCTTGAGCTGGCCCGCGATACCGCCACCAAGTTCAATAGCGATCAGGGGGTCGCGCTGTTCCCGCTGCCCGAGCCGATCATGCCGCCGGCGGCCATGCGCATCAAAAGCCTGCGCGACGGCGCTGCCAAGATGTCGAAATCCGATCCGTCAGACCAGAGCCGCATCAACCTGACCGACAGCGCCGACGATATCCGCGCCAAGCTGAAGCGCGCAAAAACCGACCCGGAGCCGCTTCCGGCCACCACCGAGGGCCTTGCCGACCGTCCGGAAGCGCGCAATCTGGTGGAAATCTACGCCGCACTTGCCGGGGAATCCGTCGACCAGGTGCTCGATCGCTTTGGCGGCCAGGGGTTCGGGCAGTTCAAGCCGGCGCTTGCCGATGTTGTGGTGGCCCACCTCGACCCGATCAACGCCCGTTACCGCGACCTGCTCGCCAACCCTGACGCCATCGACGCCGCGCTGGTGGCCGGCGCCGAAGCGGCGCAGGCGGTAGCTGCGCGCACCATGGCCGAAGTGCGCGAGGCTGTCGGCTTCCTCTGATGCTGCCGGGGCTGCAGATCGGCCATGCCCATTGCCTCCGGGCCCGCACCGGGGTCACGCTGCTGGTTCCGGATCACCCCTGCGTGATGGCGGTTGATGTGCGCGGCGGCGGACCCGGCACCCGCGAGACCGATGCACTGGCCACTGATACGCTGGTGGGGCGGGTGCATGGGCTGGCGCTGGCCGGAGGCAGCGTGTTCGGGCTTGCCGCTGCCGACGAACTGGTGCTGGCGCTGGCCGCCCGCAACATCGGCCTGCCGCTGGCCGGACTGCACGTGCCGGTGGTGCCGGCTGCCATCCTCTTTGATCTGGCGAACGGCGGCGACAAGCAATGGGGTGATACCCCGCCCTACCGGCGGCTGGCACGCGAAGCAGTGGCGGCACTGTCGCCCACGCCGGCCGAGGGGGCCGTGGGCGCCGGACATGGCGCGGTGGCCGGAAGCCGTCGCGGCGGGGTCGGGATTGCGCGCGCCACGGTCAGCGGCGGCCAGGTGGCGGCGCTGGTCGCCGTCAACAGCTTTGGCGAAGTGGGGGCGCCAACAGCCGGCAAAGTGCCCTTCCCCAAGGTCGCCATTGCCGGAACCAACACCACCATCGGCGCCATCGCCACCACTGTGCCGCTCAACCGCCCCGCCGCCCGACGGCTGGCGACAATGGCGCACGACGGCCTTGCCCGCGCCATCCGTCCCGTTCATACCCCCTTCGACGGCGATACGCTGTTTGCACTCGGCCTGTCGCCCGAGACCCCCGCCGACGTCGACCCGCTGCTGCTTGCCGAACTGGGCACCGTTGCCGCAGACTGTGTGGCGGAAGCCGTGCAGCGCGCCCTCTTGTGAAAGATCTCTGATGACCAAAGCCGCCACTTACGAAACCCTGCTGGTCGAACGTCACGATGCCGTCACTCTGGTGCGGTTCAACCGTCCGCAGGCATTGAATGCCATCAATTCCCGGGTGCTGGCCGACCTGATCGCCGTGATGGCCGCCTATGATGCTGACGAGGCGCAACGCTGCCTGGTGCTTACGGGTTCGGAAAAGGCCTTTGCCGCCGGAGCCGATATCAAGGAAATGGAAAACCTCGGCTTTTCCGATTCCTATATCATCAACCTGTTTGCCGGCTATGAAACCGTCACGGCCACCCGCAAACCGTGGATCGCCGCCGTTGCCGGCTATGCGCTGGGCGGTGGCTGCGAGGTGGCGATGATGGCCGATTTCATCATCGCCGCCGACAGTGCCAGATTCGGCCAGCCGGAAATCAAGCTGGGAGTGATTCCCGGAATGGGAGGGTCGCAGCGGCTTACCCATGCTGTCGGCAAGGCAAAAGCGATGGACATGGTGCTGACCGGCCGCATGATCGACGCCGCAGAGGCTGAACGCTCCGGGCTGGTGGCGCGGGTGGTGCCTGCCGACCAGCTGATCGACGAGGCGCTGAAAGTGGCGGCCGAGATAGCCGCGATGGCGCCGCTCGCCGCCATTGCCAACAAGGAGGCCGTGAATACTGCGTTCGAAACCACTCTCACCACCGGCATCCGCTATGAACGCAAACTGTTCCACGGCCTTGCCGCCTCGGCCGACAAGCGGGAAGGCATGGCGGCCTTCACTGCCCGTCGCAAGGCCGAATGGACGGGGCGCTGACCCGATGATCGCCGGCCACCCGCTGACCGACCGCTTCACCGCTGCACCGCAGATCGACCCCGACGATCTGCCGGCGCTCAAGGCGCAGGGCTATGCGCTGGTGATCAACAACCGCCCCGATGCCGAAGTGCCGCCCTCGCACCGTTCGCAGCCGTTCGCGACAGCGGCGGCCGCCGCCGGGCTTTCCTATCGCTACATCCCGGTGGCTGGCGGTTTCGGGCCCGATCTGGTTTCGACGATGGCCGAAGCTCTGGCTTCGGCCGGTGGTCCGGTGTTCGCCTGGTGCCGCTCGGGCAACCGCTCGACGCACTTGTGGGCACTGGCGCAGGCGTCAGCCGGGGCCGACCCCGCAGCGCTTGTTGCCGCTGCCGCTGCTTGCGGCTACGACCTCAGGCCCATGGCCGATCTCCTCGCAAACCTCTCGAATTCGGCAAACCCGGCCAGCTGACACCGCCCCGTCTCGAAAGATGCTTCATGGCCCGTAAGCGAAGCAAGACCTGCCCGAACTGGCCCGACGGCGATCCGGAGCGCTGCCTCAACGCGCTGGTGCTGCAAGGTGGCGGGGCGCTCGGCGCCTATCACCTCGGCGTTGTCGAGGAACTGTCACGCTATCGCCTGCCGCTCGACTGGGTGGCCGGCATCTCGATCGGCGCCATCAACGCCGCGCTCCTAGCCGGCAACGCACCCGGCAAACGCATTCCCGCACTCGTGACGTTCTGGGAACGGGTCTCGGGCGGGCTCGACAGCCCCCTTCCCATCCCCGAAGGGCATTGCCGCGAACTCTGGTCGCAAGGGGCGGCTTTCTGGACCGCCACCTGCGGGGTTCCCGGCTTTTTCAAGCCCAGGGTGCCGCCGCCGCAGTTCCAGCCCGATGGCACCATGGAAGCGATCAGCTATTACGATACCACCCCGCTGATCGCGACTCTGAACGATCTGATCGACTGGGACCTGCTGAACGATGGCCCGGTTCGCCTGTCGGTGGGGGCGGTCAGCGTCTCCACCGGCAACATGCATTTCTTCGACAACAAGGGCGGCCCCCACCACACCCGCATCGACGCGCGGCACATCCTGGCCTCCGGTGCGCTGCCCCCGGGCTTCCCGCCGATCGAGATCGACGGGGACTGGTTCTGGGATGGCGGTGTCGCCTCCAACGCTCCCATCCAGCACGTGCTCGATGAATCGACCAGCAACGACAAGAATATCTTCCAGGTCGACCTGTTCCCCGCACAAGGAGCACTGCCGCGGAACATGCTCGACGCCGAAACACGCGCCCAGGACATCCGCTTTTCCAGCCGCACCCGCATGGGAACCAATATGGAAATGGCGCTGTCGCCATTGCGGGCCCGCATTCGTACGCTGCTCGCCTGCGATAGCACCCTGCTCGCCAACCTGTCCGACGAGGAACGGGAGATGCTCAGCGATTTCGCCGAGGAAAAGCGCATCGAAATCGCCCAGATCATCTATCGCGACAAGGCCTACAGCGGCAAGGCGCGCGCCTTTGAATTTTCCCGCCCAACCATGGAGGCGCATCGCGCCGCCGGTCGCCGCGATGCCGCAAAGGTGATGTGTGCCCGCGACTGGTCGTGCCACCCCGATAAGATCGGCGTACACGACATCGATGTCGACCGTCCGCCCCGCCAGCGGGTGGCCCCCTTGCCCGGCCGACGCTGAATACTAAACCGGAAGGAGGCCAGCCATTCTCGTTCTCCATTTCGCTGACCGGCCGACCCCGGCCGAACCGCCCGCAGCCCCCGCCGATGGCGCTGCCATTGCCGGGGCGGTGTGGATCGATCTTTTCGAGCCGGCGGGCGAGGACGTGGCGCTGGTGGAACGCGCGCTGGGCATCGAACTTCCCACCGCCGAAGACCTGAACGAGATCGAGGCCTCAAGCCGGGTCTACCGCGAGAACGGCGCCTGCTACATGACAGCGGTGGTGGTCGCCGGCATGGACAGCGGCGCACCGGTCAGCGCTCCGATCGGTTTCGTGCTGGCACCCGGCGGCCAGCTGGTCACGCTGCGCTGGGTCACGCCCAAATCCTTCGTCACCGCCCTGCAGCAGGCGGCCAGGGCCTCGCCCGGGGCCAACGGGCGGGCCGTAATGCTGCATCTGCTCGACCTTATCGTCGACAGGGCTGCCGATGTGCTGGAAACCCTGGGCCTGCGCATCGACGAGGCAAGCGCCCGGGTGTTCGGCCGTCACGACCCGCCCGATCACCGCCTGTCGCCCCTTGCCCTGCAGAACCTGCTGCACAGCATCGGCAACAACCAGTATGCCCTCAACAAGGTGCATGATTCGCTGCAGACCCTGTCGCGCGTAGTCAGCTTCCTCACCGCCTCGCTGGGAGAGAACGGCAAGCCCGAACGGCTGGAGCGCGACATGCTGCGCTCGCTTGCCAGCGACATCGCCAGCCTCACCGAGAACAACAGCTACCTGATGCAGAACGTGTTCTTCCTGCTCGATGCCGCTGTCGGGCGTATCTCGATCGAGCAGAACGTCATCATCAAGATCCTGAGCTTCGCCTCGATCGTGCTGATGCCCCCCACCCTGATCGCCGGGATCTACGGGATGAACTTCGATTTCATGCCCGAACTGCACCACCGGCTGGGGTATCCGGGCGCGCTCATCCTCATGCTGGTGTCGGCGCTGCTGCCGCTCTGGTACTGTCGTCGCAAGGGCTGGCTGTAACCGGAACGGCGCGGCACCCCGCCCTATCGCAGGATCTGCCGGCGACGGGCGCCAACGGCATACCACAGGAAAAACAGGCAACCCGCCAGAATGATGGCCTGCATCGCCAACACCTTGGGCCCGCCCATCACCGACCAGCCGTCCGACAGCAGATAGGTGTAGACGAGACTGAGCACATAGGCGAGCAGCGACATGGCAAACATGGCGACCGCCCGGCGGTTGCGCATCAGCATCAGCAGCGCGCCGGTCACCGCCCCCCAGGTGCCAACCCCCCACAGCAGATGCATGTAGGCCGGCATGGCATGAAAATAGGCGATCTGCGGCTCGGTCATCTGCATCTGGCGCAACCAGGAGTCGCCTCGCAGTTGCGTCATGCTAAAATCGATGGCGCCAAAGGCATTCCATGCGATGGCGGCCAGCGCCACCAGCCAGAAATGCCAGGGCACCTTCACCCCCGTACCCATCGACATGCCGCCCTCCTTCCGGGACACCCTCAGACCGGCCATCAGGACCGCCAGTTACCAGCCGTCAGCCCATGAATGAAGTGTTGCCCCCGCCCTTCCGCAACAGACGCAATATCATAATTCGGTGCTTTCCACTACAGTAATCGCATAATCCGACAAGAGCAGTTACCACCAGACACGAGAATTCATTCTTGACCATGAGGCAGGCTCGTTCCACACATGGCCCACAACAAGAGGGACAACGAGGGAATTACCCATGCTTTCATCTGCATTCGCGGCGGGGTGGTGGACCATCCTGTTCTGGATCTTCATCGGAATCGCCATCGGTGGTCTGATCGCCTGGTTTCTGGGCAAGTCTGACACCACAACATCATCGACCGATCACTTCGCAGCACTCGAGGGCAAACGCGCCACCGTCAGGGCAGAAATCAGCCATCCGGTTGACCAGCTGGAAGCGATCGAGGGCGTGGGGCCGCAGATCGCCGGCCTGTTCCACAAGAACGGGATCAACCGCTTCAGCCAAGTGGCCGACATGTCGGTTGCCGATATCTCCAAGATGCTGGCGGCAGCCGGCGGCGCCTTCGCCATTGCCCAGCCGCACAGCTGGCCCCTGCAGGCGAAAATCCTCGCCAACGGCCACCTCGACGAATTCCTGAAGCTCGGGCAGGTGCTGACTGCCGGCCGCCTGCCCCTAACCGGCCTTGCCGGAGTGGGGGACGCCATTGCCGACCGGCTATCGAAGGCCGATGTCGGATCGCTGCAGGGGCTCGCCGGCGCCGATGCCCCGGCGCTGGCCGCCAAACTGGCTGAAAGCGGCGACTCCATCGGGGAATCCCGCCTCGCCGAGTGGATCGCCGAAGCCAAAGCCGTCCTCTCCGGCGACATGGCGAAGCTCGCCGCCTTCCTCGGGCTGCCGGCCGCCGTGCTCAGCCCGCGCAAGGTCGACAGCTGGACGGAAACCCGCGAGCTGAGCGGCCCGCTGCTCAATGCCCGGTCGCTGATTGGTGATACCGTCACCACCACCAGCAGCCGCGGGCCGTCGCTGCTGCCCTTCTGGCTGGGGCTGATCCCCGCCATCGTGCTGGCGCTGCTGTGCCTGCTGAAGGTGTGGTGCCCCGGCACCGTGAAGGCTCCGGTGGTAGAAACGGCGGAAGTGGTCACCGAACAGGTTGCCGAACCCGCAGCGCTGCCGGCCCCCGAAGGCGAAGGGGTGCGCTATGAAGAACGCAACGGACGGCCGATGCTGGTGGTGTTCTTCGCCACCGACAAGCGCGAGGTCTCGAACGAGCTGACCGCCGAATCCGCCAGACTGAAGGAATATCTCGACAGCCATCCGGATGCCCGCCTGTCGGTCTCGGGGTATAATGACCCGCGCGGCAATGCCGCCTATAATGCCGAGCTGGCGAAAAACCGTGCCCAGAACGTGGCGGCGGCGCTGGCAGCAGCCGGCTTTGATCGCAGCCGCATCGATCTCGACAAGCCGATGGATACAACGCCGGGCGAATCGAGCTTTGCTGCCGACCGCAAGGTAGAGGTGTCGATCAAGGAACCGGGCGACGTATCGGGCGCCAAACCCACCACCGACGTGGCGCCGCCCAGCGAATGACAGCCCTGACCGACTGAGGCTATCTCTGCCCGCCCGGCGAACCATCGCCGGGCGGGTTTATTACTAAGGTATTTTACAATGGCCTCAGCGCGCCCGTGCCAATGCCCGGTCGCCGACGAACGGGTTGGTCTGGCGTTCGTGGCCGAAGGTGGAAACCGGCCCGTGGCCGGGAACGAACGTGGTGTCGTCGCCCAGCGGCCACAGCCGGCCGGTGATCGATTGCACCAGTGTCGGCAGGTCCCCCTTGGGAAAATCGGTGCGACCGATCGACCCCTGAAACAGCACGTCGCCAACGATCGCCAGATGCGACGCCGGGTGGTGGAACACCACATGCCCCGGCGTGTGGCCGGGGCAGTGCCAGACGTCGAGCGTGAGCGCACCCACCGTCACCTGGTCGCCATTGAACAGCCAGCGGTCGGGTGTGAAGGCGGTGGCCCCGGCGATGCCATAGGCCGCCCCGGTTTCCGGGTTGCTGTCGATCCAGAACTTGTCGTCGGGGTGCGGCCCCTCGATCGGCACCCCCAGCCGCTCGGCCAGCACGCCGGTCAGGCCGCAATGATCGATATGGCCGTGGGTCACCAGCAGCTTCTCGATGGTCACGCCCTGTTCCTTCGCCACCTGCAGCAGGCGATCGAGGTCGCCTCCGGGGTCGGTGAAGGCTCCGCGCATGGTGCGGGTGCACCAGATCAGCGTGCAGTTCTGCTGCAAGGGGGTTACCGGTATGATCACCGCCTTCAGGGGCGGCTCTGGGGCAGGGTCGGTCATCAGGCCCATGTGGACTTGCCAGCGCCCGCCCGCAAGACCACATGTCCGGCCGTGAACGGCGAACCCGATACCCCTGCCAGCACCATGGCCCCCCCCGCGCCCGAACCGCACGGGCTGCGCAATATCCGGCGATTCCTGCCCTATCTGTGGCCGTCGGGGGCAAGCGGTCTGCGCTGGAGGCTGGTGATTTCGCTGTTGCTGGTGGGCCTCGCCAAGGCGGTCACGCTGGCCCTGCCCTTTGCCTACAAGGCGCTGATCGACGCCATGAGCGGAACCACCGACACCGCCTTTCCCGTCATGCTGGCGCTGGTGGTTGCCTATGCCGGCGCCCGCTTCGGCGGCATATTGTTCGACAGCCTGCGCAACGCCATTTTCGAGCTGGTGGGCCAGGATGCCGCGCGGCGGCTGTCGGTCGATGTCTTTGCCCACCTCCACCGCCTGTCGCTGCGCTTCCACCTCGAACGCAAGACCGGGGCGCTCACCCGCATCATCGAGCGCGGCACCAAGTCCATCGATTCGATGCTGTATTTCCTGCTGTTCAACATCGCCCCCACCCTTATTGAACTGGTGGCGGTCGCCATCATCTTCTGGCTGAAGTTCGGCCCCGGGCTGGTGGTTGCCACCATGGCCATGGTGGTGCTGTACATCGGCTTCACCCGCCGGGTCACCGAATGGCGCGTGGGCCTGCGCAAAACCTGGACCAACGACGACCAGCAGGCCACCCAACGCGCCGTCGACAGCCTGCTGAACTATGAAACCATCAAGTATTTCAACGCCGAAGACCGGGAAACCCGCCGCTATGGCGATGCCGCCGCCCGCCTTGCCCGTTCCACAACTAAAGTGGAAACCTCGCTTGCGCTTCTGAACATCGGCCAGGCACTGATCACCAACCTGCTGATGGCAGGGGCAATGGCCTTCACTGTCTGGGGCTGGCACCAGGGCCGCCTCACCCCGGGCGATCTGGTGCTGGTGAACACCCTGCTCATGCAGCTGTTCCGCCCTCTCGACATGCTGGGCTGGGTCTACCGCGAGATTCGCCAGGGTCTGGTCGACATGGGGTCGATGTTCCGCCTGCTCGACACCCGGCCGGAAATCGTCGATTCCCCCGACGCTCCGGCGCTGGTGGTGAACGGCGGCGAGATCGTCTTCGATGATGTGCATTTCGCCTATGAACCGCGCCGGCCGATTCTGAAGGGGGTGTCGTTCACCGTCCCCGCCGGCACCCGCACCGCCATCGTCGGCCCATCGGGCGCGGGGAAATCGACCATCGCCCGCATCCTCTATCGCTTTTACGATATCGATCGCGGCGCCGTGCGCATCGACGGACAAGCGATCAACGCCGTCACCCAGTCATCGTTGCGAAGCGCTATCGGAATTGTCCCCCAGGATACCGTGCTGTTCAACGACAGTATCGGCTACAACATCGGCTATGGCCGCGAAGGGGCGTCGGCAACCGACATTGCCGCAGCCGCGACCGCCGCCCGCATCGCCCCGTTCATCGCCAGCCTGCCCGATGGCTATGACAGCGTGGTGGGCGAACGCGGGCTGAAACTGTCGGGCGGGGAAAAGCAGCGGGTGGCGATTGCCCGCACCCTTCTGAAAAATCCGCCGATCCTCATCCTCGATGAAGCGACCAGCGCCCTCGACAGCGCCACCGAAGCCGGAATCCAGGACGCTCTGCAACTGGCCGAACAGGGTCGCACCACCCTGGTGATCGCCCACCGGCTGTCCACCATCGTCGATGCCGACCAGATCATCGTGCTGCAAGGCGGGGAAGTGATCGAACGCGGCGTCCACGCGGATCTGCTGGCGGCCGGCGGCCTCTATGCGCAGTTATGGGAATTGCAGGCCGAAAGCAGCGACGACCTTCTGGCCGCGCAATAACCGCCGGGTGCGATGCCTCGCCGGCAAGCGCGCAGGCTAGCCAAGCAGCATGGTTACGACGACGGCTGCAAAACCGGCAATAAAGCCGATCAACGACGCCCGCATCAGGAGGCGCAACTGAAAATCCTGCATCTGCATACCGATGGCTCCTGATTCAGCCCGAGTCTCGATGTCCGACTCTAGGCCGTCATGCCGGGAATCCATCGTCAACGATTGTTACATGGTGGTGACCGACAGGCGCCGTTCAGAATCGATGGGTCAGGTTGAGGCCAGAGGGGCAACGCCGTTGACGAACTGCGCGACATCGGCATTGCCCGAATGGTCGAGGGCACTTACCGGCCCCTCCCAGATGATGCGCCCGTCTTTCAGCATCGCCACCCGGTCGGCAATGTGCCGCACCGAGGCCATGTCGTGGGTGATGGTGACGGCCGTGCAGCCAAGCGCCGTCACCTGCTGACGGATGAGGCGGTTGATGGTGCCGGCGCGCACCGGGTCGAGCCCGGTGGTCGGTTCATCGAAGAACAGGATTTCCGGCGTGGCGGCTATCGCCCGCGCCAGTGCCACCCGCTTCAGCATGCCGCCCGACAGTTCGGCTGGGCGCAGATCGGCCACCCGCGCCTCCAGCCCTACCTTGGCCAGCGCCTCGACGGCCAGTGCATGCATGCGGCGCTTGTCGCCGAGGGCGCCGCGCGTCAGCGCGAAGGTGACGTTGCGCCACACCGGCAACGAATCGAACAGGGCGCCGCCCTGGAACAGCATTCCGAACCGGGCCCGCGCCTGCTGCAGCGCCGCCCCCTTTTGCCCCACCAGTTCCTGCCCATCCAGCCGGATCGAGCCGGCATCCGGGCGGATGAGCCCAAGCACGCATTTCAGAAGCACCGATTTGCCGGTGCCCGAACCGCCGATCACCACCAGCGATTCGCCGCGCGCCACCGAAAGATCAACCCCTGCCAGCACCTGCTTGGCCCCGAACGCCTTGGCAAGGCCGCTGATCGCCAGCTTGGCCGTCATCCGAACACCACCACGGTGATCACCAGGTTGGTGAGCAGAATCAGAAGGAAGGCAGTCACCACGGCGTTGGTGGTGGCGCGGCCCACACCGGCGGCCCCGCCTGACGACTGGAAGCCGTGATAGCAGCCGGAAATGGCGATCACGAACCCGAACACCGCCGCCTTCACCAGGCTGGAAATGATGTCGTCGGCTTCCAGATAATGGCGGGTGGTTGCAAGATAGCCCGAGCCATTGAAGCCAAGCCTTGTGACCGCCAGTGCATAACCGCCCAGAATGCCAAGGATATTGGCGATCACCACCAGCAGCGGCAGCATCAGGGTCGAGGCAATCAGCCGCGGGGCGATCAGGTAGCGCCACGGGTCGGTGCGCAAGGTCACCATGGCGTCGATCTGCTCGGTCACCCGCATGGTGCCAAGCTCGGCAGCCATCGCCGACGAGACCCGACCCGCCACCATCAGCCCCGCCAGCACCGGCCCCAGCTCGCGCACCATGGCGATCACCGTGACCGCCGGCACTGTTGCCTCGGCGGAAAAGCGCTGGCCGCCCACATAGATCTGCTGGGCAAGGGCGGCGCCGGTGAACAGGGCGGTCAGCCCCACCACCGGAAGCGAAAACCAGCCGATCATCGCCATCTGTTCAATGATGCGCACCGGATACCACATCGGCGACAGCGCCTTGCCGACAGCGCGGCCGGCAAAGATCGCCAGCCGTCCGACCACGGCAAACACCGCCAACGCGAAGGCGCCCAGCGCCACCAACGGCCGCCCCAGCAGATCCATCAGCTTTCCGGGCCCAGTGCCGGATCGAGGTCGCGCGGGCGGATGAACCGGCTGAGGTGTGCCTGCCCTTCGTCGACAGCAGCCCAGTGGCCGGTCGCGAACTCCAGCGACGCGAAGGTGGCGGTCGGGTATTTTTCATAGGCCGCACGGCGCAGCGGCGTGTCGCTGTGGCTGGTAGCCTGCAACAGCAGGTCTTCAAGGCCAGGGTTGTGACCCACCAGCAGCAGGTGGCCGATCCTATCATCCGTTTCGTGCAGCAGAGCGAACAGGCAGGCTGCTGAGGCCATGTATACCCGCCTGTCAGACTGCACGCCTCCCGTTGTTCCGGCCAGCGGCCCGCCATAGCCGGCCGCCACTTCGTCGAGCGTTTCCTGCACCCGCCGCGCCGGAGAGGCGAGAACGGCATCGAAGGCCAACCCTTCGCGCGCCATCCATTCACCGATGGTGCGCGCCGCCCGCCGGCCGCGGGTGTTCAGCGGACGGTCGAAATCGCGCTGCGCCGGGTCCTCCCAGCTCGATTTGGCGTGGCGCAGCAGGCTCAGCGTCTTCATCCGTTCCCCAGATCAAGGCAATCTGTGTCTGTTACGAAGGCCGGCGGCATCGCGCAATCCCCGGCCAGAAATGCTTCGGTTGCCACTGCCACTTCTTCCAGCGGCAACCGCGCCACCGGCACCGCCGGCGGGAAAGCCGCCAGCAGCCGCGACGGCACCGAAGGCCCCAGCAGCACGAAGACGCCGCGATCTTCCGACGAGCGGATCAGCCGCCCGAACGCCTGACGCAGCCGGTGTCTGACCTGCCGGTCTTCATGGGCCGTGCCGCCACCCGCCAGCCGCCGCGCCTGGTTCAGGATGGTAGGCCGCGACCATGGCACCCCCTCGAACAGGATGAGCCGCAGCGAATCACCCGGCACATCGACACCATCGCGCAAGGCATCGGTTCCCAGAAGGGTGGCGCGGCGATCGGCACGGAACAGGTCGACAAGCGTTCCGGTATCGACAGCATCGACGTGCTGGGCAAACAGCGGCAGTCCGGCGCGCGCCATGCGGTCGGCAAGGCGGGCGTGGACAGCGCGCAACCGCGAGATCGCCGTGAACAACCCCAGAGTGCCGCCACCGGCCGCTGCAATCAGCCGGTGGTAGGCATGGGCCAGCGAGGCGATATCGTGCCGCCGGGTATCGGTCACCACGAAGATCCGCGCCACTTTCGCATAGTCAAACGGGCTCTCCACCCGGAACACTGTGGCCGGCACCGCCAGATGCCAGGCGCCGGCGGCCGCCTCGGGCGGGTCTCCCAGCGTCGCCGAAGTCACCAGCACGCCGGGGGCCGGCGCCAGCACGGTGTCGGCCAGCGGCTTCAGCGGGTCGAGCCAGTGCCTCATGATCCCGCAGTCAAGCTCGCGCCCCTCGGCGCGCACCAGTGTCAGCCAGTCGACGAAATCGCTTTCCGCCTCGCCGGTCACCCGCAGCAGCAGCCGCAGCCAGCCGGCCAGCAGGTCGAGCCGTGCCTGCACCCCGTCAGCAACTCCGCCCAGCCGCGACAGCCCCGGCTGATCGAGCCATGGCGGCTGTTCGCGCACCAGCGCCAGCAGCCGCAGATGCAGCGCCAGCAAGGCCCGGCGCATATCATCCAGCGCCCCGGCCGCTGCTGCCACGGCTTCGGGCAACCCCTCGGGCAGGGCGGTGATGGCACATTCCAGCGAGAACCCGCGCTCGGAATCCGCGGCATGCAAAAGCACATGGCTGCGGATCTGCGCCAGCAATCGCTCCAGCGGGCCATGCGGCTCTCCGGCATCCAGCCGGGTCAGCCAGTCGATTGTCGGCAGCGCCCGCGCTGCCTCAACCACCGCCTCGGTTGCCAGCCCGCCTTCGGGGTCATAGCTCGTCACATCGATGAGCCGCGCCGTCAGCCCGCGGCGGCGCCCGGCGCGTCGACCCGGACGATCCGGCCCCAGCAGCCAGCGGCGCAGTTCCAGCATCTCGGCCCCAGTGAAGGCAAGGGCAAAGGCGCTGTCGGCCGCAGCATGCAGGTGGTGGCCTTCATCGAACACCAGCCGCGGCGGTTCTGCCGCTTCGCCGGGCGGGCGCACCGCTGTCGCCATCACCAGCGCATGGTTGGCAATAACCAGGTCCGCCGATTCGGCGGCGCGCTGGCTCTTCTCGATGAAGCAGCGGCGGTAATGCGGGCAGGCGGCGCGGATGCATTCGCCACGCCGGTCGGTAAGGGCCGGCAGGGCGCTGCCGCGGCGGAACAGCCCCGACAGCCAACCCGGCAGGTCACCGCCCACCATGTCGCCATCGGCACTATAGCGCGCCCAGCGCGCCACCAGCTCGGCAAACTGGGCATTCCGCCCGGCAAACCCGCCCTGCAGCGCATCCTCGAGGTTGAGCAGGCACAGGTAATTCTCGCGGCCTTTACGCACCACGATACGCCCCGAATCGGTGGCCTCGGGAAGGCTGCGGGCACATTCACTGCGCAACTGGCGTTGCAACGCACGGGTATAGGTGGAAAGCCACACCGGTCCACCCGTGGTATCGGCATAGAGGCTGGCCGGCGCCAGATAGCCAAGGGTCTTGCCGATGCCGGTGCCGGCTTCGGCCACCACCAGATTTGGGCCATCGCGGCTGGCGCGCGGCTGAAAGGCCTGCAAGGCCGCCGCCGCATAGGCACGCTGTCCGGCGCGTGGCGGGCGGCTGTCACCCGCCAGCTGGCGCAGGCGGGCCTCGACGGCTGGCCCGGTCAGCACCTGCAAACGCGGGCGAGGGCGTGGTGCCGGGTCGTCCCACTCGCTCAGTGCCTGAAACAGCGGGGTGCCGCGCCCGGCCCCGGCGGGCAGCACATCGGCCAGCACCGGCGCCCACGGCCAGCCGTGGCGCTGCAACCGGGCAAGGCTGTCTGCCGCCCCCGCCATCGCCGCATAGCCGCGGTCGGCCAGGCGCCCCGCCAGCGTGGCGGCCGCCTGTTGCAGAAAGGCCGGTTCGCGCGCGAAATCCGCCGGTGGTGGCAGACCAAGCCACCCGGCAACGCCGGCGGCCGAAGGCACCACGAATTGCGCCGGGGCGACAAAGGCGAACAGCTCCAGCAGGTCGAGCCCCGACACCTCGGCCAGCCCCAGCCGCTGTGCCACCTGCCGCGCCCCCAGCAGCAGATGCGGCGAATCAGCCAGCCGGCGCACGGCTTCGGCGCGGGAAACCGCAAGCGTTTCGCCTTTGGAGTCGGCGCGCCAGATACCGGCATGGGTTGCAACGAGCGCCGGATAGGGCAATGGGGCAGGCATCATGTTCACTGGCCTTTCCACCCTCTCCCCCGACGAATTGCAAGCCCTGCGCGCCGAAGCCACCATCAGCAAGGCGTGGCCGTTCGAGGAAGCGCGCAAACTGTCTGCCCGCTATCCCGATGGCTTCCCGGCCCATGGCGTGGTGTTCGAAACCGGCTATGGCCCCTCGGGCCTGCCACACATCGGCACCTTCGGCGAAGTGGTGCGCACCACCATGGTCCGCCGCGCCTTCGCGCTGCTTCACCCCGGCGTGCCCACCCGCCTCATCGCCTTTTCCGACGACATGGACGGCATGCGCAAGGTACCGCCCCACCTGCCCAACCAGGAGCTTCTGAAGGCCAGCCTCGACAAGCCGCTCACCGATGTGCCCGACCCGTTCGGCACCCACGACAGCTTCGGCGCCCACAACAACGCAAGGCTGTGCGGCTTTCTCGACAGCTTCGGCTTTGACTATGAGTTCCTGTCGTCGACGCACTGCTACCGCTCAGGACGCTTCGACGAGACGCTTCTGAAGGTGCTCCGCCACTATGACGCCATCATGGCCGTGGTGCTGCCGACGCTGGGGCCGGATCGCCGCGCCACCTATTCGCCGTTCCTTCCGGTTTCGCCCACCAGCGGCAAGGTGTTGCAGGTGCCGGTGACCGGCCGCGACGAGACCGCCGGCACCATCACCTTTACCGACCCGGAAAGCGGCGAACCCGTGTCGGTTCCGGTGACCGGCGGCCACTGCAAGCTGCAATGGAAGGTCGACTGGGCGATGCGCTGGGTGGCGCTTGGGGTCGATTATGAGATGGCGGGCAAGGACCTGATCGATTCGGTCACCCTGTCGTCGAAGATCGCCCGCATTCTGGGCGCCCGCCCGCCCGAAGGCTTCAACTACGAGCTGTTCCTCGATGCCGAAGGGGCGAAAATCTCGAAAACCAAAGGCAACGGCCTCACCATCGAGGAATGGCTGCGCTACGCCCCGCCGGAAAGTCTCGCCTTCTACATGTATCAGCAGCCCCGCGCTGCCAAGAAACTGCATCTGGGGGTCATCCCCAAGGCGATGGACGATTACTTCCAGTTCGTGGCTGCCTTCCCCGGCCAGCCGCCCAAGGAGCGGCTGGGCAATCCGACGTTCCACGTTCATGGCGGTCCGCCGCCCGCCTATGCCCCGCCCGTCAGCTTCGGCCTGCTTCTCAATCTGGTGGCGGTATCAGGCGCCAGCGACGCGGCGATGCTGGGGGCCTTCCTGAAACGCTATGCCCCGGCGTGCGACCCGGTGGGCGATGTGCGGCTGAAGGCGATGATCGACTCCGCCATCGGCTATCACCATGATCATGTGGCCCCCACCCTGAAACGCCGCGCCCCCGACCGCCAGGAGGCGGCGGCGCTTGCCGAACTCGCCGGCTGGCTGGACGCCCACCGCGACGCTGACGCCGAAACCATCCAGAACGAAGTCTATGAAGTGGGCAAGCGCCATGGGTTCGAGCCGCTGCGCCGCTGGTTCCAGGCACTCTACGAGATCCTGCTCGGCAGTTCGCAGGGGCCGCGCATGGGCACCTTCTTCGCGCTGTATGGGGTCGCCAACAGCCGGGCGCTGATCGACAAGGCACTGGAAAACAAGGCACTGGAAAACAAGGCGCTGGAAGACGCAGCGGAGAAAAGCGACGGCTGACGACCTCGAAAGCGACATCCGCCACCACGACAGCGAACGCTGGCTGTCGGCCCTGTGGGCGCCGGCGGCGGCGCGGCCGATGCTGCTCGCCATTCACGCCTATGATCTCGAGGTGCAGCGGATAGTGGGCGACATCAAGGACCCGCTGCTGGCGGAAATCCGGCTCGCCTGGTGGCGCGAACAGTTGCAGGTACTGGCAACGGGCGGCGAACCACCGGCCCAGCCCCTGCTGCAGGCGCTGGCCAGCGGCCGCAACACCGGCCGCGGTGTCGATCTGGCGGCTCTGGCTGCGGTGGAAGACGGCGTGCTGCCGCTGCTGGGCGACGATCCTCTGCCGCTGTTGCAGATGGCAAGGGCGCGGGGCGGGGCGCTGTTCGCGGCGCTGGCGGCCGCCATGGGGGCCGATACCCCGCCGGCAGGGGCGGGAACGGCGTTCGCGCTGGGGCGGCTGCTGCGCGGGCCATGGGGGCACGTCGGCGTGAAGCTTGCCCGGGTGGACTGGCCGGAACCACCGCCACGCCAGCCGCTGCCGGGGCCGCTGGCGGCGCTCGATGTGCTGGGGCGCGACGATGTGCGCCGCGCCCGCGCCGGCAAGCCGCCGCGGCCGCTGGCCTCGGCGCTGCGACAATGGCGCATGTGGGTTGCCAACCTGACGGGTTGACCGCGGCGCCGGGTTTGCTACCAATCGCGGCGGGGACGGCAACCGGCTGTGCGTGGAAGGGGCGCGCGCAACAGGATGATCAGTAATGGAGAATTCCAACCGCTACCGCCGGGTGGCGGCTGCCATGGCGGCATTGGCCATGCTGGGCGGTGCCACCGCCCTGTGGCTGTCGGCTGATGCCCAGAAGGTGCACGCCAATGTACCGCCGCTGCCTGCCACGCCGCCGGTCCAGCAGGAACTGCCCACGGTCGCCCACTCGGCGGGTGACGCCAATATCGGCCAATATCTGGAAGCGCCAGTCGTACCAACGCGCAGCCGCGAGGAAAAACGCTTTGCCCGTGCTGACCGCGACGACGATGGCCGTATCACCCAGGCGGAATTTCTGGCGCAACGGCGACGCAACTTCGACAAGCTAGATGTAAACGGCGACGGCCGCCTGTCGTTCGAGGAATATGCCGCCAGTGGAATCGCCAAATTTCGCAAGGCCGATTCCAATAACGACCGTCAGCTTTCAGCCGCTGAATTCGCCACAACCGCCGCCAGGGCAGCCCGTCCCAGGCTGGCGGCAACTGCCGCATGCCCGCCCTCGCAGACGGCACGAACCAGCGATGCTGCGGATACAGGTGCGGGCGACGACAGCGAAACCTGAGTGCTGAAACCTGTGATAAAATTGTCGCAGTTTTACCAAATTACACTGGCCGGTTACATAGCGTTTGCTTATTTTTCAATGGGATAGCGATTATTAATCAAGAATTAATTGCGTATTCACGCAACTTTCAGGAAGCCGTCGCTTAAGATTGCTGCACCCGCGAAGGTCCTCTATCGCGATGGAACATTGAGAAAGGCTTTTTATGGCATCGGCCATTAATTTCGTCCGCACCGTGGCGCTTGCCAGTGCTGCCCTCGTTGCCACCCAGGCGTCGGCCGCCGTGTTCGACGGCCCCTATGTCGGTGGCCAGATCGGCTGGCAGCAGGACAAGCTGGACTGGCGCTATGGTGAAGGCAAGGCTGTCGTCGAAACCGACACGTCCAAGGCCAGCGGCTTCACCTATGGTGGCTTCCTTGGCTACAACTTCAACCTCAACGGCAGCGGCATCATCGGCCTCGAAGCCGGGGTGAGCGACACCAGCGGTGAATTCAAGGACGACTGGGCAACCCGCGCCATGAATGTCGGCATCCGCTTCGACATCGCCGCCCGCGCCGGTATGCTGGTCAGCCCGCAAACGCTGGTCTACCTGCGTGGTGGCTATGCCAACCAGAAATACTCTGTCCACACGGACGGCAGCAACACCAAGGTCTCGTCGAGCCGTGACGGCTGGACGCTGGGTGCCGGCATTGAGCAGGCGATGACGGAAAATGTGTCGGCCCGCGTCGAATACAACTACGCCAAGTTCAGCCGCTATGATTTCGCCAAGGACCTCGGCACCGCCGTCAACGAATTCACGGTGCGCCCGGAAGCGCACACCATTCGTGTGGGCGTCGCCTACAACTTCTGATCAGCCGATCAGTGGCAACACGGAAGAAGGCCCCGGGAAACCGGGGCCTTTTTTCTTGCCGACAAGGTCCGGTGGCTGACCGGTGTCAGCCGGCGGCGCGGGCCACCCGGTTGCGGTTCGCTGTCACGGCCGCCACCTCCTGAATCCGCTGTTCCAGTGTTGCGAGCCGCGCCTCCGACTCGATCTTCCCGCCCTCAAGGCCCGTCACGTAAAAGGTATCGACGGCGCGTTCACCATAGGTGGCGACATGGGCGGAACGGATCACCACCTCCTCCTCGTGCAGCGCCAGAGTCAGCGCATACAGAAGCCCCGGCCGGTCGAGCGCGTTCACTTCGATCACCGTGAAATGGCTGGAGGCGTGGTTGTCGATGAACACCTGCGGCACCACCTTGAACACTTCCTGGCGATGCCGCGGCAGCGGCCGGGCCGTCAGCCGCGTCGACAGATCGACATGGGCACTCAAGGCATCGGCAATCAGCTGCTCCATGCGTTGCAGCCGGGAAGAGTCATCGAATGGCCCGCCCAGCGGATCCTGCACCACGAAATTATCAAGCGCCATGCCATCGCGGGTGGTGTGGATCCGGGCGTCAACGATACTGGCGCCCGCCAGCGCAATGCCGCCGGCGATGCGATAGAACAGCCCCGGCGCATCTGGCGCATAGACGCTGACCAGCGTCGTCCCCTCGCGGGAATCGACGCGGCAGCTGATGTCGGGCGTGCGGCTGCCGGCATCAGCCGCCATCATCCGCCGATAGTTGGCCACCAGCACATCCTCGGGCTCGGCCAGCCAGTAACTGTCGGCAAAGCGCCGGCAATGACGTTCGAAAACGTCAGCGTCAGCCTGGGTCAGCTGGCGCAGCCGCTCCTGGCGATCGGCAATCCGCTGATGGCGGCCGGTCTGCTTGTGGCCAAGGCGCAGCACCTCTTCGGCACTTTCGAACAGCGTTGACAGCAAGGTCGCCTTCCAGTTGTTCCACACCCCCGGCCCCACGGCACGGATATCCACCACCGTCAGCACCAGCAGCAGCCGCAGACGTTCGGGGCTTGCCACCAGTTCGACGAAATCGCTGATGGTCTTGGGGTCGGCAAGGTCGCGCTTAAAGGCGGTGTTGGCCATCAGCAGATGGTGGCGCACCAGCCAGGCCACCATATCGGTCTCGCCTTCGCTCAGCCCGAGGCGCGGGCCGAGGCGTCGCGCCACCTCGGCCCCCACAACCGAATGATCGCCGCCGCGCCCCTTGGCGATGTCGTGTAGCAGCACCGCCACGAACAGCACCCGTCGCGACGCCATCTGCTTCATGATGGCAGTCGACAGCGGATGGTCGGCCTTCAGTTCGCCCTGATCGATCCGCCACAGCAGGCCGATCGCGCGAATGCTGTGCTCGTCGACGGTATAATGGTGGTACATGTCGTATTGCATGCGCGCCACCACCCGGCCGAAATCGGGAAGGAATCGCCCCAGCACCCCCGCCTCGTTCATGCGCCGCAGGTGGGTTTCCGGGTCGTGCCCCGTCAACAGCTCAAGAAACAGGCGGTTGGTATCTGCATCGCGGCGAATGGCGCTGCTGATCAACCCGGAGTCACGGGTTGCCAGCAGCAGCGTCTGCGGGTGGATATCCAGCTGCAGCGACGCCGCCGTTGCGAACAGGCTGATCAGCCGGCGCGGATCGGCCCGGAAGAACGCATCGTCGGGCACCCGCAACTGGCCATCGATCACCTTGAAGCCGTTGGTTCCGCGAATCCGGTAAGAACGTCGCAGCAGCTGCGGCAGCCAGCGCTTCTGGCGGAACCGGTCTTCGAGGTGAGAGAGAAACAGCGCCGTCAGGGTGCCGACCGAGCGCGCCGTCAGGAAATTATGGCGCATGAAACGCTCGACGGCAGGGATACCGGGACGGCTGCCATAGCCCATGCGCTCGGCCAGCTCGCGCTGGACATCGAACGTCAGGCGTTCCTCGGCGCGCCCGGACAGATCATGGAGGCAGATGCGCACGGCCCACAGGTGGTTCTGCGCCCGCTGGAACTGCCGGTATTCCCGCGATGTGAACAGGCCCTTGTCGACAAGTTCGGCCGCGGTTCCGGCGTGCATGGTGAACTTGCCGATCCAGAACAGGGTCTGCAGATCGCGCAGGCCACCCTTGCCGTCCTTGACATTGGGCTCGACCAGATAGCGGCTGTCCCCCAGCCGCTGGTGACGGGCCTGACGCTCGGCCAGTTTGTCGGTCAGGAACGCCCGTTCCTGACCCGTCACCACTTCGTTCTGGAACTGCCGCTGCGCTTCATCGTAAAGCGCAGCGTCACCCCACAGAAAGCGCGCTTCCAGCAGAGCGGTTTTCACGGAAAGATCGGCGTTGGCAATGCGCACCATGTCAGCGACGGTTCTCACCGAGTGGCCGACTTTCAGCCCCATGTCCCACAGGGTATAGAGGATGGCTTCCACCACCTGCTCGACCCAGGCGGTCGAGCGGCGCGGCGACAGGAACATGATGTCGACATCGGAATAAGGGGCAAGTTCCGCCCGGCCATAGCCACCAACCGCCACCAGGCAGAGATGTTCGGCGGTGCTGGGGTTTTCCTGCCGATACAAGGTCTGGGTGGTGACATCATAGGCAAGCCGCACCAGCTGATCGACAAGGAAACTGCCGGCAGCCGCCAGTTCCGTGCCACGCTGCGGCGTATCGCGGATCCGCCGGGCGATCTCGGCGCGGCCGGCCTCCAGCAGGGCCTTCAGTTCAAGGGCCACGGCCAGCCGCCGACTTTCGCCGGGGGCAGCAGCCAGCGCCGCCTCGATACGGGTGATGGCATGGCGCCGGTCGATGATGGCGCGCCGGTTGGGCACATGATCGTAGATGGAGCTCACCCGCCCTGCATAGCCGAACCATCAGAGGCCGCCAATCGTCCACCAGGACAATCGAGCGTCAGGCAAGCCGGGGCGGGTTGGCGCCCAAGCCGGAAACACAAACCTGAATCAGCCGAACTAACGCCTGTGCCATGCCGGTGCTTCCTGCTAGAGGGCGCGTTCCCCGGAACGGAAAAGAGATTCATGCAGTATCCAACCGAGCAACAACTGGCGCAGGCGCAAAGCCGGGTGGGCGGACCCTATGCCTGGTATGTGCTGGCCGTGCTGCTGGCCGTTTATATCCTCAACTTCATCGACCGGCAGATCATGTCGATCCTCGCCGAAGACATCAAAGCCCACCTCGGAGTCGATGATGCGGAAATGGGCTTCCTGTATGGCACCGTATTCGGGGTGTTCTATGCGCTGTTCGGCATTCCGCTGGGACGCCTTGCCGACATGTGGAATCGCACCCGCCTGTTGTCGCTGGGGCTGGGGCTGTGGTCAGCGATGACGGCGGCTTCGGGGCTGGCAGCCAGTTTCGGGCAGCTGGCGCTGGCGCGCATCGGCGTCGGGGTCGGCGAAGCCACTGCCTCTCCGGTCGCCTATTCGGTGCTGTCTGATTATTTCCCCAAGGAAAAGCGCGCCACGGCGCTGTCGATCTATTCGTCGGGCATTTATGTGGGTGGCGGCCTGTCGCTGTTCCTGGGCGGCCTCACCGTCGATCGCTGGAACGCCGCCTTTCCCGGAGGCGGGCCGTTCGGGCTGGTGGGCTGGCAGGCGGCGTTTCTGGCAGTCGGCCTGCCCGGCGTGGTGATGGCCCTGTGGGTCGCTACTCTGCGCGAACCGATCCGTGGCCAGTCGGAGGGGATCATCATGCCCTCGGCGCCGCAGCCCTTTGCCGCTTTCCTTCACGAGCTGGCAAGCGTCATCCCGCCGTTCACGCTGGTGGGGGCGGCGCGGGCCGGCGGCAGGGCGCTCGCCGCCAATCTGCTGGCGCTGATCGTGGCGGCTGCCTTCTTTGCCGGCATGACCTGGCTTGCCGGCACCTGGCCGCAATGGCTCGCCATCGCCATAGCCGGCTATGCCATCGTCAGCTGGGCGCAGAACCTCCGGCGTCGCGACCCGCCAACCCATGCGCTGATCTGGAAAACCCCCACCTTCCTGGCGCTGGTCACAGCCTTCGGGGTCATTTCCATGTACAATTACAGCTTCGGCTTCTGGGGCGCCCCCTATGCCATCCGCGAACTGGGGGCCGACCGCGCCGATGCCGGATTCTTCCTGGGGGGCGGCGCGGCCCTTGGCGGCTTCCTGTCGATTCTGGTCGGCGGCCGCACCGCCGATCATCTGCGCCTGCGCAATCCCTCGGGCCGCCTGCTGGTGGCCATGGCCGCCGTGGTGCTTCCGGTGCCGTTCGTCGCCCTGCAGTTCACCACCGGATCGCTCACCACCTTCTACCTGATGAACTTTCTCGTCAGCCTTACCGGATCGTTGTGGGTGGGGCTTGCTGCCGCCACCTTCCAGGACATGGTGCTGCCCCGCATGCGCGGCGCCGCCACCGCCACCTTCCTGCTGGGCACCACGGTGATCGGGCTGGGCATGGGGCCATTCCTTGGCGGCCAGTTCTCGGAGGCGCTTGGCGACCTCGGCCATGCCATGCTGGCACTGCTGCTGTTCGCCCCGGTTCCGCTGGCGCTGCTGATCTATGCCTACCGCACCCTTCCCGCCACCGAAGCCAGCCGCATCGAACGCGCCCGCGCCGCCGGCGAGACGATCTGACAACGGGTAGAAATATCAGCCGCATCAGGGCTTGCAGACCGACCAGCGGCGGTTCACCATGCCGGCCATGCTGAAACCTGCCCTCCTTGCCGCCCTTGCGGCCTCAGCCCTCGTCGCCAGCGCCGCCAGTGCCGCCAGCCCGGACCCGACCGAGCCGGCATTCCGCGCCCTCTACAAAGAGCTGGTCGAGACCAACACCAGCCTGTCGGAAGGGTCGTGCACGCTGGCCGCCGAGCGGATGGCCGCGCACCTCAAGGCGGCCGGCTACCCCGATTCCGACATCCATATCTTCACCGTCCCTGACCATCCGAAGGAAGGCAGCCTGGTGGCGGTGCTGCCCGGCAAGGACCCCAAGGCCAAGGCCATCCTGCTGCTCGCCCATATCGACGTGGTCGAGGCCAAACGCTCTGACTGGACGCGCGACCCCTTCGTCATGGTCGAGGAAGACGGCAGGTTCTGGGGTCGTGGTGTCGCCGACGACAAGGCGCAGGCCGCCATCTACACCGACGCCATGATCCGCCTGAAAACGGCCCCCAAACTGAAGCGTACCCTGAAACTGGCGCTGACCTGCGGCGAGGAAACGGCCGGCGCCCTCAACGGCGCCGAATGGCTGGCCCACAACCAGCGTGACCTGATCGACGCCGAATTCGCCTTGAACGAAGGCGGCGGCGGCCGCTTCACCAAAGACGGCAAGCGCGAGCAACTGGTGCTGCAGGTGGGGGAAAAGCATTATCAGGATTACGAGATGGTCGCCACCAACCCCGGTGGCCACAGCTCGCGCCCACGGCCCGACAATGCCATTTATGAACTGGCGCACGCACTCGACCGCATCGAGAAATACAGCTTCCCGGTGCGCCTGAACGATACCACCCGCGCCTTCTTCACCCAGACGGCCGCCACTGCCGACCCGACGATGGCCGCTGCCATGAAGGCGCTGGTTGCCAACCCCGCCGACAGCGCCGCTGCCGCCACCTTGTCAACCGATCTCACCTTCAATTCGATGCTGCGCACCACCTGCGTCGCCACCCAGGTAGAGGCAGGACACGCCCAGAACGCGCTTCCGCAGCACGCCGCCGCCAACATCAACTGCCGCATCATCCCCGGCGAGAGCATGGAATCAACACTCGCCACCCTGCAGCAGGTGGCGGGGCCGGAAGTGAAGATCACCCCCAAGCGGGTGCGCAACAAGACGGCACTGCAACCGCCGATGTCACCGCGCGTCATCAAGCCGATCCTCGCGCTTGCCAAAAAACACTTCCCCGGCCTTCCGCTGGTCCCGATCATGTCGACCGGTGCCACCGATGCCCCCTACCTCGCCGAGGTCGGCATCCCCGTATACGGGGTGCCCGGCATCTTCGGGGAGGCAGACAGTGGCGTCCATGGCCTCAATGAACGCATCCCCGTGCAAAGCGTTCTTGATGGCCGCGCCTTCCTGTTCGATCTCATCAAGGCCTACGCCTCGGAGTGAGGCGCGAACCTGAGGCCCCCTTTCAGGGTGCCTCAGAGGCCATCCGCATCATCAGCCATTGTGCGTCACCTTCCCCTGGCCGGGCTGTGCGCCCGGGCACTGGTTCACATATGCCGGCCGGCAACTACCGGGCAGGTGACAAGCCGTGCCGGCCCCGGAGGTCATGGTTAATCCACCTATGCGAAAATCCCGCCGAAGGTTGGTAAAATGAACCATTTGTTAGAATATGGTTCATGCATTATTCACCTGATCACACACAGGTATTTTTTTATCTATCTGAAAATGCACGATAAATTTTTCTGATCCAGAGTTGGCACGATAGCTGCATTGCATTGGATATCCACCAACCAGACCAACCGGAGACTTCCAATGTTCAACAACACCTTCACCAGCGTCGTCCTCGCCCTTATCGCCAGCGGCACCATGCTCGCCATGTCGGCGGGTCCGGCCTACGCCGCCAGCCTCGAAGTGCGGGCCCCGGTTTCAAAGCTCGCCACCGCCAGCGGCCGTCAGGCCATCGATGCCCGCGTGGTTCGCGCTGCCAACCGCGTCTGCGCCACCGATGTCGCCCTGCCGCTTGGCGACTACTACGCCCACAAGGCCTGCGTCAGCAGCGCCATCGCCAAGGCCCGCACCCAGATCGCCCTGCGCGCCGGCTCGGTCCAGCTGGCATCGCGCTGAAACCTCTCCTCTGACGGCGCCAGTCATCCCCTCTCGCTGGCGCCGGCAAGGATCGGCCCCGAAGCAATCCCGCTTCGGGGCCGAATCCGTTCTGCGCGCCCTGCCGGTTACGACCGGCCTTCAGACTGATGACAAGAGCCCGCCAAAGGCCTAGAGCCTTGGGCATGACTGCTCCGCGCACCCTCTATGACAAGATCTGGGACGACCATGTCGTCGCCAACCGCGACGACGGCACCTCGCTGATTTTCATCGACCGCCACCTGATCCACGAAGTGACGTCGCCACAGGCATTTGCCGGGCTGCGGGCGCTGGGCCGGCGGCTGCGCCACCCGGAACGCACCCTTGCCGTTCCCGATCACAACGTGCCGACCACCGTGCCGCGCCTGCCGATCGCCGACCCGGAGTCGGCCACCCAGCTCGAGCATCTGCAGCGCAACACCCGTGACTTCGGGGTGGAATATATCGGCATCAACGCGGCCGAGCAGGGGATCGTCCACGTCATCGGCCCTGAACAGGGCTTCACCCTTCCCGGCACCACCATCGTCTGCGGCGACAGCCACACCTCAACCCATGGCGCCTTCGGGGCGCTGGCGTTTGGAATCGGCACCTCGGAAGTCGAGCATGTGTTCGCGACCCAGACGCTGCTTCTGAAGAAAAGCCGCAACTTCGCCATCACCGTTGATGGCAGGCTGGGCGCCGGCGTCACCCCCAAGGACGTGGCGCTTGCCATCATCGGCACCATCGGCACCGCCGGCGCCACCGGCCATGTCATCGAGTTTCGCGGCCAGGTGTTCCGCGACATGTCGATGGAAGGCCGCATGACGGTCTGCAACATGTCGATCGAGGCCGGTGGCCGCGCCGGTCTCGTCGCCCCAGACGATAAAACCTTCGCCTACCTGAAAGGCCGCAAGCGCGCCCCCCAGGGCGAGGCCTTCGACAGGGCGGTTGCCTGGTGGCGCACCCTTCCCAGCGACCCTGACGCCCGCTTCGACCGCGAAGTGGTGATCGACGGCGCCACCATCGCCCCGCTCGTCACCTGGGGCACCAGCCCCGAAGACGTGGTGCCGGTCACCGGGGTGGTACCATCGCCCGACAGCTTTGCCGATCCGGCCAAGCGCGATGCCGCCCGGAAATCGCTGGATTACATGGGCCTGCAACCCGGCACCCGCATCGAGGACATCGCCGTCGAGAACATCTTCATCGGCTCGTGCTCCAACAGCCGTATCGAGGATCTGCGGGCGGCAGCCGCCATCGTCAGGGGCCGGCACATCGCCGGAAACGTCCGGCAGGCGCTGGTGGTTCCCGGCTCGGGGCTGGTGAAGCGTGCCGCCGAGGCCGAGGGGCTGGACCGCATCTTCATCGAGGCCGGTTTCGAGTGGCGCGAACCGGGCTGCTCGATGTGTCTCGGCATGAACCCCGACAAGGTGCCGCCCGGCGAACGCTGCGCCTCCACCTCCAACCGCAACTTCGTGGGGCGGCAGGGCCCGGGGGCGCGCACCCACCTGATGTCGCCGGAAATGGCGGCGGCAGCTGCGGTCACCGGCCATCTGACGGACGTTCGCACGCTGACATGAGCACGGCCGGGGCGGCAATCGAGCTCGACCGGCTCAGCAAGACCTACGCCGGTGGCAAGCGGGCGCTCGACGACGTCTCGCTCAGCATCCCGCGCGGCTCGATCTACGGGCTGCTGGGGCCCAATGGCGCCGGCAAATCCACCACCATAAACATCCTGGCCGGCCTTGTCATCAAGACTTCGGGGCGCGCCCGCGTCTGGGGATTCGACATCGACGAACATCCGCGCAACGCCCGCGCCGCCATCGGCGTGGTGCCGCAGGAACTGATGTTCGATGCCTTCTTCACCCCCTTTGAAACGCTGGAAATCCAGGCCGGAATGTACGGGGTTCCCCGCAACCGCCGTCGCTCGATGGAACTGCTGCGCGCCATGCACCTCGACGACAAGGCCAACAGCTATTCGCGCACCCTGTCGGGCGGAATGAAGCGGCGGCTGCTGATCGCCAAGGCGCTGGTGCACAACCCGCCGGTCATCATCCTCGATGAACCAACGGCCGGGGTCGATGTCGAACTGCGCCAGCAGCTGTGGAGCTATGTGCGCGAGCTGCACGCGCGCGGAACAACCATCGTGCTCACCACCCACTATCTCGAGGAAGCGCAGGAGCTGTGCGACCGCATCGCCATCGTCAACCACGGCCGCATCGTCGCCGAGGCCAGCACCCCGGATCTGCTGGCGCTCGCCCATGAAAAACGGGTGACGGTCACGGTGGCGAGCGACCTCCGTTCGCCACCGATCCTGTCCGGAGTCACGCAGGTCGATCTGCTCGACAGTCGCCGGCTCGACATCTTCTACGACCGCACCCGCGTACATGCCGGAGCGGTGTTGTCACGTCTGGCCGAGGAAGGGATTGAAGTCGTCGATGTCTCGACCCGCGAGGCCGATCTCGAAACCGTTTTCCTGCAACTGACAGGGGCATCGACATGACAGCATCCTCAACCGGCGGCATGCCGCTCACTGCCGACATCATCGTCGTCGGCTCCGGGGCAGCCGGGCTTACCGCCGCACTCAACCTTGCCGCCGGCGGGCGCAAGGTAATGGTGCTGTCGAAGGCGGGGATCGACGCCGGATCAACCGCCTGGGCACAGGGCGGGATCGCCGCCGTGCTTGACGCCGGCGACACTTTCGATGCCCATATCCGCGACACGATGGTGGCGGGTGCCGGTCTGAACGACCGGCGCACCGTCGAATTTGTGGTGGAACATGCCGCGGCCGCCATCGAACGGCTGGCGCGGCTGGGGGTTCCGTTCACACCGGGGGAAACCGTCTCGGAACGCTGGCACCTGACCCGCGAGGGTGGCCATTCCGCCCGGCGCATCGTCCATGTCGATGACGCGACAGGCTGGGCGGTGCAGAAGGCGCTGGAGCGTGCGGTAGTGCTGAACCCCGCAATCGAGATCCTCACCGACCATGTGGCGATCGACATCATCACCGAGCGTCATGCCGAAGGGCGCGGCTTTGCCGAGCGGCGGGCCATGGGGGTCTATGCCCTTGATCGCACCAGCGGGCGCGTCCGGCGTCTGCTGGCGCGTAACGTGCTGCTGGCCACCGGCGGCGCGTCGCGCGTCTATCGCTTCTGCACCAACCCCGATGGCTCGACCGGCGATGGCATCGCCATGGCGTGGCGGGCGGGCTGCCGTGTTTCCAACATGGAATTCAACCAGTTCCACCCCACCTGTCTCTATCATACCAAGGTGAAGAATTTCCTGATCACCGAGGCGATGCGCGGCGAAGGCGGCAAGCTGCGGCTGCCAGACGGCACCGCCTTCATGGAGCGCTATGACCAGCGCGCCGAACTGGCGCCGCGCGACGTGGTGGCGCGCGCCATCGATGCCGAGATGAAGCGCCTCGGCATCCCGCATGTTCTGCTCGACATGACTCACCTGCCCGACGGGTTCGTCGAGCAACATTTCCCGACAATCGTCAGCCGGCTGCGGGAGCTGGGGATCGACCCGGTGACTGCCCCCATACCGGTAGTACCGGCCGCCCACTATACCTGTGGCGGCGTGGTCGTCGATCTGGCGGGACGCACCGATCTTCCCGGCCTCTATGCGGTGGGCGAAGTGACACAATCGGGGCTGCACGGCGCCAACCGGCTGGCGTCGAACAGCCTGCTTGAATGTCTGGTGTTCGGGGCGGCGGCCGCCGACGACATCCTCGCCCGCTTTGATTCCACACCACCGCCCGCCGACGTGCGCCCGTGGGATGAAAGCCGGGTCACTTCCTCCGACGAGGAAGTGGTGGTGTCGCACAACTGGGCGGAACTGCGGCGATTCATGTGGGATTATGTCGGAATCGTCCGCACCAACAAGCGGATGGAGCGCGCAGCCCACCGGGTGGCGCTGCTGCGACAGGAGATCGACGCCTATTATGGCGAATTCCGCGTCACACCCGATCTGCTGGAGCTGCGCAATCTCGTTGAAGTTGCCGACCTGATCGTCCGCTCGGCACGCGCGCGCAAGGAATCGCGCGGGCTGCACTACACCACCGATTACCCCGATCTGCGCGACCCGCCGCGCGACACCATTCTCTACCCCTAGTTTCCACCCCTCGGGCGGCCCCTGCCGCCCTGTATCCCGGGGCCCCAACATGTTAGCCTGACGTTTCGACATGGGTAGCGGGGGAAAGGCTATGGCAAACCGGTGGCAGCGCTTCTGGCCGCGCCTGACCGCCTATGTGCTGGCGGTGTTGGTAACGGCAGGGGGCGCCAGTGCCGCCAACAGCCTGCTGTTGTGGTCGGGCCAGCTGTCCAAGGCTGGCGGCCTCCACCCGCTGCTGCTGGCGATCATGGGCGATTTCCTGCGCTACCTGCCGCTGCTGGTGCCGCAGGTCGCCATTACCCTGCTGGTGATGATCCTGCTGGCCGGCTGGCTGAAACCGGCGATTCGGCCACTGGCACCCTTTGTCTATCCGCTGGCCGGCTGGCTGGCGCTGGTGTGGGTGATGCTGTGGCTGCGCGCCCTCCGCGAAACCAGCGTGCTGGTCGCCGCCCGTCATCTGCCGGGGTTCCTGATCATCAGTCTGGCCGGCGCGGTGGGTGGCCTGCTGTTCGCGCTGCTGCGCAAGCGCCGCCTGCTGTGACCGAACTGCCGCTGCTGCTGCTGTCGGGCCTTGCCTGCGATGACCGGGTGTGGCGCGAGGTGGTGCCAGCCCTTGCCCCGCGTGCCGACATCCGCTTCCTGCATTTTGACGGCTTCTCGGCGATTCCGGCGATGGCGGCACATGTGCTGGCCACCGCACCGCCGCGATTCGTGGTGGCGGGCCATTCGATGGGCGGACGGGTGGCACTGGCGATGGCCGGCATGGCGCCTGAACGGCTGGGCGGCATGGCCCTGCTCAGTACCGGCATCCGTCCGGCCGGCCCCGCCGAACCGGAACGCGGGGTACGGCTGATGGCGATTGCCCGTCGGCAGGGCATGGCGGCGCTAGCCGCGGATTGGTTGCCGCCGCTGCTGTGCGATGGCCCTGCCCGCAACCCGGCGCTGTTCACAGACCTTGCCGCCATGGTGGCGGCCCGGCACCCCGACAGTTTCTGCGGCCAGGTCGAGGCGCTGCTGCATCGCCCCGACATGACCGCTTCCCTGGCGGCCTTTCCCGGCCCGGTGCTGCTGCTGTGCGGTGCCGCCGACCAGTGGTCGCCCCCGGCCGACCACCTCGACATGGCGGCACGGGCAGTGCACTCAGTCGGGGCGCGGGTGCAGATCATTGCCGGGGCCGGGCACTTCCTCCCCGTCGAGCAGCCGGTCGCTGTCGCCGCCGCCCTCAACGCCTGGCTCGAAACGCTCTGACGCCCTCGGACGCCCACTGACGCCCTGTCAGTCTGAAAACCTTGTCAGCCGGCCTTCAGCAGGTCGGCGGCGCGCAGGATGGCGGCCTCGGCCCGGTTATAGGTGCCGCAGCGGCACAGGTTGGTGATGGCGCCGCGTATCTGGGCGCGGGTGGGCGCCGGGTTGGTGCGCAACAGCGCTGCCGCCGCCATGATCATCCCCGGCTGGCAGAAACCGCATTGTGGCACCTGCATCTCGATGAAAGCCCGTTGCACCGGGTGGTCACGATCATCGGCAAGCCCTTCGATGGTGGTGACGAAACTGCCCTCGATCGCGTCGATCCGCACCCGGCATGCCGGCCGCGCCACCCCATCGACATGGACGATGCAGGCCCCGCACGAGCCATCGTCGCAGCCATATTTGGTGCCCGTCAGGTTCGAGGCATCCCGCAATGCCCATAACAAGGGGGTATCGGGGGCCAGTTCATATTCGACGGGGTTGCCGTTCACGGTAAAGCGCGTCATGCCTTTGCTGATACACAGGAACCGACGACGGAGGAAGCAGGCATGGCCAGCAGCTTTTCGGTCACTACCGACCAGGGCGTCGCCCACCTGGAACTCAACCGTCCCGAACGGCTGAACAGCATGGACGAAGCCTTCTGGAACGAGCTGCCGGCCTTCTTCACGGCCGTCAATGATCAGCCGGAAATCCGCGCCGTGGTGGTGTCCGGGCAGGGGAGGCATTTTTCCGCCGGGCTCGATCTCGATTGGGCTGGCACCACCCTTGCCCCCGGCCACCCCGATGAGGGGCGTGCGCGCGAGCAGCTGCTGCGGCGCATCCGCCGCATGCAGCACTGTTTCACGGCCGTCGACCAGTGCCGGGTGCCAGTGATCGCCGCAGTCCACGGCGGCTGCATCGGTGGCGGCGTCGATTTCGTCACTGCCTGCGATATCCGGCTGGGCTCGGCTGACTGTTTTTTCACCATCCACGAAGTGAACATCGCCATCGTCGCCGATGTCGGCACCCTGCAACGGCTGCCGCACCTGCTGGGGCAAGGGCTGGTGCGCGAACTGGCTTTCACCGGCCGCCGCTTTCTGGCCGACGAGGCACTGTCGCACGGGTTTCTGAACCGCCTGCTGCCCGACCGCGACTCCACCATTGCGGCGGCCCTGGCCATGGCCACCGACATCGCCACCAAAAGCCCGCTGGTGATCACCGGAATCAAGCAGGTGCTGAACCGCGGCCGCGACCAGTCGATCGCCGACGGGCTGGAACAGGTGGCTTTATGGAATGCCGCCATGCTGCCCGGCGACGATATCGGCAGGGCGATCGCCGCCCAGGCCGCCAGACACCCCGCCAGCTTCCACGATCTCGCCCCCTGAACTGTCCAACGGAGAAAGCGCCCATGTACGCCATCCTGTTTGTCTGCCTTGGCAATATCTGCCGTTCCCCCATGGCCGCCGGCGCCCTCAGGGCCCATGCCGCGCAGGCGGGACTGCGGCTGACCATCGATTCCGCCGGAACCGGTGACTGGCACATCGGCCGTGCACCCGATCCGCGCGCCCAGACGGTTGCCCGCAACCATGGGATCGACATCGCCGACATGCGGGCGCGCCAGGTGACGGCTGCCGATTTCACCCGGTTCACCCACATTTTCGCGCTCGATCATCAGAATCTGGCCGATCTCTCGGCGCTCGCCCCACCCACTGCCACCGCCCACCTCAGCCTGCTGCTCGACCTGGTGCCCGGCAGGGAAGGCCAGGATGTCCCCGACCCCTATTATGGCAATGATGCCGGGTTCGAATCGAGCTGGCAGCAGATCGACGAAGCCACCCGTCAGATCGTCGCGCGGTTGCAGACCGTTTCATCGCAGCCCTTGCCCTGAACGCTGCATCGCGGCAAAGCCCTGCCATGCCCGATTCCCGGCCGATCATCTTTGCCCTGCCCAAGGGCCGCATCCTGACGGAAGCCCTGCCGCTGCTGACGGCAGCCGGCATCGAACCCGATGATTCGCTCTTTGATGCAGACAGCCGCGCCCTGTCGTTTGCCACGTCGCGCCCTGATCTGCGCCTGATTCGCGTACGCAGCTTCGATGTGGCGACATTCGTCGCCTTTGGCGCCGCCCAGCTTGGAATCGTCGGGAACGACGTGGTGGCCGAGTTTGGCTATACCGATCTCTATTCCCCGGTCGATCTTGGAATCGGCCGCTGCCGCCTGTCGGTCGCCGAGCCGGTTGGCACGCCGCCCGTCGGCCGCGAAAGCCATGTGCGGGTCGCCACCAAATACCCGGCGCTCACCAAGGCCTATTTTGCCGAACGCGGCATTCAGGCGGAATGCGTGAAGCTGAACGGGGCGATGGAGCTGGCGCCGCTGATGGGGCTTGCGCCGCGCATCGTCGATCTGGTGTCAACGGGGCGCACCCTGAAGGAAAACGGCCTCGTCGAACAGGGGGTGGTGCTTGATGTCACCTCGCGTCTGGTGGTCAACCGCGCCGCCTTCAAGACCGACCCCCGGGTGGGGGCGCTTGTCGACGCGTTCCGCCAGCTGACGGCTGAAGCCGCCTGACCATGGAGCGCCTGGCGACCAGTGACCCGGATTTTGCCCCCCGCTTTGCCGCACTGGTGGCCGATACCCGCCAGTCCGGCACGGATGTCGAAGCCGCGGTCCGGGCCATCATCACCGAGGTAAGGCGCGATGGCTTTGCCGCCATCGCCCGCCTCAGCCACCGGTTCGACGGCGTGGCCCTGACGCCTGCGACGGTTGAAATTTCGGCTTCCGAACGTGCCGCGGCGACGGCTCTGGTGCCTTCTGATCAGCGGGCGGCCCTTGAGCTGGCAGCCAGCCGGATTCGCGCCTTCCACATGCTTCAGAAACCGGCCGATGGCGAACATCAAGATGCCAGCGGCGTGCGCGCCGGGTGGCGCTGGACGGCTGTTGAACGCGCCGGGCTCTATGTGCCGGGTGGGCGGGCGGCCTATCCGTCATCAGTATTGATGAACGCCATCCCCGCTCATGTCGCAGGCGTCGATGAACTGGTGATGGTGGTGCCGACACCCGGTGGCGTTCTGAACCCGCTCGTCATGCTGGCTGCCGATCTTGCTGGAGTTGCGCGCATCTTTCGTATCGGCGGTGCACAGGCGGTGGCCGCGCTTGCCCATGGCATTGCCCCTTTGCCGCGCTGCGACATCATTGTTGGACCCGGCAATGCCTATGTAGCCGAAGCCAAGCGCCAGCTGTATGGCACGGTCGGAATCGACATGGTGGCCGGCCCCTCGGAAATCCTGGTGATCGCCGATGCCTCGGCGCGGCCCGACTGGCTGGCCGCCGATCTGTTGTCGCAGGCCGAGCACGACCCGACCGCGCAGGCGATCCTCCTTACCGACAGCGTCACTCTGGCCGATGCCGTGGCTGACCAGGTCGCGCGGTTGCTGCCAACGCTTGCCACCCACGCCATCGCCCGCCAGAGCTGGGACCAGTATGGCGCGATCATCGTCGTGCAGAGTCTCGACGAGGCGCCGGCACTGGCCAACCAGCTGGCCGCCGAACATGTCGAGCTGATGGTCGCTGACCCGGCGCCTTTGTTCAAGGCCATCCGCCATGCCGGCTCGATCTTCCTGGGTGCCCATACACCCGAAGCGATCGGCGACTATGTGGGCGGCCCCAACCATGTGCTGCCCACCGCGCGGCGGGCGCGCTTTTCGGGCGGGCTCGGGGTGCATAGTTTCATGAAGCGCACCACCTGGCTCGACGCCGGGGGGCCGGGCTTTGCCGCGCTGGCCGATGCCACCGCGACCCTTGCCGACGCCGAGGGTCTGGCAGCGCACGCCTTGTCGGCAAGGATTCGGTCGGCGTCCTAACGGCCTGCTGCGGGCGGCACCTTGCGGCCGAATTCGTCGAACAGGGCAGTTTCGGGGGCCTCGGCCGCGGGCGCTTCGGTCATTCCGCCCACCCGCAGCACATAGGCAAGGATGGTGGCAACCGCCTGATACAAATCAGAGCGTATCTCCTGCCCCACCTTGCCAGTGAAATATATGGCGCGGGCAACGGAAGGATATGACAAGGTGACGATGCCTTTTTCCGCCGCCAGTTCGCGGATGGCCTCGGCAACCACGCCGCGCCCGCGGGCAACGATGGTGGGGGCGGAATCGATGCCCGGCCGATACCGCAGCGCCACTGCGAAATGGGTGGGGTTGGTCAGCACCACGGTGGCATCGGTCATTGCCTCGCGGTTGGCAGCCTTCAGGGTTTCGCGTGCCATGCGGCGGATGGCGTGCTTGACTTCGGCTGAGCCCTCCTGCTGCTTGAATTCGTCTTTCACTTCCTGCCTGGTCATGCGCAGACGCTTCAGCCATTGCAGAATCTGCACCGGCAGATCACCGCCGGCAATCAACGCCAGCCCGACACTCAGCCACAGGAAAAGTTGCAGGCCGATATCGGCAGCCTGCGCAAATGCCGCATCGCGCGGCACTGCCGACAGGCCGGCCAGAACCACCCGGTTCTTCCACAGAATGAAAGCCGACAGGCCAACCAGAATCAGCGCCTTTGCCAGCGCCTTCACCAGTTCGATCAGCCCTTTGGTGCCAAAGATGCGCTTGAGGCCGGCCAGCGGGTTCATGCGCGACACCTTGGGGGCAAGCAGCGACAGGTTGAAATCGATGCGCCCGCCGATCAGGTGCGCTGCCAGTGCCGCCACCAGCACCATGGCAGCAAGCGCCGCCAGCGGGCCGATGACCGGCCACAGAATGACCAGCGTGGCACCCGGTATATCGGCTGCCAGCTGATCGAACCCGTCGATCGCGGTGGCAGGGTGCAGGGCCATGCGTACCCCGTCGCGCAGTCCCCGCGCCATCGGCCCGGCAAACATCCACATCCACAAGGCCCCGGCAACCCCGCTGAACGCCGTTGCCAGCTCCTTCGATTGCAGGCGATCGCCCTTGTCGCGGGCATCCTGACGGCGGCGCTCGGTTGGCGCCTCGGTCTTCTCGCCGCTGTCACCCTCAGCCAAGCAGCACCGCCTCAAGCTGCTGCTGCATCGCCGACATGGCCCCCAGCAACGAGGCAGACAGCGCCGGCAACGCCAGTGGCAGACCGGCTATCCCCGCCAGCAGCATCAGCGGAAAGCCAATGGAAAACAGGTTCAGCTGTGGCGCTGACCGCGCCGCAACCGCAAGCGCCAGGTTGATGAGCAGCATTGCTGACGCCAGTGGCAGCGCAGCAATCAGCCCCGAACCAATGGCAAAGCCCGCCCAGCCAACGATTGCCCACAGCCGCCCGGCTTCGAACAAGGTGGCAGCCGTTGGCATGGCACGATAGCTAGCTGCCACTGCCTCGATCAGCACCAGATGCCCGCCGGCCCCCAGAAACAAGGCCCAGGCGAGAAGAGCGAACAGCGCCGAGAGAACGGTCGACGAGCCATTGACCGGATCGACGAGCGTTGCAAACCCCAGACCCATCGCCTGCGACAGCCATTCGCCGGCCACTTGCGCTGCCGCAAAGGCGGCATGGAGGGCAAGGCCGCAAATTCCCCCGATCAGCAGCTCGCCGGCAATGGCAAGATACGCGCTGAACGCCAGCATATCCGCTGGGGCGCGGGGTGCGGCACTGGTGCCCAGCAGCAACAGGCCAACGGCACCTGCGAGACCAATGCGCACACGCACCGGGATCAGGACGCCACCCATGCCCGGCAGCATGGCGAGCAGGGCGCCAATACGGAGCGAGGCGAACAGCAGATCGAACACGAAGCGTTCAGGGGCCAGCAGGGCGGCCTGTTCCATGTTACCGGGTAAGCAGCGGAATGGTGGCGACCATCTCACGCATGAAATCCATCAGGGTGCCGCCTATCACCCCGCCAAAAAGCATCAGCAGCAAGAATACGCCGATCAGCTTGGGCACGAAGGTGAGTGTCGCTTCCTGGATCGAGGTCGCGGCCTGCAACAGGCCAATGGCAAGCCCGATCAGCAACGCTGGCACCAGCGCCGGCAATGTCGCCAGCACCAGCACCCAGGCCGCTCGCGACACGCTGTCATACAAGAGGGCATCAGGGGCCATCAGGCAAAACTTTCCGAAAGCGAGGCAACCACCAGCGCCCAGCCATCAACCGCCACGAACAGCATCAGCTTGAAAGGCAGCGAGATCATCATCGGCGACACCATCATCATACCAAGCGCCATCAGCACCGATGCCACCACCAGATCGATGACCAGAAACGGCAGGAACAACAGCACGCCGATCTGGAAAGCCGTTTTCAGTTCTGAAGTGGCAAACGCCGGCATCAGCACCCGCATCGGCACATCGGCATCGCTGGCATAGCTGCGTTCCCCGGCGATATCGGAAAACATCCTGAGGTCGGTCTTGCGGGTGTTGCGCAGCATAAAGCCATGGAGAACATCGCCGGCGCGCGTGAGCGCCTGCTCGGCGGGCATCTGGTCGGCGACGAAGGGTTGCAGGGCGGTGCGGTTGATCTGGTCGAACGAGGGCTGCATGACGAAAAAGGTGAGGAACAGCGCCATGCCCACCAGCAGCTGGTTGGGCGGCGCCTGCTGCAAGCCGATGGCCTGCCGCAGGATGGCAAGCACCACCATGATGCGCACGAAAGCCGTCATCATCAGCAACACCGAGGGCAGCAGGGCGAGCAGGGTCATCACCAGCAGCAGTTGCAGAGACAGCGACCAGGTGCCGCCTTCGGCATTGCCCTTGCCAGCCAGTTCCAGGAGGCCGGACAGGGCACCGGGGGTAGCCGCTGCCTCTTGTGCCAGCGCCGGAACGCCGAACAGCATCCCGGCCACGGCTGCAATCATGATCAGTTGCCAGCGGGTCATGGCCGGCCACCGTCGCCATCATTGCAGACCGTCATTTCCTCGCTGGCGATCAGCAGCAGCGACTGGCCGTTCACGGCAAGCAGATGCTCGCGCCCGTGAAAACGGATAACCGCCACCCGTGCCGCTGGCGCAATGGCATGCACACCCAGCACCCGCAGCCCCTGCGACTCGGCCACGCCCCTGCGCGCTGCAAACCGCCACGTCAGCGGCGACCGCGGAAACCCCGGGAAGCGGAGTCCGGGAAGTACGATCCACCCCTTTTTGACCGCCACCAGCACCAGTACGGCAAGACCCGTCACCAGTGGCAGCGCCACTGCCAGACGGGTGAGAAACTCAGCGATCATGGCCGGCCCCTTCCCGCAGATGCGTCGACTCGCTCATCCCCTCGATTTCCAGAAGTTGCACGCCGAAGCGGTCTCCCATCGTCACGATCTCGCCTCGGGCGAAGGGCTTGCCATTCACCAGCACGGTCACCGGCTCGCTGGTCAGACGGTCGAGCGCAAAAATCTGGCCGGGATCGACGGCCATCAGATCGCCAAGCGGCAGGCGATGGCTGCCGATTTCCACCGACAAGGTAACTTCGATTCCGGCAAGCAACGGCGGCAGCAACGAACGGCCCTCGCGGCGGTTGCCCCAGACATCATCACGCACCCCATCGCGCAGCCCGCCATCGGATCGCCGCTGACCTGCCCCCGCCTCAGGGGTGGGCGCAGCATGCACGGGCCCCGTCTCAGGCGGATCGCCGGGCACATCCGCGGCACTGCCGGCGTCGGCGCCGGGCAAAATGTCTTCCTCGCTGATGCGTAACGATGGACGATCAACCCCCGGCACCAGCGGTTCGGTGGGAAGTGCAGTCATGACAGGGGTCCTTCATCAAGAGACCATCGTTCCGCCGGGACTGAGGGGTCAGGATATGCTCCGGCTTCGGCCTGCCCGGCGATACGGTTGGCAGCCACGCTGCCGATCCGCCGCCCCGCCACCATCACGGAAAAGCGACGCGGCCGGTCGATGGGAATGATGTCCCCCACCTTGAGTGCCGAAACGGCAGTGAGAGACATCGTGATTTCGTCGAGGTGCAGTGCTACCGGGAAATCGATGGCAAGCGTTCGCCCGCGCACCTCGCGGCGCCACATCTCGGGGTCAGGCAGGTCCGTTACCGCCGGTTCCCGATCGCAGGCGGCGGAGTCGACCAGCAACAGGTCTCCCGTCACGCCTTCGATCGCGACGGGCACCTGCAAAAGCACCCCATCGAGAGCGCCAGACACTGGCGCCGCCCGCGTGGCAACCACAGCCGTGTCGTCAGCAAGCGGACGATTGCTGGCCGCCAGCGCCCGGACGCATCCGGTTGTCAGCATCCCGGCCACCACGGCCCAGCCGACATTGCCCGGAGGCAGTCCCTCAAGGGCCTGCGGCTCGGCACCTTGCGCGGTTCCACCGAACAGAGCCTCGGCCAGTGCCGCCACCAGCACGGGGGCCGCGCACAACAGCAGCGGGGTTCCGGCTGCTGTGGTGAAGCGGGCCACCTGCCACCAGGGCCCTGCGGCCATGTTATGGCTGCCGTCTGGCCGCCGGGGGGTCGATGCCATGATCTGGCGGCCAGCACCACGGGCGAGCAGTTGCGACAGGCTGGCTGCAAATCCGCTGCAATCAAGGTCATCGAACCAGCTGGGGGCATGGGCGGCACACACGTCCGGCGCGGACACTTGCGCTGGAACCATACGCCAATGCGGTCGCGACGTCTTCATTGCAGCACGAAACTGGTGAGGAAGACATCCTCAACCCCGGCGATGCCACTCTTGCGCTGAAGAACATCGTTGATGGCAATGCGCATGCGTTTGGCCAGCGCTTCGCGGCCGCCAGCTACCTCGAGTTCCGCCTCGCTTGTATCCGACAGTACGGAGAGCACTGCTGCTATGAGAGCGATACGATGGCGGTTCACGGCCTCGACAACCGGCTTGCCCGCCTGGGTGGAAACGGCGATCCGCACCTGAATGAAGCGGCCCGAATCCTTCAGGTTGGCAGTGAAGCTGTTGTCGATCTCGATATATTCAAGCGGGGCCACCTCGGGAACCGGAGGCTTGGGCTCCGCTGCCATCGGCAGGTCCAGATAGCGGGGTGCCAGCATGCCCCCGGCGGCACCGGCAGCAACGCCAAGCAGCAGCAGGCCCAGCGGCACCACCAGCCGGCGCAGCAACCCGCGGGCAGGAACCAGGTCCACCGTCGATGACGGATTGGGCGCTGCCTCAGCCATGACAGGCCCCTCGGCTGCGGCTGGCACCGGGCCCCTGACGAGAGGCCCGCACCACGACCCACGGACTGGAAACCGCCACCTCAGGCATAGCGATCTACCTTGCGCCAGCCCGGCCGGACCATCAGGCCACGTCGCTGAGCAAACTCTCCGGGTGCGTCGTGCATGTCTTTCCCCTGCTCGGGTGGCTGATGGTCGCGCAGGCCCGGCGCACCATGACCGTGCTGCCCCTGCCCTGACCCCGACGACTGGCCGGCCAGTCGCTGGCCCTCCGTCTGGCGGCCGCTGCCACTGTCGACGGCCGGACCATTATCTGGCGTCCTTTCGGCCCGCACATCCACACGGATTGCCTCCACTTCGGTGCCAATGGCGTGCAACTGGTGGCGGAGAAGATCGAGTCCGGCAGTAACCCGGCCGGCGCTGGCCTCATCGGCCATGCTGATACCCACCAGCAGGCTGCCACCGGCGCTGACATCGACCCGTACCTCGCGGGCTGCCATCTGCGGCTCGCCATGCAGCACCGGCTGACCGGGGTTGCCAACCGGAGTCTCGGGGCCAGCCGGCCCTGCCGCTGGCATCGCCGCCGGCATCGAAGCAGCTGGTGACGTTGGTGTCGGCGCCGCCGGGATAACGGCCGCCTGAGCCGGCGGAAGCTCGAACCCCGGCGCCGTACCCTGGGCTTGCGCCGCCTGCTGCAGCCGCGCCGGAGTGAGCGAGCTTTCCTGACCCGGTGACGGGGCATCCCCGCCGGAACCGGGCGTGGCCCCTTCCCCGCTCTGACCGGGTAACTGGCTGGACATGGCGATCGGCAGCCCGCGGACCGGAGCTGCGTGCGTCGTCCCCGCCGCCCCCGCTGGTGCCTCGGTCACCACCCCGCCGCTAGCGGGGGTACGCTGGCCCTGAGATGCCGAAGCGGCCGACGCCAGAGTGTCAGATGAAACACCCGCCAGCCCATCACCCCCAACCGCCTGCCGGTCTGCGCCGGGCAGGGGCGGCAATGCTGTCGGTACCTGCACCGGCACCAGCATCATCGGCGCAACACCGACGGCACTGCCCGGCGTCGCCACTGTATCGCCGGACGAACCGTCTGACGGAATGTCTGACGCATCGTCTGGCGGACCAGCCAGCCCCTCACCCTTCGGACCACCCGACAGGCTGTCAGCACTGGCAGCAGCCGGTGCGACAGCCGGTGCAACAACGGGGGCGAGCGTTGCAGCGAGCGTCGATGCAACAGTTGGCACATCGGTTGCTGCGTCGGCCCGGGGGTTTGCCGGCTCGCTGGCAGCACCTGTCGCCAATGGCCGGGCCTGCCCGATGGCCGCATCGGCAGCTGCCGCAGACTCTGTCTGATCGGACTCTGTCTGATCGGACTCTGTCTGATAGGAGGAGCTATCCACTGTCAGAAGTGCTGCGAACGCAGGCTTGCCGGAAGCCGGGCCGTTTTCCAGAGGTGGCACTGCTTCACCGGGCTTTCCCGGGGGCACCATCAGGGTTGCGGCAGGGGCGGGAACGGGTCCTGGGCTCATGACTGCTCTCTTTGCTGCGGGTTGCGACCGCCGGCCGATCCCCCGCCACCAGAATGGGTGTTGATGGCAAAAGCGGTCGTCATTGGCCGTGGCGGCCGGTCGTGCTCGGTGCGTGCTTCGGCTGCCACTGCGACTGCGCGGCGGGCCAGCACCACCCGCTCGGCGATCTGTTGCCGCCGCTGGCGCGCCGCCAGCCATTGTGCCTGCGCCTGTGCGGCCCGCTGCTGCTGATCGGCCAGATCCCGATGTGCGGCATCTGCCGCTGGCTGCAGGGCTGCCCGAAACCCCGCCGATGCCACCAGAGCCGAGGCGTCTCCGCGCTGAGGCAGAGAGGCGATCAGGGTCAGGATCTGCTGCAACCGCTGCTCGGCAATCACCACCGCGCGCCCGGCCTGCGAACTGATCAGCGCCAGCTTCTGCTGTCGCTGATCAGCGATGGCGCCAAGTCTGGCCAGCCGCCGCGGGTCGGGGGTGGTGCTCATGGCGCCCACTCGGCAATCAGGCTGGCAACCGTCGCTTCATGGTCAGCCACTTCGTTGCGTTGCTGGCCGACAAAGGCTTCCAGTGCGGCGTGACGGGCAAATGCCCGGTCGAGCTCGGCATCCTGCCCGGCCTGCCAGGCCCCCATTGCCACCAGATCGCGGTTGGCCTCGGCCAGGGCTGCGCTGCGTCGCAGCGCAGCGGCGGCCGCCATTTGCGCCGGCGAAACGCAGGCCGACATGGTGCGGCTGATGCTGTGACCAAGATCGATGGCGGGAAAGCGGCCGCGCGCTGCCACGGCGCGATCGAGAACGATATGGCCATCGAGCACGCCGCGCGCCGTATCGACCACCGGGTCGGCAATGGTGTCGTCCCCATCGGCCAGCACCGTGAACAGGGCAGTAACAGCGCCGCCGGTGCGGGCATCATTGCCAGCCCGCTCGACCAGCCGCGGAATGAGCGACAAGGCCGACGCCGGATAGCCCCGCGCCCCTGGCGGTTCGCCAATGGCAAGCCCGATCTCCCGCTGGGCATGGGCAACACGGGTGAGGCTGTCGAGCAGCAGCAGACAATGCTTCCCCTGCGCCCGCAGCCACTCGGCAGCGGCAAACGCCACTGCCGCACCCCGCACCCGCAATGGCCCCGGCTGATCGGCCGGTACCGCCACCACCAGTGTGCGCGCCAGCACGTCTTGCGACAGTTCCGCAACGAACCCGGCAATCTCTCGGCCACGTTCACCAATCAGCGCCACCACAACCGCGTCAGCGGCAGCACCGCGCACCATCTGGTGCAGCAAAACCGATTTTCCGACCCCCGAACCGGCAATCAGCCCCATGCGCTGACCACGACCCAGAGTGAACAGCGAATCGATCGCCCGCACACCGGTTGGCAGCGGCTCCGTCACCTCGCTACGGTCGAGCGGCGGCACCGGACAGCCGGCCAACGGCCAGTCGCTGCCGCAACCCCGCAATGGGCCCTTCCCGTCAACGGGGCACCCCAGCCCATCGATCACCCGCCCCAGAAGCCCCATGCCGGTGGCCATGCGGTCAGCACGGCCGGCAAGCACCGCGCGGGCATGGGGGGTGACGGCGCCGCGCTCCAGCGCCATCAGCAGCATCCGCCCATCACGGAAGCCCACCACCTCGACCATCAGAGGAAAGTCGGCGCCGTCAACCCGCAGCTGGGTGCCAACCGGTGCCTGCAGGCCTTCGGCCGTCATCAGCAGGCCATCATGGCCGATGATGCGTCCGGCAATCTGCGGCTCGGGACGAAACGCCTGAATCCGCGCGTCGAGAGCCGCCGCCCGTCGCGCCATGGCGCTCAGGCCGTTCATGGTGCGATCTCGTGGGCCAGCTGGGCAAGCCGCGCCGCCAGCGAAGCGCTGACTTCGGTGGCGTCCCATTCGGCAACAACCGTCCCGGGGGCAAGGTCAGGATCCTCGCGCCATGTCCAGCCTGCTGGCGCCGGCCCGCTGGCGCCGGGCGGGGCACGCAACACCCCACCCGCCGTTTGCGGCAGGGCCGCCAGAACCTCTGCCACCAGCGATTCCACGGTTGCTGCCGGCGGCTCGGTTGCCAGTAATGCCCGCCCCACCGCCAGCGCCAGTGGCAGCAGTGCATCGGCAAAGGCGGCATCAAGGGCGCCCAGCGCTGCCAGCTGACGGGAATGGTAGGTTTCCAGTTCTGCTGCATGTTGCGCAGCGATCGCCGCCAGTTGCCGGGCATGGTCGGCTTCGATGGCCGCGATCCGTTCAGCGGCCAACAGGCGCTCGGCAGCCGCCCCGGCCGCATGGCCCACGGCTTCGCGGGCTGCCAGCTGGCGTTCGACAGCCTCGTCCACACGGGGCTCGGGGCTGTGGAACAACAGCGCCACACCCGACCCGGCGCTGATCCGGCGGCGGTCAGACAAGGCCCGCTCCCTTGCCGGGCAGGGTGATGGTGCCCTCGGCCGCCAGCCGCCGGGCAGCAGCGGCTATCTCCTTCTGGGCGGCAAGCGCCTCGTCCACCCGCACCGGGCCGCGATTGGCTATCTCGTCGTCCAGCGCCTCGGCGGCGCGTTGCGGCATCGCTGAGAGCAACCGCTGGCGCAACGCCGGATCGGCAGCACGCAGGGCTGGCACCAGCAATTCGGAATCAAGCGTGCGGATCAGCGTCTGCAAGGCCCGCTCTTCCAGTCGCGCCAGATCGGCAAAGGTGAACAGGGTCTCGGCCAGCCGCGAAGCGGCATCCGGATTGTCTGCCGCCAGCGCTGCCAGCGCCTGCTCTTCGTCGAGCCCGGCAAGATTGATGAGGTCGGCGGCGTGCTGCATCCCCCCCAGGTCATCAACCGGCTGCCGCGGCTTCAGCGCTGCCAGCCGCGCGCCCAGGGCCGAATCGATGGCCTCCAGCACATCGGGGGTGACGGGGCCCATGGTGGCCAGCCGCCGGATCAGTTGCGGCTGGGAGTCAGCCGGCAATCGCGACAGGATGGCAGCCGCAAGCGGTGGCGCCAGGCGCGCCAGCACCAGCGCCTGCAACTGCACCGGCTCACCCTGCAACACCGTTGCGATAGCCCAGGGCTCCAGCCATTGCAGCCCCTCGAACAGTGGCCGGCGCGCCGTCCCGCCCAGCCGTTCGATCATGCCATCCGCGCGTTGTTCGCCAAGCGCCCGCCAGAACAGGCCGCGCACCGTTCCCGGGCCTTCGCCGACCGCAACCGTGTCCCGGGCGATGTCAAGCACTTCATCCAGCAGACTGTCGATAGTGCCCGGGGTGGCCTCGGCGACATTCAGCATCGCCCGGCCCACCTGCTCGACCTCGCCGGGGTTCAGCCGCGACAGCAGTCCGGCGGCCTGCGGTTCTTCAAGAAGCAGCAGCAGCAAGGCCGTCTTTTCGGCGCCGTCAAGCGGCTGGGCCGGTGCAGTCATCGTCCGGCCTCCGGTTCTGTCCCTGCTGTCGCAGTCGCCACTGCCCGGGTCGGCACCGGATCGGCCAGCAGCCGCCGCGCCACCGCCGTCGCCCGTGCGGCATCGGTCGCCACCAGCAGCCGCGCCTCTGCCAGCTTGGCGGCATAATCAATGGTAGTAGCTGTCTGCCCTTCCCCCAGCAGCGCCTCAGATCCTTCCCGGGCGGCAGACGTGGGGGAAGGCGAGGCCGCCGTCACTGGCAGACGCTTCAGCAGCGGGCGCACCACCAGAAGCAGAATGGCAATGGCAACCAGCGCCGTTGCCAGCCATTTGGTCCCCTCCACCGCCAGCGGCTGCTGCCACAGCGGCACGACCGGTTCGGTAACCGGTGCAAAGGTGCGGGCGGCAATGGCCACCTTGTCGCCACGGTTGGAGTCAAAGCCGATCGCCCCCTCCACCAGAGTGCGGATCTCGGCAAGGACAGCAGCGCGCCCGGCCGGCGGCCCCAGCGCATCGGCGCGGATGGCCACCGCTGCCGTCACCCGGCGCACCTGCCCGCCCTGACGGCTCGTCACCGCGATCGAGCGTCCCAGCTCGTAGTTGCGGGTGGCGGATTCCTGGCTGGTGGCGCTGGTGGTCGGGGCAGTGCTGGCGGCTGGCGGCGGCGTGGCCGTCACCGTGGCCGCTGCCGGCACCGTATTGGTAAGCGCACCGGGAATGCCCATGGCGCGTGGTTCCGCGCTGGTGCTGCGCGAAACCGCTTCCGAACGCAGCGCCCCGTCACGATCGAACTGTTCGCGCGATTCGTCACGCTGGGCAAAATCAAGGTCGATGGCCACCTGGGCCGTGACATTGTCAGCGCCCACCACCGGGCCCAGCAGGGCCAGGATGGCTTCACGCGCCCGCTGCTCCATCCGGGCCTGCATCTGCAGGCGCTGATCAAGTTGCCGGCCATTGCCGCCCGGGTCACCGGCAAGCAGCCGCCCCGACTGGTCGACGATGGCCACCCGGTCTGGCGACAGGCCGGGAACGGCGCCCGCCACCAGATGCACGATGGCGCGTGCCTGCCCATCGGTCAGCGCCCTGCCGGGGGCCAGCGACAGGGTGATCGAAGCCGTGACCGGCGCCTGATCGCGCACAAACGGCGAGGACTCGGGCTGGGCGATCAGCACCCGTGCCGCCTGCACACCGTCGAGCGACTCGATCGACTGCGCCAGCTCACGTTCCTGCGCGGTCTTGAGGCGGGCGCCTTCCAGTGCCCGGCTGGTGCCCAGCGGCATGTTGGCCAGCAGATCGGCACTGCCCGGCGCCGCCTTGGGAAGGCCGGCCGCTGCCAGCATCATGCGGGCGCGGGCGTGGTCGTCGGGTGGAAGCAGCACCGCCCCGCTGCGCGGATCGAGGGCCACCTTCAGGCCCGCGTCTTCCAGCGCCGCCACCACGGCTGCCTTGTCGGCATCCGGCAACTGGCTGAACAGTGGCGCCCGCTCAGGGGGGCGCAGCACCAGCCAGCCGGCCAGCAGCAGCCCAAGGGCCGCCACCCCCAGCCAGGCCATCATCGGGCGCGACAGGGGCGGCGACTGACGCAGGCGCTGCAACAGGGTTGTCACGGCCGGTGGCAGCGGGCTGGATGGCGGCAGTGGCGAGAGAAGACTGTCGGCCATGTCACACCGGCATGTTCATGATGTCGCGATAGGCAGACAGCAGGCGGTTGCGCGCCTGCAACGTTGCCTCGAAGGCCAGCGACGCCTTCTGGCGCGACAGCATCACGGCGGCGATGTCGTTGGTTTCCCCGCGTTCCCAGCGCCCGGCACTGTCGGCGCTGGCTTCCTGCAAGGCATTCACCGATCGTACGGCTTCCTGAAGGGTGCTGACAAAGCCGGAAGCTGCCGGGCGATCAACGGCGGAAACCGGGACTGCCCCGGCTGCCCGAACTGCCTGCTGCAAGCTGGTGCTGCGTTGCAGAATCTGCGCGCGCAAGGCCATCACCCCCTGCAGGCCCATCCCGGCTGGCGAACCCGCGCTCATTGCAGCACCATCGCGTCAACGCGGCGCGGCCGACCGGCCAGCGCGGCGAGTTTGTAGCGCAAGGCACGTTCGGAAATGCCCAGCCGTCGTGCCGCCTCGCGGCGACCACCGCCGGCACTGACTGCCGCGCGCACCGCCAGCGCCTCGGCGGCCTTGAGGCGGCCCGGCAGGCAGGAAGGCGAAGGGGCGTCGTCGGGGAGATGCTCCGCCCCGATGGGCGCATCTCCCGCAAGGATCGCCGCCCGTTGCAGCACATGCGTCAGTTCGCGGATATTGCCCGGCCATTCGCGCGAGACCAGCATGGAGAGAGCTTCGTCGGTGATGGGGGTGTGCGGAAGCAGACGCGCCACCAGCGGCAGCAGATCGCAAGGACGGTTCGCCAGCGGTTCGAGGATCAGCGGAAAGGCAGCGAGCCGCCAGTAGAGGTCGGCACGGAACCGGCCTGCTGCCACTTCGGCTTCGAGATCGCGATTGGTGGCGGCGATGATCCGCACATCCACCTGTAAGGGCCTTGTCTCTCCCAGCGGCAGCACTTCCTGCTGCTCGACGGCACGCAGCAGCTTGGCCTGCAACCCCGGCGACAATTCCCCCAGTTCATCGAGGAACAGGGTGCCACCATCGGCGGCGCGGAACAGCCCTTCGGCAGCCTGAACCGCACCAGTAAACGCCCCGCGCGCATGGCCGAACAACAGCGATTCGATCATGCTGTCGGGAAGAGCGGCGCAATTCAGAACCACCAGGCGCCGTAACGCTCGCCGGCTGTGCTCGTGCACGAAGCGCGCAAGCACCTCCTTGCCCGAGCCGGTGGGCCCGCCGATCAGAACTGGAACGTCGGTTGCCGCCACCCGTTCCGCCATGGCGAACAAACGGGCGCTGCACGGATCAACTGCCACCGGGCCATTGTCAGCCGTTGCCCGCCACTGCGCCAGTTGCCGGTTCAACGGCCCGGCCGGCAGGTGCCTTGCCATGCTTCCGTCTGGTCGTTCCTCTGTCACCATTCACTCCTTCAGGGTCGGAAGCGATTCAAACAGAACCGCTTTCTGCCGTATCAAGAAGAAGCAAGAGGCGTGCCATCTGTAGTTCCCTAGGCAGAGACCTCGCTGATCGGGGTGCGACTCGGACGGATGTGCCAGTTCCTTGACACCCTCCTGTCAGGAAATTGACACACGCACGCGCCGGTGCTGCCGGACCGGGCGATTGACACCCGGGCATTGACACCCGGGCGATTGACACCCGGGCAACGTGCTGACGACAACGGCTGCATGGACCCGCTGTTAAGAGCCTGCGAAACCGGAACCGACCTCTGGGTGCGGGTTACGCCGCGCGCCGCGCGCTCGACCATCGCCGGAACGGTGGCGCTGGCCGATGGCCGGCCGGCGCTGGCAGTGCGTCTGGCGGCGCCACCGGTCGATGGCGCCGCCAACAACGCCCTGTTGCAGCTGCTCGCTGACCAGTTGCGGCTGAAGCGCACCGCCATTCGCATCATCGCGGGGGAAACCGCGCGTCTGAAACGCCTGTGGCTGCCGGTGCCGCCTGAAGAACTGGGGAAACGACTTGCCGTGCTGGGTATCCAGCCCTGACGCCTCGGTCGTTGCCGCCGGGCACTGCCGCTCAGGCGGCCCGGCAACCGAAACTGCCCGGGGCCTCGAACAGGCACTCGACCTTCTGGCCGCCACGCCGCACCGTGAACAGGGTGCGGTCGGGCGATTGCGACAGGGCGCGCACGGCATCCTCCACCCGGTTGACCGGTTGGCCGTTCACGGTTTCCAGCACATCGCCTGGCCGCGGAAAACGGGTGCGGGCAGCAGGCGAGCCGGGAAGCATCGACACCACCACCACCCCCGATTCCGGCAAGCCCGCCCCCAGTTCCTGTGCCAAGGCTGGTGACAGGTTGGCGATCGACAGGCCGCCGAAGATCGTCTGATCGGGCAACCGGGTGACCTGCCGCGGCGGTGTTTCCGGGGGTGCTGCCAGCTTCAGGGTCAGCTCCAGGGGCTGGCGATCACGCACCACCCGCAGAACCACCTGTTCGCCCACCGGCTGGCTGGCGATCAGGTAGCGCATCGCCGCAGGGTCGCTTACCGGCTTGCCATCGACGGCTTCGACGATGTCTCCGGCACGCAGCCCGGCACGGGCCGCCGGCGACCCGGCCGACACTCCGGTCACCCGCATGCCCGACGGGTTGGACAGCCCGGCAGCCCCCGCCGTGGAAGCCGTCAGAGCTTCACCCTCGGCGCCGATCCACGCAGTGACCATCCGGCCGCTGCCGGCACCACGCAGAAAGATCTTCACCATGTTCGACGGGATGGCAAAGCCGAGGCCGATCGAACCGCCGCCGTCATTGCCCGACAGGATCACCGAGTTGATGCCGATCACCTCGCCCGCCATGTTGACAAGCGCGCCACCGGAATTGCCCTGGTTGATCGCAGCATCGGTCTGGATGAAGAACTGGGCGTCGGAGACCCCGATGCCGGTGCGGGCGGTCGCCGATACGATCCCCTGCGTCACCGTCTGGCCCACCCCGAACGGGTTGCCGATCGCAAGCACCAGGTCGCCCACCTGCGCGCGGTCGCTGTCGCCCAGCATCGCCACCGGCAGGGCCGCGCCCTTGGGGTCGATCTGCAGCAGCGCCAGATCGAGCCGGGGTTCGGCAAACACCACCTTCGCCGGATACTCCCGACGGTCGGCCAGCGCCACCACGATCTGATCGGCGCCCTGCACGACATGGTTATTGGTGATGATGAGGCCGCTGCCATCGACGATCACCCCCGACCCCAGGGAATTCTCGACGCGGGGCTGCGAGCCGAACATCGAGAAGAACGGCCCCATCGCCTGACGGTCGCGCACCACCCGCGCCGTGAAGATGTTGACGACCGACGGCTGCACCCGCCTTGCAACCGGTGCAAACGACAGGCTGATCTGCCGGGCACTGGTCGGCACGGCCGGCCCTTCCGGTGCACTGGCGGCAACCGATGCGGCCGGCACCGGCGCCGGCTGGCCGTTACCGCCCGCCAGATGATTGGCCGACAAGGCAAGTGCTGCGCCGGCTGTCAGCCCTGCGACCATCAATGTTGCTGCCTTCATCCGCATTCCCGCTTCCTGCCCATTATGATAGAGTGCGATAGATATCAGCGGTTGAAGCATGGCTGAATAGCAGGCCACCCTGCAGACTTTGACAAAGCCGGCGGTTGTTTGCACCATGGCCGTTTCTGACGGTGAACGGGGGTGCCAACACCGGAGGGAGTGAGAGCGATTGGAAAGCTCGTCTGCGATCGGCAGTAACGAAGAGGTGCGCCAGCTCGATACGGCGCTGCTGTTGCGCGCCTATGCGGCGGGCATGTTTCCCATGGCCGACAGTCGCGACGCCACGGATGTGTTCTGGGTTGAGCCGCGACGCCGCGGCATCCTGCCGCTCGACGGGTTTCACCTGTCACGATCGCTGGCGCGGATGATGCGGCGCGAAACCTTGCGGCACAGCCAGAACCGGGCCTTCGATCTGGTGATCGAAGCCTGCGCCGCCTCTACCCCCCAACGCCCCGAAAGCTGGATCAATGCGCCGATTCTCGATGCCTATCGCCGGCTCCACCAGCAGGGACACGCCCACTCGATCGAGACGTGGGACGCTGATGGCCAGCTGGTGGGCGGGCTCTATGGCGTACAGATCGGCGCCGCCTTTTTCGGTGAAAGCATGTTCAGCCGCGTGAGCGACGCCAGCAAGGCAGCGCTTGCCCACCTGATCGCCCGTTTGCGGGCAGGCGGCTTCCGATTGCTCGACACCCAGTTCCTCACCAGCCACCTCGCCAGCCTCGGCGGAATCGAGATCCGCCGGCCCCAGTATCGGCAGCTGCTGGCCGATGCCATTCGCCAGTCCGCAGACTGGCAACACCTCGACCGGCTGACAGTTCAGGGTTGTGGCGGTGCCGCAGGAGGTGCCGCAGGCGGCGCTGCCGGAGGAGAAGCGGCAGCCGATGGCGCCTGCGTGGCCGCAACGGGGGTGGCGGATTCGGCCGGGGCCTTGCGCCGGGCAGGCCGCGAACGCGTCTTGGCGACTGCCGGTGGCCCCTCGGGGAAGTGCATCGTGCAGCTCTTGAGCCAGACGTCGTAAACCGGGTGCTGGAACGGGTTGAGCGACGGCGATTCGGCAAACAGCCAGCCGGAAAACACCACCACCGGCTTGACAGGCGGGCGACCGCGCAGGGTTCGCGGCTGGTAGATCACCTGCACGAACGCCGCTGACTGCGCCACCTCGTAGGGGCGGGTATGCTCGCAGGTGCGCAAGATGCCGCTCAAGCGCTCGAACTGAAAGCGTTCGCCGGGTTTCAGTGTGAATTCCGCAGTGGTTCCCTGCCGCTTGTCGAGCACGCCGATCACTGCCACCGGCGGCTGGGTGGGTTTGGCAACGGCTGCCGGCTGAACCTCGGTTGCCGTTTGCACCGTCGTCCGGGTCTGTTGGCTGCGCTGTTGACCGGCCGGTTTGCTGGCCGGCGCACGGGCCCTGGTACCGGCCCCGGTTTCAGGGCCGGCCGCCTGCCCGGCGATCACCGCGCTGGCACCTGCTGCCAGCAGCAGCACCGCCACAGAAATCCGCTTCATCCAGCCGATCCGGACGCAGCCGCCGGTCCGGTCGCAGCCTCGCCGCTACGGTTGATGACGCTGCCGATCAGCCCCATCAGGTCGGTTGCGCCCTGGGTATCGGTGATTTCCGCACCGGGTTTCAGCATCTCGCTGTCGCCCCCCGGCACCAGGGCAATGAAATTGCCGCCCAGCAGCCCTTCCGAAGTAATGGCGGCCGAACTGTCAGTCGGAAGCTTCACGTCCGAATCGACAGAAAAGGTGAGAACGGCCTGATAGGTCGCCGGGTCGAGCTTCTGGTGGATCACCCGCCCCACCTTCACCCCCGACAGCCGCACATCCGACCCGACGCTGATCCCCGAGATGTTGGGAAAGCGCGCCAGCAGCTGATAACTGTCGGTTCCTGTCGAGCCGGTGCGTCCCAGAGCAAACATCAGGAACAGCCCGGCCACCACGATCACGGCCAGCCCGGCGATGGCCTCGGCGAGATGGTCTTTCAGCAATGTCATGGCCAGGACTGCCGGTCAGCTGGCCGGGTCGCCGGGAGTCCAGGGGCGGTAATCCGCCGCTGCGGCGGCCCGCCGGCCACCTGCCGACAGCGCCCCTGCCGGCACTTCCGCCCGGCTGCTGCCGGTGGGGTTGGGCCGCCACGGCTTTTCCCACTGCCGAACCACCAGCGGCACATCGCTGGGCGGCGCTTCGCGCAGACGGTGCAGCCACAGAAACCATTCGGGCGGCACCCGCGTGGAATCATTGTCGTTGGCGTAGATGACCCAGCGGCGACCGTTGGTGCCATCATCACCGCGACGGTCTTCGTAATAGATGTTGCCATCGCCATCGCGGCCCACTTCCCGGCCGCGCATGACCGTCTTGAGCCAGGTGCCCAGCGTCTGGCCCGTCCACCAGGTGAAAAGATTGAAGCCCATGGCCCGCTCCTAGCGCCTTTCCCCCTGGCGGCGCAAGCCTACCAGCGCACCCGGTCGCCCGGCTTGATGCCCTTGCGCGCCGCTTCGCCTCCCGCCAGTTCCAGCACCGCCGCCACTTCGCCCAGCGACGACAGCGGTGCTTCCGACAGCGGAACCGCATCGGCGATGATATTGCGGATGCGGCCATCGGCCCCGATGAACAGCAGGTCGAGCGGCACCAGCGTATTACGCATCCAGAAACTGGCCTGGCGGGGCGGGTTCATGGGAAAGATCATGCCGGTCGCCTCGGGCACCTGATGGCGATACATCATGCCGATTGCCTGCTGTTCGGCGGTCTGCGCCACTTCCACCTGGTAGCGGTGCACCTTGCGGCCCGAATGAATGGCAAGGGGCACCACCTTCAGCCCCTGTTGCGGGCGCGGACTGCCGGTTGCTGCCGGTGCCGCCAGTGCCACTGGTGCCGGCAGTGGCGCCGCAAGCGCCACAAGCGCTGCAAACGCTACTGCGACATCACGCCTGAGCAGCTTGCAGCACCACTGCCAAAGCCCCGCGCGGACCATCATGTATCCGCGCCTCGCACCGGTCGCCCGGCTGCAGGCCGGCAAACCCGGCGCGGCGAACCGTTTCCATGTGGATGAACACCTGTGTGACACCATCCCCCCTCAGCAGGAACCCATAGCCCTTGGCACGGTTGAACCAGCGGACTTCCACCGGCTCGAAGTCGCCAGCCACATCGAGAAAATCAAGAGGTGTCGAACGATTGGCCGCCAGTTTCGGAGCACGGCGCACCGGTGTCTCGCGGGGGATCTGCTCAACCCCTATCAGTGAAACAGCCTGACGGCCCCGGTCGGCGTTGATCACCATCGCCCCCAGAAGCGCCCCTTCCGGCAGGGTCTTGCAGCCATAGGTGGCCAGCAGATTGTAATGCAGCAGCACATCGCCAGAGCCGTCGTCGGGAACGAGGAAGCCGAACCCCTTGACGGCATCGAACCATTTGACGCGGCCGTTCACGATTTCACCGGTTTCCGGCGCAGCTCTCTCCTCGCTGCCGGGTCCGGCAGCGCAACGCCACTCTTGCGAATCCATATTTTCTGTCCGTCAGCGACCTGTTCTGGACTATCGCAACCCGTTATGTGCTACGATAGTGTATTAATGCCGCTAACATATTGGCATAATGGTGCAAGTAGATTTTACGATTGCAAGACGGGGGGAGGCCGATGAGTGACGAACCGAACAACACTGGCCTTCCCGGCTGGTTGTGGGTGGGGGCGTTGGTGGTGCTGGTAGCCGTCGTCACCATCTTTCTGCTGCGTCACGGTTGAGCGTCCCACCCCACCGCCGCACGATCATCAGCGCCTTGGCGTAAGGCGCTGGGCGTGCCAGCCCAGATGTTCTTCCATGAAGCTCGAGATGAAATAATAGCTGTGGTCATAGCCGGGCTGCATGCGCAGAAGCAGCGGAATGCCGGCGCGCGCACAGGCCTCTTCCAGCAGCTCCGGCTTCAGCTGGGAATCAAGGAAGGGGTCGGCGTCGCCGACATCGACCAGCAGATCGGGAAGGCGCGCGCCCGACGCCATCAGTGCCAGTGAATCATGGCGCTGCCAGGCCGCCCGGTCGTGGCCGAGATAGGCCGTGAATGCCTGCTCTCCCCATGGCACCTGTGCCGGGGCGACAATGGGCGCAAACGCCGTAACCGAGCGGAAGCGCCCGGGGTGGCGCAGCGCCATCATCAGTGCCCCATGCCCCCCCATCGAGTGGCCGGAAATGCCCTGCCGCCCCATGTCGAGCGGGAAATGGGCCGCCACCAGCTCAGGCAGCTCGTGTGCAACATAGGAAAACATGCGGAAATGGCGGTTCCATGGTGCCTCTGTGGCATCGACATAAAAGCCCGCCCCCTGCCCCAGATCATAGGCGGAATCATCGGGTACCCCGTCGCCACGCGGCGAGGTATCCGGGCACAGCACCGCAAGGCCGTGGGCTGCCGCCGCCCGGCGGAATTCGCCCTTTTCCGTGCAGTTGGCATGGGTGCAAGTCAGCCCCGAAAGCCAGGTTACCAGCGGGAACGGGCCATCGCCGGCCGGCAGGAACAGGGAAAACACCATGTCGGTACCGGTGGTCGCAGCGGCATGCCGCCACACCTGCTGACGGCCGCCATGGCTTGCCCAGTCTGCCAGCTTTTCCATGCCCTGTCTCCGTCGTTCAGCTGCTGATCGCGGCCGCCAGCCGGCCGATCCGCTGCATTGCTTCATCAAGCACCCCGGCATCCGGTGTGAGGCTGATGCGCAGATGCCCGGCCGCCCCGCTTCCGAACAGGCTGCCGGGGTTCACAGCCACCAGGTGTTCACGCAGCAGCCGGGTTGCAAACCCATGGTCATCGGGCATCAGCGAGCGGATATCGAGCATCACGAACATGCCGCCCGCCGGCATCCGCGCGAGGATTCCGGTAATGGCATTGGCGCGTTCCACCACCAGCGCCGCCCGGCTGGCAAACCCGCGGCGATAGTCGGCAAACGCTGCCTCGGGCAGAGTCAGTGCTGCCACTCCGGCATCCTGCACGAACTGCGACACGCCGAAATAGGCCGCCGAACACAGGCCGGCTATCGCCCCGACCAGCGGTTCGGGGGCGATCAGCCAGCCCAGCCGGAACCCGGGCATGGCGTGGCTCTTCGACAGGCTGCCCAGCACGATGGTGCGCCCTGGCGGCCCGTGCACCCACGCCCCGATATGCGGGCCATCGTACCGGAAATGGCGATAGACCTCGTCGACCACCAGCCACAGATCGTGTCGTTCGCAAAGGGCAGCGAGCCTGGCGAAATCATCGATGCTCAGCGCCGCCCCGGTGGGGTTCGAGGGGCTGGTCAGGAAGATGGCGCGGGTGCGCGCGGTGACGGCCGCTGCAATTGCCGCCACATCAAACCCGAGATCGGTTTCGCGCACCGGCACCAGCCGCGCCGTGGCCCCTGTTGCGGCCAGAATGGCAGGATAGGTGGCGTAATGGGGGTCGGAAAGGATAACCTCATCTCCCGGCCCGGCCACCGCGCTGATGGCGGCAAAACCGGCGGCCTGTGCCCCGGGCATGACCACCACATTATCGACATCGGCCCCTTCCGAGACGGCGACGGCAGCGCGGAACTCGGGCTCACCCGTCACGGGGGAATAATGGGTGCGGCCTTGCGCCAGCGCTGCGTTGGTGGCGGCGATGATGGCCGGGTGAGGCGCCGTCTGCGGATCACCCAGAGTCAGCATCAGGATCGGCTCACCGGCACGGAGGCGGGCAACAGCTTCATCGTTCAGGGCATAGGTGCCCGTCTGGCCGCCCGCCACGAATCGGCGGGCCTGACTGGATATCGGCGGCATGGCGCAGCCGGTTCGCCGCTTCCCGGGGCTTTGTCAAATCGGCGGCAACGCCGGCCGCATCGACTTCCGGTCCGTCTCGCGGTCCGCTCTGCGGTCTCCCGCTCAGTCTGGTGGCAACATGGATTGACGGCTGCGGCATTTGCCGCAACGGCTGACGGCTGCAACTGCCCGGGATTATTCGCTTGCCAAACCGCTACATCCTTACCGCCCGCTGCACCGACCGTCCGGGGCTGGTGGCGCTCGTCGCCGGATTTCTGGCCGAACATCACTGCAACATCGTCGAACTGCAGCAGTTCAACGACCCGGAAACCGCGCTGTTCTTCCTGCGGGTGGGCTTCGACATCCTCGCCGGCGGCGACCCTGTCCGTCTGGCCACCGGCCTTGAGCAGCTGGCGGCCCGCAACGGGCTTGCCACCCGCCTGCGCGCAGCCAGCCAGCGCCACCGGGCACTGCTGATGGTCTCGAAATTCGATCACTGCCTTGGCGATCTGCTCTATCGCACCCGCATCGGCGAACTGAACATGGAGGTGGCGGGGATCATTTCAAACCACCCCCGCGAGGCGCTGAACCTCACCCTGATCGGCGACATACCCTATCATCATCTGCCGGTCACCCCGGCCACCCGCGCCTCTCAGGAGGCGACAATCCGCCGGCTGGTCGAGGAAACGAAGGCCGATCTCGTGGTGCTTGCCCGCTACATGCAGATCCTGTCAGACGAACTGTCGACTTTTCTCAGCGGCCGCTGCATCAACATCCACCACAGTTTTCTCCCCGGATTCAAGGGCGCCCGCCCCTATCACCAGGCCCATCGCCATGGCGTCAAGATGATCGGCGCCACCGCCCATTATGTAACCGGCGATCTCGACGAGGGGCCGATCATCCATCAGGATGTCGAGCCGATCACCCATGCCGACACCCCCGACATGCTGATCCGCAAGGGGCGCAACATCGAACAACGGGTGCTGGCAACTGCCGTGGCCCTGCACCTTGATGACCGTGTGTTCCTGAACGGCAGCAAGACCGTGGTGTTCAAGGACTGACCCCTGACCGCTGCCCCGGGATGCCCCGGCTTGCGGCTGCGGCAGGATCTAGGGGAAGAACGAGGTAAACAGGAAGATCACGAAGATCACCATATGCACCGACCCCTGCAGCACCGTGGTGCGGCCGGTGCCCAGCGAGATCGACGACACCAGCAGGGTAAGGGCCAGCAGGGTGATGGCCTTGGGGTCGAGCCCCAGCACCAGGTTCCACTTGAACACCAGCGAAAGACCGACGATCAGCGGCACCGTCAGGCCGATGGTAGCCATCGCCGAGCCAAGGGCGAGGTTGAGGCTGGTCTGCAGCCGGTTGGCGCGGGCGGCCCGCAGCGCCGCCACCGATTCCGGAAGCAGAACGATGGTGGCGATCACCACTCCGACGGCGGAAAGCGGCGCTCCCGTTGCCCGGATCACCTCGGACAACGGGTTGGACAGCGCCTTGGCAAGCAGCACCACGGCGCCCAGACAGGAAAACAGCAGCACGATCGCCAGCAGCAGCTGGCGGCCCGACACCTGGTGGCTGCCGACGTGATCCTCCTCGCCCCCCTCTTCCGGAAGGAAATAGTGGCGGTGGCGCACCGTCTGCACGAAGATGAACAGCAGCCACAACACCAGGCATGCACATCCCACCAGCACCAGTTGCGACAGGGTGAAGGTGCCACTGGCCGACGAGGTGGTGAAAACCGGAAGCACCAGCACCAGCACCGCTAGCGTGGCAATCGCCGTGTTGGCGGCAGAAACCCCATAGAGCCCGAATCGCTGCACATGGTGGCGCGCCGCCCCGGAGGTGATGCACAGGCCGACAACCCCGGTCAGAATGATCATGACCGTTGCGTAGACCGTATCGCGCAGCAGCTCCTGCGAACCGCCGGGTTTCGCCAGCATCAAGGTGATGATCAGCGCCCCTTCGATCACCGTCACCGCAAGCGCCAGCACCAGCGTTCCGAACGGCTCGCCCACCTTCACGGCGATCACCTCGGCATGGTGAACCGCTGCCATCACCGCCGGGAACAGCAACAGCAGGAACACCAGTGCATCGGTGCCGCTGATCGATCCGCGCGTCAGCACCGCCAACGCCAGCCACGCCGCAGCAGGCGCCAGCCAGCTCCACGCAGGGGCAGTCTGAGACAGGGCGAGGGGTGTGATCAGCCGCTTCACGCGGCGGCACCGTCCACCGTGCTCAGCGGCGCGGTTGCCTCCAGCAGCCATGCGAGCGCCGCCCCATCGAGATGGCCGCGATGGGTGTCGCGCACTCGGGCATGATAGGCATCAAGCCACTGCACCTCGCCGTCGGTGAGCAGGCTGACATCGATCAGCCGCCGGTCGATGGGGGCAAGCGTGATGGTTTCAAAGGCCAGCATCTCGCGCTCGTCTCCGGGCTTCGGGTCGCTGATGGTGATGACCAGGTTCTCGATGCGGATGCCATATTCGCCATCCTTGTAGAAGCCGGGCTCGTTCGACAGCACCATGCCGGGCTTCAGCACTTCCTCGACGCCGTTGGCCCCGCCCACGCCGATCCGCTGCGGCCCTTCATGCACCGACAGATAATGGCCCACGCCATGCCCGGTGCCGTGGTTGTAATCCAGCCCGGCGGCCCACAGGAACTGGCGGGCAAGGATATCGAGCGCGCCACCACGGGTGCCGGCCGGAAAGCGGACAGTGGCGAGGGCGATATGGCCTTTCAGCACCCGGGTGAAGCGGTCACGCATCTCGGCACTGGGGGTGCCAACGGCAATGGTGCGGGTGATGTCGGTGGTGCCATCGGGATACTGGCCGCCGCTGTCGATCAGGTAGATGCCGGTGGTGATGGCGCGGTTGGTTTCCGGTTCGCAGCGATAATGGGGGCTGGCGGCGTGCGGCCCGAACGCCGAAATGCTGTCGAACGACAGGTCTTTCAGCAGGTTCGACTCCCGGCGGTAGGCTTCCAGCCGGTTCTGGGCCGTCATCTCGTCCTTGGCCGGGTCGGCCGCCATCGAATGCAGGAAGCGGGTGACGGCAAGCCCGTCGCGCACATGGGCGCGGCGGATCCCGTCGAGCTCGACCGGGTTCTTGGCGGCCTTGGGGGCGATCACCGGATCGCGCCCCTCGATCACCTTTGCCTTGCCGGCCTCCAGCGCCTGCCACACTGCCGCCACCGACCAGACCGGATCAAGCAGCACCGTTCCGTCAAGGGCGGCAAGAGCGGCCGCCAGGTCGCCATAGGGGCGCACCTGCACGTCGGGGCCCAGATGCGCTGACACTTCGGCGGTGATCTTCACCGGGTCGGTGAACAAGGTGGCGCGGCCATCGTCGGCCACCAGTGCAAAGGCCCTGACCACTGGCGTGCGCGGAACGTCGTGGCCGCGAATGTTGAACAGCCACGCCACCGAATCGAGTGCCGGAATCACCACATGGCCGGCGCCGGCAGCCCGCAGCGCTGCCGCCACCTGCGCGCGCTTGTCGGCCGAGGAACGCCCGGTGAAGGAATCGGGCAGCACCTCGGCTGGCAGCACCGAGGGGGCGGGCTGATCGTGCCACACGGCATCGACGGGATTGTCGGCAACTGCCACCAGTTCGGCGGCAATGGCGCGCCCGGCCTGCTGCACAAAGCTGCGGGTGGCAAGCCACGGGTCATAGCCGATGCGCTGGCCAGCGCTGGTGTTGGCGGCGATCCAGTCGATCACCGGTTCGGCCGGCAGGCCGCGGAACTGGTAATCATCGGCCGAAACCTGGTTGCGCACCTGCAGGGTGTAGCGACCATCGACGAAGATCGCCGCCGTGTCGCGCAGCACCACCGCCGTTCCCGCCGAGCCGGCAAACCCCGTCAACCATTCGAGCCGGCGGGCGTAGGGGCCGACATATTCCGACATATGTTCGTCGGTCAGCGGAATGATGAACCCGTCGAGCTGACGGGCGGCAAGTTCGGCGCGCAGCGCCGTGATTCGATCATGGTGAACAGTCATGCCGATGAATCTAGGGCCAGCCGCTGAAAAGGGAAACGGTTTTACATCCGCTTGACACGCTTATGCCGCAGGTGCCGGAAAGCCTGCCGGTTCCGGCCAGGAATGTGCCGAGAGGCCAATGGCCTGAAACAACCGCCCCATTGCCCCTGCCGATGTCAGCCGCGTCCGTGCCGCCTCGATTTCGGCGGCGCGTTCCACCGAAGCCAGTCGTTTCAGAGCCGCTGCCCGCTGGCCGATCCCCAGCGTTTCAAGGAAGGCGGCCTGCGACACCGGCCCCGACACCCGCACGCTGGCTTTGGCCACGGCCGCCACCCGGCCGAAATCGACATGGGCGGAAATATCCGCCTCGCCCAGCGTCGCCAGCGGGTCGGCATAGGCGCCGCCCTGCAACGCCTGCAGGGTATCGCCCAACGCCGGGCCGACATAGCCGTAATCGATGAACAGCGCCGCGCCGCCAGTGGCGGCCAGCCTCTTCACCACCTGCGCGACAAGTGTCTCTGTTGCAAAATTGCGCTCGTAGATGGCGCCGACTGCCGCCGTGGCCAGGGACGGCGGAATCAGCACCGGGTTGGCGCTGAGTGTGGTATCGAAACCCGTCAGACTTACGCGTCGCAGCGCCCAGCCGTCAGCCGTACGCTCGAACTGGGTCAGCGGCAGGGCATCGAGAAACTCGTTGCCCACCAGAAACAGTGGCAGATCGTCGGGCAAGGTCGACAGGTCGTCGTGGTGGGTGGCCTGAGGCAGCCGCGTCTTCTGCAACAACCTGAGCCGCGGCGATCGCTCTACCAGATGCAGGCGCGCGGCAGTCACAAATCCCGGCAGGGCCTTGCCGGCGGCCCGCAGGGCATCGTCCATCAGGGTGCCGCGCCCCGGCCCCAGTTCCGCCAGAACGAAGGCCGCTGGCGACCTGGCGCGCTGCCACAGGTCGGCCAGCCACAGCCCCACCAGTTCGCCGAACATCTGCGAGATTTCCGGAGCGGTGACGAAGTCTCCGGACGGGCCGAACGGCTGGTGGGTGGCATAATAATGGTCAGCAGCCATCGCCATGGCCGGCGCCAGCGGCAGCGGCCCTTCGGTGCTGATGCGGTTGGCAATGGCGGGGATCACCGGGCCTGCGGCCTCCGGCTGACGGTGGCGATCAGATACAGCCCATAGGCAATCAGCGGCAGCGACAGCGTCTGCCCCATGGTAAGCCCGAACGACAGCACCCCGAGCTGGGCGTCGGGCTCGCGGAAAAACTCCACCACGAACCGCGATACGCCGTAGCCGGCCACGAACAGCCCGCCCAGCAGGCCGGGGCGCGTTCGCGCATCGCTGAACCAGAACAGGAGGTTCAGCACCACGAACAGCAGTACTCCTTCCAGCGCCGCCTCGTACAATTGGCTGGGGTGGCGCGGCAGCGGGCCGCCGCCGGGGAAGATGATTCCCCAGTTGCCGTTGGTGGGCCGCCCCCACAATTCGCCGTTAATGAAATTGGCAAGCCGCCCGAGGAACAACCCGATCGGAGTCACCACCGCCAGATAATCGAGGATGCGCAAGATCTGCAGTCCGTTGCGGCGGGCATAGAGGATGACGGCGATCACCACCCCGGCAAAGCCGCCGTGGAACGACATGCCGCCTTCCCACAGCCGGAATATCGCAAGCGGGTCGGCGACATAGGTGGGCAGATCATAGAACAGCACATAGCCCAGCCGCCCGCCAAGGATGACGCCCAGGGTGCACCAGCTTATCAGATCGTCGAGGTGTTTTGCCGTCATCGGGCTGGCCGGGCGGCGGATCATCCGCGACAGCAGCCACCAGGCAGCAAGGATTCCGACGATATAGGCAAGGCTGTACCAGCGCAGAGCCAGCGGACCGATGGCAAGGGCGACAGGGTCGAGACCGAGGCTTTCCCAGGTGACGGGCGTGTCGAGAAAATGCATGCCCTGCTTCCTAATCGAATAGCTGCGTCAACGCCAACCGCTTGATTGCTGCCGCACAAACGGCAACAGTCGGGCGAGGCAGCCGGCCGGGGCGTGCCGGAACACGCCGGAACAGCTGAAAGGAGGAGCATCGATGCCAAGTGAACTCGACCGGGCGATGGATACCGTGGTCGACATGATCACCACGCCCGGCACCCAGCTTGGTGTCAGCACCGCCACCATCGACGGGCGCGAGCAGAAAATCTTCGACAAGGCTCCGGCGTCGCTGCGCGACCTTCTCGAGTTCTTTCTGCCGGTATATGCCCCGCGCGAGTTTCTCGTCTATCAGGGCGAACGCTACACCTTCCAGCAGGTGGGCGATCAGGGGCGCGCCATCGCCGCCATCCTCCAGCAGCGCTTCGGTATCGCCAAGGGCGACCGGGTCGCGATCGCCATGCGCAACTATCCCGAATGGATCAGCTGCTTCATCGGCGTAGTGACTCTGGGGGCGATTGCCGTGCCGATGAACGCCTGGTGGACCGCCGACGAACTGGCCTACGGCCTGCGCGACTGCGGCGCCACCTTCGCCATCGCCGACGAGGAACGAAGCCGCCGGATCAAGGAATCGGGCTGGCCGGGTGCGGTTCTCAGCATCCGCACCAGCCATGCCGTCGCCGACGAGCTGGGCACCCAGCGGCTGGAAGACCTGCTGGCCGGCGCCCCCGCCCAACCGTGGTTCCGGGCGCCGATCCACCCCGACGACGACGCCATCATTCTTTATACCTCGGGCTCGACCGGCCCCGCCAAGGGCGCCGTTTCCGCCCAGCGCGCCGTGGTGTCGGCAGTGCTGTCCTACCTGGTACAGATGCTCGCCATGCTGGAGCTGTCGCGGCAGAAGGGGGTAACGCTACCCGAGCAGCAGGTGATGCTTCTCAATCTGCCGCTGTTTCACGTCACCGGGCTCATTCCGGTGATGCTGGTGTCGGTGGCCATCGGCCGCAAGCTGGTGATCATGCACCGCTGGGATGCCGGCACGGCGCTGCGCCTGATCGACGAAGAGAAAGTCACCTATTTCGTCGGCGTGCCAACCATGTCGCTGGAACTGATGCAGCACCCCGACCGCGACAAATATGATCTCTCCAGCCTGACCGACATCGCCGCCGGTGGCGGCCCGCGCCCGCCCGAGCATGTGGCGCGGCTGGCCAAGGCCTTCCCCGGCAAATCCCCGGCGCTTGGCTATGGCCTGACGGAAACCAACGCCGTGGGCGCCGGAAACATGCGCGACAATTATCTGGCCAAGCCATGGTCTACGGGGCGCGCCAGCCGCCCGATGGTGGAAATCGGAATCTTCACCCCCGATCATCAGCCGCTTACCGCCCATGAAACCGGGGAAATCTGCATCCGCTCGGTCTGCAATGCCCGGGGCTACTGGCGCAACCCCGAGGCGACGGCGGAAAATTTCACCCCCGACGGCTGGTTCCGCACCGGCGATCTCGGCCAGCTCGACGACGACGGTTATCTGCGCATCGTCGACCGCCTGAAAGACATCATCATCCGTGGCGGTGAAAATGTCTCGGCCGCCGAAGTGGAAGCGGCCATCTACAACCACCCGGCCGTTGCCGAATGCGCGGTGGTTGGCATGCCTGACGAACGTCTGGGCGAGATCGTCGGCGCCATCGTCTACCCCAAGCCCGGCGAGCCGCTGGAAGGCGAATCGCTCATCCAGTTCGTGGCCCGCGACCTCGCCAGCTTCAAGGTGCCGGCACGCGTATGGATCGCCGACCAGCCGCTGCCCAAGCTGGGCTCGGGCAAGATCGATAAATTGACCATCCGCAAACAGCTCCACGAGCTTTACACCACCCGCAATGCCTGATCTGCCCCCGGATATGCCCAAACCTCTGCCGCCCGCCATGGCGGTGCGCCCGGCGGCGCCTGCCGACTCCGAGGCTGTCGCACGCCTGTTCAACCTCAGCTTCCGGGACACCTTCGGCCACAATTACCCGCCCGACGAACTCGACGAATTCCTCACCACCTTCGATGGCGCCTTCTATCATCGGGCCATCACCGCCCCGGAAAGCGCCGTGATGCTGGGTACGCTGGGCGGCGAGCCTGCCGGTTTCTGCCTGTTGGGGCAGCAGCAGCTTCCCGTCACCACCGGCAAGCGTTGGTGGGTGGTACAGCAACTGTATCTGCTTCCCGCCGCCAAGGGCAGCGGCATGGCCGACGCCATGCTCGACTGGGCGCTCGACACTTCGCGCGACCGTGGCTTTCAGGAACTCTATCTGACGGTGTGGATCGACAACCCCCGCGCCCGCCGCTTCTACGAACGGCGCGGCTTCGTCGAATGCGGCAAGTATGCCTACAGAGTGGGTTCGGTGATCGACGACGACCGCATCATGCGGCTGACGCTATGAGGGTGACGCTGTGAGCGAGCCCCTGACCGTGGTGACGGCCGCCAACCTGCAAAGCCGCCATGCCTTCCTCGGCCGCACCGGCGGGGTATCGGGCGGGCTGTTCCACAGCCTCAACACCGGGCTTGGCTCGTCTGACCAGCGCGCTCTGGTGCTGGTGAACCGCGCTGCTGCCGCCGCGGCCATGGGCCTTGGCCACGACGACCTCGTCACCGTGCATCAGGTGCATGGCACCACCGCTGTTGCCGCCGGGCGCTGGCCGCTCGACGGCCGCCCGCCGGCCGACGCCATTGTCACCCGCCAACCAGGGCTGGCACTGGGAATCCTCACCGCCGATTGCGCGCCCATCCTGCTAGAAGATCGCGCCAGTGGCGTGGTGGCCGCCACCCATGCCGGCTGGAAAGGGGCGCTGGGCGGCATCATCGAGGCAACGATCGCCGCCATGGAGGAACAAGGCGCATCGCGCGACCAGATCGCTGCTGCCGTTGGCCCGTGCATCGGCGCCGCCAGCTATGAAGTGGACGACGCCTTTGCCGCCCGCTTTGCCGCCGCCGACCCGGAAAACCGCCGCTTCTTCCACCCCGGTCGCCCCGGCCACCAGTTTTTCGCGCTTGAGGCCTATTGCCTGCACCGGCTGCAGCGGGCAGGCATCCGCAACACGCGGGGCGTCGGCATCGATACCTGTGCCGAGAGCGTCCGCTTTTTCAGTTACCGGCGCGCGACGCTACAGGGCGAGCCCGACTATGGGCGCCAGATCAGCCTTATCCGGCTATAGGTTTTACCGGCGACTGACTCTATGGTGCGGCGATGGATAACCCGCTTTACGCTGATATCTCGGCCGATGACGCCGAGCGACTGACGGCTGTCGCCCTTGAAGGCCTTGAAGATGGCGAACTGTTCCTGCAATCGCTGGCTTCGGAATCGTTCCAGTTCGATGATGGCCGCCTGAAGGCCGCAAGCTTTGATCAGGCCCGGGGATTCGGGCTGCGCGGCGTGATGGGCGAGGTATCCGCCTATGCCCACGCCAACGACATCAGCGCCTCGGCCATTCGCCGCGCCGCCGAGACGGTGCGCATGGTGAAGGCCGGCCACAGCGGCACGGTGGCGATGGCAGCCGCCCCCCACGGCACCAACCGTCGCCTCTACACCGATACCGACCCGCTGGGCGGCCGCGCCTTTGCCGACAAGGTGGCGTTGCTGCAAAGCATCGATGCCGCCGCCCGCGCCCGCGACCCGCGCGTCAGCCAGGTGACGGCCTCGCTCAGCGCCTCGTTCAGCCAGATCGAGATCATCCGTGCCGATGGCCGCCGGGTGCACGACACACGGCCTCTGGTGCGGTTGAACGTCGCCATCGTCGCCGAACACAATGGCCGCCGCGAATCCGGCAGCTTCGGCTTCGGCGGCCGCATCTCGTATGACCGGCTGTTCAGCGACGATGGCTGGCAGCATGCCATCGACGAGGCGCTCAGGCAGGCGCTCGTCAACCTCGAATCGGTACCGGCGCCTGCGGGCGTCATGCAGGTGGTGCTGGCGCCGGGCTGGCCGGGCGTGCTGCTGCACGAGGCCGTTGGCCACGGGCTGGAAGGTGATTTCAACCGCAAGGGCACCTCAGCGTTTTCCGGCCGCATCGGCGAACAGGTGGCAGCGCCCGGCGTCACGGTGATCGACGATGGCACCCTGCCCGACCGCCGCGGGTCGCTGAACGTCGACGATGAAGGCACCCCCACCGGCCGCACGGTGCTGATCGAGGATGGCATCCTGAAAGGCTATATGCAGGATCGCATAAACGCCCGGCTGATGGGGGTGGACGCCACTGGCAACGGCCGCCGCGAGAACTTCGCGCACCCGCCGATGCCGCGCATGACCAACACCTTCATGCTGGCGGGCAACGACGACCCCGCTTCGCTTCTGGGCGGGGTGAAGCGCGGCCTCTATGCCCGGAACTTTGGCGGCGGGCAGGTCGACATCGTTTCGGGCAAGTTCGTGTTCAGTTGCACCGAGGCCTACCTGATCGAAAATGGCCGCATTGGCGCCCCGGTGAAAGGTGCGACCCTGATCGGCAACGGCCCCGAGGTAATGAAGAAGATCGTCGGCATCGGCAATGATCTGGCTCTCGACGAAGGGGTAGGCACCTGCGGCAAGGGCGGGCAATCGGTGCCGGTGGGAATCGGCCAGCCGACAGTGCTGGTGGAAGGCCTGACGGTGGGCGGCACCGCCTGACCGCCCCAGCCGGTCACGACACCCGCTTGTCGATCCAGCCCCAGATAAACGTCTTTTGCGACGGGCTGTTCTCCGCCAGCTCGGCATAATGGTTGGCCTGGAAGGCATTCACCAGCTTCACGAGGTTGCGGTCGGTGGCAAGCTTGCCGCGTCTGGTTTTCAGCGCCTCGAGGGCGTTGATGGTGAGGTTGCCGATGTCGCCATCAACATCAAGGCCGCCAACGAACAGGTTGAGGGCGCGCTGCAGCCACTTGCCCGCGCGTCCGATGCCGGCGTTCACGCCCACATCGAACAGCTTGGCCGCCAGCCTTGGCGCCAGCGCCTCCACCTTGTCGAGGTTCTGCTTGTCCCAGTAATCGGCGCGATAGATGGCAATGGCGGTTGCGCGCGGCAGATCCTGCATTGGCCCGGTATAGCCATGGGCGCGTGCCACCGCCTTGGTGATTCCGAAATTGGTCTCGCCACCGCGATCATTGGGGTTGTTCACATAGCCGCCCTCGCGGGCCAGCACCTTTTCCACTTCCTCGGCGAAACTCATGGCCTGCCTCCCCTACCCTGTTAACCTTATAGCAGGATCGAGGCGGCGCCGAAACCGGCGGGCCGCACGTGCGGGAGCGTGCCGATGGTGGGTCCGCCGGGACTCGAACCCGGGACCTCTCGATTAAAAGTCGCTTGCTCTACCGACTGAGCTACGGACCCCCAACCATCAGGCGTCGGCGTTTAGCGGCGCTTTCCCGACAGCGCAAGCAGTTGGCGAGCCGTGCGCCCCAGCAGCGGGTGGCGCCAGCCCGGCCACAGATCGACGAAGGGCTCAAGCGCAAAGCGACGCTTTGCCAATTGCGGGTGGGGAATGACCAGCCTGCGGGAGCGGCAGGCAACTTCGCCGAACGCCAGAATGTCGCAATCGAGCACCCGTTCCCCCCAGCGGCGGTTGCGGCGGCGGCCAAAGGCGCGTTCCAGAGCCTTCAGCTGCGCAAGAAGTTCGTCGGCAGTGCCCGCCCACAGCCCCAGCACCGCACCATTGGCAAAGCGCCGCTGCGACGGCCCCAGCGGTGCCGTCTGTCGCAACCGCGACACCGCCAGCACCGCGAACCCCAGCTTTGGCAACGCCGCGATTGCCGCCCGCAGCTCGGCTGCCGGCGGGCCATTGCGGCCGGGGCGGTTTCCCCCCAGGCCCACAACCACTTTTACCGGCGGCTGCGTTGTCAGATATCCTCGGTAAGGCGGGTATAGAGCTGCGGGCGACGATCGCGGAAAAAGCCGAACGCCGCGCGATGCCGGGCGATTTCCGCCAGATCAAAACGGGCGGTTATCACCCCTTCGCTTTGGGTATCCATTTCCGCCACCATGTCGCCGCGCTGGTCGCAGATGAAGCTGTTGCCGTAAAAACGCTGGCCGTTTTCAACGCCCACCCGATTGGCGGCCACCACCGGAACCACGTTGGAAACCGCATGGCCCACCATGGCGCGCACCCACAGGCGGCGGGTGTCAAGGCTTTCATCATGCGGTTCCTCGCCGATGGCGGTCGGGTACATCAGGATGTCGGCGCCCATCAGCATCAGCGCCCGCGCGGTTTCCGGGTACCACTGGTCCCAGCAGATGCCGACTCCCACCGTGCCATGGCGGGTGGGCCACACCCGGAAGCCGGTGTTGCCGGGGCGGAAATAGAATTTCTCCATATAGCCCGGCCCGTCGGGGATATGGCTCTTGCGATAGACGCCATCGATCATGCCTTCGTCGTTCACGAAGGCGAGGCTGTTGTAATAATGGTGTCCGTCACGTTCGAAGAAAGAGGTGGGAATGCAGATGCCCTCGTCGCGCGCCACCGCGCGCGCCGCCTGCACGGCCGGGTGACTTTCGGCAGGGGCGGCGGTGGCGAACAGCGCCTCCTCCTGTTCGGTGCAGAAATACTGGCCCTCGAACAGCTCGGGCGGAAGCACGATCTTCGCCCCCTGCTGCGCGGCCTGCCGCACCAGCGCCATCGCCTTTGCAATATCGGCGTCGCGGTTCCCCGACATCGCCATCTGCACGGCCCCTACGTTCATCGTCGTCATGGCTGCGGCACCTGCTGGGTGATGCAATGGAAACTGCCGCCTCCGGTGAGGATATGGTTGGCGGCCAGCCCCGTCACCTTGTGGCGGGGAAAGCAGCGTTTCACCGCCGCCAGCGCCGCCTGATCGTTGGCGGCACCATAAAGCGGCACCACCACCTGACCGTTGGCAACGATCCAGTTCATGTAGCTGGCCGGCACCACCGCACCATCCACCTCGAAGCGGCCCACTGAAGGGATATCGGCCACCGCCAGCCCGGCCGCCCGCAGCCGCTGGCGGGCATCATCGAACACCGGGCGGTTGGGGTCGTCGGCGGTCGCCACGGGAAGCGCCACGGTTCCCGGCGCCACAAAGCGGGCGAGATTGTCGACATGGCCATCGGTATGATCGTTCAGCAACCCCTCGCCCAGCCACACCACCCGCCGCGCGCCGAAGGCATGGCGCAGCACCCGCTCGGCGGTTTCACGGGTCCATCCGGGGTTGCGGTTGGGGTTCAGAAGGCATTGTTCGGTGGTGATGACAAGGCCCTGGCCATCGAACTCCAGCGCCCCGCCTTCCATCACGCAATCAACCGCCGTCACCGAGGCCGCCATCAGCCCCGCCATTTCCGCGCCAACGCTGTCATCATGGGCCAGCACATATTTGCCGCCCCAGCCATTGAAGCGGAAGCGCACGGCGGCCTCGGCGCCGGTGAATATCGGCCCGGTATCGCGCAGCCAGATGTCGCCAAAGGCAATGGCATGGATGGTGGCGCAAGCACCCAGCGCTTTCGTGGCAGCGGTAACGGCCTCGTCGCCGCTTGCCAGCACATGCACGGGAACGCTGGCCGCCAGCGTGCGCACCAGTGCCGTCACTTCCGCGCGCGCCGGCTGCAGATCATCGAGCCACAGCGCGGCATCAGACGGAAAGGCAGTGAACAGCGCCCGCTGCGGCGACCATTCGGCGGGGGGGAAGTGGCTCATGGCGTCATCCATAGGCGATGGTGCCTTGCAATTCCACAACGGCTTTCCATATCCCTGCCCCAAGAGAGCGGGACCCATAGGGAAGGACCACAAAGGCCCATGTTGAATATCCTGTCGCTCCTCATCGGTGTCGTCGCCGGCGCCATTGCCGTTTTCGGAATCATCCCCTTCATTGGCTGGGCCAACTGGTTCGTGCTGCCGATTGCCGGGCTGGGCCTGGTGCTGGGGCTGCTGTCACGACACCGCGAAGGCCAGATCCTGAACCTTGTCGTCATAGCGGTTGCCCTGGTGCGGCTGTCGCTGGGCGGTGGCTTCATCTGAAGCACCGGACCTGAAGCGCCGGGCCTGAAGCGCCGGTTGCAGGGTGCGGCGGTCAGCGGCCCTGCAACTGGCGGGCCACGGCCTCGTTGGCACGCAACACCCTGAGGAAATTGCGTCCGGCCAGCTTTTCGAGGTTGGCGTCAGACCAGCCGCGCCGCGCCAGCTCGGCAAACAGCGCCGGATAGCGCCGCACGTCTTCGAGGCCTTTGGGCGTGTCGGGGATACCGTCGAAATCGCCGCCAATGCCGACATGATCATAACCCGCCACTTTGGCGACATGGTCGATATGGTCGGCCACCATCGCCAGAGTCGACACCGGGCGCGGGTGGGTTTTCTCCCACGCCACCCGGTCGGGGCCGGCGGCCGGGCGGGCCTTTTCCCAGTCGGTGCGGTGCTGGTCGATGAAGGCGGGCACGAACGTCACCATCACGATTCCGCCGTTGGCCGGAAGCCGCTTCAGCACATCATCGGGCACATCGCGCGGGTGATCGGTAATGGCCCGCGCCCCCGAGTGCGAGAAGATCACCGGCGCTTTTGTGACATCGAGCGCCTGACGCATCACATCGGGCGAGACGTGCGAGAGATCTACCAATACCCCCAGCCGGTTCATCTCGGCAATCATCGCCTTGCCGCCCTCGGCCATGCCATTGTGGCGCGGTGGCGCGGTGGCACTGTCGAACAGCTTGGTGGGCAGCGAATGGGCAAGTGTCATCGATCGCACGCCCTGCGCATAGGCACGGCGCAGCGTCGCGATGTCGTCGTCGATCTGGTGGGCGCCTTCAAGGGCAATGAAACTGGCGATGCGCCCGGCCTTGAACGCCGCCTCGGCTTCATCGGCTGTGGTCACCAGTTGCAGATCTTTGGGGTTGTTGGCGGCCATCGCCCGCACGATGGCGATCTGCTCGAACGTCTGTTTCACGGCGTCGGCAGGCGGCTGGTTCGCCGACACATAAACCGACCACAACTGCAGCCCGAGGTGGCCCTGCCGCGCCCACGGAATCGATGTATGCCCCGGCGGCGTGCGCTTCGACGGGTCGGCATAAAGATCGGCGGTCTTGGCGCCCTCGACGCCATAGGCCTGGCGCAGCGCCATCGGCCAGTCGTTATGACCATCCGACAGCGGCACCGTCGTCAGCACCCGCTCGACCCGCTGGTCGATGGCGGCAGCCAAAGGCTGCCCTCCGGCGGGCTGCGCGGTGGCAGTGGTTGCAGTGGCCAGCAGCAGGGCGGCAACGAAACGGGGCAAGCTGTTCATGCGTATGGACATGCGCCACTTCATGCGCTGCCCCTGCCACGCGGTCAAGCGCGGCCCGGCCACCCAACCTGCCAGCAGGCGTTAGTGCACCAGACGAACGGCCGTCGCCGCCTTGCGCCGCCGCACCGCCAGCCCCACCAGCCCGAAACCGCTGATCATCAGCGCCCAGCTCGCCGGCTCGGGCACCACTGCCAGCCCCACCTGCCGGGCCATCTGCACGGCGATAGCCTGCTGCACCGCCCGTGTCACATGGGTGCCGTCGAACGATAAATAGCCGGTGCAGTCGATCCCCGGCCCCGGCACTTTCGCAACCAGACAGGGCGTGGTGAAATCGAGGTCGGCGGGCAGGCCATATTGCGTCGGGTCGGCCAGAAGCGACAGGAAGAAGTTGAAATAATCAAAGCGGTACAGAGTCGTGCCGCCGGGAAGCGCCGGTTCGGCGGCGTCGAGCGCGGCGTCGAGCATGGCCTGCAACACCTGGCCTTCCGTTTCAAGCGGATTGGGAACGCCTGCCAACAGGATGTGGTGGGCGCCGGCACCGGCGAGCGCCTGCACCGCGCCCACCATGTTGTTGACATAGGCCGCCTGATATTCCGGGATCGTCATGCCCTCGGTATCGCCCGACTGGATGGCGTTCACATCGTTATTGCCGAAGTTGATGATATAAAGGGCATCCGGGTCGAACGGGTTGCCCGGCCCCAGCGTCGAGACGAACATGGCGCCCTGCGTTGGCAGGCCGGGAATCGCGCCTTCGGGGCGCAGATCATCGCCAGCGCCGCGCGCACCGCCAAAAGCGAAATTGGTGCCTCCTGCCAGCGACGGGCCGGCGGCATAGCCAAGGCTTGCAAACCCCAGATAATCCGCCCAGGTCGGCCCCTCGGAAAAGCGGCCACGCCAATAGCCGAGCGCCGGGTCGGGAATGACACCGCCGGTGGCTATGGCAATATTGCCGGCGTCGATGAAACTGTCACCGAAGATCACCAGTTTGGTGGGATTGACGGCAGCGGCATCGGCCGCTCCGCTTGCCGCCAGCAGGGCAGCCGCCGCCAGCAGCCGCCCCATCCATGTAGCTGATTTCCCCATGTCCACTCTCCCGCATTGCGCCACCCTCCCCTGAAGGCGCGCAACAGGGTTAACAAAGTGTCATGAATCGGGGTTTCGAGCAAGAATGGGATCGATGCCGGCAGCATCCCCCCTGAGGCCCTGACCTCCTGTGGCCGGGAAGCGCGGCCAGTCGCCGAACTGGTTGCGCAACCAGGTGGCCTGCCGCTTGGCATATTGCCGGGTCTCGAGCTTCCAGCGCGCCAGCGCCTCGGCTTCAGTTGCTTCGCCCGCCAGCAGCGCCAGCAGCGGCGGCACACCGATGGCCCGCATCACCGGCAGGCCGGCCGGCAACTGCCGGGCGGCCAGAGCCGCCACCTCGTCGCGCGCTCCGGCCGCCCACATGGCCTCCACCCGCTGATCGATCCGCTGGCCAAGCGACTCGCGGTCGATGGTGATCACCCGCCGATCGAGCGTCACGGCCGCAGCGATGCCACCGGTGGCCGGGGCCTGCTGCCACGTCAGCAACGATCGCCCGGTGGCCTGCCACACTTCCAGCGCCCGGGCGTTGCGCTGCCGGTCGTTGCGGTGCAGGCGCGCGGCCATCGCCGGGTCTGCCGATTCGAGCGCTGTCCGCACCGCCTCGGGCGTCATCGCCCGCACGGTTGCGCGAATGGCCGGGTCGATCGCCGGTACCGGGGCGATGCCCGACAACAGGGTGCGCAGATACAGGCCGGTGCCGCCCACCAGAATCGGCAGGCGGCCGCTGGCCTGCACCGCCTGAACGGCTGCGCCGGCAAGCGCCGCCCACTGTGCCGCCGTCATCGCCTGAGCGCCATCTATGGTTCCAAACAGCAGGTGGGGCACCTCGGCCATCTCGGCGGCGTCAGGGCGCGCCGACACGATTGCCAGGTCACGATAGAGCTGGCTGGCATCGGCATTGATGATGGTGCCCTGATGCGCGCGCGCCAGTGCAAGCGCCATTGCCGACTTGCCGCTGGCCGTCGGCCCTGCAATGACGACCAGCGACTTCAGCATGGAAGAACACCCCTGCCCAATGACCAACCCACCTCTCATCACCACCCTGATCGCACCATCGGGTTTGTCGCCTGCTTATGTGGCGGCGGCAAGTGCCGCCATCACCGCCGCCGGCGGCACCGTGCAGCAGTCGCTGGCGGTTGATCCGCCCTGTGCCCACGAACTGGTGGTAGACGGCATGGCCGCAGCGGCGCTGCGGGCGGCACTGGAAGCGCTTGACCAACCGGTCGATGTGGTGGTGCAGCCGTCCGGGGCCAGGCGGGTGAAGGCCCTGATGGTCGCCGACATGGATTCCACCATGATCGGCCAGGAATGCATCGACGAACTGGCGGACTTTGCCGGGAAAAAGGCCGAGATCGCCGCCATCACCGAACGCGCCATGCACGGCGAACTCGATTTTTCCGAAGCGCTCGACGCCCGCGTCGCCGCCCTGGCCGGCCTTGCGGAATCGGTGGTCTCCACCTGCCTTGCCGAACGCATCCGCCTGATGCCGGGGGCGGCCACCCTGATCGCCACCCTGCGGGCGCTGGGAAGCCGCACCGTACTGGTTTCGGGCGGGTTCACCGTCTTTACAGGGCCGATTGCCCACCGGCTGGGGTTTGACCGGCAGGTTGCCAACGTGCTGCACATGCAAAACGGGGCGCTGGCGGGAACGGTGGCACGGCCGATCGTCGATTCCGCAACCAAGCGGGCGGTGCTGCTGGCCGAGGCCGAGGCGCTGGGCGTGCCGCTGGCGGCAACGCTGGCCGTGGGTGACGGCGCCAACGACATCCCGATGCTGGAGGCCGCCGGGCTTGGCATTGCCTATCACGCCAAGCCACGGGCAGCGGCCGCTGCCGATGCCGCCATCCGCTTTGGCAACCTGACGACTTTGCTGTGGGCGCAGGGAATCCGCCGCGACCAGTGGGTGGTTGCCGGGTCGGACGCGGCGCCACTGGCGCTTGGCGGTGGCAGGCGCTAGAGCATCGCCATGACCGACACCACCACAGCTCCGCACGCCGAGGGCCACGACATCGCCCCCGTCAGCCTCGTCGAGGAAATGCGCTCGTCCTATCTCGACTATGCCATGTCGGTCATCGTCGCGCGGGCGCTGCCCGATGTGCGTGACGGCCTGAAACCGGTGCACCGCCGCATCCTGTTCGGAAGCCACGAAAACGGCTTTACCTCGGGCAAGCCGTACCGCAAATCGGCGCGGATCGTCGGCGACGTGATGGGGAAATACCACCCGCACGGCGATACCGCCATCTATGACGCTCTGGCCCGCATGGCCCAGGACTGGTCGATGCGGCTGCCGCTGATCGACGGGCAGGGCAATTTCGGAAGCATGGACCCGGACCCGCCGGCGGCGATGCGTTATACCGAGGCCCGGCTTGCCCGCGCTGCGGAATCCATGCTCGACGATCTCGACAAGGACACCGTCGATTTCGTCCCCAACTACGACGGCCAGGAACAGGAGCCGAGCGTGCTTCCGGCGCGCTTCCCCAACCTGCTGGTGAACGGCGCCAACGGCATTGCGGTTGGCATGGCCACCAACATCGCCCCCCACAACCTCGGCGAGGTGGTGGACGCCTGCCTTGCCTTTCTCGACAATCGCGCCATCACCGTCCAGGAACTGATGGCCCATGTGCCGGCCCCGGATTTCCCGACGGGTGCGCTCATTCTGCGCACCGGCGGCATCGCCAGCGCCATGACCACGGGGCGCGGCTCGATCATGATGCGCTCCCGCCACGAACTGGAAGAGCGCCGTGGCGGCGCCCGCCAGCTCGTGCTCACGGAAATTCCCTATCAGGTGGGCAAGGCCGGTCTGGTCGAGAAGATCGCCGAGGCGGTGAAAGACAAGCGCATCGAAGGCGTTTCCGACCTGCGCGACGAATCGAACCGCGAAGGGGTGCGCATCGTGCTCGAGCTGAAGCGCGACGCCGTGGCCGACGTGGTTCTGAACCAGCTGTGGCGGCACACCCCGGCACAATCCAGTTTCCCGGCCAACATGCTGGCGCTGCGCGGCGGCCGCCCCGAACAGCTGTCGCTACGCGACATCATCGAGGCGTTCGTGCAATTCCGCGAGCAGGTGATCACCAGGCGCTCGCGCTTCCTGCTCGACAAGGCGCGCGAGCGCGCCCACCTGCTGCTGGGGCTGGTGATCGCCGTCACCAACCTCGACGAAGTGGTGGCGATGATCCGCTCGTCGGCCACCCCGGCCGAAGCCCGCGAGAAACTGCTGGCAAGGGCCTGGCCGGCGGCCGAGATCCTGCCCTATCTGAAACTGGTCGACGACGCCGAGCTGGAGCTTGAAGGCGAGGATCTGGACAGCGCGCGTGTCTATCACCTGTCAGACGCCCAGGTGCGCGCCATCCTTGAACTGCGCCTGCACCGCCTGACGGCGCTGGGCCGCGACGAGATCGGCGACGAGCTGAAGGAACTGGCGAGCCGCATTGCCGACCTGCTTGACATCCTATCAAGCCGCCAGCGGCTGATCACGGTGCTGCGTAACGAGCTGATTGCCGTGCGCGACCAGTTCGCCACCCCGCGCCGTTCCGAGATCGTGCAGGCCGACGATGTCGAGGACGAAGACCTGATCACCCGCGAAGACATGGTGGTGACGGTGACGCTGTCGGGCTGGATCAAGCGGGTGGGCCTGATGAGTTACAGGGCACAGAAGCGCGGCGGCAAGGGCCGGCAGGGGATGGCCACCAAGGACGAGGATTCGATCGCCGAGCTGTTCGTTGCCTCGACCCATGCGCCGGTGCTGTTCTTCTCGTCGGCGGGCAAGGTCTATCGGCTGAAGGTGTGGAAGCTTCCGGAAGGCTCGCCGCAGGCCAAGGGCCGCGCCATGGCCAACCTGCTGCCGCTCGACCCCGGCGAAACCATCCACACGGTGCTGCCGCTGCCCGAAGACGAGGCCGAATGGGCCGCACTGCACGTGGTGTTCGCCACTGCCAGGGGGCTGGTACGGCGCAACAGCATGGATGCCTTCGCCAACATCCCCTCGAACGGCAAGCTTGCCATGCGCTTCGACGAAGGAAGCGACGACCGGCTGATCGGGGTGGCCTTGTGCCATGAATCGGAAGATGTGCTGCTGGCAGCACGCTCGGGCAAGGCGATCCGCTTCCGCGCCACCGATGTGCGCGAGTTCCAGAGTCGCACCTCGACCGGCGTGCGCGGCATGGACCTTGATGATGGCGACGAAGTGATCTCGCTGTCGATGCTGCGGCGCATGGGCAACACCACCGAGGAGCGCGAGCAGTATCTGCGATCGGCGCCGTGGAAGAACGACCCCGGCCCGGTGACGCTTCCGGAAGACAAGTTCGCGCGCATGGTCGAGAACGAGCAGTTCATCCTGACGATCACTGCCAATGGCTATGGCAAGCGCAGCTCGGCCTTTGAATACCGGCGCACCAACCGCGGCGGCAAGGGTATCGTCAACATCGACACGTCGGCCCGCAACGGCGCCGTGGTGGCAAGTTTCCCGGTAGAAGCCACCGAACAGCTGATGCTGGTGACCGACCAGGGCAAGCTGATCCGCATGCCGGTTGCCGACATCCGCATTGCCGGGCGGGCGACCCAGGGCGTCACCCTGTTCCGGGTGGCCGACGAGGAGCATGTGGTCTCGGCCGCGCGCATCCGTGACAGTGACGACAGTGACGACAGCGACAGCGGCGATAGCGGCGATAGCGGCGACAGCTCCGCCGACACGGGCGACGGCGGGACAGGCAGCCCCGAGGGCGCATGAGACTGATCCTCGGCATCGAGAGCAGCTGCGACGAAACGGCGGTTGCCATCGTCGCTGCCGATCGACGGGTGCTGGCCGAGCGCATCGCCAGCCAGGAAGACGCCCACCGGCCGTTTGGCGGGGTGGTTCCGGAACTAGCGGCACGCGCCCATGCCGAGCGGCTGGCGCCGATGACGCGGGCCGTGCTGGCCGAAGCCGGCGTGGCGCCCGGCGATGTCGATGCCATTGCCGCCACCGCCGGCCCCGGCCTTATTGGCGGAGTGATGGTGGGGCTGATCAGCGCCAAGGCGCTGGCCTATGCCACCGGCAAGCCGCTTTATGGCATCAACCATCTGGAAGGCCATGCGCTGTCGCCGCGCCTTGTCGCTGCTGACCTTGCCTTTCCCTATCTGCTGCTGCTGGTGTCGGGCGGCCATTGCCAGCTGATCGCCGTCGATGGCGTCGGCCGCTATCGCCGGCTTGCCACCACCATCGACGATGCCGCCGGCGAAGCGTTCGACAAGGTGGCCAAGATGCTGAACCTCGGCTTTCCCGGCGGCCCCGCCGTAGAGCGTGCCGCCCAGAGCGGCGACCCGCACGCCGTTGCCCTGCCCCGGCCGCTGGTGGGGTCGGGCGAACCGCATTTCAGCTTTGCCGGGCTGAAAACCGCCGTGCTGCGGGCGGTGCAGGCGGGCCGCTACACCCCGGGCGATGTCGCCGCCAGCTTCCAGCAGGCGGTGGGTGATTGCCTCACCGACCGTACCCGCCTTGCCCTGCACCACATGCCGGAAGCAACGGCGCTGGTGGTGGCGGGCGGCGTTGCCGCCAACCGCCATGTGCGCACAGCACTCGAAACGCTGGCTTCTGCGCACGGTCTGCCGTTCATTGCCCCGCCACTGAAGCTGTGCACCGACAATGCCGCGATGATCGCCTGGGCAGCGCACGAACGGATCGCCGCCGGCCTGCCACCCGAAGCCGACCCGCAGGCCCGGCCGCGCTGGCCGCTCGACCCGTCGGCCGAACCGGTGCGCGGCGCCGGGGTGAAGGCCTGAGGCCGGCCATGGCCACGGGCGCCATCGCCGTTATCGGCACCGGGGCGTGGGGAACGGCGCTCGCCGCCATCATCGCCAGCGACGGTACTCCGGTTACTTTGCTGGGCCGCCAGAACGACCTGGTGGCCGCCATCAACGGCGAACGCTGCAATGCCGCCTATCTGCCGGGCGTTGCGCTGCCGCCCGCCCTGCGCGCCACCACCGATCGGCAGGCGCTGGCCGGTTGCCGGCTGTGGCTGATGGTGCCGCCCGCCCAGCACCTGCGCACGGTGCTTGAGGGGCTGCCGCTCGGCGCGCGGCCGACGCTCCTGCTGTGCTCCAAGGGGATCGAGGCGGGCAGCCACCGGCTGATGGCCGAGGTCGCGGGGGAAGTGGCGCCCGAATCCCCGCTTGCCATTTTGTCGGGCCCCAGCTTTGCCGCCGAGGCCGCTGTCGGCAAGCCCACCGCCGTCACGCTTGCCGCCAGCAATCTGGCGCTGGCGCGCGCCCTTGCCAGCTGTCTGGCACGGCCGACGTTCCGCCCCTATGCCTCAGACGATGTGATCGGCTGCGAGATCGGCGGCGCCGTGAAGAACGTGCTGGCGATTGCCTGCGGGGTGGTGATCGGCGCCCGGCTGGGGGAAAACGCCCGTGCTGCCATCATCGCCCGCGGCTTTGCCGAAATGACCCGCTTCGGCGTGGCGCGCGGCGGCCGCGCCGAGACCCTGGCCGGGCTGTCGGGGCTTGGCGATCTGGTGCTCACCTGCGGCTCGGAACAGTCGCGCAACATGTCGCTGGGAATGGCGCTGGGACAGGGGCAGACGGCCGAACAGGCGCTGGCCGGCAAGCGCACCGTCGCCGAAGGGGCGGCCACGGCGCCCGTACTGGCCGAGGCAGCGGCAGCGGCCGGCGTCGACATGCCGATTGTCAGCGCCGTCGCCGATCTGCTGGCCGGGCGCGCCAGTGTCGGGAAGGTGATGGAGCAGCTGCTGAGCCGGCCTCTGAAAACCGAACTGGGCTGAGTGCAGCCATCAGCGCCCGGCCAGCCATCCGGACTCGACAAACCGGGGGCGCGCTCTTATATGGCGCTCTTCCAGCATGGTCCGGGACAGAGACTCGCCGTCGCGCAGCGGGTTTCACGCATGGGCCTGCCGGGTTTCAGGACGTGCGATGCCGCCGGCTGTGGGCCGAGCGGCTTTTTTGCGTCCTGCCTGCGCCGCCATCCCCGCGCATCCCGGCGATGCGCAAGCCACGAGGACCGAAGAAACACCATGGCAACCAGGGCCGTCGAACCGACCAGCACTGCACCCAAGTTCCGCGCCACGCGCCGCATCCGTCGCATGTTCGGCAATATCGCCGAAGCCGGGCAGATGCCAAACCTGATCGAGGTGCAGCGCGAAAGCTACGAGCATTTCCTGCGCTCGCGTCCTGCCGACAATTATGTGTCCGGCCTCGAAAAGACCCTGCGCTCGGTGTTCCCGATCAAGGATTTCGCCGGCACCGCCGAGCTCGATTTCGTCAACTACGAACTCGAAGACCCGAAATACGACCAGGAGGAATGCCGCCTGCGCGACATGACCTATGCCGCCCCCATGCGGGTGACCCTGCGGCTCATCGTCTTTGAAGTCGATGCCGATACCGGCACCCGCTCGGTCATCGATATCAAGGAGCAGGACGTCTACATGGGCGACATGCCCCTGATGACGGAGAACGGCACCTTCATCGTCAATGGCACCGAACGGGTCATCGTCTCGCAGATGCACCGCTCGCCCGGCGTGTTCTTCGATCATGATCGCGGCAAGACCCATTCCTCGGGCAAATATCTGTTTGCCGCCCGCGTCATCCCCTATCGCGGCTCGTGGCTCGACTTCGAGTTCGACGCCAAGGACATCGTCAACGTACGAATCGACCGCAAGCGCAAGCTGCCGGTGACGGCGCTGCTCTATGCGCTTGGCCTCTCCAGCGAAGAGATCCTCCATCATTTCTACAAGCTGGTGCGCTTTGAACGCGACGCCAAGCTGAACGGCTGGCGGATGCCGTTCGTTCCGGAACAGTGGCGCGGCCTGAAGCCCGGCTATGACGTTCTGAACGCCGACACCGGTGAAGTGCTGTTCAAGGAAGGCGAGCAGATCACCCCGCGCCTGGCCCGCAAGGCCCACAGCGACGGTGTCACCACCCTGCTGCTGCCGTTCGAGGAGATCATCGGCCGATTTTCCGCCCACGATCTCATCAACGAGACCACCGGCGAAATCTATATCGAGGCCGGCGACGAGATAGGCCAGGAAGAGCTCGACAAACTCAGTGCCGCCGGCTTCGCCCATGTCGACGTGCTCGACATCGACGGCATCAACACCGGCCCGTGGCTGCGCAATACCCTGAAGGCCGACAAGGCCACCCACGCCGACAGCACCCGCGACCAGGCGCTGGCCGACATCTACCGCGTCATGCGCCCCGGCGAACCGCCGACGCGCGAAACCGCCGACTCCCTGTTCGCCGGCCTGTTCTTCGACGCCGACCGCTACGACCTCTCGGCCGTCGGCCGGGTGAAGATGAACATGCGCCTTGGCCTCGACGCCCCCGACGATCTCACCACCCTGCGCCAGGAAGACATTCTGGCGGTTGTCAAAACCCTCGTCGACCTGAAGGACGGCCACGGCGAGATCGACGACATCGACAATCTCGGCAACCGCCGGGTGCGCTCGGTGGGCGAGCTTCTGGAAAACAGCTATCGCATCGGCCTCTTGCGCATGGAACGTGCGGTAAAGGAACGCATGAGTTCGGTCGACGTGACGACGGTCATGCCGAACGACCTCATCAATGCCAAGCCGGCGGTGGCGGCGGTGCGCGAGTTCTTTGGCTCGTCGCAGCTCTCGCAGTTCATGGACCAGACCAACCCCTTGTCGGAAGTGACGCACAAGCGCCGCGTCTCGGCGCTGGGGCCGGGTGGCCTGACCCGCGAACGCGCCGGCTTCGAGGTGCGCGACGTTCACCCCACCCACTATGGCCGCATCTGCCCGATCGAGACGCCCGAAGGCCCCAACATCGGCCTCATCAACTCGCTCTCGACCTTCAGCCGCGTCAACAAATACGGTTTCATCGAAACCCCCTACCGCCGCGTCATTGACGGCCGGGTAACCGACGAGGTGGTCTACCTCTCGGCAATGGAGGAAGCCCGCCACACCATCGCCCAGGCCAGCGTCAACGTCGACTCCGAAGGCCGCATCACCGATGACCTGGTGTCGGCCCGTGAAGCCGGCGAATTCCTGATCGCGCCGCGCGAACAGATCACGCTGATGGATGTCAGCCCCAAGCAGCTGGTGTCGGTTGCCGCCTCGCTCATCCCCTTCCTCGAGAACGACGACGCCAACCGGGCGCTGATGGGTTCGAACATGCAGCGTCAGGCGGTGCCGCTGGTGAAGGCGGAAGCGCCGTTCGTCGGCACCGGAATGGAAGCGACCGTCGCCCGCGATTCGGGGGCGGCGATTGCCGCCCGCCGCGCCGGCATTGTCGACCAGGTCGATGCCGGGCGCATCGTCATCCGCGCCACCGAAGACGTGGCGGCCGGGTCGTCGATGGTCGACATCTATACCCTGATGAAGTTCCAGCGCTCCAACCAGAACACCTGCATCAACCAGCGGCCGCTGGTGAAGGTGGGCGACCTGGTGGCCAGGGGCGACATCATCTGTGATGGCCCCAGCACCCAGTATGGGGAACTGGCGCTGGGCCGTAACGCCCTCGTCGCCTTCATGCCGTGGAATGGCTACAACTACGAAGACTCGATCCTCATCAACGAACGCATCGTCCGCGAGGACGTGTTCACCTCGATCCACATCGAGGAATTCGACGTGATGGCCCGCGACACCAAGCTGGGGCCGGAAGACATCACCCGCGACATCCCCAATGTCGGCGAGGAAGCTCTTCGCAACCTCGATGAAGCCGGCATCGTCTATATCGGTGCCGAGGTCGAGCCGGGCGACATTCTGGTCGGCAAGATCACCCCCAAGGGCGAAAGCCCGATGACGCCTGAGGAAAAGCTGCTGCGCGCCATCTTCGGCGAAAAGGCGTCCGACGTGCGCGACACCTCGCTCCGGCTGCCGCCCGGCGTTGCCGGCACCGTCGTCGAGGTGCGGGTGTTCAACCGCCACGGCATCGACAAGGACGAGCGCGCCCTGTCGATCGAGCGTGAAGAGATCGACCGGCTGGAAAAGGACGCCGCCGACGAACGCGCCATCCTTGATCGCGCCACCTATGCCCACCTGCGGCAGGTGCTGGTCGGCCACACCATCGTCGCCGCCCCCAAGGGGCTGAAGAAGGGCAGCATCATCGACGAAGCCATGCTCGACAGCCAGCCGAAGCGCGAATGGTGGAAGTTCGGTGTCGAGGACGAAGCCGTTCAGGCCAACCTCGAGGCAGCGCGCACCCAGTGGGACGCCGCCAACGCCCAGATCGCCGCCCGCCTTGAAGACCGCAAGGATAAGCTGCAGCGCGGTGACGAGCTGCCGCCGGGCGTTCTGAAGATGGTGAAGGTGTTCGTGGCGGTGAAGCGCAAGCTGCAACCGGGCGACAAGATGGCGGGCCGTCACGGCAACAAGGGCGTCATCAGCCGCATCCTGCCCTCGGAAGACATGCCGTTCCTCGAAGATGGCACCCCGGTCGACCTGGTTCTGAACCCGCTGGGCGTTCCCAGCCGCATGAACGTCGGGCAGATCTTCGAAACCCACCTCGGCTGGGCGGCGCGCGGCCTAGGCCGTCAGGTGGCGGCCCTGCTGGAAGACATCGCCCGCAAGAACGCGCAGGCGGTGGGTGACGCTGCCGGCGATCTGGCGAAACTGCGTTCCAACCTTGCCGCCGTCTATGGACCGCAGGCCAATGTCGAGGCGATGAGCGACGATGACCTCATCGCCTTCGGCGAAAGCCTGGTGCCAGGCGTTCCGGTCGCCACCCCGGTGTTCGATGGCGCCCGCGAAGCCGATGTCTCGCACATGCTGGAACTGGCCGGGCTTGACAGCTCGGGGCAGGTCGAGCTGTTCGACGGTCGCACCGGCGAGGCCTTCGACCGCCGCGTGACGGTTGGCTATATCTACATGCTGAAGCTGCACCACCTGGTCGACGACAAGATCCACGCCCGCTCGATCGGCCCCTACAGCCTCGTCACCCAGCAGCCGCTGGGCGGCAAGGCGCAGTTCGGCGGTCAGCGCTTCGGGGAAATGGAAGTGTGGGCGCTGCAGGCCTATGGTGCCGCCTATACCCTGCAGGAAATGCTCACCGTGAAGTCCGACGACGTGGTCGGCCGCACCAAGGTCTATGAAGCGATCGTCAAGGGCGACGACACCTTCGAGGCCGGAGTGCCGGAAAGCTTCAACGTGCTGGTGAAGGAAATGCGCTCGCTCGGCCTCAATGTCGAGCTGGGGCAGGCGCGCGGCGACGATGCGGAGGCGGCGGAATAGCGGGGCGCTCACCACGCCCCCTGCCCCCCCTCCCGAAACTGAGGATTTGCCATGAACGAGCTTACCAACTTCGCCAATCCACTCGCCAAGCCGGAAACCTTCGACGAGATCCAGATCTCGATCGCCTCGCCCGACAAGATCCGCAGCTGGTCGTTCGGCGAGATCAAGAAGCCGGAAACCATCAACTACCGCACCTTCAAGCCCGAGCGTGACGGCCTGTTCTGTGCCCGCATCTTCGGGCCGATCAAGGATTATGAATGCTTGTGCGGCAAGTACAAGCGCATGAAATACAAGGGCATCGTCTGCGAAAAATGCGGTGTCGAAGTCACGGTTTCCAAGGTGCGCCGCGAGCGCATGGGCCATATCGAGCTCGCCGCTCCGGTGGCCCACATCTGGTTCCTGAAGTCACTGCCCAGCCGCATCGGCATGCTCCTTGACATGACGCTGAAGGATCTCGAGCGCGTCCTCTACTTCGAGCAATATATCGTCACCGAACCGGGTATGACCCCGCTGAAGAAGTTCCAGCTTCTTTCGGAAGATGATTATCTCGACGCCCAGGACCAGTATGGCGAGGAAGCCTTCCGCGCCGGCATCGGCGCCGAAGCCATCCGTGAGCTGCTGATCGATCTCGACCTCGCTGCCGAAAAGGAAGCGCTGCTCGAGGAACTGGCGACCACCAAGTCGGAACTGAAGCCCAAGAAGATCATCAAGCGGCTGAAGATCGTCGACAGCTTCCTCGAATCGGGCAACCGCCCGGAATGGATGATCCTGACCGTCATTCCGGTGATCCCGCCGGAACTGCGGCCGCTGGTGCCACTGGATGGCGGCCGTTTCGCCACCTCTGACCTGAACGACCTGTACCGCCGGGTCATCAACCGCAACAACCGTCTGAAGCGGCTGATCGAGCTGCGCGCTCCCGACATCATCGTGCGCAACGAAAAGCGCATGCTGCAGGAAGCCGTCGACGCCCTGTTCGACAACGGCCGGCGCGGCCGCACCATCACCGGTGCCAACAAGCGGCCGCTGAAATCGCTGTCCGACATGCTGAAGGGCAAGCAGGGCCGTTTCCGCCAGAACCTGCTGGGCAAGCGCGTCGACTATTCCGGCCGTTCGGTGATCGTCACCGGCCCCGAACTGAAGCTGCACCAGTGCGGCCTGCCCAAGAAGATGGCGCTCGAGCTGTTCAAGCCGTTCATCTACTCGCGTCTCGATGCCAAGGGCCTCAGCATGACCCTGAAGCAGGCCAAGAAATACGTCGAGAAAGAACGCAAGGAAGTGTGGGACATCCTCGACGAGGTGATCCGCGAACACCCGGTGCTTCTGAACCGCGCCCCCACCCTGCACCGCCTCGGCATCCAGGCATTCGAACCGGTGCTGATCGAGGGCAAGGCCATCCAGCTGCACCCGCTGGTGTGCGCCGCCTTCAACGCCGACTTCGACGGCGACCAGATGGCCGTGCACGTGCCGTTGAGCCTCGAGGCGCAGCTGGAAGCCCGGGTGCTAATGATGTCGACCAACAACATCCTCAGCCCCTCGAACGGCAAGCCGATCATCGTGCCCAGCCAGGACATGGTGCTCGGCCTTTACTACCTGTCGATGGAGCGCCAGGAAAAGACACCGGACTATGTCGAGCTGCCCGACGGCACCAAGCGCGAGCGCCTGCCGATCTATGCCGACATGGCGGAAGTGCACCAGGCACTGGCCGCCCACCATGTCACGCTTCATACCCGCATCGAGGCGCGGGTGCCGCAGACCGATGAAGCCGGCAACACCCACATGGTGCGGTTCGTCACTACCCCGGGGCGGATGCTGATCGGCGAATGCCTGCCGCAAAGCCACAAGGTGCCCTACGCCATCATCAACCGCCTGCTGACCAAGAAAGACATCGGCGACGTGATCGACGAGGTCTATCGGCACACCGGCCAGAAAGAGACGGTGCTGTTCGCCGACGCCATCATGGCGCTGGGCTTCCGACACGCCTGTCAGGCGGGCATTTCCTTCGGCAAGGACGACATGGTGATCCCCGCCGCCAAGGAGAAGCTGGTCGAAGAAACCCGGACGCTCGCCAAGGATTTCGAGCAGCAGTATCAGGATGGCCTCATCACCCAGGGTGAGAAATACAACAAGGTGGTCGACGCCTGGTCGCGCTGTGGCGACCGCGTCGCCGAAGAGATGATGAAGGAAATCTCGGCCACCCCCATCGATCAGGCGACCGGCCGCCAGCGGCCGATCAACTCGGTATACATGATGGCCCATTCGGGGGCCCGCGGCAGCCAGGCGCAGATGAAGCAGCTGGCCGGCATGCGCGGGCTAATGGCCAAGCCTTCGGGCGAGATCATCGAGACCCCGATCATCTCCAACTTCAAGGAGGGGCTGACCGTCCTTGAATATTTCAACTCGACCCACGGCGCCCGCAAGGGTCTGGCCGACACGGCCCTGAAGACCGCCAACTCCGGCTACCTCACCCGCCGCCTCGTCGACGTCAGCCAGGATTGCGTGGTACTGGAAGATGATTGCGGCACCGAACGCGGTCTCACCACCAAGGCGATCGTCGAGGGCGGCTCGGTGATCGTGACTCTGGGCGAGCGGATTCTCGGCCGCACGGTCTGCGACGACATCGTCGACCCGCGCACCAACGAGATCCTGTTCCCCCGTGGGGTGCTGCTGGAGGAAAAGCATCTGAAGGTGCTAGATGCCGCGGGCGTGGTGGAAGTGAAGATCCGCTCGCCGCTGGTGTGCGAAGCCCGTCAGGGCGTGTGCGCTGCCTGCTATGGCCGCGATCTGGCGCGCGGCACACCGGTCAACATCGGCGAAGCCGTGGGCGTGATCGCCGCGCAATCAATCGGCGAACCGGGCACCCAGCTCACCATGCGCACCTTCCACATCGGTGGCGCCGCCCAGGTGTCGGAACAGTCGACCCACGACGCTCCGGTGGCCGGCAAGGTCGAGTTCCGCAACCTGCCAACCATCAGCAACAGCCGCAGCCAGCTGATCGGAATGGCGCCGACCGGCGGCGAAATCGCCATCATCGACGAAGACGGCCGCGAACGCTCGGTGCACCGCATTCCCTTCGGGGCGGTGCTGTCGGTGCGCGACGGCGACAGCGTGACCAAGGACCAGCGCCTTGCCGAGTGGGACCCCTATACCCGGCCGATCATCACCGACAAGCCGGGTACGGTGAGCTATCAGGACCTCGAGGAAGGCAAGACCCTGCGCGAGGAAGTCGACGATGCCACCGGCCTTGCCAACAAGGTGGTGTCGGAGTTCAAGCCGGGCCGCTCGAAGATCGACCTCAGGCCGCGCATCACCCTGCTGGACGCCCAGTCGGGCGAAGCCGGTCGCTACTTCCTGCCGGTGGGGGCCATTCTGTCGGTCAGCAACGGCGCCGCTGTCGAAGCCGGCGATGTGCTGGCGCGGATTCCCCGCGAAGCCGCGCGCACCCGCGACATCACCGGCGGTCTGCCACGCGTTGCCGAACTGTTCGAGGCCCGCGTCCCCAAGGACAACGGCATCATCGCCAAGGACAACGGACGCATCGTGTTCGGCAAGGATTACAAGGCCAAGCGCCGCGTCGAGCTGCACCCGGAAGGCGATGGCGAGCCGATCGTCTACCTGCTGCCCAAGGGCCGCAACATTTCGGTACAGGAAGGCGACATGGTGCGCCGCGGCGATTACATCGTCGACGGCCCCGCCAACCCGCACGACATCCTCGAAGTGCTGGGGGTGGAAAAGCTGGCGGAATATCTGTGCGCCGAGATTCAGGAAGTCTATCGCCTGCAGGGCGTGAAGATCAACGACAAGCACATCGAGGTGATCGTTCGCCAGATGCTGCAGAAGGTCGAGATCACCGCCGAGGGCGATTCCACCTTCCTGAAGGGTGAGCAGGTCGACCGCGAGGAAATGGACGAGGTGAACGACAAGCTGATCGCCGAAGGCCGTCAGCCGGCCGAAGGCAAGCCGGTGCTGCTGGGCATCACCAAGGCCAGCCTGCAGACCCGCAGCTTCATTTCCGCAGCCTCGTTCCAGGAAACGACGCGGGTGCTGACCGAGGCCGCCGTGCAGGGCAAGAAGGATACCCTGCAGGGGTTGAAGGAGAATGTGATCGTCGGCCGGCTGATTCCGGCGGGCACCGGCGCGGCGATGGACCGCCTGCGGGTGACGGCGAACAGCCGCGATGCCGCACTGCGGGCCCAGCAGAAGGCGATCGCTGCCGCCTCAGCCGGCAACGACTGACGGCCAGGCACGGCAAAGTCAAAGGCCCGGAGTGCATAGACACTCCGGGCCTTTTTTTGCGCCGCCACCCCGGCCTATGATTGGTTCAGCGCAAAACTGTCGGAATTACTTACATATTTCATTTATGAAATAATTATATTCGCCATAATATCTGATACTTGCTCACCCCGCTTAACTGGCACGTTTCTTGCAGTTCTGTCAGACAGTGGCGGCGCCGTCGCGCTGCCGAACCATGAAGGGGAGTTTTCATGAGCCGTGTTCTTCTTGCTGCATTCGCCGCCCTG
>JBDHSK010000009.1:0-151411 GCA_039808025.1 Sphingomonadaceae bacterium | reverse complement strand
ATGCTTCATCATCTCGTCGGTCTCCTGTCGCGAGCTCTAAACGCTCAGGCGACCGGCACAAAACCGTTACAAGTCCACCCCGACCATGCGGTCAAGGATGGCGGCGTCGTCACGGCCGACGCCCAACCGGATATTCCGGGGTTTCCACGCCCCAGGCCGCCGCGTAGCGGCCCGCGCTCCTTTTACGGTAGCGGTGACGAGAATGCCACTACCAACCGCGAGCCGGGCGGAAGCCCGGCGAGCGCGTTTGCGGCCGCGCGGACCTTGGGACGCGCGGCCGCCGCCGATCCGCCACAGCGGATCGGCGCGAGATGGCCGAGCCGCAGGGCCGAAGGTCCGGCCCTGCGGTGGCGAGCGGTCATGCCTTGAGGCGTTGCATTCCCTCGGCCAGCGTCCAGAGCGCCCGGTTCAACGTGACGTTCTGGTCAATGCCGTTGATGGCGCGGGTCTGCGCCCGGCGTATGCGGCCTTCCGCGTTGCGCTTGCGGCCCTGCAAACCGCCCCGCACGACATTCTCCTGAATGACGTTGAAGGTGGTCCACAGGCTATCGCCCATGTCCTCGCGGCGGCGCGGCTCGATGATCTGTTCAGGCCGTAGCGGGCTTTCGTCCTCGCCATAGCGGGCGACCAAACTGACCTCGCCAAGCAACCGCCGCTCGTCGTTGGAAAGTCGCACCTCTTTCATGGCCTCGCTCGCGTCAATCAGGCGGGGGAAGTCCTCGGCGACGGTGTAAACGCCTTCGATAATGTCGTGCTCGATGTTGCCCTTGTGGGGAACGCGGACCTCCTCGAATCGCTCGCCCGCGATCATGGAATTGGTGCAAACGAAGCGGAGCATCCCGGCGAACATCTGATAGGCGCTGGTCCCGTCATGGCTGTTCACGATGATGACTTCTGCGGCCTCGGGTTTGCCGATTCCCTCGTCACGACGAAGGCGCAGCATGTGTTTCGCGTGGCCGTGGCGTGAACCGTCGCGCGGAACCGACTGGACGGCGAAGAACGGGAACCATCCTTCCCGGCGCAATCCCTCCACGATGTCGATGGTCGGGACATAGACATACCGCTCCGAACGGCTGTCGTGCGCCTCGCGGGCGAAGATGGAAGGGACGTGGCGATATAGCGCCTCGTTGTCCAGCGGCTCCCGACCGCTGATCTGATGGGCGTTCCGGCCGAACCGGGTGGCAAGTTGATGATACATGGCTGAACTCCTTGGGCTTGGGTTTCCGCGCAGCGGAGCGCCGCGCTGAAACCCTGCCCGTCGGCGAGACCGGGGGTGCAACCGGAGTGGGCGGCTTCGCGGGGAACCGGCTGCACGGAACGCGAAGCGTGGAGGAAGCTGGGCGGAAGCCGCTCCGAAGGGCGCTCGGGGCAGCGCCCCAAGCACCTCACAACATGCCGGGCCACTGGCCCGTCCATATTATGAACTGGCGAACCAACACACGAAGGCGCCCCGCTCCGAGGGAGCGGGGCGCCGTGTCGAGGTCAGCGCGACCAGATAAGAGCGTATTCGCCGGGGGTCTCGGTTTCGACCAGTGTGGCGTAGATCGGAGCCGCGAAGGTCGGATCGTCCAGCTTGACCGAGATGTAGTCGCGGTTCTCGCGGCTGGTCTTCTTCCATCCCGCGCCGCATTCGACCGTGCCGACCACGACGCGGAAATCGGGGGCCTTGTCGCTCTCCTTGTCGATCGGACGGAGGGTGGCCTTTGCGTTGAGGGTGAGCGTCTTGATGGTTCCGCTGAAGGAGCCGTTGCTCGCCTGGGTGAAGGTGCCGATGGTAGCCATGTCGAAGTTCCTTTTGCTTCGGGCCACGACCGCCGCGGCCTCGATGGGGATCGGTGAAACGGGGATGATCGGACGCGCACCGCTTGCGGCCGAAGCACAGCGGAGGATGGCGACGCGCGGCTTTTTTGTTTCGCGATGCAAAGCCGAAGGCGGCGGAAAAAAGCCGCGCGGCGCCGTTGCGCCAGGCCGATCAAGGCGAAGCCGGCCCCGGTTAGATCAAGCCAATCGAGAGGCCGCGCGGTTGTCGCCGAGCCGGAAATTCTACGCTGTGGCTATGACGGGCATCGTCAGTCGGAGGGCATTCGCTTCTTTGCTGGACCGCGCCGGGCTCACCTCGCAAGCAATCCTTCGCAAAGACGACAGGAGAGCGAACGCCGCTGACGCTCCCTATGTGTTCGCCGATACCGCGCGAGGCTGGCATAGACCGTCGCTCATCGCCCGCATCATAGTCGCCGAGCGGTCCCGCCGCGTGGGTCTGCAACATTACTCGATGAACCCACCTCCAGAAATGCAACGGTCGATCCGCCATCAGCACGCCGCCCCGCGCCCTCGGAGCGGGGCGCCTGTGCAATGGGAAAGCGGCCGCGCCCCAACGGGCGCGGCCGCGATTTTTCGCCGGTTACAAAAGGAAACCGGGACCGCTCGCGTGGTCCCGGTCCCGTGCCGCTATTCGGCGGCGACAGCAAAGGATGCTTCGCTGTCCTCCACATCGGGCGGCTGCTCCACGCTATCCGCGTCCTCCGGCTCCGCAGGCGCGGGGTCCGCTCCCTCCGGTTCGGGCGTCCTCAACACGGCGGGAAGCCAGCCGGTCCCGGAAAGAAGCTGCTCGGCGGCTTGCGCCATGTCCGGCTTCTTCATGTCCGCGATGCGGCGGGCGGCGTCCTCCGACACGCCTTCGGTCACAGCGTCCACGATATGCGCCTTGGTGACACGGCCAAGGTAGCTGTCCACGGTCGGCGTCCAGTCCTTCGCCACGTCCAGCGCCAGCGCGCCCGCCAGCCTGTCCGCCGTTTGCAGCGACCGGGGCTTGCGGTCCCACGGCAACCGCAGAGCGTTGACGGTGCGAGCCGCGCAATGCGCCAGCAACGCAATCCGCTTCGCCTCGTCCAGCCCGACGATAAAGCCCCACAGGTCCGCCACGTCGCGCGGCATCCGCTCGGCCCATGCCTCGTGCTGCTCGCTCGCCCGTGCTGCCAACGGCGTGTCCTCGATCCCGTCCGCATGGCTCCCCAAGGGGGTCACGGTCGGACGAACCTCAAGGCAACCGGCCTCCGCATAGCTGTAGAACAGTTGCGCGGTGAGCGTGTGGGTCAGCGCGATCAGGGCCATATCGGGCTGCTCGGCCAGCGCCACGCGAAGCGCCAGAGTCCGATAGGCGGACAGGTCGCGGGTGAGGCTGTCGGAAATGGGCTTGCCCGGTTCCTCGTCCTCGTCGGCATCCTGCGCGTCCGCGTCGCCGTCCTCCGGCTGCTCGTCGTCGCCCATCTGCGGCTCGGTCGCATCGCCTTCTTCCGGCTCCGGCTGGGGGTCCGCCAACGCCTCGTCCTCGGCCCGCACGAAACCGCGCTCGACCCTGACCGTGCCGTCATGGTTAAGCACGACGAACGCACCGCCATTGGCGATCACATTGGGATCGTAGGCGGAGCGCTTGGCCGACAGGGCGTCCATTTCGGCATCCAGCGCACGGGCTTTCGCCGCCAAGTCCTCGGGCATTTCATCCAGCGAGTCATAGCCGTCGACGATCTGGTCATATTCGGCCCATGCCTCATCGACCCGCGCCTCTTCCTCGTCGGACAGGGCGACGGTCTGCGGATAAAAGCGCCGCATCCCGTGGGCGTGGGGATAGTCGATATGCGCCTCGGCCCATTTCCAGCCCTCGGCCTGAACGCGCTCGGCAACTTCGCGCAACTTCTCGATGGCGAGCGTATCGAGCAAACCCGCATCCTCGAAGAACCCGCCACGATCCTCGCTGAACAGGTCGCGAATGATGTTGCCGCCCGCTTCCGCGTAGGCTTCGGCTCCGACGAATACCGCGCGCCGGTCCTCTGCCGAGACATTGCTTGCGGTCATGTCGCGCCGGATGATCCACGGTTCGCGGTTGTGATGCAGGTTGGCGAAAACTTGCTCCTGCCGGTCATGGTCCTCGGTGATGGCGAAGGCCATAAGCTGGTCCAGCGTAAGGCCGTCCTCCCGATAGACCTGCAACAGCTTGGGCGAGACAGCGCCAAGGCGAAGCCGCTGCTTCACCACGCGAGCCGACACGCCGAACCGCGCGCCGATCTCTTCCGCGCCATAGCCCTTGCTCTCGGACAGTTCACGGAACCGCTCGAACTGGTCGGCGGGGTGCATCGGGGTCCGGGTCACGTTCTCGTCCAGACTGATTTCGGACGGATCGTTGGCGGTATCGAGCCAGCAGCGCACGACTTCCGACTTCTTGATCTGCTTGCGCTTGGCGCGCAGCAGCATCGCCAGCCTGCGGCCTTCACCAGCGGTAACGAGATAGTTGCCGGTCGGCGTCCCGTCCTCCTTGGTTTCCGGCTCCACGACAAGGTTCTGGATCAGCCCCTTGTGCTGGATCGAAGCGGCCAGCGCCTCGATAGCGGCTTCCCCGTGCGGCACCTTGCGCGCGTTCTTGGGGGATTTCTTGAGCCTGGCGAGCGGCACGAAAAGCTCGACGCCCGACACAGGCTCGGCGGCTACGGTTTCAGTAACAGCGTTCATCACACTTCTCCTTCAAACCGCACTCACCCCGGAATGGGGTGGGCGGCGAAGGAGCGGACCGGCAGGCCCGCCGGCGGAGCCGGGCAGCATCCGAAAGGACCGGAACGCAGAGGAGGTAAGCGCGCCCCGCGCGCGTTGCGGCCCGGCGCGGCGGGCCTAAAGGGAAGCGTCGCCCACCCCACCGACGGGGAGAGCTACCGCAGCGCGATCGGGCCGGCGCAGCCCTGGCCCGATCTCCGCAGCTTGAAAGAATTGCAATCCGCAGGGCGGATTGACCGACCGGCGCGCCAGCGCCGTCCCGCCATGCTGATCGTCACCCGGCAGGGTCGAAACCCGTCAGGGGTTCGGTCGGAGCGCAGCGGAGATAGAGCGGCGGTCCCGCAAGGAGGCGCCAAATTCCCGGCGGCAGCAGGTCCAGAAATCGAGACCCAGTTCAGAAACGCAATGGTCTGAAAGCCGAAGAAGAGGACGGAACCGCCCTACGCCGCGATCGCCCGAAGTGCCTTATCCATCGAAAAGTTTCTCGTCGTGCCGTCTTCGAACGTCACGCCGAAACATCGCGTGGTGTAGCCGGGGCCGCGATCATGCACGGGATAGAACGAAGCTGGCGCTGACGGCAACGGCCAGTCGGTCTGGGCGCAATAGGCGATATAGGTGGCCTGAATATCTGCGAACTCGTTGCCGGAGAAAGCCTGCTTCAGCTCTTGGCCGTTGAGGATTTTCGCGAAATGCTCCTTTGCGGCGGTGACGGTCGGGAACGTCCTTCCGGTGCTGAGCGTCACTGATTTTGCCATCACAATCTCCTGTAGTGCCTCTGCAAGCGAGCCTGACCCTTCTACTGGCGACTACACGCGCGGCGTAATGCGTGCTGCGGTTCGGATGTCGGCGATCTGGGTGCCGAGGGCCTGAAGGTTTTGACGCATATCGTTGAACACCGGCTGTTCGGCGTCGGGATCACTGATGGTCACGATCACCGTAAACGGCACGCCTTCTTCGGGCATGATCTCGCCCGCCCGCGTCAGATATTCGACGAAGAGACGCCAGTTCGAGGATGGACCCGCTCCCTGCGGGAAGGTTTTCGCCAAGACCTTCACCGGGCTCCATTTGAGATCGTGCTCGATGCGCTCCGCCTCGATCGGAGGAGCCTCCCGCCGTGACGGGAGATAGAGCGGCTCAAGCCGCCCCTTCCACCCGCCATTGGCCTGTTCCTGCTGCAAGACAGCGTTAATGTTGACGCGCACGAACTCCGATCCGAACCGGGCATCGAGCGGGGGCGTGGAGACGAGCGTAATCTTCGCGCGGCCACGGCACTTGCCTCCGGGACCGACCAGCGACGCCGGCCACTGGAAACGGAAGTTGATTTGCTGGTCGCGTTGGATGCGCGACGCGAAGACGAGAGTGATTGTGTGGTCACCCGTTTCTAGGATGCGGTCGGCCGAAGGCGGCATTCCGAACCCCGCCATATGCTTGGCGATCGGCGCGAGTGCCTTGACCTGCAAAGGAGTCGGCATTTCGGCATGATGAACGAGCAGGCCGATCAGGGTTTCACGCGAGACCTCACCCTCAATGGCGTGATCCAGGACAGCGGCCGTCTTCGCTGCAAGGGGCGCGGCATAGCTAGTCCCGCAGCCATCGACGATGGTCCCATCCGGCAAGATCGAGAAAAGCCCGTGGCCGAGTTCAGGGTGCTGGGAACCCGCGCCACCGATGTGCGCCAAGTCGGGCTTGACGCCAGCGCGAAGTCCCGGGCCACGTCGGCTGTAGCGCGTCGGTGCGAATGGAAGGCACCCGTCATGGCCGGGCGGGTTTAGAGCCGCCACAGCGACATTGCGCGCGCTCTCGGCCGGCGTAAGCAGGCCATCGTTGCGGGCGGTGGCGAGGTTGGCGAGCGCGGCCGTGGCATCGGCAGGCCATTCGGGGCGAAGGTCTTGCTGCTGTATGTTGCCCGCCGAAATGAAAACGATCGCGTTGTTGCTCTCAGCGATCTGATCGAGCCGCGCTGCGTGGGGACTGTAACGATCTGGCGCCGCCGGCTGAAGAATATTCAGGCTCATGTTGAACACGCGCACCCCATGTCGAGCGCGGGCGTCCGAAATGGCTGTCTCCATTTCATCGAAGAATTGCGGCAAGCCATCAGGATAATAGGAGGCGAAGGCTCCGGCTTTGCGTTCGTTCGGGAAGACTGCGACGTCGACCAGCTCCGCGCCGTCGGGCTCAGGGCAAATTTCCGCGCCGTTAAGCGCACCTCCCACCGCAGCCAATCCGCCGATGAACGTCCCATGCGCAAGGTCGGTATCTTCTTCCGCAAGAACGTCCCACCGATCGATGACCCAGTCTGACAGCGCTTCGCCGATTCCGCCGTCGATGATCCCGAGCCGAGGATGACTGCGGCGGCTGTCGCGGGCGGGAATGGTGACATCGGCAGGCCGCGCGCGCACGATAGGCGTGCTGACGGCCCGCACGACAATGCCTGGCAGTTCGATCCGGCGCACAAGCGGATGGCTGTCAAGGAAGGCGAGCAGCCGGGCGTGGCGACTCATGTCTGGATTGAATGCGGCAAGCTCTCGCCGCCGCTCGCTGACCGGGGCATCATTCAGCCGTAGAACCGGCTGATCTCCAGACTGATCCAGTCGGACAGAGAGGATCGGCTGTTTGTGGCGACGGTTCGGCAAGCGTTCGACGGCGAGGCCGCGATCCAGCGCGGCGAAGCCGGCAACAAAGCTCTCGACAAGGCGCCGATGGCTCGGGTCGAGGCGGTCCCACTCAGAGCGCGGCGGCGGGCTGTCGAACAGTTCGACCTGATAGCTGCTGCCGGTCATCGGATTGGAGAGCCACGCCACAGCCTCATCGACCGAGAAGTTGCGCCGATCGCTCGGCCCATAGAGTTCGATCCGGTCGATGGCGCCGGTCTCGCTCTTTCGGGCAGACGGATAAGGTTCGTCCTTCTGCTTCTGCTCGTTGAAGCGCATTTCTGTGTGGGTTTCGGCCTTTGCGATCTCCGCGGCCACCTGGCGGAGCGTGCCGGGTCGGGCTTCGACGAGCATAACCCCGAGATCTCCGCCGCCAACGACAGGAGTGCGATCGTGCCGAAACAGGCTGGCGATCGGGCGATGGCTCTTGGCCCAAGCCTCGCGACGAAGGATGACCTTCACGAAGCCGACATCGCCTTGTGCTTGGGCGCTGAGAACGCCAGCAATCGTGTCGATCTGGCTCAACAGCGCGGCGCGATGGGCGGTGAACTCGGCATCGCGGTGAGCGAAAAAGTCCTTCCGGCCGCCTCCGCCACCAGCGTCGCGCGCCTCCTCATAGTTTTCAGGATTGAGGACGATCTGAATGGGACTAGCCATTTAGCGTCTCCCCATCACCAGACTTGGCCGCTCGGCCGAGTTGACGGCTGACCGTCGATTTATCTTTGCCGGCAATCTCGCCGATGTCGGCCATCGAGAAGCCGAGGATCGGATCATCTCGCATGGCCCGAAATAGATTGCTGGAATCGTCGAACAGCAGCGCGCGGCGTTCACTTTGCACCCGAGCCGCGTTCAGCGTAGCGAATTGGCGGAGCGTATCGAGTAGCCCGCGCTTGTCCTCCTCGCGAACGGTGGTGGCCTTCTTATAGGTGCGCACGAGAGACTCGATCTCAGCGCCGGTCGAGCCCTCGGTGAACCATGCGATTAGGCGCAAATGGATGTCCGGGGCTTTTACCGGCGGCATGAAATGCGCGGCGATCGCCTTTCGCATCTCGAAGTCGGGCTTGGGAATCTCAAGCTGAACCTCGAAACGCCGCCAGACGGCCGTGTCCAAGAGTTTCGGGTGATTGGTGATGCCGATCGTGAAGCCGACATCGCGGCGCGTATCGAGATTCTGCAGAAGCGCGTTCACGACGCGCTTGATCTCGCCAACTTCCTGCGGATCGTCCCGAACTTTCGCGATCGCATCGAACTCGTCGAGCAGAAGGATGCAGCGGTGGCGGTTCGCGAAGGCGAACAGGTTCCCGATATTGCGGGCGGTCGTGCCGAGGAACGACGATACGAGCCCGTCCAGCTTCACCAGCACGACGGGAAGATCGAGCTGTTGCGCGATCCAAAGCGCAAGCCTGGTCTTTCCCGTCCCCGGAGCACCGTAAATAAGACAGGTCTTGGAAGGCCGAATGTCGATTTCCGACAGTGCGTCGAAGTTGGCCCATTCTTCGATAATGGTCTCGATGGCGTGACTGACGGTCGTGTTGAAGAGCGGCGCGGTCGGTTGAATGTCCGCCGGAAAGAGAATCTCCGCCAACGGCGCGGCTGTCTCTCGGTCGACCGGAACAGGCGTGTTCCGTGTCAGCGTCTCACCAGAGAGCTGCGCTTTGGAGCGCTCGATCCGGCTCGGCGAAAGCTCCTTCGTCCGCTCGGCGGTCGTGAGGATGCTGGTCAGAGCGGCGGACTGCTTGGATTCCCCATCCTTAGCCAGCGCGTCACGAAGTCGCTCGACCTGCTTGCGCAGAGCGGGTGAAGCGTCGGCCATTGCCGCGCGACAAAGGGCTTGGATGATCGAGAAATGGTCCATAAGCGATTCCCAGTGGCGCGTTGCATGATCACGCCAGTATGATGCATGTATATGGCTTTGCGTTGCATATCAATAGGTGTATGGTGCGAATTTGAGGCGTAGTGGTGCATGGCGCCAACCGGCCGTTGCAAGAAGGATGAGATATGGTGCAGGCAGAACACCGGGGGATCGTGCGACCGATCGATGCTTGGTCGACAAACAAATCGTTGCGATCGTGTGGAGCGCGGCGGGCGACTCGCCATGCCCGCGATTTCGTCGATTGGCGGACCACGGTGGTCGATCCGTGGGGCGAAGCATGACGCCCGCCGCCCCACGTCTCTATCTGCGCTACGCCGCGATGAAGCATTTGTGCGAGGTGTGGACACGCGGCAGCGTGCCGAGATGGCCCTTCCTCGCAAAGTCCGTCGCCGCACGCCTCGTCGCTGGGCCGAATGCCCGGATGACCTGCATGACTACATCAACCGCGTCGCGCCGCGCCGGGCTTCGCGCCGGCCGCGCGAGGATGACGGGCCGATTGTCGTCACCGACGACTGGCCGGAGCAGGTTCCGATCGGCGACGCCGAGCTGCGCGCGATCGAAGGCCATATGCGACACGAGCTGGACAAGCTGTTCGAACCGTTGCCGTGAAGTGAGGAGTGAAGCGTCATGACCAGCGCCGCCCTGCGACGAGATGAGGATGAGGCGCCGGTCGTGGCGACCGCCCGCGCCGCGCTCTACCTGCGGGTTTCCACCGGCCGCCAGGCCGAGAGCGACCTGTCGATTCCCGACCAGCGCCGCCAAATCGAAGGCTATTGCCTGTCGCGCGGCTGGGAGGTCGCGGCTGAGTTCGTCGAGCCGGGCAACACCGCCACCGACGATCGCCGGCCGGCGTTTCAGGCGATGATCGACGCGGCGATGGTCAAGCCGCCGGCATTCAACGTCATCCTCGTCCACAGCTTCTCGCGGTTCTTTCGCGACCAGTTCCAGTTTGAGTTCTACGTTCGCAAGCTGGCGAAGAACGGCGTTCGGCTGATCTCCATCACGCAGGATTTGGGCGACGATCCGATGAGCGTGATGATGCGTCAGATCATGACGCTGTTCGATGAGTATCAGTCGAAGGAGAACGGCAAGCACACGTTGCGTGCGATGAAGGAGAATGCCCGGCAAGGCTTCTGGAACGGCGCGCGGGCGCCGATCGGCTATCGCGTGGTTGCGGCAGGCGAGCGTGGCGCGAAGATCAAGAAGAAGCTGGAGATCGACCCGATCCAGGCCGAGACAGTGCGGCGCATCTACCGCATGGCGCTCAACGGCGTTGATAACAAAGGGCCGATGGGCCTCAAGTCGATCGCCACCTGGCTCAACGAGAACAACATCCGCACTCGCGATGGCGGGCGCTGGGGCTTGGGCGCGGTGCATCAGGTTCTCACCCGCACGACCTATATCGGCCAGCATCGTTTCAACACCCGCGATCACAAGACGAAGACGCCGAAGCCGGAGAGCGAGCACGCCGTCATGGAAGTGCCGGCGATCGTGTCGGAAGCCGAGTTCGAGGCCGTGCAACGCTCGCTCAAGGCGCGCAGCCCCAAGATGATGGCGCCAATGGCGGTGGGCGGACCCACGCTGCTCACCGGCATCTGCTTCTGCGCGTGCTGCGGCGGCGCGATGACGCTGCGCACCGGCACCAGCAGCGTCGGCCGAGAGTATCGCTATTACACCTGCTCGACGAAGGCGCGGCAGGGTGCGACCGGCTGTCCGGGCATCACCGTGCCGATGGACCGGCTCAATGAGGCCGTGGTCGATCATCTCGAAGCGCGGCTGCTCGACCCGGCGCGGCTCGAAGTTCTGATGGATCAGATCCTCGAACGCCGCGACGAATGGGTGAACCAGCGCCGCGAGCATGTCGCCGATCTTGAGCGGCGTGCGACCGAGGCCGAAGCGAAGCTCAAGCGACTCTATGATGCGATCGAGAACGGCGTCATCGACGTGAACGATTCTTCGCTTAAGGATCGCATCGCCGAGCTGACCGCGACGCGCGATCAGGCCAAGGGCGATGCCGAACGCGCGCTGGCGCATATCGTGAAGATCGGTCCGGCGATCACGCCGGAGAGCCTGCGCGCCTTTGCGACCGCGCTGCGCAAGAAGCTGCGGAACGGCGATGGAACGTTCGCCCGAGATCAGGTTCGTGCGGTCGCGCAGCGGGTCGAAGTGGTGAGCCGGAAGGAGGTCCGCATCCGTGGTCTGCGGAGCGAACTGCTCCGAACGCTAACCGCCGCCTCTGGCGTAGAGGCGGCGGTGCTAGGCGTTCGTGCCTTTGAACCGAAATGGCGCGCCCGGAACGATTCGAACGTCCGACCCTCAGATTCGTAGTCTGATGCTCTATCCAGCTGAGCTACGGGCGCGTCTTGCGGGCCGCCGCAATAGGGGAGCGTTCCGGGGATTGCAAGCGCCTTCATCTCCTGCTTGAGGAAGTTTCAATGATTGTCCGCCCCCTGCCCCCAGCTTTGCTGGCCACGCTGCCCACCCTGCTTCTGTGTGGCTGCGGCCTGACCGGTGGCGATTTTCCCTCGCTGGCGCCGCGCCCGGCGGAAACGCCACGCATCATTGCCTCACCCTCCGAATCAGTGCCCCCCTCACTGTCTGACGAGGAGCGATCCGCCCTCAAGGCCGACCTCGCCCGCGAACAACAGACGTTTGCTGCCACCATGCAAGAGGTGGCAGTCACCAGAGCCGCCCTCGGCAAGCTGCTTCAGGCGCCAGATGTCTCCCGGCAGGGCAGCCAGGCGTGGAGTGCAGCGCAGATGGCCCTGTCGCGATTCGATCTCGCCAGAACACCGCTCGGCAGCATCGATGTCCGCCTCGTCTCCCTTCTAAGGCTGACAGAAGACCTTGCTGCCACCGATCCAGACCGGATCGCCGTAGCAAAGCTGGCGGAAGAGGTTGCCACCGCGGTGGCTGCGGCACAACGAACCATGGATTCGGCCTTGAAACGGTTGGGCTGACCCGGAGTAGGGGTCACCCTTTGCGCCAGATCCTGATCGCAAAAAGGCTTTCCGCCCACATCGCCGCCAACTGGCCAGACCCGGCCAGACCCGGCCAACAGTTACGGTCAGGACGGCTGACGGGGGAAAGTCTGCCGCCAGGCCGTGACTGCCACACTCGCGAAAAGGCCGGCGCGGGCGTAGGGATCATCGGCTGCGAACGCCACGGCAGCGCGACGGTCGGGAAACTCCATCAGCAGCATGGTGCCGATCGCATTACCTTCTTCGTCGAGTAGCGGCCCGGCAACGACGATGCTGTCCAGCATGTTCTCAAGATAGGCAAGGTGTTCTGCCCGGGTGGCAGCACGCAACTCCTGCTGGAGCGGCTTGTCGATACAATGAATTGCAAATGTCGGCACACCAACGCTTTGGCATGTTGCGGCGTGGTGGTCCAGCCGGGATATGTCCTTGATGGCACTATCTGTGACCTTGACGCCGCCGGCACTGACCGCTATGGCGCGCCTTCATTTCAGGCGGCCTGCGGGTTTGCCTGCAGGACAGTTCATTTCAAGGATCAACCCCATGTCGCGCGTCTGCGAACTCACCGGCAAGGGCCGTCAGATCGGCCACAACGTCAGCCACGCCAACAACAAGACCAAGCGCACCTTCCTGCCCAACCTGCAGCAGGTGACACTGATGTCTGACACGCTTGGCCGCTCGGTGCGCCTCAAGGTGTCGACTCATGGTCTGCGCTCGGTCGAGCATGTGGGCGGCCTCGACAACTGGCTGAAGAAGACCCGCGCTGAGAAACTGAGCCTGCGGGCCCGCCGCCTGAAGCGCGAAATCGCCAAGAAATCAGCTGAACACGCCGCCTGAGCGTTCATGAGGTTGGCCAGCAGGCCACGCTCATTTTACCGGCGGTTCTTCGGGAAGCAGCTCGAACTTGAGCAACAGGGTGCGCTGAAACCCCCGGTAGTTATCGTCTGACATCAGATAGAGATATCGGCGCTCGCCCTCCGCACGGACGGCGAGCGCTTCCATATTGTCAACTGTCAGGGGTGCCGCAATTCGGGCAATGTCGTGCGGGACGGCTTCGGCAGCCGCCGCGCTCCGGGGCAGCTCAGCCAATGAAATCAGGGCTGAAAATCCACCAAGCCCTGAGAGACGGCGATGCAGAATCACCATTTGCCCATCGCTGCCATCGCCGTTCAGGGCATCCATGTCGGTCGGAGAGAAGCCGGCAGGCACTGCATAGGCAAAAACCCGTGGCTCCGGGTTGGGGGCATCCGGCGAGGCAATCACGCCACGCCGATCACGGGCGCCCGCAACCGTCGTCGACGATTCCGACAGATAGGCCAGCGCATCGCCCATGCCGGAAGCGGCTTCGGCGCCGCCGTTCATCGCCCACCCACGGGTTTCCGGAAGCGGCCACCTGCGGTCTGCTGCTCTTGTCAGCGTTTCCGGCTGACAGGCCGTCAGACCCGCGAAGCGTTCCGCGCGATGCTCCTGCTCGAAGAATGCCCAGACTGCACCGTCGCCGTCGCGGGCCAGTGCCTCGGCATCCACCTCACTTTTGCTTGTGATCGGCTGATCGCCGGCGCGATGAAAGGTCGAGATCCAGCCGCTGCTGATCCCGGTCAGCTTCTCGCCCTGCTCGGCCGGTTCCAGAATGAACCAGTATCCATCGTCGCTGGCGGCCAGCAGCCGTCGGCAACCCGGCTCCCACAACAGGCCCGAGATGCCGCCAAAGCGCGGATCAGACGAAGTCAGCACCAGCCCGCCCAGATAGCGCAGCCTGCCGATGCGTTCCTGTCCGTTATCGTGCGGGTTCAGCGGTACTGCGCGCGCCGTGACGGCGAGCGGCCTTACCTGTTGGTCACGCCCCTTCGGCGCTGGTGCTGCCGCAGCATAGGCAGCTATCACCGCAACGCCCAGCACCAGCGCAACAGGGGCCAGCCGCCGATCCATCCTGATACGTATCATTGCATTCCTTGCCGTGGCGCCAGATGTCCGGCCTATTAACTGATGCTTCAGTTTCACGACAGCCGTTCCATGTCATACATTTCCCATGTTCAACGGAGGATGGTCGATGAACGGATGGATTGGTACGGTCGCAACGGGGCTGGCAATGGCGATGCTGGCCGTTCCGGCCACGGCACACCCGCAAGATCATGATCGGCGCGCCAGCTACAGTAACGACTGGCGCGGCGGTCAGTATCGGTATCAGCGCAACATGCGCGACAATTACCGTAACGAACGCCAGCAGGATCTGCGCTGGCTGAACCAGAAGCGGCAGCAGATGCGGGCCCGGGCTTATGCCAATGGCTATCAGGATGGCCGCAGGATTGATAACCGGCGTTACTACGATAGATATTATAACAACCGCTATAATAACGGCTATTATTATGGCAGTGGTGGCTACCCCGTATATTCCGGGCCGGTTTACAACAATGCCGCCTATCGTTCGTCGAACCCCTATTGGTGGGGCCCGAACGGGCAGGTCTACTGCCGCCGCTCTGATGGAACCACCGGCACCATCATCGGTGCGATTGCCGGTGGTACCCTGGGTAACCTGATCGCCGGGCATGGAGAAAAAACCGTCGGCAGCATTATTGGTGGCACGCTGGGCGCGGTTCTGGGGAACCAGATCGCCAAGGGTGACGTTCGCTGCCGCTAGCGGCCCCGGCCGGAATATCGCGCGGCCCAGCTACCCCTTCCTGAACCGCGCGATATAAAAGCCGTCCGCTCCTCCTTCGGACCCCCATGTCGAAGGAAGGATGCGGACGGCACCTTTTGCATCGGCGACCAGCCCCGAAGGCAGTTCGGTTCCATCGATCGGGTCAGGAACCAGGCCCTGGGGCGCCACCTGAATCTCTCCCTCGGCAGGCTCCATCGAGCAGACGGCAAAAACCAGTCGGCCCTCCGGTTTCAGCCAGCGGGCAGCGCGTTCCAGCAGCAGACGCTGCAAGGCAACCGGCCTGTCCAAGTCGAGGTTCTGCTTGATGTATAACAGGTCGGGGTGGCGGCCAAAGGTTCCGGTCGCCGAACAGGGGGCATCCAGCAGAATGGCATCGAACGGTTCTGCCGGCTCCCAATCCCGGGCGTCGGCAGCGACGATCCCGGCCGACAGGTGCACGCGTTCGAGGTTCGCCTGCAACCGCTTCAGCCGGGCGGCCGACAGGTCGAGTGCCGTTACCTGTGCGCCTGCGGCGGCCAATTGCATGGTCTTGCCGCCGGGTGCCGCACAGAGATCGAGAACCCGCAGGCCAGCAAGGTCGCTCAGCAGGCGGGCGGGAATGGCAGCGGCAATATCCTGAACCCACCACTGGCCTTCCGCATAGCCTGGCAGTTGTTCGATCGGCGGCGCATCCGGCAGCCGCAGGTGGCCGGGCATCAGCGATGTGGCCCCCAGCCGGTCCATCCATTCCGCGGTTTGCGCCGGGTCTTTCAGAGTGAGATCGGTTTGCGGAACCGTGGCCAAACGCCTGGCCGCCGCTGCGACGACAGAGTCGCCCCAGGTTTCTCGCCACCGCTGCCCCCAGAACGCAGGAAGTTCCGGCGTTGGCAGAACAGCCTGCTTGCGAAGCAGGGTCGACAAGACCCCATGCACCAGCCGGCGCGGCCCTCCTTCCACCAATGGCAATATGGTGGCAACCACGGCATGTTCGGGCGTATCGAGAAGCAACCGCCCGGCAAGGGCAATCCGCAACACCTGCCGGGCACGCGCATCGGTCGCCAGAGGGTTGCGGGTGGCGCTGTCGATCAACCGGTCAAGCCCCGGCAGGTGTCGCAGGGCGCCGCTGGCCAGTGCCCGCGCGAGCCCGCGGTCGCTGGGCGACAAACCCTGCAAAACCCGGTCAAGCATCGAATCAAGTGGCCGCCCCAGCACCGTGACATTGTGCACAAGTGTCATTGCAGCGCGCCGTGGCGCCACACCCGGCGGTTGATTGACCGCTGCGGCCCTGCCTGCATTCATGGTTTTGTCTGCTTTCCTTGCCCTGCCTGACGCCGGAAAGGCCTCTGGCCGGGCATCATGCCGGGAACAGGCGCAATGGCGTTGTGTTTCACCTGCAGCTGTAACACAATGGCTGCATATTCCGGAGTGATTTATGCCGTCGCCAGCAACCACTGCAACGAAAGAACCGTCAGCCGATCCATCATCTTCGCCGACCACAGGCCTTGAGATACCGGCGCCAGCGGACAACTCCCATTCCCCCGCCAGGGAAACCGGCGGGCCAAAGGGCCCGGAGCCCACCCGCTATGGCGACTGGGAGAAGAATGGTATCTGCTCTGACTTCTAGGGCAGCTACAGCGTTCCGTACGGTCATGCCGGCCTTGGCGCTGCTAGCCGGGCTGGTGTCCCCCGCCCAGAGTGATCGGGCTGGCGCCGCCGAGCAGACGGTAAACCGGAACTTTGATCCGCGCGCCATTGCCACAGAACTGGCAAAGGTCATCGAAAGGCTGTACTTTTCTCGTGAGAATGCCAGTGGTTACGCCGCCATGCTTCGTCGTCGTGCCAACAGTGGCGCCTATGATCATGTTACCAGCCGGGCCGATCTCGCCCGCCTGCTGACCGACGATCTGCAAGCACTCGCCCCCGACAGGCACCTGCGGGTATTGGCAGGTGGCGCCACAACGCCACTGCGCGCCCTTTCCGAAGACAGCGCCCCGGCCAACCCGCCAACACCCGCCAACGGCTGGGTGGCCCCGCACATCGCCTACCTTAGACTTGGCAACATGCTGTGCAGCCAGCCCGACATCGCCCGCCTCGAAGACTTCATGGCCGCCCATGAAAACGCGCGCGGCTTCATTCTAGACTTGCGTGGCAATGCCGGCGGAACACTGGCGCCGATGGATGTCATCCTGCCCTGGTTCTTCAGCTCGTCACGGCTGCTGATGCGCATGGATTCCAGGGCAACGGCGGGACCACGCCCAAATGCCTCGCCACCCTCATCGCCAAATTCAATTCTGGCCGTTCCGGCACCGGCAGGTTTGCGGCGCTATGATCATTGGGTTCAGCCCCATCAGCCTCCTGCAAAGCTTGCAGACGCCAACCTTTATGTGCTGACATCGGCTTCCACTTTGTCGGCCGCTGAACATATGGCGCTGGCCCTGCAACATGCCGGGCGGGCGGTTGTGATCGGCGAGACGACCGGCGGTGCTGATCATTTTGGTCCACTGGTCAGGCTTCCCGACGGTTTCGCGGCCTTCATCCCCGTTGGCCGCAGTTATCTTGCTGATACCGGCAAGGGCTGGGAAAAGGTGGGCATCATTCCCGATGTCCCGGTGAAGGCCGTCGATGCGCTGGCTACAGCGCTGGAGCTTGCCAAGACCACACCATCTCAGGACAATTCCTTATCAGTGAACCATCCGGCACCAGGTAATACTGTCCGGTCCTCGCCGCCTGCGGTCACTGCGCAGGCTGTTGCGAATTCTGCCCGACGACAAAAATGCATGGGCTGAACAGCCTTCCGGGGAAGCAGGCATGCCAACGCCCGGCAAGCAATCAAACCACGGGGATGATCAGCTTCGGGCAGGAAAACCAGACAGGGAAGGCACGGATTGGCGTTTCACGGATTGGCGTTTCACGGATTGGCGGTTTCTGCCATCGTTGTTGCGTGGATGATCTGCGCGACCTGAGCGTGAGGCCCCCGTTGCGGGCCCGGGCCTTGACAACGGGCGCTGATCAGAACCACCCCACCCTGGCGTAGCCCAGGATCACAGCGTAATGACAGAATTCGAAGCAGTATCAGTCGATATTGGCGGCACCCACGCCCGGTTCGCCATCGCCCGCATCCGTGACAACCAGGTTGAATCCCTCGGCGATATTCAAAAGCTGCTAACCAGTGCGCACGAGAGCCTCGAAGATGCCTGGGCGGCCTATGGCCGTTCGCTGGCCCGCGATCTGCCCCTCTATGCCGCCATCGCCATCGCCGGCCCTGTCGATTCACCTGTCATTTCCGTCACCAACAATCACTGGCGCATCGACAAGGCCGGGCTGGCCACACATCTGGGGTTGGAACACACGTATTTCCTGAATGATTTCGGGGCAGTAGGCTATGCTACCGCTCAGGGCGAACAAGCCGGGCTGCGCCACGTCATCGGGCCACAGGTGCCGTTGCCCGCCAATGGGGTGGTCAGCATCGTCGGACCAGGAACCGGACTGGGGGTTGCCATCTTGCTGAATGGTCGCCACCCACAGGTCATTGAAACCGAAGGCGGCCATGTCGGTTTCGCCTCGACCGATCCGCTGCAGGACGCGGTGCTGGCCTGGTTGCACACCCGTCACAAGCGTGTCTCGGTGGAACGGATCGTGTCGGGACCGGGGCTTCTGGCCATAGCCTGCGGTCTGGCGGCTGTTGAAGGTCAGCCTGTTCCCACCATCGACGACCGGGAATGCTGGAGCGCCGCACTCGCCGGTAGCGATGCGTTGGCAGTGCGGGCGCTCGACATCTTCTGCCACTGCTTTGGAAGCGTCTGCGGCGATTTCGTGCTGGCCCATGGCGCCTCGGCCCTGGTTCTGGCGGGCGGGATCACCGAACGCCTTGGCGACCGGCTGCGTTCATCGTCGTTCGCCAGCGGTTTTACTGCCAAAGGGCGGTTTCAACAGCGCATGGCTGGCATCCCGGTCAGCCGGATCACCCATGCCGAGCCGGGCCTGCTGGGGGCGGCAGCGGCCCTTGCCGCCCAGGTGGCGACATGAGCCCTTCCGCTGCCTCAGGGGCCACACCTCCACTACCGCAATGGCTGGTCGAGCCGGGGCTCACTCCCTATGTCCAGGCGCTGGACGCCATGGAAGCGCACGCTGCCGCCATTGCCGCCGGCACGACTGGCGAACGGATCTGGCTGGTCGAGCATCCACCCGTCATCACGGCCGGCACCAGCGCCCGCTCCGCTGACCTCTTGCTGCCCGACCGTTTCCCGGTGGTGGAAGCCGGACGGGGTGGCCAGTTCACCTACCATGGACCCGGCCAGCGGGTGGTATACCCGATGCTCGATCTGAACATACGCGGCCGTGACGTGCGGGCCTATGTCAGCGCTCTGGAATGGTGGGTGATCGATGCACTTGCCACTTTGGGGGTAACAGCACGGATCGACGATGCCGGGGTCGGCGTCTGGACTGAGACTGCTCGCGGGCTTGCCAAGATCGCGGCCATTGGTGTTCGCATCCGTCGCTGGGTCAGTTTCCATGGGGTTGCGATCAATGTCGCGACCGATCTGGGGCATTATGACGCCATCGTCCCCTGCGGAATTTCGGCGCTGGGCGTAACGCGGCTTGCCGACTTGGTGCCCGGTGTCGGGATGCGCGATCTCGATGACGCCCTATTTTCCGGACTTCCGGCCTTTCTGGAGAGGCTTGGCAGGCCCCCGGCCAGCCCGGAGTCATTCACACCGCATTAATCTGCTTGTGTTGTCAAACCATCTCGACTAGATTGCCGCCGCTCCGGGCTTATGGGATTTTGCTCGGTGATGATACCTTACAGGAGTTTTTACATGGCTGACATTGCCCGGAAGCTGAAGATTGGCGCCCTCGTTGCGGGTGCAGCACTGTTCGTTGTTGCCTGCGGATCGAAGCCGGCTGAAACCGCTGCGACGACCGATACCACTGCCGTTGAAACTGCTCCGGCTGATACCGCTGCTGTCGATGCTGCCGCCGCCGTTCCGGCTGATGCGGCTGCCGCTCCGGCTGACGTTGCTGCCGCTCCGGCTGATGCTGCCACGGCTGCGGCCGATGCTGCCGTTGCCCCGGCTGACGCTGCTGCCCCGGCACAATAATCCGGCAGGATTAACCACTTTCTGACCTGTAAGGGTCGCTCCCCACCGGGGGCGGCCCTTCTTTTTTCCCCGCTGCTCATTTTTTCGCACGGCGGCTTCCCCTCCCGCCTCTTTCGTGGCTATTGGGGCCCACACAATATCACATACGGGAGTGGACCTTCATGAGCCTTGAAACCATCACTGAAAAATTATCGGAGAAAGTAACCTCCGGCGGCGGGATTCCCGGCAAAGTGGTGATTTTTGATTTTGGCAGCGATGGCCTCGTCGCAATCGACAGCAGCGTCACGCCGCCCACGGTTCACAATAACGATGGCAATGCCGATTGTCGCATTAAGGTATCGATGGCCGATTTCGAGGATATTGCCACTGGCAAGCAAAACCCGCAAATGGCTTTCATGATGGGTAAACTGAAGGTTGAGGGCGATATGAGCATTGCCCTGCAGCTCAGCAAGCTGCTAGGCTGAAAATTCTCTGAAAATGCCCAGCATGAAACGCAAGGTATTTGTGGCGTTACTGCCGATACTGGCAGTGTTCCTGCCGTTTCAGACAGCAAGCGCAATGTCGCCAGCCCCGGCACTTCCGGGGCTTACCCCCAAAGAATCGGTGGCCAACGATATCTGGATTCTGCGCGCCGGCCTCAATGTCGCAGCGCTGCAGTGCCAGTTCTCACCGTTCCTGCAAACGGTGCCCACCTACAATGCCCTGCTGCGTCAACACTCCGACGAACTGGCCACCGCCTTTGCGCAAATGACCGGCTATTTCCGGCGCATGCAGAAAGGCCGCGCCGGGGAACGCGCCTTCGACACGTATGCAACCCGCGCCAACCAGAGCTGGTCAACCTTCGATGCCCAGATCGCGTTCTGTAATGCCGCATCGCGCATCGGCAAGCGGGCGCTGGCAGTTCCCAAGGGCCAGTTGGGGCCATTCGCCACCAGCGAACTGCCAGAGTTCCGCAGCAGCCTTGGCATTCACCAGACCGAACCTTTGCGCGACCTGAAACTCGAATGGGTAATCCTGCCCGACGTCAACCAGTTCTGCGGCAAAAGACGCTGCCGATAGGCTGACGTCAGCCTTCCACCGACAGGATGCTTCGGCGATCGAGCCGGGGCAGCAGGTCAAGCATCGCCGATCTTTCCATGGCGATGCACCCTGCCGTCGGCTGCCAATCGGGCTGGGCCAGATGCCAGAATACGGCGCTTCCCTGCCCCGGAACCACCGGCTGGCTGTTGTGATCGATCACGACGATGATGTCATAGGCATGGTCGTCGCGCCACAGCCGTTCGGCGCCGAACGGGTGCGGATGGCAGACCGGCTGGTTATAGGCGGGATCGCGCGGGTCATCGCTCCAGCCATCATGGGGGCGCAACCATCGCCACGGCAGGCGTAATGGCGGCAGCGGCACCCGGTCGGGGCGCAGCAGCACGCCACGCAACCGCCAGCGCCCGATCGGGGTTGCACCATCTCCCTCCCGCTTTGCATCGGCTGCGATCACCCCGTTGCGGCCAATGGCGCAGCGGAAAACGGAGTCAGCAGCATGCACTGTCTGGCTGATGCCATCGACAGAAATGATCACAACCGGTGGCCCTGCCGATCACGCTTGGTGGCCAGGTAATGGGCATTGTGCGGGTTGGCGCCAAAGCGATGCGGCACCAGGTCCGCAACCGCCACGCCGCCGGTCTCCAGCGCCTGAGCCTTGGCCGGATTGTTGGACAAAAGACGTATCCTGTCGATATGCAGCAGCCGCAACATGGCGGCTGCCAGGTCGAAGTCTCGTTCGTCCTCGGCGTATCCCAACCGCAGATTGGCGTCGACGGTATCAAAGCCCTGATCCTGAAGGGCATAGGCCCGCAGCTTGTTCAGAAGGCCGATCCCCCTGCCCTCCTGTTGCAGATAAAGCAGAATGCCGCCGCCTTCCTCGGCAATCCGCGCCACCGCTGCCCGCAACTGCGGCCCGCAATCACATTTCAGGCTGCCAAGTGCATCGCCGGTCAGGCAGGCGCTGTGCAGGCGCACCAGCGGCGGCCGCCCGCTGCTCCCACCGGCATTGCCGATCATCAGCGCCAGATGTTCGGGGCCGCCATCGGCAGGGCGAAAGGCAACCACCTGAGTATCCGGCGCCCCGGCCAGCGGCAGGCGCGCGCGCGCCACCACCCGTAGACGCGGCGCCCGCCGCCATGCCAGCACCTCGTCTGCCGCCAGGGTGATTCGCTCGGCAGCACCATCGGGCGCGGCCGAGTCGCGGGGTTCCACTGCAAACACCGCCGGCAACAGGGCCGCGCGTTTGGCAAGAGCCAGCGCCGCACTGGCTGCCCGATGCTGGCGGCCAAGCGGGCGGGTAGGAAATGGCCCTTTCACCGGGTCGGCCAGATCATCCTGCGGATCGGCGGTCGCCATCGATTTCGCCAGATCGAGCCACGGCGCCCGGGTGATGGCCACCGGCTCGCCGCTTGCAGCAGCATCTGCAGCCGCCAGCTGGTTCATGATCTTGAGTGTCGCCGCACGCTCGGCCGTGATCAGCAGGTCGGCAGGTGCTCCCCCCTGCTCCAGCTGCGACAGGCTTTCCGGCGTGGCCAGTTCCGTGGCGACGATATCAAGGGTCACGGCGCCATCGCTAATGCGGACAATCTCGCCGCGCCGCAGGTCGTCAGCGCCACGCGCCAGCCACAGGTCGCTCACAGCGCAAATTCCCCAACCAGCGGCACATGGTCCGACGGGCGATCCCAGTTGCGCGCCTGGGTGAGCGTGTCGATGGCTCGCACAGAGGCCAACAGGGCCGGCGAGCACCAGATATGATCGAGGCGTCGCCCGCGGTTGGCCAGTTGCCAGTCGCGCGCCCGATAGCTCCACCAGGTATAAAGCTTCTCGGGCAGCGGAACGAAATGGCGCCCCAGATCAACCCAGCCATGGCTTTGCTGCAGCCTGGCAAGCGCTTCCACCTCGACGGGGGTGTGGCTCACCACATCCAGGAGGGCCTTGTGGTTCCACACGTCCTGTTCGTAGGGAGCGATATTGAAATCCCCCAGCACGATCGTTGGCTCGGAAACGCGCGACGACCACTTGGTCATCCGTTCCAGAAAATCGAGCTTCTGCCCGAACTTGGGGTTGACTTCCCGATCGGGCACATCGCCACCCGCCGGTACATAGACATTATGCACCGCCACCCCCGAAGGCAGCCGCACGGCTATGTGCCGCGCTTCGCCATTGCCCTGCCAGTCGAGGCTGGGCAGCGGCTCGAGCGGAAAGCGCGACAGGATTGCCACGCCATGGTGCATGCGCTGCCCGGCCAGATACTGGTGGGCAAACCCCCAGCCCTGCGCCACAGCGCGGGGAAACTGGCTGTTTTCGCACTTGGTTTCCTGCAGACACAGAATATCGACGCGGGTGGTGGCCAGCAGCTGCTCCACGAGGTGCGGACGGGCGCGGATGCTGTTGATGTTCCAGCTGGCAATACGAAGTGGTTCAGAGGCCATCATCGCCAGATAGGGCCTGCGCCCGGTTGCGTCACCCCGTAATTAGCAGCCCAGGCGCTGTTCAGGCAAACATCCGGTGGGCCGCCCGCACGATCGCCGCGCTATCCAGCCCATAGGCGTGATAGAGGTCTGGCAGGTCGCCGGTCTGTCCAAAGCGATCAACCCCCAAAGGCCGCACCTGCTGCCCATGCACCGCCCCCAGCCACGACAGTGCCGATGGCGCCCCGTCAAGAATGGTGACCAGCCGGCCATCGCGCCCCAGCGGCGCCAGAAGCTCCTCGACATGCGAGGCAGCCGCTCGCTCTCCGCCATCGCGCGCGGCAACCGCGGCCGACCATCCGGAGTGCAGGCGTCCCGGCGAGGTAATGGCCAGCAGGCCAACCCCCGGCATCTCGTCAGCGGCAAGCTCGGCCCATGCGGCCATCGCCTCAGGCGCCAGCGCCCCCATATAGGCAATGGCGCAATTGCCCTTGGGGCGATGCAGCCAGTAGCCGCCTGCCAGTGCCCCGGCACGCCAGCCGTCGTCGTTGCGATGCGCCTGAGCAATCTGGCGGGTAGAAAGCCGGAAGGCCACCGAGCCGCCTTCGGGCTTTTGCATGTGGGCAAAGGCCCACTCCATCATCAGTGCCAGTTCGTCGGCAAAGGCCGGCTCGAAGCTGGTAAGCCCCGGCTGCGACATGGTGATGAGCGGGGTGTTGATCGACTGGTGGGCGCCCCCTTCCGGCCCCAGAGTGAGGCCTGAAGGCGTGGCAACAAGCATGAAGCGGGCATCCTGGTAACAGGCATAATTCAGCTGATCGAGACCGCGGGCAATGAACGGGTCATAGACGGTACCGATGGGTAGCAGGCGGCTGCCGAACAACGGCATGGCAAGGCCGAACGCCGCCAGCACCAGGAACAGGTTGCTCTCGGCAATCCCCAGCTCGACATGCTGGCCAGCGGAATCCCCCGACCATTTCTGCGCCGAGGGTATCCGCGCCTGCCGGAACACATCAGCCAGCCGGTTGCGGCGGAACAGCCCGCGCTGGTTCACCCACGGACCAAGATTGGTGGAAACCGTGACATCGGGCGAGGTGGTGACAATACGTTTCGCAAGCTGTGATTCCCCGCGTGAGAGGTCGAGCAGGATCTTGCCGAACGCCATCTGCGTCGCCTGTTCCCGTCCGTCTGGCGCCACGATGGCCGGCACCGGCAGCGGCGGTTCGGCAGGCCAGGAAACCGACAGCTTCATGGTGGCAAGCAGCGCCTCCAGCTCGGCGCGGGCATTTCCGCCAACGCCGGCCCATTTCTCCCACTCCTCGCCTTCCCTGATGCCAAGACTCGATCTAAGCCCCTCGATCTGGGCCGTGGTCATCTGCCCGGCATGATTATCCTTGTGGCCGGCCAGCGGCAGGCCATAGCCCTTCACGGTATAGGCGATGAACAGGGTCGGCCGGTCATCGTCGGCAGCGGCAAACGCTTCCGCGAGCGTCTGGGCGCAGTGGCCGCCAAGATTGGTCATCAGATGGGCAAGCGAATCGTCATCCAGCCCCTCAACCAGGTGCAGGGTATCTTCGTGACCGGCCAGATCCTGCCGAAGACGGGCACGCCAGGCCGCCCCGCCCTGATAGGTGAGGGCCGCATAATCGGCATTGGGGCAATGGTCGATCCATGCCTCCAGCCGGGCGCCGCCCGGGCGGGCAAAGATCTCGCGCTGCCGCACCCCGTGCTTCAGAGTGACGACACGCCAGCCGCAGGTCTCGAAAATATCGTCGAAACGGCGGAACATGCGGTCAGCCGTCGTCGAATCGAGCGACTGACGGTTATAGTCGACGATCCACCAGCAGTTGCGGATATCGTGCTTGTAGGCCTCTATCAGGCACTCATAGATATTGCCTTCGTCAAGCTCGGCATCGCCCATCAGCGCAATCATCCGCCCGGCATCTTCAGGCCGCATGTGCCCGTGGGCGATCAGAAAATCCTGAGCGAGGCTGGCGAAGGCGGTGATGGCCACCCCCAGTCCCACCGAGCCAGTGGAGAAATCAACAGGGATGCGATCCTTGGTGCGGCTTGGGTAGCTCTGCACGCCGCCAAGGCCGCGAAAGGCCTGCATGCGCTCAAGGGTCTGGTTGCCCAGCAGATAATGCAGCGCATGCAGCAACGGCCCGGCGTGCGGCTTCACTGCCACCTTGTCGTTGGCACGCAGCGCAGTCGCATACAGAACCGCCATGATTGTCGACATCGAGGCGCAGCTGGCCTGGTGCCCGCCCACTTTCAGACCGTCGCGGTTTTCGCGCAGATGGTTGGCATTGTGCACCATCCACGACGACAGCCACCGCAATCGGGTGTCGAGCAGATCGAGCAATTCAGGGGCCACCCGCGAGGGCCGCTTTGCAGCGATGGTCATAGCAGATCTCCTGACGTCACCATAGCGATGATCAGCGCCGCTGTCGTTGCCAATCATCTGCGCCAGACAACCGGCAGAGCCGGATCAGAACTTGATGGAACAGCCGTATGGTCGGGTCGATGGTGTGGCAACCGCCTTGCCAGCCTTCAGGTCGGAAAGTGCCAACTGCACGAAATTCTGTGCCCGCCCGGTATCCGCCGGATCGGCCGATGGGATGGAGTCGATCCCGCCGGCGTACGCCACAACGCCTTCCTTGTTGATGACGAACATGTGCGGGGTGGTGCGGGCACCATAAGCCCTGGCCATGGCGCCACTGGTATCCAGCAGATAGGCTGCCGGCATCAGGCCATTGCTGCGCACATAGCGATTGGCCTGTGCCGCCGAAACAGCCCCCTGCTTGCCCGCGCCTTCGGAATTGACTGTCAGCCACACAACGCCATCGCGGCGGGCATCGGCCTGCAGCTTCTGCATGGCGCCATTGTAATGCTTCTGAACGAACGGGCACTCAGGGTCGGTCCATTCCAGAACCACGGTTTTTCCCTTGAAATCAGCAAGCGAAACGGTGCGCCCGTTACTGTCTGCCACCGAAAAGGCCGGCGCCGGCTGCCCAACCACAGCTGCTGCCAGCGACGGTGCAGCAGCCAGCAGGAACGAAGATGCGATCAACAGATGTTTCATCATGCGGGAATCTCTAGGGTTTGGTGGCTGAACCAGAGCTTGCGAGCGCTGTCAGCATGTTCACCGTCAGCAATTGCGGAAGCTCGGTGACGCTGCCATCAGCGGCATAAAACAGATAGAGCGGTATGCCCGCGCGCCCCCGCTCTTCCAGGAAGCGGGCGATGGCAGCGTCGGGCCTGGTCCAGTCTCCCACCATCACGGAAATGCCCTGTTTGCGGAAATGGTCGGCAACGGCGTCCGACGCCAGCGCCCCACGCTCGTTCACCTTGCAGGTAAGGCACCAGTCGGCAGTGAAATACAGGAAAACGGGCTTGCCCGCTGCCTGTGCCGCCGCCAGCTTCTCGGGCGACCAAGAAACCGCACCCAGCGCCTCGGGGGCTTCCGGCGCTGCTTCGGCAGCAGCAGCGGTAGCAGCCGGCAGGCACGACAGCCCGAATGGGGCAGCCAGAACTGCCAGGCCAGCCACCACCAGCCCCGGCCAGCCGGAAACCCGCCGGGCCTGCCGCAACCCCAGCCACCACAGGCCAAGCCCCAGCAACAGGGCCGACAGCAGCCCCAGCATCAACCCCGGCACCCCGGTCTGCCGCCCCAGCACCCAGGCCAGCGCCAGCGATGTCAGCAACATGGGAATGGCAAGAATCCGCCGGAAGGTTTCCATCCACGCCCCCGGTTTGGGAAGGTGGCGGCGCAACGCCGGAATGAACCCAATGGCCAGAAACGGCAGTGCCAGACCGAAACCCAGCCCTACGAAAACCAGCAACCCGGCGCGCGGTGGCAGCACCAGCGCCGCCCCGAGGGCGCCTGCCATGAACGGCCCGGTGCACGGCGTCGCCACGAAAGCCGCCAGCGCCCCGGTGAAAAATGCCCCGCTGGCCCCCGGGCGGCTGGCCAGCCCCTGCCCTGCCTGCAATGTGCCGGCGTTCACGGCAAACAACCCGGCAAAATTGAGCCCGATCGCCAGTGTCAGAAGCAGCAGCAGCACGATGACCCGCGGTTCCTGCAACTGGAAGGCCCAACCCGCCCCCGCCCCGGCCCGGGCAATCAGGATCACCGCCAGCCCCAGCAGAGTCGTCACCAGCACCACCCCGGCCGCATAGGCAAGGCCCTCGGTGCGCGCCCGCGCCGGCGTTTCCCCGGCGCGCGCCAGGCTCATGGCCTTCAGGCTGAGGATGGGGAACACACAGGGCATCAGGTTCAGCAACACCCCGCCCAGAATCGCCAGCCCCAGCGCTGGCAGAAGCGCCGCCGATGCACCAGCCCTAGCACCAGCGCCGGAAAGTGGCCGGCCCGAAGTGACAGCTTCCGGAACCGCCTTCAGTTGCAGCCCCAGCACCTGCTTGCCCTGCTCCACCCGCAGCACGCCAGCGAGGGTGGCGGGCGGCGGTCCTGCGGCATCGGCCTCGATGATCAGGGCATTATCCGTGCGCGTCACCGTTTGCGGGCTGGCAAAGACAAAGTCACTGTCTCCGGCCGAGAAAAAATGGGCAGCCGTCACCCGGTCGGTGCCGGCAAAGGGCACAGACAGCCTGATCCGGCCATTGTCCACGGCAAATCCGCCGTTTTCTGCCAGCTTGCGGGGCATGGCAGCACGGGCGGAATCGAAATCAGCCCGACGCAACGGGTCAGGGGCGCCACTGCCAGTGGCAAGGTCAAGCCGCAACGTTGCATTTTCGGGAACGCACAGTCGATCATCGCATACCAGCCAGCTAACCCGGGCCACCAATGGCAGGGAACCGGAAAAGCCAGCGGGCACCTGCACATCGGCCAGCAAGATGTTCCGCTGGCTGTACACATGGTTCATGATGCCTTTCACAACGAAGGTTTCCGGCACCGGGAAGCGCAGCGGGCCGGCCACAACATCCTTGGGCAAGGTCCAGGCGATCGTGGGCGGCATCCCGGCGTCTCCGGGATTCTGCCAATAGGTGTGCCAGCCCGCCTGCGGCTCAAGCACCAGGCCGATTGTAAAGCGATCTCCGGGCTTTGGCGCTGTTGTTTCGGAAATCAGTTCAATGCGTGTGTGCGGCAGTTGCGCATAGGATTGCGCAAACACCGGCGCTGCCAGCAACAGCGCCAACAGCATCAGGAACCGTGGCATCGCAGCTTCCTTAGCGATGTTGGCCGCAATCAGCCAGTGGCGGCGATCTGGTAGAGGAAATCGATATAGCCAAGGGTGGCGCCATCGATTCCGCGCACCTTGGGGTTGGTGCTGTCGATCAGGAAATATTCATTGGGCGCATGGGCACCATCACCATGGCCCAGCCCGAACTGCCCGGCCGGAAGGCTGAGCGGCGGCGCCGTGAACACCACCCCCGGCCACGAACCGGCAAGGCGCGGATAGACGGTTACCGGAACGCCCGCACGTTCATAAACTGCCCGTTCGGCCTTGATGAGGGCGCTGTTTTCGGCGGTTTCGGTGGGGCCATAGCCACCCGTCACCTTTACCTCGATATCTTTGAAACCATGGGCATCCAGATGATCCCGCAGCTTTTTTTCTGCTTCAGCCCGCGTCTGGTCAGGCACCAGCCGGAACTCAAGCTTGGCGGTGGCCTTCGCGGGCAGAATGGTTTTGCCCCCCGGCCCGGTATAACCGCCCACCAGCCCCTGGATATTGACGGTTGGCATCGCCGCCAGCCGCTCCAGCGACTGTTCCCACGTCATGTCGTTGATCCAGTGCTCCACCCCCAGCGCCCGCTTGGCTTCCGCTTCGCTCATCGCCCTGGCTGACTGGGCGATCAATTCCCGCTCACGCGGTGTCAGCGGCCGCACATTCTCCATGAACCCGTCGATCGCGGGCGTGACGCCATCATCGGCCACCAGCGTATCCAGCGCCTTCACCAGCCGCCACGCCGGGCTGTCGACCCGTGCATACTGGCTGGAATGGATGTCGTGCTTGGGCCCGCGACCCCATGTCTCGCCTGAAGAGGTCAGCTCGAACTCCACCGATCCTTTGGCACCGAGGTTGATCGATACGCCCCCATCCGACAGCGATTGCCAACCAGCCGGAATGATGATCCCAACCGATCTCTTCAGGGCATTGAATACGTCCGGCTGGGCGATGGCCTCGTGGAAGTGGGGCGAGGCGATTTCCTCCTCGCCTTCGGCCACCAGCACCAGGTTGACCGGCAGCTTCTTCCCCGCCGTCTTGAAAGCATGCAGCGCCGCCAGAAACGCCGCCTCGGGGCCCTTCTGATTGGTGGCGCCCCGGCCATACATCACCTTGCCGACACCCGGCTTGTCGACCAGTCGCCCTTCCAGCGGCGGATACTGCCATTCAGCCGGATCGAACTGCTTGACATCATACATGAAATAGATGGCCAGGGTTTTCCTTGCTCCGGCATCGAGGGTGCCAAACACCACCGGGTAGCCGCTGGTCGGCACCTGCTTCACCATCTGGAATCCGGCGTCGCGCAGCAATTGCTCCATATAGGCGGCCCCCTCGGGCATGTTGCGCCCTTCGGCTGCGATCGATGGCAGGGCGATCCAGTCTTTCAGTCGCTGCACCGCCTGATCATGATTGGCGGCAACCGCCTTCTCCAGCGCCTTGTCGACACCGGCCGCCAAAGCCGGCTTTGCCACGGATACCGACAGGGCAGCTGTCAGGGCAGCTGCCCCCGTCATCAGTTGGCGACGTTCCATCTTCAGTGATTCGGGCATGATTGCTCCCCAAGCTTTTGATTTTGTGCATGCAAGCGTCTGTAGGGGAAATTGACAAGACGAAAGAACAGTCTGGATGCCGCCGAAGCGTGAATCTTGAACCTATGGCACAACCACCCTACCTGCCCACCGATACGAACCACCCCAACACAGGAACATTTTCGTGCCGGTAATCTCAGAGGCCCGCGTCGCAACCGCCAACGGCAGCCGCTATCTTCAGCAGTTATGCAAACACTGGAGCCACAATCTTTATGTCAGCTATAACGCCGACCACGCCACCATCCGCTTCCCCTATGATGCACGCGGCGCCAACTGGGCGGGTGATGCCATCATCACGCTGACTGTCGGCACCGACGCGCTGCTGGCACGGATCGAAGCCAGCGAGGACGGCCAGCTGGCAGCGCTGAAGACAGCGCTTGCCAACCACCTCGACCGTTTTGCCTTCCGCGAGGCTCCACTGGGCTTTCACTGGCAGGACGCGCCCTGACGCCGGGCGCGCTCAGGCGCTGGTTCGGGTTGCCCCCAGATATTCCCGCTTGCCAATGTTCACGCCAATGTGGCGCAAAATATCGTAAGCCGTTGTCACGTGGAAATAAAAATTGGGCAGTGTGAACGAAGTGAAGAAATCGGCCCCCTTATAAGGCAGCCGGTATTCCCGGAATACAAAGGCGCACTCCTTGCCTTCCAGCAGGTTCACTTCGGCAGGCGCCACTACCTTCAACCGCTCGATCGCGTCATCGATCAGCGCCCTGAGGCCGGCAAAATCGGCAGGTACCGGTTCCATGCTCGGGGAAAACTGGCCGGCGGCGACCCCTTCGAGACTCCCCAGTGCGTGATGCACCGCCTGCCCCACCTGCACATTGAGGGGGAACATGTCGGGTGCCAGGCAGGCCTTCATGACGTCTGCCTCGGCAAGCCCTTTTTCCGCGGCGAACGCGCGGCCCTTGTCGAGCACCGTGGCGAGGCCGCCCAGCATCTGGATGAATGTCGGAACCGTTGCATCGTACAGCGAAAAAGCCATTGTCACCCCTTCAGGAACCACCCTGCGGCCACCATTGCCGCAGGGCATATTCCCTGCATGCCCCAGCGCTTGTCAGGCGGCAAGAGCTGATCGGCCGCGCTTCATGATCAGCTTGTTAAGGGCATTCACATAGGCCTTGGCCGAGGCAACCAGCGTGTCGTTATGGGTGCCGACGCCGCGCGCCGTTCGCCCGTTTTCCGCCAGAATCACCATCACATCGCCCTGCGCATCGGTGCCCATCGTCACCGCCGAAACCTGATACAGCTGCAACACCGCCTCTTCGTGAGGCACCAGCTTGCGGATGGCGTTGAACAACGCATCGACCGGCCCGTTCCCGCGTGTCGCCGCTGTCACTTCCTCACCATCGACTTCCAGCGTGACGATGGCGCGCTGTGGCCCGGTCGATCCGCAATATACCTCGACTTCGCGCACCTGAATGCGATCATGGCCCCGGATCACCTCATCATCGACAAGGGCGATCACGTCCTCGTCGAACACCTGCTTCTTGGCATCGGCCAGCGCCTTGAACCGATGGAAGGCATCAAGAAACTCGTTCTCAGAGAGGGTGTAGCCCAGTTGTTCCAGCTTGTCGCGGAAAGCGGCGCGGCCGGAGTGTTTGCCCAGCACCAGTGCCGAATGGCCCTGCCCCACCGATTCCGGCGTCATGATCTCGTAGGTCGAGCTGTCTTTCAGCATGCCGTCCTGGTGAATGCCGCTTTCGTGGGCAAAGGCGTTGGCACCGACGATCGCCTTGTTGGCCTGCACCTGCATGCCGGTTACCGCCGACACCAGCCGGCTGGACCGGGTGATCTCGGTCGAGACGATCGCGGTTTCATAGGGCAGCACGTCGCGGCGCACCCTGAGCGCCATTGCCAGTTCTTCAACAGCGGCATTGCCGGCGCGTTCGCCGATGCCGTTGATCGTCGATTCCACCTGCCGGGCGCCTGCCATCACTGCCGCCAGACTGTTGGCGACTGCCAGCCCCAGGTCATTGTGGCAGTGGGTTGAAAACACAGCCTTGTCGGCATTGGGCACCCTGCCGATCATGTCGCGGAACATGGCGCCATAGGTTTCAGGCGTGGCATAGCCGACGGTATCGGGCAGGTTGATGGTGGTGGCTCCGGCCGTGATCGCCGTTTCAATGGCGCGGGCGAGAAAGTCGGGCTCGGAACGGGTGGCGTCTTCTGCCGACCATTCGACATCATCGACCAGGCTGCGAGCCAGCGACACGCTTTCACGGATTGATTCCAGCACCTGTTCGGGAGATTTGTTCAGCTTCACCCGCATGTGCAGCGGTGAAGTGGCGATAAAGGTGTGAATGCGCGGCCGTTTCGCACCCTTGAGGGCGGCAGCCGCCCGCTCGATGTCGGCGCGCGCCGCCCGGGCGAGGCTGGCGATGATCGCCTTCTCTGCCTGCCTGGAAACGGCCTGCACCGCCTCGAAATCACCCTCAGAGGCAATGGCAAAGCCGGCCTCGATGATGTCGACACCCAGCGCCTCCAGCTGGGCTGCCACCCGCAGTTTCTCTTCGAGGTTCATCGAGCAGCCGGGGGACTGTTCGCCATCGCGCAAGGTGGTGTCAAAGATCAGGATACGGTCGGACATGGTTGATCTGCCTGGATGAAGGGCGGAGAAGTACCGCCACAGTATATGCTGGCAAGGAAGTGGTCGCTACCCCTCAGACGCTGTTCAAATCCTGCCGGGGTCCTCGGCCCACGGCAAGCACCACGCGCCTAAGGGCGCGTAAGTCGCAGCAGGGCAAGAGGCGAACGGGTCTCCATCTGTTCCAGCGATACTGAAACAAATCGCCGCTGTAAAGGCAGGCGGTGGTTGCCAGCACCGCCCCCCGTCCGTAAAGGGCGCGCACACATATTCCTGCATCCGCAACACCGGAATCACATGGCACGCATTGTAATGAAGTTTGGCGGCACCTCGATGGCAGGCATCGAGCGAATCCGCGAAGTCGCCAACCGCGTCAAACGCGAGGTCGACGCAGGCAACCGTGTTGCGGTAGTCGTCTCAGCCATGGCCGGTGAAACCGACCGGCTCGTCAACTTCTGCCGCGAAGCCTCACCACTTGCCGACCCGGCCGAATATGATTCGGTCGTCGCCTCGGGAGAGCAGGTGACCTCCGGCCTGCTCGCCATTGCCTTGCAGGCCCTGGGCCTCAGGGCGCGGTCGTGGCTGGGCTGGCAGATCCCGATCACCACGTCGGAAGGCCATGCGAAGGCCCGGATCGAGCATATCGCAACCGACCGGTTGGTGGCCGCGCTGGAATCGGGCGAAGTGGCCGTGATCCCCGGTTTTCAGGGTGTCAGCCCCGACCAGCGCATCTCGACACTGGGGCGTGGCGGCTCGGATACTTCGGCCGTGGCCGTAGCGGCCGCCGTCGGCGCCGACCGCTGCGACATCTATACCGATGTCGAAGGCGTATTCACCACCGATCCGCGCATCGTGCCGCGCGCCCGCAAGCTCGGCCTCATCACCTACGAGGAAATGCTTGAGCTCGCCTCGGTGGGCGCCAAGGTGCTGCAGACCCGCTCGGTCGAGCTTGCGATGAAGGAAAAAGTCCGCCTGCAGGTGCTGTCGAGTTTTTCCGACGCCCCCGGCACACTGGTCGTCGATGAGGATGAAGTCATGGAACAGGAACTGATCGCCGGCGTTGCCTATGATCGCAACGAGGCCAAGCTGACGGTCGTGGGGGTCCCCGACCAGCCCGGTGTCGTCGCCACCATCTTTGGCCCGCTGGCCGATGCCAACATCAACGTCGACATGATCGTGCAGAACATCGCCTCTGACGGACTGTCGACCGACGTCACCTTCACCGTGCCCCGCCCCGATCTCGCCCGCGCCCGCGCCACCCTTGAAGAACTGCGCGAGAAGATCGGCTACGCCCGGGTCGATACCAACGATCAGGTGGTGAAAATCTCGGTGGTTGGGGTGGGCATGCGCAGCCACGCAGGCGTTGCCGCCACCATGTTCCGGGCGCTGGCCGGACGCGGCATCAACATCCTCGCCATCACCACCTCCGAGATCAAGGTATCGGTGCTGATCGCCGAAGAGTATCTCGAACTGGCGGTGCGGGTTCTGCACACCGCCTATGGTCTGGATGCCCCCTATGAGTGATACGCCGCGCCTCGACGCTCTTACGGCCAAGGGTCGCGCCTTCCTCGGCACCCGCCATGCCATAATGGCAGGTGCCATGAGCTGGGTTTCCGAACGCCACCTGGTATCGGCCATTTCTGAGGCCGGCGGCTTCGGAGTGCTGGCCTGCGGCGCCATGACTCTTGCCCTCCTTGAGGCCGAGATCGCCGGCACCCAGGCGCTGACCGGCAAGCCTTTCGGAGTCAACCTCATCACCATGCACCCGCAGCTGATGGAGCTGATCGCGGTATGCAAGGGCGCCGGTGTCAGCCATGTGGCTCTGGCGGGCGGCCTGCCACCCGCCCCGGCGATCGCCGCCATCCGCGACTTCGCCAAGGTGATGGCCTTTGCCCCCAACCTTGCCTTTGCCCGCAAGCTGCTGCGCTCGGGCGTCGATGCGCTGGTCATCGAAGGGTCGGAAGCCGGCGGGCACATCGGTCCCGTCAGCCTTAACGTGCTGGCGCAGGAAGTGCTTCCCAACCTGCCCGACGCCACCATTTTTGCGGCCGGCGGCATCGGGCGGGGGGCGGCGATTGCCGCCTTTGTCGAAATGGGGGCCGCCGGCGTTCAGCTGGGTACCCGCTTTGCTGCCGCCACCGAATCGATTGCCCACCCCAACTTCAAGAAGGCCTTTCTGCGGGCCGCCGCCCGCGAAGCACAACCTTCAGTGCAGATCGACCCGCGCCTGCCGGTGATCCCGGTGCGCGCCCTCAGGAACGCCGCCTCCGAGGCCTTTGCAGCCAAACAGCGCGAGATGGTCGCCCGTCTGGAGGCGGGCACGGTTGCGCTTGCCGATGCCCAGCTCGAGATCGAGCACTACTGGGCGGGGGCGCTGCGCCGGGCCGTGATCGACGGTGATGTCGAGAATGGCTCGGTCATGGCCGGGCAATCGGTGGGCATGGTAACGGCCGAGGAACCGGTCAGCGCCATCATCGGCGGGTTGATCGCCGAGGCGGAAATGGTTCTGGCGCATCGGAGCAGTCGCTGATGTCAACACGGACTGGCGGGGCCCGCGAACTGCTGCGTCGCCTGCACGACATCATGGCGGCCCGCACCCCTACCCAGACCAAGCTGGGGCTGGTCGCCAACCTGATTGCCGATGCGCTGGGGTCGGAAGTTGCGTCGATCTATCTGTTGCGCGATGGCATGCTCGAGCTGTTCGCCACCCGCGGGCTGAAGCAGCAAGCGGTTCATGTCACCCGTCTGGCCATCGGCCAGGGGCTGGTGGGAACCATTGCCGAAACGCGCGCCCCGCTGACTCTGGCCGAAGCCAGCAGGCATCCGCGCTTTGCCTATCGCCCGGAAACCGGCGAAGAACATTTTCACAGCTTTGCCGGCGTCCCCATTATTCGCCGCGAACGGGTGATCGGGGTGCTGGCAGTACAGCATCGCCAGCCCCGCGAATATGCCGACATCGAGATCGAGGCCCTGCAAACGGTCGCCATGGTGCTGGCCGAGCTGATTGCTGCTGCCGGGCTGGTCGACGCCGCAGAAAACGCCCCGAAACCCCCGCGTGACACCACACCGTTGCGCCTTGGCGGCATGCGCATCGTCGACGGGCTGGCGCGCGGGGTGGCAGTATTTCACGAGCCGCGGGTGGTAATCACCCGTTCGGTCGCCGAGAATCCCGAGGCCGAGCACGAGCGTCTCAACAGTGCGTTCCAGCGGATGCGCGACGAGATCGACCAGATGGTGTCGCGCGCTGAGTTCGCCGGCCCGGGCGACCATCATGAAATCCTGGAAACCTACAAGATGTTCGCCCTCGATGCCGGGTGGGCGCAAAGGATTCACGACGGGATCGACGGCGGCCTGACCGCTGAAGCTGCCATCGAGGCCGTCGCCCAGGCCCAGCGCATCAAGCTCGGTTCGGCCGCCGACCCCTATCTGCGCGAACGCCTCCACGACCTCGAAGATCTGTCCAACCGGCTGATCCGGGTGGTGGCAGGCGCCGGCGAAACGGCGGCCAAACAAGGCCTTGCCGAAGATTCGATCCTGATCGCCCGCAATCTCGGGCCAGCCGAACTGCTGGAGTATGACCGCCGGTACCTGAAGGGGGTGGCGCTGGAGGAAGGATCGCTGACGTCGCACGTCACCATATTGGCGCGTGCCATGGGCGTGCCGCTGCTGGGGCGGTTGCGCAACCTGCGCCAGCAGGTCAGCGAGGGCGATCCGCTGTTGCTCGACGGGGGTGCGGGCGCCTTGTTCGTGCGTCCGGCGCCAGCTGTGCTGGCGGGCTATCAGGCGCAGATGAACCTGCGGGCCAGACGGCAGGCCGAGTATGACAAGCTGCGAGACCTGCCGGCCCAGAGCCTGGACGGAACCCGCATCACCCTTATGATGAATGCGGCGCTGACATCCGACCTGCCTGCACTTGACCTCACCAACGCCGACGGGATCGGCCTGTTCCGCACCGAGTTCCAGTTCCTGGTCTCTGCCACCCTGCCCCGCATCGGCCGCCAGATTGCCCTCTACCGTGATGTGCTGGCGGCAGCCGCCGACCGGCCGGTGGTGTTCCGCACCGTCGATATCGGCGGCGACAAGATCGTCCCCTATGTCGATCGCATGGAAGGCCGCGAGGAGAACCCGGCCATGGGCTGGCGGGCGCTGCGGCTGGCACTCTCGCGCAGTGGCCTGATGGCAGCACAGGCGCGCGCTCTGCTGCAGGCAGCAGCGGGCCGCACGCTGCACCTGATGTTCCCGATGGTTGCCGAACCGTGGGAATACGAGCAGGCCCGCGCCATCGTCGAGGACCGCAAGGCGAAGCTGGCGGCTGCCGGTATTCCGCACGCCACCGATGTGCGTTTCGGCGCCATGCTCGAGGTGCCGGCACTGGCGATGACACTCGACGAACTGCTTCCGCAGCTCGATTTTCTGTCGATCGGCACCAACGATCTCACCCAGTTCCTGCTGGCGGCTGACCGCGGCAACCCTCACCTTGCCAACCGCTACGACTGGCTGTCGCGTGGTGTGCTGCGGTTCATTCGCGGCATCGTCAACGAATGCGCGGGCCACGACGTTACGCTGAGCGTCTGCGGTGAAATGGGTGGCCGGCCGCTGGAAGCGCTCGCCCTGCTGTCACTGGGGATCAGGCGCCTGTCGATCACGCCCGCTGCCATCGGACCGGTAAAGGCGATGATCCGGTCAGCAGACATCGGCGCCGTTCAGCAACTGATGGCGGGATGGCTCGATACGCCGCACATCAACATCCGCCACGAGCTTGCCGGTTTTGCCAGAGCCAACGCCATCGCCATCGATTGACCTGACAGTCGGGCATCGAGCCTGGTGATCGGGCACAAAAAGATTGACCCCGCGCCAGCCCTTGCCGGTTCGGGGCCAATCTGCCGAGGTCTGGACCGTCTGATCCGGGGTCTGATCCCCCACGGGGGTGGTCAGACCCCCTCCCCGGTGTCGCCTGCGGTCGGGCTCAGGCGGCTTTCAGCACCTGTTCGATTTCACGCTGGGCCGCCGGTTCGTCGATATTCTTCATCGCTGCAACCTCGCGGGCCAGCCGGCTGATCGCCGCTTCGAAGATCTGCCGCTCGGAATAGCTCTGTTCAGGCTGATCCTCCGCACGATGCAGGTCGCGCACCACTTCAGCGATGGAAACAAGGTCTCCGGAATTGATCTTGGCTTCGTATTCCTGGGCACGACGCGACCACATGATCCGCTTGATCCGCGGCCGCCCCTTCAAGGTCAGCAACGCGTCCTTCAGAGTCGCCTCGCTTGAAAGCTTGCGCATCCCCACCGATTCGGCCTTGTTGGTCGGCACCTTCAGAATCATGCGCTCCTTGTCAAAGCGCAGAACATAAAGCTCCAGCCTCGTCCCGGCAATTTCGCTCGACTGGATCTCGATCACCCGGCCGACACCGTGCTTGGGATAAACGACATTGTCACCAACTTCGAAGCTGAGGGGCTTAGCTGCCATGGCCGATCCGGTCCTTTCACTGTGTCGCGTCGGAAAACAGCCCGGAAAACAACACCTTCCTCATGTGCCAGACAGAAATACCATCTGGTTCCACTAGTGGCACACGAATGAAAGCAAACCCGGGTTGCGGTCCGCGCGACCTCTTTTCCATTTTTGGCAAATCCTGAGAAACAGGGTATTGCCTGATTGAATCGCCCTGACCAGAAGAACGGTCAACTGCCCCTGTTCTGGCCTTGAGGCCAGGCTGGCAATCCAACGATCAATTCCAGTCCGGAACGGGCCTGCTTATATCAGAATATTGCGCATCATTCCAGCCCCTGCTGACGGGCGGCCGGGATCAGGTCTGGTCGGGCAGCTGATAGCCGGCAAACTGTTCGCGCAAGGCGACTTTCAGGATCTTGCCGGTGGCGGTGTGGGGAATGGCATCCACGAACTCGACAGCATCGGGCATCCACCAGCTGGCAATCCGTCCCTCCAGATAGGCTTTCAGATCGGCGGCCGAGACCTGAGAGCCCGGTTTGCGGACGACTACCAGCAGCGGACGCTCAGTCCACTTGGGGTGGCTCACGCCTATGACGGCAGCTTCAGCAACACCCGCGCAGCCCGTGGCGATATTCTCAATTTCTATCGAGGAAATCCATTCTCCTCCCGATTTTATCACATCCTTCGATCGATCGGTGATCTGCATGTAGCCCATGGGGTCGATGGTGGCGACATCGCCGGTATCGAACCAGCCTTCATCATCGAGGATGCGTCCGCCATCCCCCTTGAAATAGCTCTCGACGATCCACGGGCCACGCACCATCAGCCGGCCAAAGGCCTTGCCATCGTTCGGCAGCGCCCGCCCGTCATCATCCACCAGCTTCAGCTCGACACCGAAGATCGCCCGCCCCTGCTTGCACTTCAAATCGATCTGCTTGCTGCGCGACAACTGCAACGCTTCGGCCGACAGGGCTCCCAGGGTTCCCAAAGGCGACATCTCGGTCATGCCCCAGGCATGGCACACATTGACGCCATAGCGCATTTCAAAGGTCTCGATCATCGATCGCGGCGCTGCCGACCCACCGATCACTACAGTTTCGAGCGGCTTCAGATCACCGCCCTCGACCTCGAGATACTGCAGCATGCCAAGCCATACCGTCGGCACCGCCAGAGTGAGCGTCACCCCCTCGCTTCTGATGAGTCCGGCCAGCGTGGCGGCATCGAACCGCGGCCCGGCCAGAACCAGCTTGGCACCAGCAATGGCCGCCGCATAAGGCACCCCCCAGGCATTGGCGTGATACATCGGCACGATCGGCAGAACACAGCTGCGCGATTGCAGGGCCAGAACATCGGCCGCCACCCCGGCCATGGCATGCAGAACGTTGGAGCGATGGGAATATTGTACGCCCTTGGGGTTACCCGTGGTGCCCGAGGTATAGCAGAGCCCTGATGGCGCTTCTTCGGGTAGCGGCGTCCATGGCTGGTCTTCGGGTTCGGCCGCGATCAGGTCTTCGTAACACTGGAAATGAACAGCTGTGCCGGAAGGCATGTGGGCGCGACTGGTCATCACTATGAAGTGCTCGATCGTCGCAAGCCTCGGCGCCAGCTTCTCGATCAGCGGGATGAAGCTGGTATCAAGGAACAGCACCCGGTCTTCGGCATGGTTGGCGATATAGACGATCTGGTCTTCAAACAGGCGCGGGTTGATGGTGTGGGCCACCGCCCCCATGCCCGAAATGCCATACCAGGCCTCGACATGGCGGTGGGTGTTCCACGCCAGAGTGGCCACCCGGTCGCCTATGCCGATGTTGAGCCGCCTGAGCAGGGCTGCAACCTGGCGCGCCCGGCGGTGCACCTGCATCCAGTTGGTGCGCACTTCCTCCTGATCGGCGGTCAGGCTGACGATCTCGCGGTGGCCATGATGGAAAGCCGCATGATCGATCATCTGCCACACGTTCATCGGGGCCTTCTGCATGGTTCCGAACATCGTTTCCCTCCTGGGGTCGACGATACTGGCTGCCCTGAAAAAGAAAACCTTTGTCGCGCGTCTTTGAAATCACATCAGGTCCGGCTATCAGGCAATGGACGTAAACACACTGGTGATGCAGAGGACGAACCCTGCCCTTGCCCACCTACCCATGCATGCGGCAAGAGCCTTGCCCTCTCCCGCTTCCATCCACAGGAACCACCCTGCCATGAATACCCAGACCCCGCCCGACCGTGACGCCGCCATTCCTGCCGATGTGCTTGAGGCCGTGCGCACGCTGATCCGCTGGGCGGGCGAAGATCCGGGCCGCGAAGGTCTGCGCGATACCCCCGGCCGGGTGGCGCGCGCCTGGCAGGAATATTTCGCCGGCTACAAGGAAGACCCCAAGCAGCATCTGTCGCGGGTATTCGAGGAAGTGGGCGGCTATGACGAAATCGTGCTGCTGCGCGACATCCCCTTCCATTCCCACTGTGAACATCATCTCGCCCCGATCATCGGCCGGGTTCATATCGCCTATCTGCCCAAGGATCGCGTCGTCGGCATTTCCAAGCTGGCGCGGGTGGCGCGCGGGTTTGCAAAACGCATGCAGGTGCAAGAGCGCCTGACCGCTGAAATCGCCGATGCCATCCAGGAAGGCCTCGACCCGCGAGGCGTGGCAGTGGTTATCGAGGCGTCGCACTCGTGCATGACGGCGCGCGGTGTGCACACGCCGGGCGTTACCATGACCACCAGCCGCATGATGGGGGTGTTCCGCCACGACCAGCGCAGCCGCAAGGAAGTGCTGGCATTGATGAAGCTCGGTATTTCCGACTGATGGGCACGGAGCGCACTCTGGAACCGCCGCGCAAGGTGGGCATGGTATCGCTGGGCTGCCCCAAGGCGCTCGTCGATTCCGAACGAATTCTTACCTCGCTGCGCAGCGAAGGCTATCAACTGTCGGCCGATTATGCCGGCGCCGACGTCGTGGTGGTGAACACCTGCGGCTTTCTCGACAGTGCCAAGGAGGAAAGCCTCGAAGCCATCGGCGAGGCAATCGCTGAAAACGGCCGGGTCGTGGTGACCGGATGCCTCGGCCCCGAGGCCGACAGCATCCGCGAACGCTTCCCCGATGTGCTGGCGATCACCGGACCGCAGCAATACGAAGAGGTTGTGGGCGCGGTGCGCGAGGCGGCGCCGATGCCGCCACAGCCCTATCTCGACCTGCTGCCCGATATCGGCCTCAAGCTGACTCCGCGCCATTACAGTTATGTCAAGATTTCGGAAGGCTGCAATCATGCCTGCGCCTTCTGCATCATCCCCTCCATCCGTGGCCGGCTGGCATCGAGGCGGCCCGACGCGATCGTGCGCGAGGCAGAGAAACTGGTGGCCGCGGGCACCCGCGAACTGCTGGTCATCAGCCAGGACACCTCGGCTTACGGGCGTGACCTATCACATGCACGGTTCGGCAAATCCGAGCTGCGCGCCCATATCACCGATCTGGCGCGCGAACTCGGCCGGCTGGGGGCCTGGGTGAGGCTGCACTACGTCTACCCCTACGCACACGTCGACGAGCTGATTCCGCTGATGGCCGAGGGTCTGATCCTCCCCTATCTCGACATCCCCTTCCAGCATGCCGCGCCATCGGTGCTGAAAGCGATGCGGCGGCCCGCCAACGAGGCCAGAGTGCTGGAACGGCTGGAGCGGTGGCGGCGCGAAGTCCCCAACCTTACCATCCGGTCCACCTTCATTGCCGGTTTCCCCGGAGAGACCGAGGCGGATTTCAACTATCTGCTCAACTGGATGGACGAGGCACAGATCGATCGTGCCGGCTGCTTTGCCTATGAACCGGTTGCTGGCGCCGCTGCCAATGCCCTGCCCGGGTTGCCGCCCGCCGAAGTGCGGGCCGAACGCCAGCAACGCTTCATGGAAAAGGCCGCGGCCATATCTGCTGCTCGGTTGCAGAAGAAAATCGGCCAGACCATCGACGTGATCATCGACGAGGTGGATGACGAGGGTGGTGCGACCGGACGTTCCACGGCCGACGCCCCTGAGATTGACGGCAATGTGCTGCTGCGGGATTCCACTGGCTGCAAGCCCGGCGACATCGTCGCCGTTCTGGTCGAAGACGCCGACGAACACGACCTGTTCGGCGTGCCGCTGACGGTCTCTGGCGGGCAGGCGTAACATCAGGCGCGTGGATACCAAAGACCAGACCTCTGTTACATATCAGAAATGTCAGTTAATTTATAACTTTGCGCTTGTGTTGATTAACCATAATCTGTTATGTGGCATCCTTCGGGAAGGGATTCTTTTCTTTCAGGGGAGCCATTATGATCAGGACTCTTGCTCTTGCCGCCTGCGCCGTGCTGCTGACATCGCCGGCGATGGCGGCCATTTCCACCCCCTCGCCAGACAGTGACAGCACGTCTTCCAGACCTGGGCTAAACACTTTCATTGCCGAACATCCCATCATCCTCATTAACGGACCTGGGCCGAATGCCGTCGTGCCGGAGCCTGCAACCTGGGCGCTGCTGATCACCGGTTTCGGGCTGGTGGGCGCGATTGTCCGCCGTCAGCGGCGCGGTCTGACCCACAAACTCGACTGACGCCTTACAAACGGGCCGCCTGACGGGCGCTGACCTGCTGATCAGCCGCCCGAGCATGGGTCATGTTACCCAAAGTACGAAGCACGGGTTCCGGATAACCGGCCCGGGTAACGGATCGATACCTGTTCCGCTTTTCGCGACTCCCCAGTTCTTGGGCCTCCCCTGTTGTGCGCAAACTGCGTGCCCGGCTCCCCATCCGGCTCCCCACCCGGCTCCCCACAGGGCACTGCGTTCTGGCACAATGTGTGTTGCTGGATCGCGGCTGGAGTTCCCCACACAGAAGGTCCGGCCAAGGGTCCCCATCAGGCGGTCGCCATATCGTCTGAAAAAGGCAGAACCATAGTCAGGCAGGCGCTCCCTCTCTCGGTTGCTTGCACATAATCTCCCACTGGTCGGCCCGTACAGATAGGCTATACCACATCAGATGCTGGATCAGATGCTGGGCGCTTCGACACTGGATACGCCTATCGGCGTCATGACGCTGCTGCACGACGGCAACGGCCTGTTGTGGGCGGCTGAATTTTCCGAAACCCCTGATCGCCTGCAAACCACCCTCCACCGCTATTTTCCCGCACCCGTCACTTACGCTCCGCTGCCTGCGCCCCTGCAACAGGCGTTCAACGCATATTTCGGCGGTGATCTGCAGGCACTTGCCGCCATTGAAACCGGCGCGGTCGGGTCAGCGTTCGAGCGCCGGGTATGGCGGGAACTGCGCACCATTCCGGCTGGCTCCACCCGCAGCTACGCAGAAATTGCCAGACAACTCGGTGAGCCGGGGGCGAGCCGCGCGGTGGGGGTCGCCAACAGCCGCAACCCTCTTGCCATCGTCGTACCCTGCCATCGGGTGATTGGTGCCGATGGCAGCCTCACCGGCTATGCCGGCGGTCTGCACCGCAAGGAATGGCTGCTGCGTCACGAAGGCTGGGCACCCCGCCAGGAAAGGATGCTGTGATGCCGGCAACCACCCCTGTGGCCGCCATGGGAGATACCCGAACTGCCGGGCGCAGCCTGCGGTCGCTCTTCATTGCCACCCTTGTTACCGGCAGTTTCCTGCTGTTCCTCATCCAGCCGCTGTTCGCCCGTCTGGTCCTGCCGGTGCTGGGCGGCTCGCCCAGCGTCTGGAACACGGCCATGCTGTTCTACCAGTCGGCCCTGCTGCTGGGGTATACCTATGCCCATGGTCTGCAACGGCTGCCGTTTCGCACCCAGGCCATGGTGCATGTGCCGTTGTTCACACTGGCAGCCCTCACCCTGCCGATCGGAATCGCCCGCTTTGCCGATCCGGCTACCGGCGACACTGCCGTCTGGTGGCTTCTGAAACTGCTGATGGTGTCGATCGGTCCGGTATTCGTGATGGTCGCTGCCCAGGCGCCGCTGATGCAGGCCTGGTTCGCCCGATCGGCCGACAAGTCGGCCGCCAGCCCCTTCTTCCTGTATGCTGCTTCGAACTTCGGGTCTCTGGCTGGCCTGCTCGCTTACCCTTTCCTGCTCGAGCCGTTCACCACCCTCGGTTTTCAGCAACACCTGTGGTCTGCAGGCTATGTCGTTCTGCTCGCGCTTACGGTGGGCTGCGCCTTCGCCATCGTCCGTACCGGCGACCATCCACCTGCCACCGTTCCCGATACTGTCACGGCGCGGGGCGCCCGCCCGGTTACCTGGCCGCGGCGGCTGTACTGGGTGGCGCTGGCCGCCGTGCCATCCGGGCTGATGCTGTCTACCACCACCCACATCACCACCGATATCATGGCCATGCCGCTGTTGTGGGTGCTGCCGCTTACGGCTTACCTCCTCAGCTTCATTCTGGCTTTCTCTGGCGCCGGCCCGATGGCCACCCGGCTGGCGGTGCTTGCGGCACCGGCAGCCCTGCTGGTGTTCGGCGTTGCCAACGTGCTGCTGGCCGGAATGGCAGCCACTGTGTTCGGCATGTTCTCGATCGCGCTGCTGTTCGTGGTGGCAGTGGCACTGCATGGCACACTGGCGCTTGACCGTCCGCCCGCTGCCCAGCTTACCGGCTATTATCTGCTGATGTCGGTGGGCGGGGTGGTGGGCGGGGTGTTCGCGGCTCTGGTGGCGCCCGAGCTGTTCGATTGGGTCTACGAGCACCCGATCCTGCTGTTGGCGGCGGCGCTCCTCGTCCCGGCACGGCCGCTGACGGCAGCCATTGGCAATCTGTGGGTTGGCAACCGGCTGCCGGCCCGGGCGCTGCGCATCCTGTCACCGCCGCTGCTGCTGGTTCTCAGCTGGTGGCTGGGGGCCAGCCTCGATCTGCTTGATCCGCCACCGGCGCAGGCTATCGCCCTGCTGGTCATGGTGACGATCACCATTCTGGCAATCGGCCGTCCGCTGCAGTTCACCTGGGGATTGATGATGCTGATGCTGGCTTTCGGCGGCTGGCAACAGATCGACATCTCGACCATCAAGGGCGCGCGTCAACGCAGCTTTTTCGGCATCTATACCATTGAAAACAGCAATATGCTGAAAACCCGGCGTCTGTTGCACGGAACGACCCTTCACGGTGCGCAGTCGCTTGACCCAGGGTTCTCGCGCCAGCCCATGACTTATTACGCCCCCGATTCGGGCATTGGTCAGGCCATGCGGTCGGCATCGACCCTGTTTGGCGCCCGTGCACGTATCGCCGTGGTCGGGCTGGGAACCGGCAGTCTCGTCTGCTACGCCAGCCCTCTGGAAGACTGGACGGTCTTTGAAATCGACCCGATGGTTGTCAGGCTGGCCACCAACCCGGCAGTATTTTCGTTCGTGTCGCAATGCCGGCCTGATCTGCGGATCATTGTGGGTGACGCCCGTCTCAAGCTGGCCGAACAGCCCGCCAATCGTTTCGACCTGCTGGCGATCGACGCCTTTTCCTCGGATGCCATCCCGCTGCATCTGCTGACGCGCGAAGCTTTTGAAACCTATTTCCGCACCCTGTCCCGTCACGGGATACTGATGGTGCACATCTCGAACCGCTTTCTCGATCTCGAACCTGTGGTGGCCGCCATTGCCCGCGATCTGGGGCTGACCGCCCGGCAACTGGTTTATGCCCCCAAAGACAGCGACGTCAGCCTCGGTTACAATGCATCCATCTGGATCGCCCTGTCGCGAACCGAAGACGACATGACCAATTTTACCGAAGCAACCGGAGACAGCAGCCAGTGGCTGCCGCTGCGCACACAGGCTGACGTGCCCGGATGGACCGACGAGTTCGCATCGATCATCCCGGTCCTCAAGCCCTTCTGGAAAGAGTGAGCACAGGATTGAGACAAGCGCTACAAACGCCTAAGGCCATTGCATGAACAGGTTACGCATCGCCATTCTGGGGGCTTCGGGCTATACGGGGGCCGATCTGGTGCGCCTCGCACTTACCCACCCCCATATCGAGATCGCCGCACTGGCCGCCAACCAGAAGGCCGGGCAGGCGATGACGGATATCTGGCCGCATTTTGCCCCCTACCCGCGCCTTCCGGCACTGGTGAAGGCACAAGACATCGACTGGACAAGTATCGATGTGGTGTTCGGGTGTCTGCCACACGGGGCCTCGGCAGAGCTTCTTTCCACGCTGACCGATCACCGCATCATCGACCTGTCAGCTGATTTCCGCCTGAACGACCCGGCGACCTATCACGACTATTACGGCAACACCCATCCGGCACCGCATCTGTTGTCGCAGACTGTTTACGGGCTAAGTGAAGTGGCGCGCGACCGCCTGCCTGCCGCCCGGCTGGTGGCATGCCCCGGCTGCTACCCGACGGCAGCGCTGCTGGCATTGCTGCCTCTGGCCGCCGCGCGGCTCATCCGCCCTGCCAACATCACTATCAACGCGCTTTCAGGGGTGTCTGGCGCCGGGCGCAGCCTGAAGGAAACCAACCTCTATGCGGAAGTGGCGGAAGCCGTCGCCCCCTATGCCATCGGCCGTCACCGCCACATGCCCGAAATCGAACAGGAACTGGGCAAGGCGTTCGGCGGGGCCGTCACCATCAGCTTCACGCCGCATCTGCTGCCGATGAACCGTGGCGAACTGGAAACCATCACTGTGGAACTGGCCGATGGCCACACCCCTGACGACCTGCGGGCGTGCCTTGAACGTCGCTATGCCGATGAACCGTTCGTGCACCTTCTGCCCGAAGGTGTGGCGCCTGCCACCCGCATGGTGCGCGGCTCGAACCACATGGTCGTGAACGTGTTTGCTGACCGCATCCCCGGCCGGGCGCTGGTGATTGCCGCCATCGACAATCTCGTCAAAGGTTCGTCGGGGCAGGCCATCCAGAACATGAACCTGATGTTCGGGTTGCCGGAAAACGCCGGGCTCGAAGCAGCCCCGTTATTCCCATGATCGAAACCGAACGCCTTGTTCTGCGTCGCTGGGAGCCGCGTGACCGCCCCATCTTCCACGCCATGAACGCCGACCCGCTGGTGATGCGCTGGTTCCCCAAGCTGATGAGCGCCGAAGAGTGCGACGCCAAGCTTGAACGCATGGCCGGCTATGAACGCGACCACGGCTTCACCTTCTGGGCCGTTGAACGCAAATCCGACCACGAGGTTATCGGGAACTGCGGGCTGAAACCGCTGACCGTGCCGTGGCCCGAGCCAAGCGATATCGAGATCGGCTGGGCCTTTCGCACCCCGTTTCATGGCCGGGGCTATGCCCGCGAAGCCGCAGAAGCCGTTCTCGCCCACGGCCTTACGCTTGCCCCCCGGGTGATCGCCATGACCGTGCCCGCCAACCGCGAATCCTGGGGGCTGATGATCCGGCTGGGTATGGAACGGACGCCACACCTTGATTTCAACCATCCCGACCTCCCCGGAAGCCCGCTCGAACGTCATATCGTCTATGTGAAAGAGGCCAACTGATGCCCGTACACCGTCAGGCCGGCAGATTGCCGAAGATCCACCGGGATGTCTGGATTGCCCCCGGCGCCCATGTAATCGGCGATGTCGAGATCGGCGCCGATTCGTCTGTCTGGTACAATGTGGTGATCCGCGGCGACGACATGCCCATTCGTATCGGCGAACGCTCGAACATCCAGGACGGCTCGGTGGTGCACGTCACCCATACGCTGGCGGCAACCACCATCGGCAACGACGTGCTGGTCGGCCACATGGCGCTTCTTCACGGCTGCACGCTGATGGATCATGCCTTCGTGGGGCTTGGCGCCATCGTCATGGATGGCTGCGTGGTGGAACCCGACGGCATGCTGGGGGCCGGGTCGTTGTTGTCGCCCGGCAAGCGCATCGGATCGCGCGAGCTGTGGCTGGGCCGCCCGGCCCGCAAGGTGCGGCTGCTGAGCGACGAGGAAGTCGCCTTCAACCGCATGGGGGCGGCCAGCTATGTTGAACGGGGGCGGCAATACCGGCAGGACGAAGGGTGACCGCCCCGTAAAGTCGCATACCTGTTCTGGCCTTTGCCTGCGGCATTCGGATACCTTGCCGCCAGGGCAAGATCACTTGGTGACGGGGCCAGCGGACGGGGCCGCTGACGCTGCGGTTTCAGGTACCAGGGGCTGGCGCAGTGATATCCTCCGGAACTGTCGGCGGGGTCATGCCCTCAGGCGGCGTCGCGGTATTGGCATCAACCGCTGTCTGGCCCGGCTGGGGGTCTGCCGATACCGTCGTTTCTGGCGGCTTGTTGCAGGCGCCAAGCAACAGCAAGGCAGCACCCGAGATCAATGCCGCCTTCTGCATGATCAGACTGTTGCCTTAGCAGTGATCAAAACGCCCGGCACCTGGCAGGCGTCATCCTGCCGACCGTCATGGTGATGGTGTGGCCATTGCCCCGCACCTCGGTCTGGCCGTTTGAATAAAGGAAGCCCTTGTGGGTGCGCTGACGGTTCAGCTCTACCGATTGTCCACCACGCTCCAGCACCGCGGTTCCCTGATGGGGAATACGGCGAAGAACAATGCGCTCGCCATTGTTGCAAGCAAAATTCGTGCGAATTTCAGAGGGGCCAGCCGGGGGTTGCGGCCGGGGCACAATGGGGTTGGTGGGGCGAAGCACGTTGGAGCAGTTCATCGGTGCCATCCTGCCGACCGTCAGGGTAATATTTCCCCGATCAGCATCGGTCACCATGGTTGTTGGCCCACCCCGATAGGTAGGCGGTGTATGCGACGTGCGGTGGAGGTCCGTGGTGACGCCACCACGCCGCAGCTGGGCAATGCCCTGCGGAATGAGGAAATTGACATCGACACGCTCTCCGGTGGAGCACTGGTAACTCTGCATGACTCCGGGAACCGGACGCGGGCGCGGCATCTGTGGCGAACTGGCACAGGCGGCCAGAGTGGCGGCTGCTCCCAGCATCAGGATCGCATATTTCATCTGTATCCCCCCGTTACTGCACTGCGGCAGTTGATGAGAACTGCAGGGTTTCGCCGCTGTCAAGCCATTGCCGGGATGCCTCCGCCCCTTTGCGACGAGCCGTTAGCGCCGGTGGAACAGCCGTTCGAGATCGGCTTTATCCAGTCGCAGGAACGTGGGGCGGCCATGGTTGCAGGTGCCACTAGCGGGTACGGCTTCCATCTGCCGCAACAGCGCGTTCATCTCGGCAAGGCCAAGGGCGCGTCCGGCACGCACGCTGCCATGGCAGGCGATGGTGGCGGCAAGCTGATCGAGGCGCCGGGCCACTGCCTCGGCGGCGGGCGCGCCATCATTGTCGGGTGTCAGTGCCGCATCGAGTTCATCGACGATATCGGACAACAACCGGCGGCAATCCGGGTGCCCGAGAAGTGCCGGAAGTGACCGCACCACCATGCTGTCGTCACCGAACCGCTCGATCTCCACACCCATGGCCAGCAAATGCGGCGCCGCTGCCTCCAGTCGGGCACAGGAAGCCCTGTCAAGGGTCACCGTCTCGGCAATCAGCAGAGGCTGCACGGCCAGAGGCCCGGCGCGGCCACGCATCGCCTCAAGCACCAGCCGTTCGTGGGCGGCATGCTGATCAACCAGCACCAGTGCGTCGGCGCTTTCGGCAATGATGTACGTGTTGGCGATCTGCCCGCGCGCCACCCCCAGCGGGCCGCCCCCAAGAGCGACAGCTGCAGGCGGTTCCGCAGACGTTGCCGCCATCTGCAACGGAATGGTTGACACAAAGGCCGCGGCCGGTTCGGCAACGCCGGGGCTGGCCGCTGCTGTCGGGGCGCTGGCAACCGGCGGTAAGGGCCGGGCCGGCATGGCCAGATGCAGCTGCGTCCGTGCCGGATCCAGCGCCTTTGCCAACGCCGCGCTCGATGCAGCAGATGGGCGGATTCCACCTGCTTCCAGCGCCTCGCGGATGGCCACGATCAGGCTGGCGCGAATGCGGGCCGGTTCGGCAAACCGCACTTCGGCCTTGGCCGGGTGCACATTCACATCAACCATCGCTGGCGACAGGGTGAGAAACAACGCCGCCATGGCATGACGGCCGGCAGGAAGCCGGTCAGTATAGGCGCCACGCAAGGCCCCTACCAGCAGCCGGTCTTTCACCGGCCGGCCATTGACGAACAGATACTGCCGCTCGGAAGTCGCGCGACTGGCCGAGGGCAGACCAGCCAGACCGCCGATCTCGAGATCATCGCGGCGGAAATCCACCGGCACCATATCGGCACCGGCCGGAAGCAATGCCAGCACCCGCTGCGCCAGCCCCGCCACACCGGAACCGTCGGCCTTATTGGCCTCCATCAACAGGTTGCCATCGGCCACCAGCCGGAACGCCACCTCGGGGTGAGCCATCGCCAGCCGCCGCACGACATCGACCACCGCCTGAACCTCGGTGCGCTCAGACTTCAGGAATTTGGCGCGGGCCGGCACCCGGGCGAACAGATGGTCGACAGTGATGCGGGTACCACCCGGCAACCCGGCGGGGCCATCAAAAAGCACCGCACCGCCCGCCAGTTGCAGCCGCCACCCCTGGTCAGCGCCGGGCGGACGTGATTCCAGCGCGAAATCGGCAACCGACGCAATCGCCGGCAATGCTTCGCCGCGAAACCCGAAACTGCTAATGGCCAGCAGATCGTCGCCCGGCAGCTTTGAGGTGGCGTGGCGCTCAACGGCGAGGCGCATCTCGGCCGGAGTCATCCCCAGCCCGTCATCTACCACTTGGATGCGCTGCTGGCCGTCACCGATGATCGTCACCTCGATACGGCGGGCACCGGCATCAAGGCTGTTTTCCACCAGCTCTTTCACCACACTCGCCGGCCGTTCCACCACCTCGCCGGCGGCGATCCGGTCAACGAGATGCGAGGGCAGTCGGCGGATCGGCATGATGCCATGGCTCTTGCACCGGGGTGGCGGCAACGACAAGGGGGGCCACACCCCATTCCGGAGGAAATGCCGCTTGCGCGCCAGTAACCATGCCCCTATGCCGCCCGGCAAACAGAGGCTAACAACAGCCATCGTTTCCTCCTGATTATTGCAAGGCAAGCTGACAGTGAAATTTCTGAAAGGCCTTTTCGGTTTCCTGAGCCAGGACATGGCAATCGATCTCGGCACCGCCAACACGCTGGTTTACGTTCGCGGCCGCGGCATCGTTCTCAATGAACCATCGGTGGTGGCGATGGAGGTGGTGAACGGTCGCCGGCAGGTAAAAGCCGTTGGCAACGACGCCAAGCTGATGATGGGCAAAACTCCCGGCAACGTTGAGGCGATCCGGCCGCTGCGTGACGGTGTCATCGCCGACATTGAAACCGCTGAAGACATGATCAAATATTTCATCGCCAAGGTGCACGGGCGATCGAACTGGATGCCGACCGGACCGGAAATCATCATCTGCGTGCCCTCGGGCTCTACGCCCGTTGAACGCCGGGCCATCCGCGACGCGGCGTCGAACGCCGGTGCTTCGCAGGTAAGCCTGATCCTCGAACCGATGGCCGCTGCCATTGGCGCCGGCATGCCGGTAACCGAGCCGATCGGCTCGATGGTTGTCGATATCGGCGGCGGCACCACCGAAGTGGCCGTGCTGTCGCTGCGCGGCCTTGCCTTCACCACCAGCGTGCGGGTTGGTGGCGACAAGATGGACGAGGCGATCATCAACTATGTGCGCCGCAACCACAATCTGCTGATCGGCGAAATGACGGCCGAGCGAATCAAGAAGGATATCGGCGCCGCCATTCCGCCAACTGACGGCATCGGTGTCACCCTTGAGATCAAGGGCCGCGACCTGGTGAACGGCGTTCCCAAGGAAATCACCATCAATCAGGGGCAGGTGGCCGACGCCCTTTCCGAACCGGTTTCCGCCATCATCGAAAGCGTTCGTCTGGCGCTTGAGAACACCGCACCCGAACTGGCCGCCGATATCGTCGATCAGGGCATCGTGCTGACGGGTGGCGGCGCGCTGCTGGGTGGCCTCGACGAGGCGCTGCGCCGGGCAACCGGTCTGCCGGTCACCGTTGCCGAAGACCCGCTGTCGTGCGTGGCGCTGGGCACGGGCCGGGCACTGGAAGACCCGATCTATCGCGGCGTTCTGATGTCGGCCTGATGTCGCTCACTCTGGTGACGGGGCGTGACGGGGCATCACAGTCCTTGCACCTCATGGAAACCATAGCATTGTGCTCCAGATGAGCCGCCCGCCCGCTTCGAGGGGACGTGAGCCCCGCCGCACCAGTTTTGCGCGCCGCGATTCCAACCTCGCGCTGCTGGGTGCCGTTTTGTCGGGTGTGGTTCTGGCGGTGGCGCTGTTCCTGCTGCTGTTCAGCCGCATCAACCCCGATCAGGGAGAGCGCCTGCGCGGCGCCATGCTCGACGCTGTTTCTCCGCTGCTGGCTGTTACCCATGCACCGCTCGAAGCCATCCGGCGGCTGGGTTCGGCGATCGGCGATCACTGGCAGGTCGTCGAAAAGAACCGCGCGCTGGAAGCCAATCTGAAGCTCGCTACCCAGCGTGCCAACAAGGCCGAAGCGCTGGCCGTCGAAGTCAGGCGGCTGGAAGATCTGCTGAAACTGCGACGCCCGGAGCGGCGACTGGTCGCCAGCGCCGTGGTCTCTGCCTCGGCCGGCAATGCCGGGGTGCGCAGCGCCATCATCAACGCCGGACTGTCTGATGGGGTGAAGCCACGCATGCCGGTGATCGCAGCACAAGGGCTGGCCGGGCGCGTAACCGATGTCGGGCAACATGCGTCGCGGATCATGCTTCTGACCGATGCCAACAGCCGGGTTCCGGTAAAGGTGCTGCGCACCGGCTGGACGGGCATGCTTGTCGGCACCGGAAGCACAACGCTGGAATTTGCCTTCGATATCGCTTCGGGAATTGATCGTATCCGCGTCGGTGACCGGCTGGTGACCAGTGGCGACGGCGGCCTGTTTCCGCCCAATGTGCCGGTTGCGGTTGTCACCGACGTTGGCCACGAGCCGCCTCGTGCGCGACCTCTTGCCAACCCCACCGGGCTTGGGGTGGTGATGGTGGAAGCGCCCTGGCTGCCACCACCCGCCTTCGTCCCAGCGCCTCCGGCTCCATCAGAGGCTGACGTGTCAGCAGTGTCGCCGGCTCCATCCGCCGCTGCACCTCCCGCCACAGCCCCATCCTCCATTGCTGCGCCAACCACCACTGCTGCACCACCCACACCATCCCCGGCAGCCAGGACTGCAGCACCTGCCACAACACGTACCGCACCCCCCAGAACATGACCTCCTCCCCGCTCAGCTCTCAGCCAACACTCGGCGAACGGATCGCTCCGGCCATCCCGGCGCTGTCAGTGCTGCTGGCCATCCTGTTGCTGATGGCGCCGATGCCACTGGCATGGGGGGTGATCCCACAGATTCCCCTGCTGCTCTGTCTGGTCTGGGCAAGCCTCGCTCCGCGACTGCTTCCCGCCTATGCAGCGCTGCTGTTGGGCATCATCGCCGATCTCGTCACTGGCGTGCCACTGGGAATCAACGCCTTTCTGCTGCCCGCCGCTGTGGTGGCCGTGCGCATGGCAGAATCCCGCACCGAGGCCCGCCATCTGGCAACCGACTGGGCGTTCGCAGCCAGTATCGTTGCAGTCGCCAACCTGCTGGGCTGGCAGATGCTGGCCTTCACCGGTCAGCCGGCGCCGCTTGGCCCAATCATGGCGCAGGCCGCGCTAACCATCCTCGCATGGCCGCTGGTCGTGCGCCTCGCCGTTCGCCTGCGCCGCCGGTTCCTCGAGGTCTGACATGGCCGACGATGGCCACACCCGCCCCCAGTTCGCCCGCCGGGCGTTCTTTCTGGGCGCCGTGCAGGTCGGGGCCGGGCTGGCTCTGGCCGGGCGCATGGGCTGGCTGGCCATCGCCCAGGGAGATCGATATGCCTCCAAGGCGGAAAGCAACCGCATATCGCTGCACCTCATCCCCCCCCGCCGGGGCCTGATTGCCGACATCAAGGGCGAACCCATTGCCACCAACCGCCCCGCCTATTCCGTAGAGATCACCCCATCGCTGGCTGGCGACCTCGAGGAAGCGCTCGACAAGGTGGGCCGCATCATCGAGATTGACCCGGCCGAACGCGCCCGCATCATCGAAGCCGCCGCCACCCTGCCCCATGCCGGCACCCTTGCCATCGCCGACGATATCGGCTGGGATGCTTATGCTGCCCTTAATCTCGAACTGTCGGACATGGCCGGGTTGCAGCCGCTGAAAACCTATGTCCGCCACTATCCCGATGGCGAAGCCTTCGCTCATCTCGCCGGCTATGTCGGCCCGCCAACTGCTGAACAATATAAAGAAACCCGCAACCCCTTGTACATGCTGGCTGGCTTCCGGCTGGGCAAGGACGGTGTGGAAAAATCCAAGGAGGAAACGCTGCGCGGCCAGCCCGGCGCCCGTCGCGTCGAAGTCAATGCCCGCGGCCGCATCATCCGAGAGCTCGACACCCGCCCCGATGTACAGGGGCAGACCGTTCGGCTCACCATCGATCGCGGGCTTCAGGCGTTCACGGCCGCAAGAGTGGGAAACGAGAGCTGCTCGGTAGTGGTGATCGACGTGGTGACCGGCGACGTCAAGTGCCTGCTTTCGATGCCGGCATTCGACCCCAATGTCTTTTCCAACCGCATCCCTTCGGCCTTGTGGAAAGAGCTGCAGGCCGATGAGCGCAAGCCGCTGCTCAACAAATCCCTGCAGGGTCTATACGTCCCCGGATCTACCTTCAAGCCGGTCACGGCCCTCGCTGCCCTGCATGGCGGTGTGCTACCCACCGATCAGGTGCATTGTTCAGGCGCCTATCGGCTGGGTCGTAATGTCTGGCATTGTCACAAGCGGTCGGGCCACGGCACCGTGGCCATGCGCTCAGGGATCGCCAAAAGCTGCAACGTTTATTTCTACACCATGGCGCGGCGGGTCGGCGCCCAGGAAGTGGCCGACATGGCCCGGAAACTGGGGCTTGAGCACAAGTTCGACATTCCCATGCCGGTCCAGCGCGCCGGTATCATCCCCGATCCGGCCTGGAAGAAGAAACGCTACGACCAGAACTGGCTGGAGGCCGACACCCTCAACATGGCGATCGGTCAGGGCTATGTCATCGTCAACCCGTTGCAACTTGCCGTCATGACAGCGCGGATCGCCACCGGGCGCATCGTGCAGCCGCGCATGCTGGCCGACACCCCGCAGAAACCCTTTGCCCCGCTCGATATCCCGCCCGACTTTCTCGAGGTGGTGCGTCAAGGCATGGATGATGTGGTTAATGGCCCCGGTGGAACGGCGCGCGCTTCGGCACTGCGGGTTCCCGGCATCCGCATGGGCGGCAAAACCGGAACCGCCCAGGTGCGGCGCATTTCGGCCGGCTTTCGCGGCGGCGCCGGAGTGCCATGGAAATTCCGCGACCATGCGCTGTTCATCGCCTTCGCACCGGTCGACAACCCGCGCTATGCCATCAGCGTCATCGTCGAACACGGCATCGGAGGTTCGAAAGCCGCAGCACCCATCGCCAAAGACGTGATGACCTGGATCTACGACCGCGAGCAGGCGGAAAAACGCCTGGACGCCATCCTTGAAAGCCGCGCCCGCGCCGCCGAGGAAGCCCGACGCGCCGCCGAGGCGGCGGCAGCAGCAGCCGCTGCCTCTGCCACAACCGCCGCCGGCGCCACCCCGGCCACACCGGCACCTGCATCCACCACGGCCACGACGCCTGCCCCATGAACTTTGCCGGTCTCCTCAATGCCCATTGGCCGCAACGGCTGGTGCGGCTGCCCTGGCTCATCATCCTTGCCATCATGGCAATCGGCGGGTTCGGGGTTGTGGTTCTGTATTCCGCTGCCGGGCGGCATATGCAGCCATGGGCCACCAACCACCTTATCCGCTTTCTGGTCTTTCTGGGCATGGCGCTGGCGCTTTCACAGGTGCCCACCCGGTTCTGGCGCAAGATTGCCTGGCCTTTCTACCTGATCGTGCTGGTGGCACTTATCAGCGTCGAGGCGCTGGGGGCGATTTCGGGGGGGTCTCAGCGCTGGCTCGACCTCGGGTTCACGCGCCTGCAGCCATCTGAGTTCATGAAGATCGCCATCATATTGGTTCTGGCGCATTTTTATCATTATCTGCCACGCGGCTATTCGGAACGGCTGGCCGGAATCTGGCCGCCACTTGCCCTAATTTTCGTGCCTGCCGCATTGGTGCTGCTGCAACCCGATCTGGGCACCGCCACCATGATCGTCGCCGGCGGCCTCACCCTGATGTTTCTGGGTGGTTTGCCGCTGAAGTGGCTGCTGATCCCCGGCCTTTCGGGCCTGGCGGCGCTGCCTTTCCTGTTCAACCTGCTGCACGATTACCAGAAAAAGCGGGTGCTGATCTTCCTCGACCCCGAGGCCGACCCGCTGGGCGCCGGCTATCACATCACCCAGTCGAAGATCGCCATTGGCTCGGGCGGGTTGTTCGGCAAGGGGTTCGGGCAGGGTTCGCAAAGCCATCTCGATTATCTGCCCGAACCACAGACCGATTTCATTTTCGCCACCATGGCCGAAGAATGGGGGCTGGCCGGCGGCATCGTGCTGCTGGGGCTTTATATCACGGTGCTGGTGTGGGGGATTCGCCTGGCGATGCGCGCCGAGACGGAATTCAACCGCCTGCTGGCGGCCGGTCTGTCGATGACGATGTTTTTCTATGTGCTGATCAACTCCATGATGGTGATGGGCCTGGCGCCGGTGGTGGGCATACCCTTCCCGTTGATGAGCTATGGTGGCAGCGCGATGCTGACGGTGATGATCGCCTTTGGCATGTTGATGGGCGTGCACCGCGAAACCGGGCAGCCAAATCGTGGATGATTGCCGTTAGGGGGTAGACAAGCCGCCAGACGCCTGCTAACGCCGCGCCTTCCAGCGGGGGCTTCCCCCGATACCCGGTATGGACGCATAGCTCAGTTGGTAGAGCAGCTGACTCTTAATCAGCGGGTCCTAGGTTCGAGCCCTAGTGCGTCCACCAAACTTTCCAATAGGTTAGCCCACTCCCTCCGGGGCCACCGTCTTAGAAAGACGGGAATTAAGACGGTGCGGCACTATCCGGCGCTCCTCTTGTTCCACGGCAGCGCGTAGGCTTTTATCAGCCCCAGCTCCAAGCCCGCCGCCCCATGCACAGGGAGGCCGTTCCACTCCATGTCGTCTGGCTGGGCGATCAACACCTCAATCCGCGCGGCGGCTTGAAGCTCGCGGCGGATGGTGTCGTTGAGCCGAAGGCTTGTCCGCTGAGACACGCCCGGCTTGGCGTAGAAGGATACCCGCTTTGCCAGCCCCATCGTCGCCACGCCCACATACAGAACGGTCCCGTCCCTTGCGAACGCATAGACCCCTACGCCCTTGGGCAGCGCCTCGGTGAGAACCAGCAACCCAGCGTCGGCTAGGCTCCATTCCGATGCGCGATAAAATCCCGCGTCGAGCAACGTCTACACGTCAAGCGACGGCTTGCTGGCGATTGGGGCCTTCGCTGGACGTGGCGCGGCAACCGTCCCGCTTCGCTTCAACACATTGTATGCGTGCTGGTATCGAATGCCGACCTGCGCCGCGATGTCCGAAACGGACAGTCCTTCGGCGGCGAGATGGCAGATCTGGTCAGCCTTGGTTACGCCGCCCATCTCCTCATCTTTGATGCTGCGCTTCGCCATCTGATATTCCTGCAAACCACGGATATCGTCAAGTAAGTCGGAAACCGGTTAGATTCTGGTAAAATGCAACCTATCGCGCGCGAGTAAAAGCCAAATTAAACAGGTGTTCCTCACCACGAGTCGGAATGGCAGTCGTCACTGCAAACACATGGGTTATAACCCTAGCCATCCCGCGCACAGCGGAAACCGATGTGGCTGGTCGAGGTATCGACCGTCTGCGCATAGCGGGCTGCCGGTCGATAACGCCGACAGTAGTTTTCAGCGCACAGGTGTGATCCCCCTTTCAGAACGCGCCGCTCAAAGCCCGATTCCGGATCAAGGCTCGCCTGTCGGCTTCCGCCACGCGGATTTGCCGGAATGCAGCAACTTCGTCCCGCTGCCAGCACCCGGCCATCTGCATACCAGTCTGCTGTCCACTCCCACACATTGCCGATCATGTCGAACAGGCCGAAGGAATTGGCCGCGAAGCTGCGCACGGGGCTAGTCCTGCGGAAATCTCCCTGCTGTCGGCGCCATGGAAACTCTCCGCGCCAATAGTTGGCAAGATAGCGCCCAGCCGGGGCCAGCGCGTCTCCCCAGGCATAAGTGGCGCGATCAAGGTTGCCTCGCGCGGCGAATTCCCATTCTGCTTCCGTGGGCAGCCGTTTGCCTGCCCATCGCGCATAGGCTTCGGCATCAGCCCAGGCGACGTGAACCACAGGATGGTCCATCAGGCCTTCTATTGTGCTTTCCGGTCCTTCGGGATGCCGCCAATCGGCACCGAAGACGAACTGCCACCACCGCCCAGCGTCATCCAGCGACACTGGCTGGCGCGGCTGGATGAACACCAACGAACCGGCGCGCAACATCGCGGGGTCCGCGTGCGGAAAATCACTTGCCGTTGGGGCGGTTTCGGCCAGCGTCACATGGCCGGTCGCCATCACGAATGCCGCGAACTCGCGGTTGGTGACAGGCGCTTCATCAAGCCAGAAGGGGTTGATGGAAACACGCCGCACCGGCGCTTCCTCTGGATAACCGTCATCAGCGCCCATCCAGAACACGCCACCGGTGATCTGTCGCATCCCGGCGGTCCTGATATCCTCCGCTTGCGCACCGATACCCTTCATCTGTTACCCTTCATCAGCGCTTCCCCGGCGTCCAGACCTTCCACCGTCGACACCCAATGGGCAAGCGTGTCCCGCATACTGCCCGCGCCCGGCTTCTCGGAATTGCGCACACAATCGGCAATGATCTGGTGATTGCCCGGTAACAGGATACCAGACAATCAGCGGCCCCTTCAGCTAACGCGGGACAGCATGATATCGGTTGCGCGTTCCGCCAGGGCGGCGATCGTCTTCGAGGGGTTTAGCCCGATGGGCCGCGGCACGATTGAGCCGTCGAGCACGTAAAGCCCGCGATGCCCGAATACGGCGCCGGTGTGGTCAACCACGCCGGTGGCCGGTGCGGTAGACATGTTGCAGCCGCCCAGCGGATGCGGGGTCACCAGATTGCGGAAAACCTTCCAGCTGGCTGGCACCATCGGCGTGCCACCGGTCGCGCGGGACAGTTTCTCATGCATAGCGGCCAGCCCACCCACACCTGGTTCCGACCGGCGCGGGTTCCAGTCGAGCCGCAGCTTGCGGCGCCAGGGCCTGATCAGGCTGCGGCCAAGGTAAAGCTGCCCGTCGCCACCATCGATCGCCTGGCCGAACCACAGCATCATGTTGGCCAGCGGACGTCTGCCCAGGGTCTGTCCCAGCGCTTTCAGCAACCGGCGCTCTCCCCACCCCACACTCTTGTGATGCAGCCGCTCCCTGACGAAATTGGCGATGACATTGGGAAAGCCGCCATCCTCGACAAAAAACCGCCCCCGCTCGACACCGTCCAGGAAATCGATGGCGCAGGTGATCGTCGGCCCCACTGTGGGATCAATGGCGCGATCCTCGTAGAAAGCAGGAGTCAGGAAATCACCGTTCGAACTCCAGCCAAAGCCAAGTGCATGGGGCAGATTGCCGATCGAACGATATTCATCACGGGAGCGCAGCAAAATCTCGGTCGAGCCCAGCGAGCCGGCCGCCAGGATCACCTGCCTGGCATCGATCGCACGCGACTCGCGTCGGCGATCGACCAGCAGGTCATAGTGCACACGCCAGCGGTCACCAAGGTCGGACAGGTGCGTGACAAGCGACAGCGGCTGGATGACGGCGCCAGACGACTCGGCCGCTGCCAGGTAGTTGAGGTCAAGCGTGTTCTTCGCCTGTACCTCGCAGCCGATATCGCAGTTGCCGCAGTGGATGCAGGTGCCCTGGGTTCGCCCCTGCGGATTGGTCCAGTACTGCGAATGGCGCGCGTTGGTGGCGTCGGGCAGATCAGGGCGCCAGGCCTTGCCGAAGGTCACGGCCAGATCAACCTTGCGGAACCGGTCGCCTGCGCCGATGCTCTCGGCCGCGTCGCGCATCAGCCTGAAGCGCGGGGTCAGCTGGGTGTCTGGCAAGGGCGCCGAGCCCAGCATCCTTGCAACGCGATCATAATAGCAAGCCAGGCTGTCGGCATTGATCTCGGCGGGCCAGCCGTTGGCAAGCACGGCGCGGGGCGCATCAATCGAGATATTGGCATAAATAAGCGATCCACCGCCAACGCCAGCCCCTTGCGCCACCCACATCTGGTCCATGATGCGTAGGTCGATCCAGCCATTCTGCTCTTCCGGTTCATCCGCGTCCCAGATCCAGGCATCACCGACGTCGCGTGGGTAGTCCTCCGGAGCCCAGCGGCGTCCGCGTTCGAGCACCAGTACCTTGCGCCCGGCCGTAGCGAGACGGCAGGCGCTGACCGATCCACCAAAACCACTACCGATGATGACGCAATCATAGCTCATGCCTGCTGATCTCCCGACGATTGCGAACGGCCAGCGATCCTGAACGGAGCCTCGATCAGATGCGGCGCCAGCTCCTCGACCGGATCGACGACGCGCACGCATCCTTCGGGCGTCTCAACCGCGGCCGTCCTCGCCAGCAGGCCGGAACGGGTCAGGCCGCCCGGCTGCACCTTCACCGTGGGGGCCGGCCGCCAGGCCCGTGCCACCCGGGTAAGGCCGATCGGGAAGATGGTGATGCCTTCGGGGTCGACCCTGAGTTTCAGGAAGCTCTTGAAGTCCTCGATGCCCTGCGCCGAAAAGACCTCCTGGTCATGAAGCTTCAGGAACTTGTGCCCGGCAAACAGATAAAGACCGAACAGCAGCCCGCACCAGACGAATAAAACCGGTGCAGACGCGATCACGGTGATCATGGTCAGCATAAAACCATTGATTGACTGCCCCAAGGCTGCCTGCACGACCTGCGAGGTGAGCCAGACCAGACTGATCGAGCCCGCAATCTGGGCAAAGGCATGGGCCGCCCCGGCAAGGCCCGCCATGAGCCGCGACCCTTCCTGTCGACAGCCGCTTATCGCAAAGCCGATGAACCCGGCGCAGAAGGCCGCAGTCCCCAGCAGCAGAGAAGGATAGGGAAGAACTTTCAACACTTCCCACAGGAAAGCACCCAGAGAATGGCTCATCGCGTAATCGATCCAGCTACTCTGGGCGCCCTGTGGCGGCCGCAGCGAACTGATCAGCCACAGAGCAATAAACTGCAACGCCATCAGCAGGCCGCAGAAACCCGGATTGCGCAACGGAAAGCGCCATAGGCCGCGACGCAGCCGCACCGAGTCCTGGCGGGAGGGGAACAGACCGCCCGGCACCGGCTCGGCCCGGTCTGAACCGACGTGCACCGGTTGGCCTGGTGTGCAAATCGTGCCCAGCCCGAAAGCGCCGCCACCACCGCAGATGACATAGTGATTGCGGTCTTCGTGATCGTCTGTTGGTCCGGGCGCAGAGATACTTTGAAAATGCGCATAATAATGCAGATCGCCGGTCAGGATCAGCTTGATGCCGTCGGCGTCATTCGCAGTCGTCAGCCTCTGGAAGATGGCCAGCTTGTCGTCCATCTCTCGTGTCGTGGCGGCCGTATTCCTGCCGTCTGAGCGCCCCATCGGCCAGTGCGGCGCCGGGACGCAGAGAATAACACGATCACCCTTGGCAAGCGACTTGGCAACGTCGCGGAAATAGTCGATCTGTGGCGGATCGAGATCATCGCCAAGCGCAGCGTCGATGCCCCACATCCACCACCCGTAGGGCAGCTTTACCGCAAAATACGACCGCCATTGCTGCGCACGCCAGGCGCCGATCCAGCGTCGCGCGTCCCAACGCTGGCAGAACAACCGGATGAAGGCGGTCAGCCCGTCGTACCAGTCGTGGTTTCCCGGAATTGCGAGAATCTGCCTTGGCGACGCCTGCGAATACCGCGCGCACATGAACGGCTGAACCAGTCGCAGCTGATAATTTTCAGTGGAGGCCGTGGGATAGACCTCGTCGCCGCCCGCGATCATCATGAAACCGCGCGGCAGCACGAAGTTGTCGTCGGACTCCTCGAGATCAAGCTCACCCTGCCCTGTTGGCACTGGTTGCGGCGTCGGCTTGCCCGACCGATTGATCAGCAGGGAATCGCGCCCCACAAGCCAGGCGACCGAGGTCGTCGCGTTCCAGCCGTCGCCGGTATCGGCCAGATAATCTAGCCACAGCGGCGACCCGGCTTTGCCGCCGTAGCCGCCAAGGTCGATGTAGCCGTTGCGCTTGTCGTCGGGTGGATCGAGCGCCGACATCAGCTCGCGCCGACCGCTCATCGGCCCGACGATCGTCGCTGCTATCGTCTTGGCTGCCGTAGCCGCAAGCTGGTTGATATTGAACCAGCTGACCGGCGCCTGACGGCGGATGGTGAAGGCCTTCGGTGGGGCGCGGTAGCTCATGACCGTCTCCGCAAGAGATAGATGCGAACCAGCTCGCTGGTGAAAAATCGCAGAAAGCGGCCGACCGAGCGGATGGCTCCAAGCCTTGATCGACAGCCGACGGCGTGCAGTGTGGCGAACAGGTCAAACAGGTCTGAGACGCCCAGATTGAGCTTCCCGGCCGCCACCACCGCGCCCTGCTCGTCTTGCTCTCGCAACCGGACATAGAGCGTCGTCGTCGCCGGCCACAGTTTCCAGGGCGCCGCAATGCGCACGTGCTTACGCCCGTCGAAATAGTAGGGGCGGCCGTCGATCAGGATCTGCATGCCATAGATCATGTAGCACAGATCGGGCTCGGGACCCGGCGTAAACAGGCCGAAACGCCCCCTTGCCGAGGGCAGCCAGCCGCCGCGCCGGTGCAGCTCGATGTGTCCGGAAAGCCCGCCTATGTGATCAGGGTCGCGCACGAAGGCGGCAGTATCGTCGATATCGATCGTTGCGTGGATGGCAACCGGCATCGCGGCTACGCTTTGATAGCCCCGCTCCGGGTCAGTCTCTCCAAAGCAGATTCGTCCGGACATGACTTCGCGGAAATGCAGGCCCTCGCCGTGCTCCGTCATCTTTGTTGCACTGTTGTCAAGCGCCGCGGGCGTGCCTTTCGCAAGCACCCGCTGCGCGTCGCGGTAGCCATAAGCGACGAGTGAAGTCGCATCGATGCGACCAGCGAGAAAATCGGGATCGAGCGGGATCGGCTTTTCCGGACCGATCATCATCACCTCGATCGGCTCGGAATGACCGAAGGGCCGCTCTCCCATGGCGATGCGTGCGTTCAACTCGGCGATCGCGGCCAGGTCTTCATTCAGACGGCCGATCGCCGCCATCTCGATCATATGCACATATTTTTCCAGCAGGCCGTCGCCGAACCGGTCGGTATTGCCGATACACCAGGCCACCCACAGCCGGTTGGCTCCGGCGCGCACAGCCGCCAGCAGGTTGCAGTCGCGGATCCAGACCGCATCGGTCCAGATCCGGCCCCTGTAGCTGAGCGGAGGCGTGACCAGCGGCAGAGAAATGGCTGCAAGCAGCAGCTCACGCGACATCTCGCCCTGCGGCACCGGCACGACGCACTTCCCGCCGAAGTCGCAGACGTTGAAGGTGGCAATCACGCCCTGCGCCCGTCGCAGGTGCGGCAGGTCTATGCCCAGATGCGGGAAAATGACCTGCTCGATCCCGTCAAAGTCACCAAGCGCCCCGGTTCGCGGAAACCGCAGGTAGGCACCAGGGTTGCGCAACGAGACGAAGCGGCGCGTCGGCAGAGTCCGCCAGCGCCGGCACAGGTCATCGGGTGAAACCCCGCTCAGCAGAGCTGCCAGATTCATCGTCCCGCCCGAGGCGCCATCGGCATAGGAAAAGCGCAGCCCCGCATCAAACAGCGCTTTCACCACCCCCGCCTGATAGGCGACCCGCATGCCGCCACCCGGCAGGATCAGCGCATTGCGATTGGGCGTTTCCGGAGCGATCGGCGGCTGGTCAGCCATGGGCCGGCCTCGTGCGCAGGTGAAGCAGAGTGACAACAAAGACCAGCAGCTCGAGCGCCAGAAAAACCAGGAAGACCGGAGCCGGTGTGCCATCGACAATCCATGCGATGCTCCGTGCCACCACCCCGCTCGCCACCAGAATGAGGAACAGCGTGCCGGCCAGGCCACCCTCAAGGATGGCCTGACGCGAGGCGAGGCAGGCGATACCGGCGGCGAGTTCGATGGCTTTCAGGAAACGGTACTGGTTGAGAAAGGTCGCGCGCACCTCCGGCATCTGCTGGTCGAGCGGCAGATGAAACAGCTGCGTCAGCTCCCAGTGCGCCGAGACGATTCCCGCCGCCCCCACCACACAGAGCATGGCCGCATATGCCAGCACCAGAACCGCCGAGATCCGCGCCATCATTGCGCCCGCCTGGCAGTGAAGATCCAGGCCAGCATACCCGTCGCCAGATCGAACACGGCGACTCCATAGGCGATCTGCCCCAGCAGACCTTTCTGGATACCCCAGACGACAAGGCCGGCCGCCGCCAGCTTCTGGACACCGATCCACAACGCCACGACACGCTCGCCCGTGCGCTGCCACAGCGCCTGGGCGAACATGGCGCCGGTGATGACCATGAACATCCCCACGGTGGCGAAGAAATGGTCTGCCCCCGGAGACGACACACCGCCTGCCATCGCCAGAATCCAGCCAGGCAAGACGAGCTGACAAAGGCCGGTGACGACCGTGATGCACGAAATCACCAGCAGTACCAGGCGAAGCAGCGCGTCGTTCATACGTCGCTCCGCGCAGTCCAGGCCTGGCGATAGAACCAGTACATCATCGCCAGCCACTGCACCGCCCACAACGCCACGCGGATGCGGTTCAGCCGCGCCCATTCGTGAAACACATGCTTAAGTTCCCGGGCGTCAGGAATTCCGGCATAGAGCCGCTCATTATAAGGGATGATCGCGTAGACGGTCAGCAAGGTGGCTGCGATGATAGCCAGCAGAACGACGACCGGAACCCAGCGGATACCGGTGAACCATTCGCTCAGAAGCATGATCAGTGCAGTGATCAGCATCACGATGGTCATCCAGGTGAAGAACTGCGTCGCACGGATCACCGGCCCGACAAAAATCAGGGCGTAATTGTCTGGCGTGAGCTGAGGCTCGACCGGAAACTGGAAGAAGACCAGCGATACCCCGGTGCCTAGATAGATGGAGCAGCAGAGGAACAGGATCGCATGGTTCAGCAACAGGCTGCGCGGCATGGACTTACTCCTTGTCGGGGTCGAAGGCCGGGTCGCGCACCGGCGGCGGTGGGCGATCCTGCCCGTATCCCAGCGGATAGGTGGCCTCCAGCCCTTCGCCGATCTGTGCTGCAGGCATCTTTGGCCAGGTGACGAACCAGCTTTCCAGATAATCGTCGAGCACGCCGGTGATCGCCGGCATATACGCCGCGAACAGCGGGTTGGTGTCGGCATTCAGGGCCTTCAGGTGCGCAACGCTCTCATGGTCGCCGATCAGGAACCTGGCCGCCCCACGTCTGCGCAGCCAGAGCCCCGCCTTTCCCCTGAAATAGATATACGAGCGATAGATCATGCCGCGAAACATGCAGTAGTTGATCGCCGCCATCGCCAGTGGAAACCCGGTTTTGCGCGGGCGGCGCACATCGAAGCGTGTCGCCATCTGGCCGTCCTTGTCGTACTGGGCGCTGATCCAGGCCTGACCCTCAACATAGTCCAGCGATTCCTGGTGCTTGGGCATACCCCAGATACCCTTGCCGCCCTTGGTCGAAACCTCGGTGGAGACAGGCAGATCGATCACAAATTGCCCCGTGCCGAACCACTTCATAAAGATCGCCGGCAGCAGCCGAGGTGCCGGCCTTGCCCCCTTGGTGCAGGCGATAGCCATCGAATATTCGATGTAGCTGCCGATGTCGGTCTGGCGATAGTCGATCACCGTGACGACCAGAAGCGCGCGCTTCCACAAGCGGAACGGATGGATGTCGCCTGGTGGAAGCAGCGCCTTGGCTGCCTCATAATCACAGGGGAAGGCGGCGATGATCGACGAGGCTTCCCAGCTGTCGATCGGCATCTCGTAACGGATACCATCGACCATGGCATGGGTGCCGGCAAGCCGCTTCTGTCGCGCGGGGATCGTCATGACGGCCTCCCCAGATGATCGACGATCATCGGCAGAACGTCGTTCGCCGCATTCCTGCCGATAAAGACATCGAGGTGACCGTACCTGGCGACTTGCTGGAAATCATGACGGCCAGGCGCGTGGCGCTCGAAGAAATCGCAGGTGCGCGCCATTCCTTCGGCCAGAAAACAGGCGTTGCGTTCGCCGCAAAGAAACAGGATGCGCGCGTCGGTTCGCGGCGCCTGAGCGACAAAATCAGCCGGAAGCTGATCGAAGGCGCCGGTCGATACCAGGTGCCCCGCAGCAATGCAGCGCTTCATCTGGTGGAAGAAGGTCATCGGAACGGCGGCGAATTCTCCCTTTAGCCATTCATGCGTCGTGTCATCCAAGTTCTCGTGCAGCCAGAGCGTCGGAAAGCCCGAGCCATAGGTGAAGCTGGAATGTTTGCAGACCGGATTGCGGCATTCGTGATGTGTGGCACGCACCCACCAGTCGATGAGACGGGGCGCAAAACCGCTGACATGCAGCCCCCATTGCGGATTGAGATAGTCGAACAGCCTGCCCACGGTATCGGTGGCGACAGCAGCCTTCACCCGCGCCAGAAACGGCACGACCGTATGCAACGCGACGGCATTGGACACCACGCTCGACACGTCGGGAAGCAAACCGGCACAAAGTGACATCATGAAGCTGGTCGATCCCTGGCAGTGGATCACCGCTTTTACCGTACTGGCGCCCGTCACATCACGAACCATGGCAATAGCGGCCGGATAATCGAACACGGCTGCCTTATCGAGCGTCCAGTGGTTTGGTGGAATGTCGATGGACGCCCGCCAGTCCAGCAGCCAGACGTCATGCCCGGCGTCGGCCAGCATGGCAGGCAAAGTCGTAGCTGTTGGCGGCTCGAAGATGCGGCTGCGAACGCCTGCGCCATGAACAAGGATTACTGGCTCTGAGTGGCGACGTTCCGTTGGAGAATATCGACGAAGGCGCAACGCCACACCGTCTGCCGTCGTAACGGGATAAACAGTTGGCTCCATCGCGCGCACCCCTGCCCGGGCCAGTCAGCCGAGCATGGAATATACATCAGTTCCAATCCGTTGGCACCACAGAAACATCATGGCATCGAAATTCTGCATGGCTGATCAGCAAAAGCATGATTTGTTGCAGACCTGACAGATATGAGAACAAGATTCCCCCCTGCCTGACATCAGAAGAGACTCCGCCCCATCACTCAGGTGCGGGCAGGTCGACATCCCTTTCATCTGGCATTACCCGAACCGTTGACGCACCTTTCCCAACCGCAACAGGTTATGACGGCGGCACAAACCCGCCGGTGCGAACGCGATGCACAAGATCTGCATCGGAGGTTCGGCCAATCAAATAACAAGCCAACCAGTTGAAAACACGAATGAAGTGCGGGAGGAGTGGTGCCGGCTGCAGGGATCGAACCCGCGGCCCCCTGATTACAAATCAGGTGCTCTACCATCTGAGCTAAGCCGGCGCGCTGTCCGCCTACAGGAAGCCAGACGCTGCTGCAATCCGTCAAATCCGTCACCTGGCTGTCGCCAGCCCGGTTTTCGGCCACCATTGGCCTTGCCAACAATCGCTTGGCCAAGGCGCGGCAACCGGGCACAACAAGCCATATCATCTTGCCAGCGAAAGGATTGTTGCATGGGAAGCCTGTTCGACCTGAACGGACAAGCGGCTGTCGTTACCGGGTCCTCGCGGGGGATCGGGAGGGCCATTGCCCACCGCCTCGCCGAACATGGCGCTGATGTCATCGTCTCAAGCCGCAAGCAGGATGCCTGCGAGGCGGCCGCCGCTGAGATCAACGCGGCCATCGGCCGCAACGCCTGTTCGGCCTTTGCCGCCAACATCAGTTCGAAAGAGGCCCTGCAGGCGCTGGCCGACCATGCCCTTCGCACCCATGGCAAGGTAACGACACTGGTGTGCAACGCCGCCACCAACCCCTATTTCGGGCCGTTGCAGGGCATCAGCGACGATCAGTTCCAGAAGATTCTTGCAAACAACATCCTCTCCAACCACTGGCTGATCCAGATGCTGGCCCCGCAGATGGCCGCGCGCGGTAGCGGCAGCATCACCATCATCTCGTCGATCGGCGGGCTAAGGGCCATGCCGCTGATCGGCGCCTACAATGTATCAAAAGCAGCCGACATGCAGCTGGCACGCAACCTCGCGGCTGAACTGGGGCCTCAGGGCGTGCGGGTGAACTGCATCTGCCCCGGCCTAATCCGCACGGATTTCGCCCGCGCCCTCTGGGAAGACCCCGGGATTCTCAGGCAATCTACCGCCGGGTCGTGCCTGAAGCGCATCGGCGAGCCTGACGAAATCGCCGGAATGGCAGTCTATCTGGCAAGCCCCGCCGGAGCCTTTGCCACCGGACAGGCGTTCGTCGTCGACGGAGGCGCCACCATCAGCTGATCGGCGCTGCCTCTTCCTGCAGGGCGCTGGCCTGCTGGCGGGCCAGTGCCCCGAAATGCGCTATCCCTGAAAACGCGATCAGGGCCGCGACACTGCAGGCAACGGCAGCAATCACTGCCAGCGCCGGGCCAAGCGCCCCGGTGCCGCCGAACAGCCATTTGTCGATGACGGGAACCGCCACCATGCCCAGCGACAACCCCACCAGGCTGTTGCTGAGCAGGAACAGTGCCGAACCGATGCCGCGCATCGACGGTGGCGAAGCCAGCTGGATGGCCGCAACCGAGCAGCCGAAATACCCATTGTAGAGGAACACCGCCGGCGCCAGCATCACCAGAAACAGCACAAGGTTGGGCATCAGCGGCGTAAGGGTGGCCGGAACCACCACCGCCAGCCCGATTGCCGCCACCACCAGCAGGTTGGAATCGCTTCGTCCCCGCGCGGCCAGCCGGTCGGCCACCAGGCCAAAGGTGATGGAACCAAGGCTGCCCAGCACCAGCTGGTTCAGCCCCAGCGCCAACCCCGCCTCGCCGACGCTGAGCCCGAAACTGCGGATCAGAAGTGTCGGGTACCATCCCAGCAGGCTGTAGCCATAAAGCCCGAACACCGCCGAACTTAGGTGAATGGCAACGAAGGTGCGCCGGTGCAGCCACATGTAACGGAAAACCTCGCCCAGCGGCGCTGCCTGGGGGGTGTCAACGGTCAGGTGCGGGCGAGGCGGCTCGCGGGTGCCAAGCACCAGCAGCGTTACCAGCAGCCCCGGCAACGACACCACCAGAAACGCCGTCTGCCAGCTGGCCAGTTCGCCAAGCAGCGGCAGATGCAGCGTTCCGCCGCGGGCTATCAGTTCAACCACCGAGCCACCGATGATCAGGGCCATGCCGCCACCCAGGGTAATGCCCAGATTGTAGATCGCCATCGCCTTCGTCAGCTTGTGGCGGGCAAAGGCATTGCTGAGAAAGGAATGTGCCGCCGGAGACAGCGCCGCCTCGCCCACGCCAACGCCGATACGGGCCACAAACAGGGCGGGAAAGCTGCGGGCCAGCCCGCACATGGCGGTAGCCGCGCTCCAGAACAGCACTCCGGCCGCGATCAGCCGCCGGCGCGACACCCGGTCGGCCAGCAACCCGAAGGGAATACCCATGGTGGCATACAGCAGGGCGAACGCAACGCCCTGCAGCAACCCCATCTGAATATCGCTGAGATTCAGGTCGCGGCGGATGGGGTCGACCATCAGGCTGAGAACCTGACGGTCGACGAACGACAGCACGTAGGCAAGCAGGAACACGACCAGGGCGTAATTGGCCTGTCCTGCCGTCAGCACCTGCGGTTGCGGGTCAGTGTTGCGGGTGATCCTGGCGCCCTCCTCTTTGCGTTTCAGGCGCCGCTATCAGAATTTCTGGTTGATTCCGATATGGATCACCCGGCCGCGCGGATCATGCACAGTCGGGTCGAAGCCAAGATACAGCTGGGCAAGCGGTGGCGCCTTGTTGAACACATTGATGGCACCAACCGTGAATGTCGTGCCGCCTAGCCCCATCAGCCCGTCAAGTGTCAGGCTGTATTGCAGATCGAAGGTATTTTGCGCCTTGATATGCGGGTCGGTAATTCCGGCGCGATCGTTTTTGTAGCCGCTGATATGGTGGCCAAGCACATTCAGGCTGTGGCCGCCCATCGTCCAGTACAGCCCGTATTCCACCCGGTTCTGCGGCATCGAATGGCCAAGGTTGTTGAAGTTGACGCTGCCAAGGCCGTTGATGACCGGTCCGCCCGCCACCGAGCGGATATCGTATTTCACCACATGCGCCCAGTCAGCGCGCACCTCGAACCGCCCGGCGTTGGTATCGAACCACAGCCGTCCGCCGATGTCGAGACCCTCCACCTCGACCGAGGAGGCGTTGATGAAATGCAGATCAACCAGTTGCAGGTTGCCGTTGACATCGCGATGCACCCGTTTCTGGGCGTCGGTTCCGTTCAGCCCCGCCAGATCGTCCTTGTGGGCCTGATTGATGAATGGCTGCGGGTTTTCCTTTACGATCAGGTCTTTGTACTTGAAGCTGTAGTAATCGACATTCAGTTCGAGATTGCTGACAGGCGTAAAGGTGGCGCCAAGGTTCCAGTTGGTCGAACGCTCGGGCGACAGGTTGCGGTCACCGAAAGTCTGGGAATTGACGAAGACGAACGCCCCCGACTTCGGGTCGACAACCCCCGGCTGTGCCGATTGCACTGCATATTGCTGGTAAACCCCGGGGGCGCGGAATGCCTTGCCCCAGCTGGCGCGCAGGGTCAGCATCTCGATCGGGTAGGCTAGCAGCGAGATCTTGGGGGTGAAGCGGCCGAAGCTGTCCTTGTATTTTTCATAGCGGCCTGAAAAACTGGCCTGTGCCACACTGCCCAGCGGTACCTTCAGTTCACCGAACGCCGAAAAGGTGGCCTGCGAGCCCGAGAAATCCGGCGCCTGCCCAAGAGTGATCAATTCCCCGGCATTGATGAGCGCCCCCCAGTCGTGCCGGAAGGTGCTGCGGCGATACTGAACGCCGGCCGCTGCCTGCACGGTTTCTCCGGCCAGCTCGAACAGGTCGCCCGAGACCACGCCATCGATGGTGGCAAGCGTCGCCTTGCCGTGCATGTCGGTATAGCCGATCAGGCTCTGCACCAGTTCGTCGCTGTTGCCGGTGCCCGTTCCCAGATAAGAAGAGCCGAAGGGGTTGAAATACTGGCAGTTCCCGGTGCCGGGGACGCCGGTGGCTGGGTTGCAGCCTGGCCCGCCAAGCCCGTTCAGGGCATTGATGAACTGTGTCTTGATGGTGTCGGGCTTGTTGTAGAACACCGTCTGCTGGCTGTAGGTGGCATTGACCGACCAGTTCCAGTGCGCCGACAGCGCCCCTTCCAGCCCGCCGGCGATCCGGAACGTTTCGTAATTGTTGCGGGTGACCGATGGCCCGTATTCACCATTCAGCAGGCGACCGCGAAAATAGACGGCCTCGCCGAACGGGTTGTCAGGGTGGGTGGCAGGTACGATCGGCGAAACGGCCAGAATAGGAAACGACGGCGACGAGGTATTGGTGTTGTTGGTTTTGGCGTAGGCAACCTCGAGATTGAGGGCGACGGAATCGCCAAACGCGGCATTATAGCTGCTGAACAGCTGGATGCGCTCTTCCTTGGGGATGAGGTCGTAATAGCCGGAAAAGTCGAACCGACAGAAATCATTGGCGGAAAGCTTGTAGCTTTCGGGGAAGGCACTGTTGGTGCACTCAGGGTCGGGGCGATAGCCCTTGAGGCTGGGTACGAAATACGAGCCGGGCATCCCGTAGCTTGAAACCGAATGCCACGCCGGGCGCCCGAACGTCGAAGCCGTCGAGAAAAGGCGTTGATAGGAGGCGAGCCGGGTGCTGCGGTAGTAGGATGCCGCCACCACCAGGTCGCCGCCGCCCATTTCAAAGCCGATGATGCCATCGAGATTGTACTGGCGCGAACCGTCGATGAAGTTGATTCGCCCGGCAACTGTGGGGCTGTCCACCCGCTTGACGGTGATGAAGTTGACGACGCCTGCCACTGCATCCGATCCATAGGTGGCGGCGGCACCGTCCTTCACGACTTCCATGCGCTGCACGGCAATCAGCGGCACCATCGAATTGATGTCGACAAAGGTGCTGCCATCGTTGTTGGCAACGGCCGAAATCGTGTGGCGGCGGCTGTTCAGCAACACCAGCGTAGATCCAAGGCCAAGGTTGCGCAGGTTGAACTGGGCGGTGCCCGACGTAAGCGGCTGACCAAGCTGATCGGTCCCCGCCTCGGACCCCGAGTTGGCCGGCAGGATGTTTACCAGCTCAGCCGCATTGGTGAGCGCGCGGGCCGTAATGTCATCGCCGCCGATGACGGTGATCGGAGAGGGCAGCGTGCTCTGCCGGATGAGCGTGCCGGTGACGACGATATCCTGATCATCGGCTGCGGCACCGCTTTGCGCCATTGCCGGAACGGCAACCCCCAGTGCACCAAGGGCCACCGAGCAAAAAAGCGCCTGCCTGGCGCCACTTCCGTTGTTCAGCATGACTTCCCCCTTGTTATTCCTGCCAGAAGTTATTCCTGCCAGCAGTTTTCCTGCCCCTGAGGCCTGGCGACTCCGACGCCTCACCGCATAGTCATAATCAACAGTTTTATAACATCCAGACATCTTTTACATGAAACCCGGGAAGGTTCGGGCAGCGTCATTCTGCCGCAACTTGCCGATGGTTGCCCACCTGGCGACAGCCGGCTGATCGCCAGCACACGCTCGTTGCTCATCCTGCTTCCCGCTTGTTCCGATGCTCTAGAGGCGCATTGGCCGGGTGATCCCTGAAGGATCAATCCCGAACCGCCATGGTGCGATTCTTGCATCCTTGACATGCATCAAGTCCCGGGCGGCACTTTTGTGCACTTATCCCGCAAGGTCAGCAGCCTTTCAGGCTTTGTACCATGCAGGTCTGGCGGCAGGTCCGGCCGATCGACCGGCATCGGTGACGGACCAAATGGGGGGAGAGCAGGAGACATCTTCCTGCCGGCGTATCTGGCGGTGCCCTCCCCCTGCTCTGGGGAAGGAATGATCATGGATGATGCCGACACCAAGGAACGCAAGGCAACCGAACCACCCGAACGCATCCCCGCCATGCAGCAGATTCTCGACAATCCGTTCCTGCTGCTGTTCCTCGGGATAACCATCCCGACAGTGCTCTATCTGGTGTGGGGCATCATGGAAATCGCCTCCATCCCCATCGCCAACTGACCCTCTAACACAAGCGAGGTGCGCAATGGCCATTACGCCTCCGTCAAACCGCCTCTGGTGGAAAGAGCCAGTCCACGGAATCGAGCTCGGCTGGATCGTGATCTCGTTCCTGTGGGGCCTGTTCATGTTCTTCTTCATGATCGCATGGCACTTCATCGGACAACAGAACCTCTCGACTGAAACCTATCGAATCAAACCGGAATCCTTTGTCACCAAGGCCGAGGAATTCGCCGAGAAATACCAGGCAACCGATTCCGCCGGCAACAAGCTGGAGGAAGACGGCGTCCCGGTGGTGCGCCCGCCGGTTGGCAGCGACATCTACCTGGTGTCGCGCCTGTGGGAGTTCTGGCCGATTCTCGAACTGAAGAAGGGCAAGAGCTACCGGCTGCACATGTCGTCGGCCGACTGGCAGCACGGCTTTTCTCTGCAACCAACCAACATCAATATCTCGGTCCATCCGGGCTATGAACACATCATCACCCTGACCCCAACGGCAAGCGGCACTTTCGGAATCGTGTGCAACGAATTCTGCGGAATCGGTCACCACACGATGAGCGGTCGCATCCGGGTCGTGGACTGAGGGAGGACAACATGGCTAGCATAGCTGACGGCGCCACCTACGGCTCAGGGGTTGGCACCACATGGCGGACATGCCGCTTTTCCGGACTGAAAATCGAAGCTAACGCCGAGGCGTTGATCAAGGCCAATGCCGTGGCGGCCGTTTTGTTTCTGGCGCTGGGCGGGCTGATGGGGCTGATGGTGGCGCTGACGCGCTGGCCGGCCGTGCAGCTGCTGCCGGCCGACTGGTTCTACCTGGTGCTCACCGGCCATGGCGCCAACGTGCTGCTGTTCTGGATCATCTTCTTTGAAATCGCCGTCTTGTATTTCGCCTCGGCCGTGGTGTTGGGGGCGCGACTTGCGGCGCCGAAAATCGCCTGGGCGGCGTTCATCCTGATGGTGGTCGGCGCGGTGATGGCCAATTACGCGGTACTGCGCGGCGATTCGACGGTGATGTTCACCTCGTACCCGCCCATGCAGGCCTCGCAGTGGTTCTATCTGTCGCTGATCATCTTCGCGGTCGGCGCGCTGATAGCAGTGTTCGTGTTCTTCGGAACACTGGTGGTCGCCAAGGCCGAAAAGACCTACGATGGCTCGGTGCCGCTGGTTACCTTCGGGGCGATCACCGCCGGCATCATCGCCGTGTTTACCCTTGCCTCGGGGGCGATCATCCTCATCCCCACCTGGCTGTGGTCGCTGGGGCTGATCACGGAAATCGATACGCTGATGTACAAGGTGATCTGGTGGGGCATGGGTCACTCCAGCCAGCAGATCAACGTCTCGGCGCATGTTTCGATCTGGTATGCGATCGCCGCCATGGTGCTTGGCGCCAAGCCCCTGTCGGAAAAGGTCAGCCGCATGGCCTTCTTCATGTACATCCTGTTCCTGCAACTGGCGTCGGCGCACCATATCCTTGCCGAACCGGGAATGAGTTCGAGCTGGAAGATCGTGAACACCAGCTACATGATGTATCTGGCGGTCATGGGGTCGATGATCCACGGGCTGACGGTGCCCGGCGCCGTCGAGGCAGCGCAGCGCCGCAACGGCTATACCCGTGGCGCGTTCGAGTGGCTTACCAAGGCCCCATGGGGCAATCCGGCCTTTGCGGGCATGTTCCTCAGCCTGGTGATGTTCGGCTTCATCGGCGGCATTTCCGGCGTGGTGCTGGGCACCGAGCAGCTGAACGTGCTGATGCACAACACCATCTATGTACCCGGGCACTTCCACGGAACCGTGGTGGCTGGAACCACCCTCGCCTTCATGGCCATGACCTATCTGGTGGTGCCGCTGATCTTCCAGCGCGACATCCTGTGGCCGAAACTTGCCAGGTGGCAGCCCTATATCTTCGGGCTGGGCGCGGCGGGAATCTCGCTGTTCATGATGGGCGCCGGAACACTTGGGGTTCCGCGCCGGCACTGGGATATCGCCCTTGCCGATGCCGCCCACCCGTTCGAGTTCCCGGCGGCCGCCTATCTGATGATGGGGCTGAACGGCATCTCGGCGGTGATGGCAGCCCTTGGCGGCGTGATCTTCATCGTCATCGTCGTCGGCTCGATCTTCTATGGCAGGCGGCTCGATACCGCGAACGCCAGGCTCACCTTCCCGCTGCACGACAAGAGCCGCGAGGCGGTGTCGCAATATGGCAGCGAAGGCACTCTGAAACTGCCGGGAACCCTGATCCTCGTCGGCATCTTCTTCACCTGCTTCGTGCTCTATTACTTCGTCAACTGGAAGTATCTGTCCGAGCTGTGGCTGTTCCGCTGAGCAGCCACCCCGCCAATGAACGGAGCCGACAATGCTGACTGCCCTTAAAACGACAGTTTCCGTCCTCAAGCTGAGGATCGGCTCGTTCATTGCGCTGGCTGCCCTTGTCGGCATCCTCAGCAGTGGCAACCGCCTGAACGGGATCGAGGCCGCCGTTTTCGTGCTGGCGGTTCTGGGGGCCGCCGGCGCCGCCGGCGCCTTCAACCAGTATTTCGAACGCGACAGCGACCAGTTGATGGCGCGCACGGCGGGGCGCCCCTTCGTTACCGGAGCGCTGAAGGCCGGGCCGATCTGGCCCCTCACCTTCACCATGCTGCTGGTGGCATCGCTGGTGATGGGCTGGTCGGTCGGCGGCCTGTTCGCTGCTTTCCTGATCTTTGCCGGCGCCTTCACTTATGCCGTTGTCTACACCCTGCTGCTGAAACGCCGCACCTCGTGGAACGTGGTCATCGGCGGCGCGGCCGGCAGTTTTGCGCTGCTGGCCGGTGCCGCTGCCGCTGCCGACCCGTTTTCCCCGCCCTTCTCTCCGGCGGCCATTCTACTGTCGGCCATGATGTTCCTCTGGACTCCGCCACATTTCTGGGCACTGGCAGCACTGCGGCAGGGTGATTACCGCAATGCCAACATCCCCATGCTTACGGTGGTGGCCGAACACGAAACCTGGGGCGCCATCATATTCCTCCATGTGGCGGTGCTGGTGGCCTTGTCGCTTGCGCCGCTGTTTTTCGGCTTCGGGCCGATCTACGGGGTGCTGGCGGCCCTTGGCGGGGCGTGGTTTCTCGCCACCTCGTGGCAGCTGATGCGCCAGCCTTCGGCGGCGGCGGCCAGCGCCACGTTCCGCGCCTCGCTCGGGCAGTTCAGCCTGGTGTGTCTCGGGGTAATTCTCGATCGGGGTTGGGCATGGCTGTCGTGAGGGCGGTGCTGCTGCTTGCCTTCCTGATGGTCGTTGGCGTTATGCACACGGCCCCGGCGCCAGCCGAAGATTACGCAATCGATGCCCAGGCTGCCTACCGCGAAAGTCAGGCGGTGATCGGCAAGCCCACAACCGCGTTCCAGCTGATCGACCACACCGGCCAGCCACTCGACATGGCCATGTTTCGCGGCAAACCGCTGTTGATCTCACTGGTCTATACCAGTTGCGCAACCGTTTGCCCCATCACTACCGACCATCTGAAACGCGAGGTTGAACGCGCCCGCAAGGCGCTCGGCAGCGATGGCTTCAACATCCTTACCTTCGGGTTCGATGCCCGGCGCGACAAGCCGGCGCAACTCGCCGCCTTTGCCGGAACCCACCGGCTGAAGGGTATCACAGGCTGGCACATTGCCAGCGCCAACGCCGAGACCACTGCCGCCCTGCTGAAAGAGCTGGGCTTTTCCTATCGGGCGGCCGCCGGCGGCATCGACCATGTCACGCAAACGACAATCCTCGATTCCGATGGTGTCGTTTACCGACAGATCTATGGTGAAACCTTCCCCACAACCATCCTCACTGAACCGCTGAAGGAGCTGGTCCTTGGTGTTCGCACCCGCTCGCTCAGCCCGCCCGACCTTTGGAACCGCATCAACTTTCTGTGCACCGTCTACAACCCCAAGACCGGAGCCTATCGCTTTGACTATGGCATCTTCTTCGGAATCTTCTTTGGCGGGCTCTCGCTCTTGCTGACGGGGGCCATCATCGTGCGGCTGTGGCTGCAACGGCGCCGCGCCCTGCAGCAGTCCGGCTCGCGGGGCGTCACCGTCTCATGAATGTGGTCCGCTCTGCCGTCCGCAACGGCTTCGACCGGGTTGAAAGGCTGCTGGACCGCGCCTTCGGCACCGACTGGAACCCGCTTGCCCAGCTGGGACCGCTGGGCTGGTTCCTGTTCTGGGTGGTCGCTGCAACCGGGATCTACTTGTTCATCTTCTTCGATACCAGCGTCACGCAGGCCTACGCCTCGGTCGAGTGGATGAGCACGAGCCACTGGTGGCACGCCGGTTTGATGCGCAGCCTGCACCGCTATGCCTCTGATCTGATGGTGCTGGTGATGCTGATCCATCTGGTGCGCGAATGGGCGATGGATCGCTACCGTGGCAAACGCTGGTTTTCATGGTTCACCGGAGTTCCGGTTCTGTGGTTCGTTTATCTGTCGGGAATAACCGGCTATTGGCTGGTGTGGGACAAGCTCGCCCAGTATGTGGCGCTCAACACCACCGAACTGCTGGATACCACCGGCATCTTCGCCGAGCCGATTGCCCGTAATTTCCTCTCGCCCGACGCGCTCTCCAGCCGCTTCTTCACGCTGATGGTGTTCCTGCACATCGCCATCCCGCTGCTGCTCTTGATGCTGATGCTGGTGCATATCCAGCGCATTTCCGAAGCTCGCACCCGCCCGCCGCGCGGCCTGGCCGTCATCACAATTGGCGCCCTTGTTATCGCCTCGCTGATCGTGCCCGCCACCTCGCAAGGGCCGGCCGATCTCGCGGCCATGCCGCAGCATGTCGGGATAGACTGGCTGATTCTGCCACTTTACCCGATCATTCAGTCTCTGCCCGCCGGGGTGATCTGGGCGGGCGTGCTGCTGTTCACCCTGCTGCTGGCGGGCCTGCCGTGGCTGCCGCCGCGCCGCGAAGGACCGGCCGCCGAGGTGTTTCTCGACCATTGCAACGGCTGCGCCCGCTGTGTCGCCGATTGCCCCTATACCGCCATCACCCTGGTGCCACGCACCGATGATCTGCCCTTCCGCTTTCAGGCCGAGGTCGACCCTAACCGCTGTGTTTCCTGTGGCATCTGCATGGGCTCGTGCCCGTCGTCGACACCGTTTCGTCGCCATGGGCCGCTGGTAACCGGTATCGATCTGCCCGACCCGTCGCTTGCCGATGTGCGCGCCCGGGTGATTACTGCCGCCGAAACACTGGAAAAGGGCAAGGGGCGGGTGCTGACGCTGGCCTGTGCGCACGGGGCCGCCGCCAGCGCCGCCCCCGGTCGCGTGATAATGCCCTGCGTTGCCATGGCGCCGCCCTCGCTCATCGACTATATCATCAGCCGCGATCTGGCCGATGGCGTTGCGGTTGCCGGCTGTGCCGAGCGTGACTGTTATAACCGCCTGGGCGCCGCATGGACCAAGGCCCGATTCAGCCACCAGCGCGACCCGTACCTGCGCGACCGGGTGCCGCGCGACCGGGTGAAAACCATCTGGGCCGGCCCCACCGAAACCCACAGACTGCAACAGGAGCTGGCAGCTTTCCAGAGCAGGCTTTCCGACCTTCCTCCGTTCGAGTCGGCGCGCCCCTTGAGCACCGAGGAAGCCGAAGCCGGAAAGCGCGGGGAACGCCGCACATCTGCGCCCGCCAGCACCGACGGAGAGCAGCCATGAGCGGCTGGATCGACTGGAAAGGCCGGGCCCGCCACCTGATTGGCGGTGGCATCGTCACCCTGTTGCTGGTGCTCGGGGTGGCAACGCTTTCATCGCGGCCATCCTGGCAGAGCCTGCCCGACGATACCGCAGTGGTGCGCCTCAGCTTCACCCACAGCGGCCCGCGCAACTGCCGCGACCGCACCGCTGACGAACTGGCGAAACTGCCACCCAACATGCGCAACCGCCAGCTTTGCGACCGCACCCGCGCGCCGGTGTGGATCGAGATGGAGATCGATGGAAAACGAGTGATCGCCCGCGATCTTCCCCCCAGCGGCCTTTCGGGCAGCGGCCCGTCGCGCATCTACCAGCGCTTCGACCTGCCAGCCGGCGAACGCCACATGGTGGTGCGGATGCGTGACAACCCGGCAGTCAAAGGCTTTACCCATCAGGCCGCATTTGACGTGAGCCTCGCACCCGGCCAAAGTCTTGCCATCGATTTCAATGGCACCACCGGCAAGTTTTTCCTGCACTAAGCCATTGTGGAGAGCGCTTGATGCCGCCCATCGCCTGGAAACCCGAGTTCAGTGTCGGCGATGCCGCTATCGACCACGAACATCAAAAGCTGGTCGAGCTGGTGAATGTGGCAGGCGGCGCCATCCTCGATGGCCGGCCCGACGCCGATATCGATCGCTGCCTTGGTGACCTGCTGCTGGCGATATCGTCACATTTCGCACTGGAGGAACGGCAGATGCAGCTGGCCGGCTATGACCAGCGCGCCGCCCACAAGGACGATCACGAGCGCCTGCTGGATGACCTGCGCGACATCATGGACATGGCCGACAGCCATGCCAGCAGCACCGCCGAGCGATTGACCCGGTCGCTGGAAGCGTGGTTTACCGAGCACTTCCGCACCCACGATGCCCGCCTGCACCGCCAGCTTGGGCCACACGACGGATAGAGGGTTCAATCGATGGAGAAGATCGTCGCGGCACTTTGGGCGCCAGCAGGCCAGTCCCGCGCTGAATTCGGCAGGGCCTGCGTTGCCAGCCTGCCGCAGCGTCTGCAGACTGCTGGCGCTGCCCACATCCGGCTGAACATCCGTGACGAGGTCGTCGACCCGGCGGCTCCACTGGTGCAGCAATGGCAGCAACCACAACCCGATGCCATCGCGCAGTTCTGGATGCCGTCAGCCAATGACCGGTTCCGCGGCGAAATCGATACGCTTCTCGCCGCAAAAACTGCCCGGGTGGCCTGCTGGCTGGTCTCGGAATCGACCATCATCGCCAACCGCGTCCATCCGCCCGCACCCGCCACGCGCACCTATGGCTGGAGCCAGGCCACACTGCTGACCTTCCGGCCCGACATGACGCGGGAAGCCGCACTGACGCACTGGCTGGGACACCACACCCAGGTGGCGATCGATACCCAGGCCAACTTCGAATATGTGCAGAACCTGATTGTGCGGCCCCTCACTCCGGATGCCCCGGCCTATGACGCCTTCATCGAGGAATGTTTTCCCCCTGACGCCATGACCTCGCAGCCGGCCTTTTTCGATGCCACCGGCGATCAGGGCCGCTTCGAACGCAACCTGAAAGCGATGATGGACAGTTGCGTGGCCTTCATCGATTTCACGCGGCTCGATGTAATGCCAAGCAGCCAGTACAACTGGCCCGGTTCCCCAGTCGCCCGGCAGCCTCAGGACAGCTGATCGGGCGCTCCGGGCAGGCCCATGTAATAATGGCCGGCGCACATGCCGCCATCGACGACCAGTTCCGTCCCCATGCAATAGCGCGCATCGTCCGAAGCCAGATAGGCGGCGGCTGCCCCGATATCAGCCGGGTCTCCGGCCATCTGTGCCGGGTAAACGCGGAAATTGCGGTCGAACAATGCCTTGTCAACACCAGTGGGGTTGGCAAGCGGGGTATTGATGCCGCCGGGGTGAATCGAGTTCACCCGGATACCGCGCGGGCCCAGTTCCAGCGCCATCGCCCGCGTCAGCCCCCGAACCGCAAATTTGGTGGCCGAATATACGGATACGGCGTTGGCCGGGCTGATGCCGTCGGCAGAGCTCAGGTTGATGATGGTGCCGCCGCCTGCCCGTTCAATGGCTGCAATGGCCGACTGACACCCAAGAACCACGCCCTTCAGGTTCACGCCGATCAGCCGGTCGATGTCGCTGTCGTCATGGTCTTCGAACCGCTTGAAAACCAGTGTCCCGGCATTATTCACCAGAGAATCGAGGCGGCCGAACCGCGACTCGGTGGCGGCAACGGCCTCCTGCCAGCCGCTGCGCGATGTCACGTCGAGCGAGGCGAATGCCGCCGCCTCTCCCAATGCGGCAGCCAGTGCCCGGCCCTCGTCGGCAAGCAGGTCGGCAATCATCACCTTCGCCCCTTCAGCAACGAACCGCCGCACGATCCCTTCGCCGATCCCCCGGGCGCCGCCACTCACCAGCGCCACCTTGCCATGCAGTCTGTTCATCCGATAATACCTCCCGAAATAATTTCAGGCCTTATCTGCGCCAACGATTGAACAATCAACAGATTTAACCCTTCTGCAAGGATGTACCGGTGCCGCTGAATCCTCAAATCGAAGCCTTTCTTGCCATGCTGGCGGGCCTGCCGCCCATCGATTTTGCAACCGCCCCTATCACCACCTTTCGCGCTATCAACGACCAGCCGATCGCCATGGGGCCGCCGCCGGAAGTCGCCCATGTCGAAGACCTGACGGCCGATCTTTCGGGCCGCTCGCTGATGGCGCGGCTCTATCATCCGGTCAGCGCCACTGATGCGCCGTTGTCGCTCACTCTGTTCTTCCATGGCGGTGGCTGGGTGATGGGCACGCTCGACACCCACGATGCCACCTGCCGGGCGCTGGCCCGCGCCAGTGGATCGGCCATCCTGTCGGTCGCGTACCGTCTGGCGCCGGAACACCCCTTCCCGGCCGGGCTCGATGATGGCTCAGACATGCTTGGCTGGGCAGTTGCCAATGCCGACAGATTGGGAATCGACCCGGCCCGGATCGCGGTTGCCGGCGACAGCGCCGGCGGCAATCTGGCCGCTGCGGTCGCCATTCGCGCCCGCAACGCCGGCGGGCCACCGCTACGCCATCAATTGCTGCTCTACCCGGTGACCGATCGCGATTTCACCCGCCCCTCGTATCAGGCACTGGGTGGCGGACAATATTTCCTGGGCACCGACGCCATGAAACGCTTCTGGGACTGGTACGTCGGCAATTCCGCCCCCACTCCCGATCTGGCGGCCATCCATACCTATCCGGACCTCTCCGCCCTGCCGCCCGCAACCGTCATCACCGCCGAATACGACCCGCTGCGCGATGAAGGCATGGCCTATGCCAGCCGCCTCGCTTCTGCCGGTGTTGCCGTTGAGGCCCGTACGGCGCCGGGTATGATCCACGGGTTCATCAGCATGTTCCAGGCCGCACCCGACGCCCTGGAGTGGATCAGCTACGCCGGGAACCGGCTGCGCGCCGCCCTTGCCTGATCACCACCCCTCTTGCGAAAGACAGACCAGCATGACCTACGCTCCATCTCTTGGCACGCCTTCCACCGCCGTCATCATCACGGGCGGCGCCTCGGGCATCGGCCTCGCCTCGGCCCGCGCACTGGCCGCCGTCGGCCGGCCGGTCAGCTTGTGGGATGTGAACGGAGAAGAAGCCCGCCGGCAGGCTGAGGCCATCCACGTTGAATTCGCTACCGTCACCCATGCAAGGGTGATCGATCTTACCGACCCCGGCAGCTATGCGGCTGCCATCGCTGAAACCCGCTCTGCCCTCGGGCCAATCGGCGGACTGGTTCACTCGGCGGGCGTAGTCGATACCGGATCGCTGGAGGGAATCAGCACAGAGAGCTGGGCCCGCGGCATCGATACCCACCTGCGGCCTCTGGCACTGCTGACCCGCGATCTTCTGGGCGATCTGGGCGCCAACCCGGGGTCCGCCATCGTCGCCATCGCCTCGATTAATGCCACGCTGGGCAACGCCTTGAACCCGATCTACACGGCGGCCAAGGGCGGGATACTGTCGCTGGTGCGCTCCCTCGCCGATCGTCTGGCCCGGGAAGGTGTGCGCATCAATGCGGTTTCACCGGGGCAGATCCTCACCCCCATGGTGCAGCCGGTGGTCGAACATTTGCCCAAGGGCTGGTTTGAAACGCGCATCCTGCTTGAACGGCTGGGGGCGCCTGAAGAAGTCGGGCGGGTGGTGCGATTCCTGCTGTCAGCCGAAGCCAGCTATATCACAGCTGCCGAAATCGTCGTCGATGGTGGCAACATCTCGTCGCAGCGGCAATAGTCAGCAACCGCGGTTTCAGCTCTCGCCAAACATGCCTTCCAGCTCGCCCATGGCGGTCACGGTGGCGTGGCCCTGAGCATCAACCTTGTGCACCAGGGCGCTGGTGCGGCGTGAGCGGCTGATCGTCATCCGCCACACGCCGTCATCGCCCTTCACGAAGCTGTCGTCATACTCGACACCGAACTGGGTCAGCATGCGCGTTGGCAGGTTGATGTTATGGAAAAACAGCGACCACTGGCCATGGGCATGGCGATCATCCTCGAATCGCACCACGCCGTTGGCGCCGTGGTGAATGTCGAAGATGCCTTTCACACATGCCATCTGCTGGTAAACCGCCACAAACGCATCGCGGTTGTCGAACGGCGGGAAGCCCTCGAACTCGATCCGGGCATCCGGCGTGAAACAGGCGCGGATCGCCTCGACATCGCGGCTATCTGCTGCCCGCAGATAACGCGCCTTCACATCGCGAATCGCCCGATCGTCTTCCAGCCGTTGCAGTCGTTGTTCCAGTGTCATACGAATCCCTTTGCGTAACAGACATTTCACCTTATTACGCAAAACAGCTTTGTGGGAGGGATTCGTTGCGGTTTCAGAATAAAGTTGCGCTGGTTACCGGCGCTGCCTCGGGGATCGGCCGTGCCACCGCCCTGCGCCTCGCCAGCGAAGGGGCGACCGTTATCGCGGCCGACATCAACGCCACTGGCCTTGCCGAAACAGCCGGCCTTGCCAACGGCGCCATAACCACCCAGGCCTATGATGGGTCCGACATCGCCTCGTGTCAGTCGCTGATAGCCAGGGCAGCCGCGGGCCACCTCGACATTTTATGCAACATCGCCGGGTTGCTCGACTGGGGGCCGACCCTTGATTTCGATGAAAGCCGCTTCCAGCGGCTGATCATGGTCAACCTCACCAGTGTCTATGCGCTGTGCCGGGCAGCCCTCCCCCACCTCATCCGCTCGGGCGGCAATATCGTCAACATGGCCTCGACCGCCGGGGTGCAGGGAACGCCCTACACCGTGGCTTATGCCGCGTCGAAACATGGGGTGGTGGGAATCACCAAAAGTCTCGCGGTCGAGTTTGCCTCGAAAGGCGTGCGGGTGAACGCCATCTGCCCGGGGCATGTGCGCACACCGATGACCGACCGTCCGCCGCCATCTGATGAAGGAGTGGACTGGGCACTTATGATGCGAAACGCCCCCAAGCTGCCTGATGGCTCGTGCGAGCCCGAAGACATCGCCAGCATGGTTGCCTATCTGGCGAGCGACGAGGCCCGCAAGATCACCGGCGCCGTCATCAACGTGGATGGGGGCCAATTGGCCGGTTGACCCGGCGGGTGGCAAGCCACCCGCCATCTGCCTGTCGGGCAAAGGTCCACTGGTTGGTCGATACCCGCCACGCCTCGAACGTCGATCCGTTCCAGCGGAACACCGTGCTGTAGCCAGTGGCAGTCGCGGTATCACCCGCCAGCTCGATATGATGGGGTGACAGCACATGAGCGCAGCCATCGGCCATCAGTTGCCGGTGGGTGGGGGAATCGATCAACCCGGCAATGGCTTCGCGTCCGCGCGCCACTCCATAGCCGCCAACGTCATACTCGCCATCTTCCGTCCATAACGAGGCCGCACCCACGGCATCGCCACTATCGGCAAGCAGGCCATATCGGGCGAGCTTGTTGCGGATCTCTTCAAGGTCGGCAAGGCGAAGGACGACGGGATCAGGATGGCTTGGCAAGGGCGGCCTTTCTACCGGCACGACGGCCGAAAAAACTGCAATCGGCAAGGCTCAGGCCCGAGCTGTAGCCATGGCCCCAGGCCGGCAGGCCCGAGGTGACTCGCCCGGCGGCATACAGGCCAGCAACCGGCGTGCCGGCGCGGTTCAGAACCTCTCCATCGACGGTGGTGCGCAAGCCCCCCAACGTGAAGAAGCTGAAGTAGCTGCTGGCGAAGTTCAGTTCGAGCGCAATGAACGGCCCGGAATCTAGCGGCACAAGAATGGGTGGCCGCTTACCGAAAAGCGGGTCTTCGCCCCGGGCCGCATGGAGATTGTAGAACGCCATGGTGGCGGCAAGGGTGTTCTGCGGCATCCCCAGCTCAGCCTCGACTTCGGCCCAGTCGTTGCCGGTGGCGGCAATGGTGGTGCGGGCGAAGGGAAAAGGCTCGCCATAATGGACGCTGTCGAGCAGCAGGTACACCCGGTCTCCGGGCTGGTCGAGCATGGTGCGCGACACCCGGCCGTGATAGCAATCCTCGTTGATGAAGCGCTGCCCCTGCTGGTTCACGAAAACCCCGTTGGCCTGAAGCTCGGGAATGGTCCACGGGCAGGTGGTGAAGAACTGGTCCATGTGTATGGCGTCGCCGCCAACGCTCATCCCCATGTTGATGCCCGCGCCATCGTCCTTGTCGCCGATCGGGTCGTCCAGACGCAGTGTTTCCGGGCAATAGCGGCGGCGCATGTCCTCGTTCATGGCAAAGCCGCCGGTGGCCAGCACCACGCCCCGGCGCGCTCGCACATGGTGCAGCCGGTTGTCGATCCGCATCACCACGCCAACCACGTGGCTGCCATCGGTGATCAGCGCCACCGCCCGCGCATCAACCACTACCCGCACGCCCAGCGCCCGCACCCGCGCTTCCAGAATGTCCATCAGCTTGCGGCCACCGCCCCAGCCCATGAACTGGATCACATGGCCGCGCGGCGCCGGTTTTGCAGCGTCACAAAATGGCGCTGCCGCTTCGCTCCCCGACCAGATCAGGGTATCGTCGGCCATCGGCTCGATATGCTTGCCGGGCAGATAATTGCCCCGGTAGGGAATGCCCTGCGCCTTCAGCCATTCCCAGTGGTTCAGCGCCTCGCGGCCATACAGTTCGCACTTGGCGTCATCGGCACAGGGGCCACCGGCCATCTTGAGGTAGGTAGTGAAATCTTCGGTTGAATCGGCAAAACCGGCGGCCCGCTGCACTTCGGTGCCGCCGCTGCCGCCGATATAGATTTCGCCTCCCGAAAGCCCCGACGCGCCGCCGCTGCCGGAGTTGCGTTCGTACAGCAGCACATCAGCCCCGGCCTCGCGTGCCTCGATGGCGGCACAGGCCCCGGCGGCGCCAAAGCCGATGATCACCACGTCGGCCTCCTCGTCCCACCCCGACACCTGCGCGACAGGCAGCGGCTGATGGATCGAGGCCGACGTCATGCCCGGTTCTTCACCATGTCGAGGGCCACGTCGACGATCATGTCTTCCTGACCGCCCACCATCTTGCGGCGGCCAAGCTCAACGAGAATGGCGCGGGTATCGAGGCCATAGTCGGCCGCCGCCTTTTCGGCATGGCGCAGGAAGCTGGAATAGACTCCGGCATAGCCAAGGCTCAGCGTCTCGCGGTCTACCCGCACCGGGCGGTCCTGAAGCGGGCGAACCAGGTCCTCGGCGGCATCCATCAGCGCCATCACGTCGCAGCCGTGGTTCCAGCCCTTGCGGTCGGCTGCAGCGATGAACACCTCGAGTGGCGCGTTACCGGCTCCGGCCCCCATGCCGGCAAGGCTGGCGTCGATACGCACAGCCCCTTCCTGAGCCGCCACGATCGAGTTGGCGACCCCGAGGCTGAGGTTGTGGTGGGCGTGAATGCCGCGCTGGGTTTCCGGTTTCAGCACCTTGTCATAGGCACGAAGCCGGTCACGAACGCCATCCATATCAAGCGCACCGCCCGAATCCGTCACATAAACACACTGGGCGCCATAGCTTTCCATCAGCAGGGCCTGCTTGGCCAGCACCTCGGGTTCGATCATGTGGCTCATCATCAGGAACCCCGACACGTCCATGCCAAGATCGCGGGCGATGCCGATATGCTGTTTCGAGACATCAGCCTCGGTGCAGTGGGTGGCAACGCGCACCGAACGCACGCCGATGTCGTAAGCGCGCCGCAATTCCTCGACGGTGCCGACGCCGGGCAGGATCAGGGTGGTAAGAACCGAGCGCTTCAGCACATCGGCGACTGCCTCCAGCCACTCCCAGTCGGTATGGGCGCCAAAGCCATAGTTGAAGCTGGCGCCATTGAGACCGTCGCCGTGCGCCACCTCGATGGCGTCGACCCCGGCCTGATCAAGGGCGCTGGCAATGGCGCGCACATGATCGATTCCATACATGTGGCGGATGGCGTGCATGCCATCCCGCAGTGTCACATCCTGAATATAGAGCTTGTCTTTACGCACATCAAAGCCGGCCATGTCAGTTCCCCGCCCGTGATTGCGCGGCTTCCAGCCGCCGTTTTGCCAGCAGCTCGCCGGTTGCCTTGGCGGCTGCCGTCATGATGTCGAGATTGCCGGAATAGCTTGGCAGATAATCCCCGGCTCCCTCCACCTCGAGGAATACCGAGGTCTTGATGCCGGTAAACTCGCCCATGCCGGGAATGGTGAGCGGCCGGTTGTCGCCAAAGCGCTCGAACTGCACCTCCTGCTTCAGGCGGTAGCCCGGCACATAGGCCTGAACTTCCTTCACCATATCCTCGATCGAGCGGCGGATCGCTGCTTCGTCCGCGCCTTCCGACAGGGTGAACACCGTATCGCGCATGATCATCGGCGGCTCGGCCGGGTTCAGAATGATGATCGCCTTGCCCTTGGTGGCGCCCCCCACAGCCTCGATGGCTCGCGCCGTGGTGCGGGTGAATTCGTCGATGTTGGCGCGGGTGCCCGGCCCTGCCGAACGCGACGACACCGAGGCGACGATCTCGGCATAGTGCACCTTTGAAACCCGGCTGACTGCCGCCACCATCGGAATGGTCGCCTGGCCGCCACAGGTCACCATGTTGACATTGGGCTGATCCAGGTGCTGGCCCATGTTGACAGGAGGAACGGTGAACGGACCGATTGCTGCCGGTGTCAGGTCAACCACCTGGATGCCATCGGCACGCAATGCTGCGTCGTGCACCTTGTGGGCATAGGCCGACGTGGCGTCGAAGGCGATGCCGATCTCTTTGTAGCAGGGCAGCTTTTTCAGCCCCTCGATCCCCTCGTGGGTGGTGGCAAGGCCGTGTTCCCGGGCCATCGCCAGCCCTTCCGAGGCGGGATCGATCCCGACAACCGCCACCAGTTCCATGTTCTGGGGGTATTTCAACATCTTCATCATAAGATCGGTGCCGATATTGCCCGACCCGATGATCACCGCCTTCACTCGTGCCATTACCTGTCCTTCACACAACCCTTACACAAAGCGCGCAACACACCCGCCGATGCCGTGCAGCATCATTTCGAACACATCCCCCTTCCTGGCATCTGCAAGCGGCACCAGCGACCCCGAGAGGATGATATCTCCGGCATCCAGAGTCACGCCATGGGCGCCAAGGGTGTTGGCAAGCCACGCCACCGCCTGCGCCGGATCGCCCTGCACTGCCGACCCATAGCCTTCCGAAAGCGGCGCGCCGTTCTTGGTGACGGTGACATGCAGCGACGGCAGATCGTGGTCACGCGGGTCAGCACGGGCTTCGCCCACCACGAACACGCCGCAACTGGCATTGTCGGCCACCGTATCGACGATCGAGATGCGCCAGTCGTCGATGCGGCTGTCAACGATCTCGAAGCAGGGGGCAATCGATCCGGTGGCGGCAAGCACATCGGCGGGCGTCACGCCGGGGCCGTTCAGGCTGTCCTTCAGGATAAAGGCGATCTCGGCCTCGGCGCGCGGCGCGATCAGCTGCTTGCCGTCGATGCTGATTTCCTCGCCCACCTGCATCCAGTCCGTGAGGAATCCGAAATCCGGCTGATGGACTCCCAGCATGTCCTGCACGGCCTTCGAAGTGACTCCGATTTTCTTGCCCACCACCCGCTCGCCATCCTGCTTGCGGCGTGCCAGAAACTCGAGGCTGATGGCATAGGCGTCATCGATGGTCAGCGACGGGTCAACCGTGATGAGCGGCGGCACCGTGTGCCGGCCACGCAATGCCCGATACAGCTGGGCCCCGTAATGCCACGCAAGATCCATCTCAGACATGCTCAGCCAGGAAGGCGGTCGAGTAGCGATTGAACTCGTCGGAACGCTCAACCTGCACCCAGTGACCGGTGTGGCTGAAAGTCATGCATCGCACGTTGGGCGACTTGTCGAGGAAGTGGCGCGCCCCGCTTTCCGGGCAGAATTGGTCGTCGAGGCCCCAGAGCACGAAGATCGGCTGGGTGATCTCGCCAAGGCGTGGGCCCAGATTGGGCGTGCGCATGCGCGCCAGCACATCCTTGGGCTGGGTGATGGCAACGGCAAAGCGTTCCTGCACCAGCGAATCAGGGATTTTCGCCGCAAAATCCGGGTGAACCAGATTGCTGACCAGCCGCCGCTGTTCTTCCAGGTTGAAATCCGGCCCGCCAAAGCCCGAGACCATCTTCACTATGCCCGGCATCGCGAAATAGGCCTCACGCTCCTCGATGCAGCCAGGCGCCATCAGCACCAGCGTCGAGACAAACTCGGGATGATCAAGCGTCATCTGCAGCGCCACACCGCCACCCAGGGAATTGCCGACCAGCGAGGCGGTCTCGACACCATGCTGCCGCAGTGCATCATAAAGCGTATCGGTAAACAGCTGCAGGGTATAGTCGATCCCCTCGGGCTTCGATGACTGACCATAGCCGATCATGTCGGGCAGGATGACCCGATAACCCGCCTTGACGAACGCATCGATATTGCTGCGAAAGTTCGAGGCGCCCGACGCGCCGGGGCCGCTGCCGTGAATGAACACGACAGCCTTGCCCTTGCCCTTTTCCTTGATGTGCAGATCGTACCCAGCGACACGATAGGTCGCTTCGACAAACTCGGTCATCAGTCCGGCTCCTAGAGGAACGTGAACGCTGGCGGCTCACCCAGCATGGTGCCCAGCACATCGGCAGTGCGCGCGTTGGGGTCGTTGGCCACGTGGGCGCGCGCCGCTTGCAGATCAAGCCACGGCTGGATGATCTCGCTCGTCATGTAGATGGCGCGGCCACCCAGCAACTGCACGATTCCGTCGATCAGCTGCGCCAGCCGACGAACGACGCTCGACGACTGGTAGGCAAACAGCGCCCGCTTCTCCATCGGGATCGGCTCGCCACGCTCGGCCAGCGCCATCACTTCGTCGAAGATGGTTTTCAAGGTCAGTTCCATCTCCAGAGTCTGGGCATGGGCTGCGGCAATGGCGGCATGCAGCATCGGGTCAACCCTGCTGGCCTTGCCGGTGTTGGTGGAAATCCGGTTCTGCATGATCGTCATGGCGGCGTTGATGGCGCCACGCGCCCCGCCGAACGCCGACGACGACACCGAGCGGATGAACACCTGCGCCCACGGGATGGTGTACAGCGGGCCGTTGTTCTCTTTCTGGCCGGGGTTGGTGCCGAGGAACCCGTCGACCGACCGATGGGTGCGGTATTCCGGCACGAACACCCGGTCGACAATGATGTCATGGCTGCCGGTGCCCTGAAGGCCGAACACCCGCCATGCCTCGGTATCGATGGTATAATCCTTGCGCGGCACCAGGAAGGTGCGCATTTCCGGCGCATCTCCTGCCGCCTTTGGCGGAACGAGGGCGCCAAGCAGCACCCACTGGCAATGCGACGACCCCGTCGAAAAACCCCAGTGGCCGCTCAGGTAATAGCCGCCATCGGCATGCTCCACCTTACCGACCGGCTGATAGCTCGATGAAATCAGGATCGAGGTGTCTTCACCCCACACGTCTACCTGCGCACGGTTGTCGAACAGCGCCAGCTGAAACGGGTGACACCCCAGCACGCCGAACATCCACCCTGTCGACATACAGCCTTCGGCCAACGCCTTCTGCACCGCGAAAAAGCTGTTGGGGTGCATCTCATAGCCGCCCCAGCGCCGCGGCTGCAGAATCCGGAAAAAGCCGGCCGCCTGCATCTCGGCGATCGATTCGGCGGGCACATTGCGCTCGGCCGTGCACTGTCGTGCCCGCTCCTTCAGCGTCGGGATCATGGCCCGCGCCCTTGCAACCAGTTCCGCTTCCGTTGGCACTTCTGCCTTGTGCGTCGTCATGGGCGCTTCTGCTGCCATAGTCCGTCCCTCTCCACACGATTGTCTGAGCAGTGCATGAAAAACACAACTTCGTAGAATTTCTTTTCACATGCTACGCAAATCGTCAACCATCTTTCAATCTGTTTCACCAATGAGCGAGTCTCCCCCTCCCGCCTCATCGATAATCCCAAAAATACCCCACCTGAACCCGTGGCCACCATCACCAAACGGCATGCCTGACACGAAAGCAGCCGCTTTCAGAAATCCCGGAAAGATACCGGGCCGGACATACACCACAGCGGTACCGCCAGGAAATAATTTCGTAACGCAACCCTCAGATGAATACGCAAAGGGTCACCAGATGAGGGTTCCTGCTTGCAAATGCGCCCGATATCACCCTTAATACAGATGGCCTCCGCTCTGACCGCTACCCACCGCCCCCGCCGGCCATGGCGGAAAGCCGGATGAGTATGACGGTCCGGACGGATGTGGGAACGCGAACTGGCACCCCTGACGGCATCGGGTGTGGAAGTGGGGAGTAAAAACGTGGGAGTGAAAGCACTTGGTTATGTCGTCATCACGACGACGAAAATGGACGACTGGGACCGTTTCCTGACCGGCGTGGTCGGCATTATGCCGGCGGATGACCCCGGCGACGGCGCCCGTCACTACCGGCTCGATAGCCGGCCCTTTCGCTTCCGTATCGAGCCGGGCGACCGCGACGAGCTGACGGCAGCCGCCTATGAAGTGGAAAGCCCTGAGGAATTCACCAGGCTGGCGCGCGCCATTTCCGAAGCCGGCCGGCCCGTTGAGCAGGGGAGCGAATCGGAAGCCGCTGCCCGCCGGGTGCGCGCCTTCTTCCGCACCAGTGATCCGGCCGGCAACGGGCTGGAGTTCTTCCACGGCGACAGCCGCGATGATGTCGCGTTCGTCTCGCCGGTCGGAGTGAAGGGGTTCATCACCGGCGACATGGGCATGGGGCACGCGGTGTTCGCTGCCCCCAACTTCGACGAAACCCATCGTTTCTACCGCGACGTTGTCGGCTTCCACGATACCGACACGCCACGGTTCCATTTCACCGCCGACCCGAACGACCCGGGAATGGGCTTTGCCTTCCTGCATGCCGATAATGGCCGCCACCACTCGGTTGCCCTTGGCGAATGCCCGGTGCCGCCATCGCGCTGCGTGCACATGATGCTGGAGATGCAGGACATTCTGGATGTCGGCCGCTGCCACGACCGCATGCGCGAAGCCGGCGTGCCCGAATCGGCAACCATCGGCACCCATGTGAACGACCGCATGACCGGCTTCTACATGCAGACGCCAGCCGGATTCGATCTCGAGATCGGCTATGGCGGGCTGGTGATCGACCCCAAGACCTGGAAAACCACCTGCCACCAGCAGGTCAGCGAATGGGGCCATGTCTGGGCCTGGCAGGAAGCCCTGAAAGCCGCTGCCAAGGCCGAATCGTAACCGGGTTCGTCCGGCACTGAAACCAGTGCTGGACGTTCCGATCGATTTCGGGTCAATTCCACAGCCAGCGAGGGATGCGGATGGATTTTGCCTTCACCGATGAACAGGCAATGATTGCCGAAACGGCGCGTCAATTCTTTGCCGACAGTGCCACCAGTGAACAGACTCGCAAGGCCATGGCGGCTGACGGCGTCGACCATGACGGCTGGCGGGCCTTCTGCAACGACCTTGGGCTGGGGGGCATCCTCTTCCCCGAATCCGCTGGCGGATCGGCGCTGGGCATGGTCGAGTTTGCAACCGTCGCAGAAGCCGCGGGTGCCCAGGTGGCCGCCATCCCCCTGCTGGGACAGGCCATGGTGGGCAGCGCCATTGTTGCAGGTGGCAGTGCTGAGCAGCAGGCCGCCCTGCTTCCCGGCCTCATCAGCGGAGCCACCATTGCCGCCGCTGTCGAAGCACCCGGACTTGCGGTATCGGGCAATCGCCTGTCGGGCCGTGTGCGCCACGTGCCGCATGGCAATGTCGCCAGCCTGTTCCTGCTGCTGGGCGACAACGCAGCGTGGCTTGTGGAACGTGGACAGGCGGGCGTCAGCGTCGCGCCTCGCACCACCATGGACCAGACCCGCCCGCTGGCCGAGCTGGTGCTCGATCATGCCGAAGCGACGCCGCTCTCCGATGGCGCAGCTGCGCGACGCAAGGCCATCGAGGCCGGGGTGATCTGTCTGTCGGCCGAGGCGCTGGGCGGCGCCCAGGCCTGCCTCGACCGTACGGTGCACTATGCCCGCGAACGGGTACAGTTCGGACGGCCGATCGGCAGCTTTCAGGCCTACAAGCACCGCCTTGCCGACATGATGGTCGAGATCGAGCAGGCGCGCTCGGCGCTCTATTGGGCGGCCTGCGCTGTCGACGAGGGAACCGACGAGCCCGAGCTTGCCCTGCACGCCGCCAAGAGCTTCTGCGCAGATACCTTCTTTCGCTGTGCTGCCGACATGATCCAGTTGCATGGCGGTATCGGCTTCACCTGGGAACATGACGCCCACCTGTTCTTCAAGCGGGCACGCTCGATCCAGACCCAGCTTGGCACCGGCAACTGGCACCGCGAGCAGGTGGCAACCATGATCCTCGGAGATGCGGCATGAAGCTCAGTTTCTCTCCTGCCGAAGAACAGTTCCGCGCCGAGTGCGCCGACTGGCTGAACGGCCAGATGGCCGGCGAATTCCGTGACATCAAGGGCATCACCACCCTTACGGCCAAGGCCGAACGCCGCAAGGAATGGGAACAGCAGCTCGCTGCCCATCGCTGGTCGTGCATCGGCTGGCCAAGCCAGTGGGGTGGCCGCGACGCGACGCTTGCCGAACAGGTGATCTTTGCCGAGGAATATGCCCGCGCCGGGGTTCCGGGACGCGTGAACCACATCGGCATCGAACTTGCAGGCCCCACCATCCTAACCTTCGGCACCGAGGCGCAAAAGCAGCGGTTCCTGCCCGACATCGCTGCCGGCAAGACCATCTTCTGCCAGGGCTTTTCGGAACCCAACGCCGGTTCCGATCTGGCGAGCGTGCGCACCAAGGCGCGGCTTGAGGGCGGCGAATGGGTAGTTAACGGCCAGAAGATCTGGACGAGCCTTGCCCACATCTCCGACTGGATCTTCGTGGTGGCGCGGTCGGAGGAAGGGTCGGTCGGCCCCAAGGGCCTGACCTTCCTGATGATGCCCATCGATCAGCCGGGCATCGAGATCCGGCCGATCCCGCAGATCAATGGCGATGCCGAGTTCAACGAAACCTTCTTCACCGATGCCCGCTGCGCCGCCGACAGCCTGATCGGTGCCCCCGGCGAGGGCTGGAAGATCGCCATGGGCCTGCTGTCGTTCGAGCGCGGCGTCTCGACGCTTGGGCAGCAGATGGGTTTTCGCAATGAACTGAATGCCATCATCGCCGCTGCCCGTGCCAATGGCGCCGCTAACGACCCGCTGATCCGCCAGCGCATCGCCAAGGCGGAAATCGGCTTGCGGCTGATGCGCTATGGGGCGTTGCGGATGCTGTCGAACACCGATCATTCCAAGGTTGATGGCGCTGCCCTCACCTACAAGATCCAGTGGGCGAGCTGGCGCCGTTCGCTGGGGGAACTGGCAATGGATGTGCTGGGGCAGGATGGCGAAGTCACCGACAACCCGGCGTATGAATGGGGCATGCTTCCCAACCTCTTCCTCTATTCCCGCGCCGACACCATTTATGGCGGCACCAACCAGATCCAGCGCAACCTGATCGCCGAGCGTGGTCTTGGCATGCCGCGCGAACCAAGGGGCATCGCATGAGCGTTTCGGTGGCAGACCGGGTGAAGGCGGTTGAAACCTACATTGCCTCTTATTGTGCCGGCGATCTCGACGGGATCGTTTCGGTGTTTGCCGATAATGCCACCGTCGAAGATCCGGTAGGAACCCCGCTGGTCATCGGCAAAGAGGCCATCCGTGCCTTCATGGCCCGTGGCGTGTCGATGGGGGCGAAACTGGGCCTGCTGGGCGCCATCCGCTGCGCCGGCGATTATGCCGCCTTCCCCTTTGCCGTCACGCTCGAACTGGAGGGCAAGCCCACCCGTATCGAGGTGATCGATGTCTTCCGCTTTGACGCGGAGGGAAAGGTGGTGGAAATGCGCGCTTTCTTCGGAGCCGAGAATATCACCAATGCCTGAGACGACGACCGCCGCCAGTCCCGCCCCCACCATTCCGCACCTGGCCCGGCTGGGTGCTTCCCGCTACGGCGATGCCCCCGCCATCCTCGACCAGGGTGAGCGCTGGAGTTACGCGAAATTATGGCATGAAGTGCGCATCGCCACCTCTGCCCTTCTGAAACGCCAGATCGGCGCCGGCAGCCGGGTCGCCATCTGGGCCCCCAACGGCCGGGACTGGATCGTCGCCGCCATCGCCACCCAGGCAACCGGGGCTGCCATCGTTCCCCTAAATACCCGGCTCAAGGGAGGCGAGGCGTCTGATATCCTGCGGCGCACCCACTGTCGGCTGCTGTTCGTGGTAGGGGATTTTCTGGGTGTTGATTATCCGGCGATGCTGGCCGGCGCCGATCTGCCCGATCTTGCCGAAATCATTCGCTTCGATAGCGGCTGGGAGGCTTTTCGCGCCAGCGGCGACGCCGACGACCCGGCCATCGATCAGGCCATGGCGGCCATCGGCCCCGACACCATCAGCGACATCATGTTCACCAGCGGCACCACCGGGAGGCCCAAGGGGGTGATCACCACCCACGGCCGGATTCTGCCGATGTTTGTCGAATGGAACAAATATGTAGGCCTTGCAGCCGGCGACCCTTACCTCATCATCAACCCCTTCTTTCACAGTTTCGGCTACAAGGCCGGCTGGGTGGCGGCGCTTCTGGCGGGTGCAACCATCGTGCCGATGGCCACCTTCGATGTTGAAAAAACCATCGCGCACATCGAACATGACCGCATTGCCTTCCTCCCCGGAGCGCCGACCATCTATCAGTCGCTGCTGACGGCTCTGGAAGGGCGGCGCTTTGATTCGTCGTCACTGAAAAGCGCCATGACGGGGGCCGCCACCGTGCCGCCCATACTCATCCGCCGCATGAAAGACGAACTCGGATTCGACAGGGTGCTGACCTCTTACGGGATGACCGAGTGCACGGTGATCACCTCGTGCCTGCCCGGCGACGCGCCCGAGCTGGTGGCGGGCAGCTGTGGCAAGGCCATCCCCGGCCTTGACGTGAAGATCGCTGATGACGAGGGCGTGCCTCTGGCGGCTGGCGAAACCGGAGAAATCTGCGTGCGTGGCTATGGTGTGATGGCAGGCTACCTCGACGACCCCGATGCCACGGCCAGCACCATCGACGCGGACGGCTGGCTCCATACCGGTGATATCGGCACCATGGATGACTCCGGCTATGTGCGGATCACCGACCGCAAGAAAGACATGTATATTTCCGGCGGGTTCAACGTCTATCCGGCCGAGGTTGAAAAACTGCTGGCCGAACATCATGCCATTGCCAGTGTTGCAGTCGTTGGCGTCCCCGACGAACGCATGGGCGAACTGGGCCGGGCCTTCGTGGTGCTGCGCCCGGATCAGGACATCAGCGAAACGGAGATGATCGCCTGGGCGCGCGAGCATATGGCCAACTACAAGGTGCCGCGCAGTATCGTCTTTGTCGACCACCTGCCAACCAACGCAGCAGGCAAGGTGCTGAAAACCGAACTGCGCGGCTAGCGCCGCCAACCAGGCAACGGCTGCCTGTCAGGCAATGGTTGCACCGCCATCGATCACCATCGGGTGGCCGGTTACGAAACTGGCTTCATCGCTGCACAGCCACACCACCGCTGCCGCGATTTCCTCGGGGCGGCCCATGCGCCCCATCGGCGTCATCGACTCCATCAACGCGCGCAGCTCGGGGTCGTTGGCCAGGGCCTCGGTCATTGGCGTTTCAATGACACCGGGGCACACCGCATTCACCCGGATGTTGTGCCGCGCCCATTTCAGCGCCCCGTGGCGGGTAAGGCCGATGACGCCATGCTTGGTCGCCACATACCCGGGCTGCCGGGCGTTGCCGGTAAACCCGTTGATCGACGAGGTATTGACGATGGCGCCGCCGCCAGTGGCCAGCATCGCTTCCGCCTCTTCGCGCATGCAGTGCATCACCCCGTCGAGATTGATCGACACCGCCCGGCGCCACACATCCTCCTGCCATTCATCGGCCCCCTGGCTGTTGATTCCGGCATTGTTGAACCCGAAATCGAGCCGGCCGAATCGTGACACTGCCGCCGCCACCAGTGCCTTCACGGAACCGGAATCGGCCACATCGCATTGCACGAACAGGCTGTCACCTCCGGAAGCGGCGATCATCGCCACTGTCTCTTCGCCGCCTTTGGGGGCGATATCGCTTACCACCACCGAAGCACCGGCCTTGGCAAAAGCCAGCGCCGTCGCCCTGCCGATCCCGCCACCAGCGCCGGTAACCAGCGCCACTTTTCCGGAAAAATCCTGTCCCATCGTGCAATCACTCCCCATATGCGTATTTACTCACGGTTGTTCTAACGCAATTAACAAAGCAGCCAATAGGTAATATGGGTTGTCCATGCACTCGAAACTGTTTCATCCGCGCACCCTTGGGGCCATCAAGCTGAGCAACGCCATCGTCATGGCGCCGATGACCCGCGACCGCGCCGGTCCTGGCGATGTGCCGGGCGACCTGATGGTGGAATATTACCGCCAGCGCGCCAGCGCCGGACTCATCATCACCGAGGGGGTGCAGCCGTCGGCCGAAGGCAAGGGCTATTGGCGCACGCCGGGTATCTGGTCTGAGGCGCAGGTGGAAGGCTGGCGGCGGGTGGCCGAGGCCGTTCACGCGCAGGGCGGGCAGATCGTCATGCAGCTGATGCACTGCGGCCGGGTGTGCGTGCGCGCCAACAAGCAGGACGACAGCCGCACCATTGCGCCGTCCGCCATTCCCTGCCCGGCCCTGGTTCCCGGCCCCGATGGTGTGCCGGTCGCCACGGAAATGCCGCACGCCCTGACGACGATCGAAGTGAGGGATGTGGTGGCGCAATATGCCCGGGCCGCCATCAATGCCCGGGAAGCCGGCATGGACGGAGTCGAGCTTCACTGTGCCAGTGGCTATCTGCCCAACCAGTTCCTGAACCCCCACAGCAACCAGCGCAACGACATGTATGGCGGCAGCCCCGAGAACCGCATCCGCTTCGTGATCGAGGTGCTGCAGGCCATGGCGGCAGCGATTGGCGGTGAACGGGTGGGGTTCCGCATCTCGCCCTACAATAATTATAACGGCATGGACGACGACGACCCCAAGGCGACCTTCATCCCGCTGCTGCGTGCGGCCGACACCCTTGGTCTTGCCTATGTGCATCTGATCGATGTTGCTGATACACTGGGCTGGGTGCGCGAGAACTGGTCAGGCAACCTGATCGCCAACAACGCCCTCGAGCCCGACAGTGCTGCCCGCCTGCTGCACGAAGGCCACGCCCATGCCGTCTCGTTCGGACGCTATTTCATCAGCAACCCCGATTTCGTCGAACGGCTGAAGCACGGCGCCGAACTGGCCCGCGTTGACCGCCAGCACGTCTATACCGGCGAGGAGCGCGGCTATACCGACTATCCGCCCATGAACCTTCAGGGAGAAGATGGCAGCAAACCAAAACGCGACTGAACCGCGCGCCTGATCCACACGCCTGGTCCACGCGCCTGGTCCACGCGCCTGATTCATACGCCGGGGGGCCAATCCTCTGGCTGATCCGGTACTGGCTGCTCCCGCAATTAATCAGCGATCACCGGCACCGGCCAGCCTCTGATCCGGCCTTCAGCGCCTTTCTTCCGTTCTGCTGTCAGCCGCGCCAGTCGATCGGCACGTCATGCCCCGTCAGATCGATGATCCGGCGCAGAAGCAGCTTCAGTTCTGCCAGTTCCGTGACGGTAAAATGATCCGCGAGGTCTGCTTCGTGGGCCTTGCTGATCGCCAGAGTCTCGATGAAGTGATTGCGTCCGGTTTCGGTCAGCGAAAACCGCCCGGCGTCGGCAGACAGCAACCCAGCGGCCACCATTGCCTGCAATGCCTGCTGATCTGGGGCATGGCCGGTATGATCGAGCCGCGCGCAGATGGCTTCCTGGTCAAGCGGCGCATCCATGCTGAGAATGGCGAGTGTCAGGTAGGTTTCCATCGCCATTCCCATGCGGGCCAGTACATGGCGGGTTGGCAGCGATGTCTGGAAATGGGCGCGGGAAATCAGATAGAACAGGAAATCATCGGAAAAGCGGCCCTGATCGATATCGACCGAGGGGGTTTCACTGCCGGCATGCCGGTGCCGCCGTTCGGCGTAGCGGCCTCCATGGAACAGCAGGGGTGAAACGTTGCGGCTGTCGAAGGCCACCACCTCGCCAACCAGAATGACATGATCGCCCCCTTCATACAGGTGGCGGGTGCGGCACTGGAAGCGCGAGGCATATTCCACCAGCAGGGGAGACCCGAGAATGCCCGGCTGCCACGCAACCCCGGCGAATTTATCCTGTCCGCTTCTGGCAAAACGGTTCGACAGCGCCTCTTGCGTGGCCGCCAGCACATGGACTGCAAAATGGCCGCTGCTGCTGAACGCATCATGAGAGAGCGACGACCGGGCCAGCGACCACAACACCAGCGGCGGATCGAGACTGACCGAATTGAAGCTGCTGGCAGTCACCCCGACCGGGGCACCACTGCTGTCGAGCGTGGTGGCAATGGTGACGCCCGTTGCGAAGCCCCCCAGAGCATCGCGGAAACTGCGCTGCTGGTTCTTCTGAGCTGTTTCGTCTGTCGCCACCTGCCATCCCTCCTGCTGATCCCGGTTCCTGACCAGCGCCACGCATACCAATCCGTCGCGCCAAGGCCAATCACCAGATCGGGAGAGGCCTAAAGAAAGCGTGCGACCACATCCCGGTAGGAACGGCTGACCTTCACAGTGGCCCCCGAAGCCAGTGTCAGGAAACACTCGCCATTGGTGTGCGGTTTTACCTGTCGCACATTATCGAGGTTGACGATGGTCGAGCGATGGACGCGCTGGAACTTGCGCGGGTCGAGCCGGCGTTCCATGTCCTTCATGGTTTCTCGCAGAATCAGGGTCTGGTCGCTGGTGGTGAGGCACATATAATCTCCGGCAGCGTCGATGCGCTCGATCGTGTCGACATCGACACGGAAGATCTGCCCCTGATCCTTCACATTGATGATCTTCTCGAACCGGTCTGCGGGCGGTTCGTCACCGGGTTGCAACTCGCCAACGGCTTCCGGCGCCACTTCGGCCAGCCGGGCGGCCAGTCGCTCGGCCTCGTCGCTCAGGCGTTTTTCGGCAAGCCTCAGGCGCACCCGTTCCAAAGTCTGGGCGAGGCGATCGCTGTCCACCGGCTTCATCAGATAGTCGATGGCGTCGGCATCGAAAGCCCGCACGGCATGATCGGCATAGGCCGTTACGAATACGAACAGCGGCGGCACCACATCGGCAATCGCCGTCACCACGGAAAAGCCATCGAACCCCGGCATCTGCACATCGAGGAACACCAGGTCGGGCTTCTTGGTGCGGATAGCGCGGATGGCGTCCCGGCCGTTCATCGCCGTACCGACGATCTCGATATCGGAAAAAGGCTTCAGCCGGTGCTCCAACCCCTGAATGGCCAGTTTCTCGTCGTCCACCAGCAGGGTGCGAATAGTCATGAGGTATCCTATTGTGTAACTGATTCCGGTTTCGTGGCACCTGCGTAGTGATCTGAGACGGCCACGAACGGAGTTTCAATTCTGACAAGTAACCCTTTCCCTTTTGCTTCGGGAAATTGAATATGGGGTGAACTGTCGGCTGACAGCAACTCAAAGCTCTGGTCACTACCATAGGCCTGCAGCAACCGCTCACGGATGTTAGGCAGGCCAACCCCCGTTCCCTCGTGGGTTTCGCCCGGCTTGCCGTCAACCAGCCCCGGCCCGCTGTCAGCGACGATCACCTCCAGCCGGGCGCCGCGGTCATTGTGGATCACCCGGGCGATGACATGAATATCAGCGCCCTCCTCCTGGGGGGTGACCGCATATTTCACGGCATTTTCCACCAGCGGCTGCAACAGCAGCGATGGAATCCGGGCCGGCAGCGCTTCGGGGTCGATGTCGAAACGGGTGCGCAACCGCTCTTCAAAGCGGGTGCGCTCGATATCGAGATACAGCTTCAGCGCCTGCATCTCCTGGCCGATGGTGGCCATGCCTTCGCGCTCCCCCACCAACGAATAGCGCAGAAACGATGACAGCCGCGACAGCATGGTATTGGCACGCTCGGTCTCGCCCAGCAGCACCAGCGTGCTGATCGAATTTAGGGTATTGAACAGGAAATGCGGGTTGATCTGATAACGCAGCATCTCGAGCTGGGCGGCATTGGCCTGTGCCGCCAGCCGCTCGAACCGCGCGGCCTGGGCATTCAGCAGCAGATAGTAGTTGATACCATAGTAAAGGCCGGTCCACGCACCGAGCACGGCGAGCGTCAGCAGGATGGCGCCCAGAAACTCGATCCCCTGCGGCCGCCACCCCGGTTCGTAAAAGGTGGCATGGGCCCAGACTTCGATCACCGAAAAAAGCACGGCGCTGAAAAGCAGAATGATCGACGACAGAGTCCACACCCAGATCGGTTTCATGCGGATGATGGCGCGATAGGCCCAGGCCATCAGCAAGGTCAGTGAAAAGCCGGTAACCGCAATCAGGATGGTGGGCAGAATGAAGGTGACTCCCATGCGGTTGGCCAGACCGCCCAGCGCCCGCAACAGGAAATAGCCGGCCCACCCGCCCGTCTGCAGGATCCAGAACGCACGATTCTTGTCAGCAAAAAAGCCCTGGTGTCCGGGTGCGGTGTTCATTGGCGGAAATCTAGGCCATGCGCCCGGGATCGCCAAGGAACAGCAGGGTCTGCCACCCCGCCACTTCCCCCGCCCCCCCGACCGTCTTGATCGCACGCTCTCCGGCAAGGCAGGCGGCGATGGCTGTCAGCAGGCGTTCCATCGGCCAGTTCGCAACGGCCGCTGCCAGCAGGTCTTTTTCTTTCCAGAATACCGGCGGACGCAAATCGGCAATGGCGGCAGCGGGTTGCCGTCCTTCGTCCACCATCGATCGCGCCTGCGCCAGTTGCATCAGCCGCCGTGCCAGCGCCCGCAGCACCGGTATGGAGCTCGCTCCGCCCAACAGCTGCCGCTGCCGCTCAACCGCCGGACGGTCGCCAGCAACAATTGCCAGCACCATGGCGTTGATGTCCTCCTCGCCATTGTCGGCACCAAGTTGCGCCAGATGCGACGCCTCGAGCTGCCGCGGCCGATCGGCCGAAGCATTCAGAAACAGGCTGAATTTTTCCAGTTCGTTGGCCAGCACCCCGAAATCATCGCCACTGGCGGCCAGCAAGCGGGCGCTGATGTCGCGGTCGATCCGCAGCCCCAGTTCGCGGGCATGTTCCGCAAGCCATTGCCCGGCCGAGCGGGCATCCGGCGCATACGACAGGCCAACGATCGCTGCCGGCGAGCCATCGACCAGCCGGCGCAACGCCCCGGTCGCCTTCAGGTCGCCCCCCACCATCAGCACCGGGTTGGTGGCCGCAGCAGCCCGCAGCAACAGGTCAACGGCCGGGGTGATCTCATCGGTGGCCGGTTGTACCCGCACCAGTGGCCGGCCACCGAACAGCCCCAGCGACGCCGCCTCGTCGGCCAGGCGGCCCGGCTCGGCGGCCAGCGCGCTGGAATCAAGATCAACAAGCGCCATGGAATCGTGCGGGTCGCCAAGAGCAGCAGCCGCCAGACGCGCCAGATCGGCCGTTCCGGATTCGTGGGGGCCGCACAACAGCAGCAGCCGCTGCTCCGGACCCCACCGCTTCAGGGCGCCGGTGATATCCGCGCGCCGCTTCAACACGGTCACGGCTGGCGCTCGCGTCCAAGCAGCGCCAGTCTGGCGACGATCTGGTCGGCTATATCGGTGGCAAGGCGGGCAAGCGCGGTTTCTTCCGCCGCCACCACAGCATATTCGCTGCTCACCACATCGATCCCGGCGTCGGTCGAAGCAGTGGTGTCGAGAACCACGGCATCGGTCGCCAGATCCACCAGCCGGTAGCGGGCGCGAAGCGTGCGCCGTTCCCGGATGATCGAGTTGTCGCCTCGCACCCCGAAACCCTCGATACGGTCATCAAGGGCCACATCAAGCCGATAGCGCGCCGGCTGCTGCTGGTTAAGCCGCCGCAACAACTGTTCGCGTACCAGAAAGCCACGCTTGTCGGGAATATCACTCACTTCAACGGCGCCCAGCAGCGCCTGCGCCGGGCCGCTGTCTCCGCCTGAATAGACCGGCGCCAGCTGGCAGGCTGCCGGAAGCAGCAGCAGCAACAGGGCCAGACGCCGGATCATACCACGATATTCACCAGGCGATCAGGCACAACGATCACCTTTTTCGGAGTCTGCCCACCCACCAGCGCGGCAATGCGATCGGTGGCCAGGGCGGCAGCGCTGACATGGTCCTGCCCCAGCCCCTTGGCCATGACCAGCCGGTCACGCACCTTGCCGTTCACCTGCACCACATAGGTGACTTCCTCGTCAACCAGCATGGCCGGGTCGGCGACCGGCCATGGCGCATCGATGATCAGCCCCTCACCACCCAGCAGCGCCCAGGCTTCCTCGGCAATGTGGGGAACCATGGGGGCCACCAGCCGCAACAGGGTGCGCACCGCCCCGGCGCCAGCGGCGCCCAGCCCGGCCTTTTCAATGGCATTGGCGAGCTCATAGGCCCGCGCCACCGCCTTGTTGAACTGCAGACGATCGATATCGTGGGTGATGCCAGCGATGGTGCGGTGCACCAGCCGGTCGAGCCCCGGGTTGGCGGCAGCTTCTGCGGCGCCATTGGCGGCACCGGTGGCGGCAACGGCAATGCGCCACAGACGGTTCACGAAACGGTGCGCCCCCTCGATACCCGACAGCGACCAGGCTAGATCACGTTCAGGCGGACTGTCAGAGAGCATGAACCAACGCACGGCGTCAGCGCCATAATGGTCGAGAATGGCATCGGGATCGACGACATTCTTCTTCGATTTCGACATCTTCTCGGCACGGCCGGCTACAACCGCCTTGCCACTTGCCGTTTCCACCCAGCCCTCGGGGCGCTTTTCCACCGCCCCCGGCTCCAGCCACTGGCCGGACTGGTCCTTGTAGGTTTCGTGGGTGACCATCCCTTGCGTAAACAACCCGCGGAATGGCTCGACCAGGCCGATCCGCCCGACATGCGCCAGCGCCCGCGTGAAAAACCGTGCATACAGCAGGTGGAGGATCGCATGCTCGACTCCGCCGATATACTGGGCAACCGGCAACCACTGCTCGGCCTCGGCGCGGTCAAACGGCTTATCGGCGGGCTGGCTGGCGAAGCGGATGAAATACCAGCTGGAATCAACGAAAGTATCAAGCGTGTCGGTCTCGCGACGGGCCGGCTTGCCACACGACGGGCAGTTCACATGCTTCCAGGTGGGGTGACGGTCAAGCGGGTTGCCCGGCCTGTCAAAACTCACATCTTCGGGAAGCACTACCGGCAACTGGTCGCGCGGCACCGGCACCGGCCCGCAGCCGTCACAATGGATGATGGGGATCGGCGTGCCCCAGTAGCGCTGGCGCGACACCCCCCAGTCGCGCAGGCGGAACACCGTGGCGCCGCGGCCCCAGCCGCCGCTTTCGGCGCGGGCGATGACTGCCGCCTTGGCGGCATCAACATCCATGCCATCAAGGAACCCGCTGTTCACCATCCGCCCCGGCCCGGTATAGGCCTCGTCGCCAATGGGCGTTTGCGCGTCATCGTCCGTTGCCACCACGCGGGTAACCGGAAGCATGTATTTGCGGGCGAAATCGAGGTCGCGCTGGTCGTGCGCCGGGCAGCCGAACACTGCGCCGGTACCATACTCCATCAGCACGAAATTGGCGATGAACACCGGCAGGCTGCGCCCGGGGTCAAGCGGGTGCCGCACCGACAAGCCCGTGTCGAAGCCCTTTTTCTCGGCCGTTTCAAGGTCGGCAGCGGCGGTCCCAGTCGCGCGCACGGCATCGATGAAGGCCTGCGCCTGCGTGTTGGCTGCAGCCACTTTCTGCGCCAGCGGGTGATCGATGGCGATTGCTGCGAAACTTGCCCCGAACAGCGTATCCGGACGGGTGGTGAACACCTCGAAATGATCGTCGCTGCCCTCGACATCGAACCGGAACGTCAGACCCAGGCTCTTGCCGATCCAGTTCTCCTGCATCAGCCGCACCTTGTCGGGCCACTGATCCAGTGTTTTCAGGTCAGCGGCCAGCGCATCGGCAAAGCGGGTGATCTTCAGGAACCATTGCGTCAGCTTGCGCCGTTCAACCACCGCACCCGACCGCCAGCCACGGCCGTCGATCACCTGCTCGTTGGCAAGTACCGTGTTGTCGACCGGGTCCCAGTTCACCCAGGCATCACGGCGATCAACCAGCCCCGCCTCGAGGAAATCCAGGAAGATCGCCTGTTCGTGGCCATAATATTCCGGGTCACAGGTCGCGAACTCGCGCGTCCAGTCGATGGCAAGGCCCAGCCGTTTCAGCTGGGAGCGCATCGAGGCGATATTGTCGCGCGTCCAGCCCCCCGGGTGAATGCCGCGCTCCATCGCCGCATTTTCAGCCGGCATGCCAAAGGCGTCCCAGCCCATGGGGTGCAGCACCTCAAGGCCCTGCATCCGGCGTGCGCGCGCCAGCACATCACCCATGGCATAGTTGCGCACATGGCCCATGTGGATGCGCCCCGACGGATAGGGAAACATCTCGAGGATCATGGTTTTGGGTTTGGCTGACCGGCTGTCGGCAAAAAAGCTTCCGTCAGCCTCCCAGCGCTGTTGCCAGCGGGTATCAGCAGAGCGCGGGTCGAACGGGGGAATGGTCATGTCGGATCAGTAGTCGGCCATGGCCGCCTGACGCAAAGTCCGCGCCTTCTCAAGGATGATTTCCTCAAGGCGCTGCACGGTTCCGGCGCGAACCGGCGCCCCGGTCCACTGGCCGTTCTGCAGAACTTCCCTTGCCGCCGATACCTGCACGGCATCGGCGCGCAGAGACCCATCGAGGATGGCGACCGTCACCTTCATGCGCTCGTTGGGGACATTGGGGTTCTGATACCAGTCGCCAACGATCACCCCGCCGGCGCTGTCAACCTGGGCAAGCGGCATGAACTGCATGACTTCAAGTGCCGCGCGCCACAGCCAGCTGTTGACACCAATGGTGGTGATTGCGGCGTTATCGGCCAGCACCTTGGGTTTATCGTTCTTGCTGCAGCCCACCAGCGCAAGTGCAGCCACAAGGGAAAGGGCAATCGGGCCGGTCTTCCATCGGTCAGTCAAGTGAAGCTCCGTTCCAAACAGTATCGACCAAACACAGCACCAGCCATGTCCTAGCGGCCGTCCAAGGGGGCCATACAAAGGGGCCATACAAGGGGGCCGGGGTATTGTGCAACTGCCGAAGGTGCTGCCATTGATCTTGCCGGTCATTCCGGCACCGGCGGACATGGCGACGCGCTGCCTAACCACTGATGAACGGTTCAGGGTGCAGACAAGAATTGTGGGGCAAAAGACACAGTCGACAAATGAATCAGCCTCTTTGCTCTTGAATCAGCGTCCAGCCGTGGGATTCCAGCGCCGGGTGGGTTAGGTATTGAAACATGCGTGCGAAGGCCGAGTCTCTGCTGCGATTGAGCGCCCCGTTGCTCGGGGTGGCGGTGCTGTGCGTCAGCTCGAGCGCCATGGCAGACACCCGGAATCGCTCGCGCCTGCAGCCCGAAGTTACCTCGGAACAGGTGCCAGTCGGGTTCCGCGTCAAGTCGCAGCCGCTGCCGGCCTTTCAGCCGATCTCGCTCGATGTCGGCAAATTTGCGTTCACGGCCCCCGGCAAACCCGCCTCTGCCCGCGAGCAGACCGTAGAGCGCAGCTTCAGCTTTACCCCGTCGCGCAGCGCCAAGGGCCTGACGATCGGGGTGAGCACCCGCGCGTCAGTTCCAGCGACCGACCGCCTGTCGGTGGCCAGCAGCGCCGATACCAACCGCCCGGTCTCCAACAGCGTCGATCTGGCAATCAACTACAACGGCTTCCAGATCAGTGGCGGCGCCTCGCGCAGCGACAGCGGTATTGGCGGCCTTTCCAGCGAATCGTTCGATGTCGGCCTGGGGTATGCCAAGGGCCGCATCCGCACCGGCATCACCGCCACGGCCGACCATGAAGAACGCATGTTCCTGGGGCAGCCCGGCAGCCGCGACCCGCGCTATGGCCTGGAAGCCAACGGTCTGTTTGCACTGTCGCCATCAGTCTCGGTTGGCGGAACGGTACGTTATCGCCTTGCCCCATCCATCCCCACCCCGCTTGATCCCAACCGCGAAGATCGCGCGGTCATTCTGGGCGGCTCTGTCGCATTCTGATCGGTAACGCCGGCCGTCATCCGCACCCGGGATGCCGAGTTCCGGTATCACGGCTGTGGGGCCAGCATTCAGGTGCCAGCAATGCGCGGGAAATCTGCCCGCCGTTGAAAGAATTGCGCTTCCACTGGCCGGCCATCTCCCCATATTAAGGGGCAATGCTTCGTCAGTATGAACTCGTCGAGCGTGTGAGAGCCTATGATCCCGATGCCAACGAGGATCTGCTGAACCGCGCCTACGTCTTTTCCATGAAGGCCCACGGCAGCCAGCTTCGTGCCAGCGGTGACCCGTATTTCTCCCACCCGATCGAGGTGGCCGGTATCCTTACCGACCTCAAACTCGATGACGAAACCATTGCTACCGCCATCTTGCACGACACCATCGAGGATACCGTCGCCACCCGCGAGGATATCCAGCGCCTGTTCGGAGACAATGTCGCGCGGCTGGTGGAGGGTGTCACCAAACTGTCGCGTATCGAGGCCCAAAGCGACACCGAACGGGCAGCCGAGAACCTGCGGCGCTTCCTGCTTGCCATGTCGGACGACATCCGGGTGCTGCTGGTCAAACTGGCTGACCGGCTGCACAACATGCGCACTCTGAAGTATCTGAAGAACTCTGACAAACGCAGGCGCATCGCCAAGGAAACCTGGGATATCTATGCGCCGCTTGCCGAACGGATCGGCATGTATGGCTTCATGGACGAGCTGAAAGAGCTGGCTTTCGCCGAGCTGGAACCGGAAGCCTGCCAGTCGATCACCCGGCGCCTTGAGGTCTTGCGCGCAAAGGGTGACGATGCCATCAGGCGTATCGAAAATAATATCCGCCAGGCTCTGGAATCTTCCGGACTAGAGATTGAACAGATATATGGACGTGAAAAGCGCCCGTATTCTATCTTCCGCAAGATGAATGAACAGCATATATCGTTTGAACAAATATCAGACGTTATGGCCTTTCGGGTTATCACCAGAAACGCCGATGATTGCTACAAGGCACTTGGAATTCTTCATCGACGCTGGCCGATGGTTCCCGGCCGTTTCAAGGATTTCATTTCCACCCCCAAACGTAATGGCTATCGCTCCCTGCACACCACATTGATCGATCGGGCGAAAATCCGCATCGAGGTGCAGATCCGTGACCTGCAGATGCATGCCGAGGCCGAGTTCGGTATGGCAGCGCATTGGGCCTACAAGCAGCGGGCCGGCGACAAGCAGGTCAACTATCCGTGGCTGACCGACCTGCTGGAGATTCTCGACAACGCCCAGACCCCGGAAGAGCTGCTGGAACATACCCGCATGGCAATGTTCCAGGACCAGCTGTTCTGCTTCACCCCCAAGGGAGAGCTGATCCGCCTGCCCACAGGCGCCACTCCGGTTGATTTTGCCTACGCCGTCCACACAACGCTGGGCGACACCTGTGTCGGCGCCCGCGTCAACGGCAAGGTGGTGCCGCTGCGCACACGGCTCGCCAATGGCGATCAGGTGGAAATCCTGCGGTCCTCGGCCCAGACACCTGATACCGCCTGGGACAGCTTCGTTGTCACCGCCAAGGCGCGCTCGGCCGTGCGGCGCCACCAGCGCCAGCGAGAGCGGGCCGCTCTTCAGAAAACCGGCGAGGCACTGTTTCACGACACGGTTTCGCGCCTGAAAGTGGAAATCGGGGCCGAGGCCATTCAGGCCGCATTGAAGCGCCTGAAGCTCTCTGACCAGTCGGCTCTGTTCATCGCTCTTGCCCAGCAGGCTGTCACCGATGCGCAGCTGATGGAAGCGCTGGTGCCCGGGTCGTCAGCCAAACGGCGTGCCCGGCGGCGTCTTCCACCGAAATCACCGCATGGCACCGTGCTGGTGAACGGTGATTTCCACGATGGCGGCATGGAAACCGCCACCTGCTGTCACCCGTTGCCGGGCGAGCGGATCGTTGGCGTGCGCATCCCTCATCAAGGGATCATCGTGCACCGCATCGACTGCCCGAGGCTTGCCGATGTGCCCGACGATGCCTGGGTCGACCTGAAGTGGGCCGATGATGTCGCCTCGGGGACAGCGCGGATCGAAGTCGTGGTGATGAACGAGCCGGGGGCGCTGGCTCAGGTGACGGCCATTCTGTCTCAGCAGGGGGCCAATATCGTCAACCTGCAACTTCTCGATCGTGACCGCGCCCATCATCGTTACATCATGGATGTTGAAGTGGATGATGTGAAACATCTGAACGAACTTGTGGCCGGTCTTCGAGCCCCAAGTCTGGTAGTCACGGCCGAACGCGCGCAGGGTTAGACTGCAACTGTCTGCCAGCCCGCCTTAGCCGCAACAGCAAGGCAGGGTTGGCAACCCCGCCGTCATTGTGCCATTGGCGTCGGGCAATTTTCCCTGACCAGAGGCCTATCTTGAAACCGCCTGTCGTTCTTCTGCTTGTCGCCCTGTCGACACCTGCTGCCTTTGCCAACGCCGCCACACCGCTTCCCGAACCAGTGCGGCTGATGATCGAAAAGGCAGCAGCAAGCGGTAACGAAGGCAAGATCACGGCCGTCGTCTCTGTCGCCAAGGAAACCAACCCCGATTCCACGGCCGAGATCGACGCCATCGTCAGCCACTTGAAGCAGCAGCGCGAAGCCGAACGGATCGCCCATATCCAGGATTCGACCATATTCGAGAACTGGAAAGGCTCAGGCGAACTCGGCGGCTCTTTCTCGACCGGTAACTCTGATGCGGTCACTCTGGCGGTTGGCCTGAAGCTGATCCGTGACGGGATCGACTGGCGGCACAATGTTTCGGCTCTGGCTGACCTGCAACGCAGCAAAGGGGTCAATACCCAGGAACGCTATCTGCTTGGCTATCAGGCTGACTGGAAGTTTTCCGATAATGGCTATCTGTGGGGACGCCTGGGGTGGGAGCGCAACCAGGTCGCCGGTCTTACCTCGCGTTTCACCGAAGCGCTGGGGGTAGGCTATGTATTGGCCAACACACCTGCAATTCGCTTCTCTGTGGAAGGTGGCCCGGCACTGTCGCAGACCAGGTTGATAACGGGCGAATATGAAAACCTGTTCGGCGGCCGCCTGGCCGGCAACTTCCGCTGGAACTGGTCACCAATCACCCGCTTCACGCAAGATGCCTTTCTGCTGGTTGACAACACCAACGGCAGCTTTCAATCGAACACGGCGCTGACCACCAAGCTGATGGGGGCCCTGTCAGCGCGGGTTTCCTTTTCTGTGCAGCACGAAACCAACCCGCCCAATGGACGAGAAAATACCGACACCATTACCCGCGCTACGCTGGTCTATGATTTCTAGCCAGACGCCGGTTCGCGTCGGTCACCCGCTGGCTGCTGCAAAATTCCTGCGGAAAACCATAAAGTAAGCCCGCAGTTCGGGTATTTCAGATTGGTTGGCGACCTAGGCCGCCAACCGATGCTGGCCACGGCGTTGCCGCAGCGCCGTGCCGACCAGCCCGAAACCGGTAATCAACATGGCCCACGCGGCCGGTTCCGGCACGCCCAGCAGACGCCCATCCACCCACACGCGATCGATCTGGCCCTTTGCTTCCAGAGTGAAGTAGGTGTCGTACCCACCCCACCAGCAGTCGCGCCAGTCATAGCTCAGGTTGCCGTTGCCGGCACTCAGCCCTTCCATCCCGGCACAACCCTCGAAGTAATTATAAAAGCCAACCGGCTTGCCACCTTCCAGCAAGACATAAGGTTCCTCCCAGCCATCGGCATACCAGTCCAGGCCCCAACCCGTCCCGGGGTAGCCGATAATGGTGAGGCTTAGGGTGCCGGTAAAGGCGGTCTCCTCGTCCCAGCCATTGTAATAATAAATGCCGGTATCAGGTACCGGCTGTGCGAACTGAATGGTTCCCGTCAGTGTGAACGGCGTGCCGATGGGTGGATAGCCCATGGCGTCGGGCGTAAGGTTCCAGCATTCCGTCTGGTCGTCATCGCAGTAGAGATCGAGGTAGTGGTTGGTAACCGCGCCCGAGCCTTCAAACACGATCGACTGGATCATGCCCGCCTGAACGGACCCGGCCACACAGGTTGCAACACAAATTGCCGCCAGCTTGTGAAACATCATCAGACATCTCCCCCATCGGGTACGCGCCAACCCCTCATGAATGGCGCACGCCGCCGGTAGACTTGTAGCACAAGTACGCCCGATCCGGAACAGGGGGGCAATAATTCTCGTATCAGATGGTGGATTTTTTCGCCGCTTTGCCTACTGAAGAACACATGACCGACGACCAGATTCTTGCCGAGTTCCGTGCTGCCGATGCCTTGCTAGAGGGCCATTTCATCCTGTCGTCCGGGCGGCATTCAGCCCGCTATCTGCAATGTGCGCGCCTGTTGATGGACCCGGCACGCGCCGAACGCCTGGCCTCCGTGCTGGCTGCCAAAATTCCGGCAGCCATCCGCACCGAGGCCTCCGCCGTCATCGCCCCGGCGATGGGTGGCATCATCTGCGGCCATGAGCTGGCACGCGCGCTTGGAGTGCTGTCGATGTTCGTCGAGCGCCCGACCGGCACCTTTGAACTGCGCCGCGGCTTCCGGCTGGCGCCGGGCCAGCCGGTCATCCTTATGGAAGACGTGGTGACCACCGGACTGTCAAGCCGCGAGGCCATCGCCGCAGTGACGGCGGCCGGCGGCCGGGTGATCCATGCCGCCTGCCTGGTCGACCGTTCGGATGGCAAGGCCGATCTTGGCGTGCCGCTGACGCCGCTGATCCGCCTGTCGGTGCCCGACTATCCGGCCGACGCCCTGCCCCCGCATCTGGCGGCCATTCCCGCTGTCAAACCCGGCAGTCGCGCGGCCTGACATGACCATCCGGCTTGGAGTCAACATCGATCATGTGGCCACCATCCGCAATGCCCGCGGCGGTGATCACCCCAGCCCGCTGCGCGCTGCCGAAATGGCAGCTGCGGCCGGGGCCGATGGCATAACCGCCCATCTGCGCGAGGACCGCCGCCACATGACCGACACCGACATCGCCGAACTGGTGGCCACACTTACCTTGCCACTCAACCTCGAGATGGCCGCAACCAACGAGATGCTGGCTATCGCCCTGAAACACCGGCCACATGCCGCCTGCATCGTGCCCGAGCGCCGGGCCGAACGCACGACTGAGGGCGGGCTTGATGCCGCCGGACAAGAGGCGCATCTGGCGCCCATCGTCAGGAAGCTTGGCGATGCCGGCATCCGGGTGTCGCTGTTCATCGCCCCCGAGGCCCACCAGATCGAAGCCGCTGCGCGTCTGGGTGCGCCCGTGGTCGAGTTGCACACCGGGCCTTATTCCCATTGCGAGCCCGGAGCGCTGCAGAAGCTGGCAGAGGGTGCAGCCTTTGCCCAATCGCTGGGGCTTGAGGTGCATGCCGGCCACGGTCTCACCTTCGATAATGTCGGGCCGGTGGCTGCCATCCCCGGCATCGCCGAACTCAACATCGGCCACTTCCTAATCGGCGAGGCGGTCTTCACCGGCCTTGCCGCTGCCATCACGGAAATGCGAAAACGCATCGACAAAGCCGTCTCTGCCTCAGTGCGGCGCTCGGACGCCGCAGGCGCATGATGGTCCCGGCCGGGCTTGTCGTTATCGGCTTCGGCGTCGACCTCTGCAATATCGAGCGCATCACGGCCTCGATCTCCCGCTTCGGTGACCGCTTTCTAAACCGAATCTACACCCCGCTCGAGCAGCAGCGTGCCGAACGGCGGCCCCTCACCCGCTTTGGAACCTATGCCAAACGCTTCGCCGCCAAGGAAGCCTGCGCCAAGGCGCTGGGCACCGGCTTTCGCGAAGGCGTCTTCTTCCGCGACATGGGGGTGGTGAACCTGCCTTCCGGCAAACCGACGCTGGCCCTGACCGGCGGCGCTGCATCGCGGCTTGCCGCCATAACCCCTGCCGGGCATAAGGCTGATATTCACCTGACCCTTACCGACGACCACCCATGGGCGCAGGCGATCGTACTGATTACTGCCAGCCCCTATTGAATGTGAGCCATCCATGAACGCATCGCACGCCAAGCCCGCCAAGCCGAAAGAGCCGTTCAGCTGGGGGCGAGAGATCCGCCAGTGGGTGTGGCTGATCCTCATCGTGCTCGGGATCCACAGCTTTGTGGCCAAGCCCTTCTACATTCCCTCGGAATCGATGCTGCCCACCCTGCTGGTGGGCGACCGGCTCATCGTCACGAAATACCCCTACGGCTTCTCGTATCTGTCGCCATCGTTGCCCATCGTTCCGAAAATGGATGGCCGGCTGTTCGGCCGCATGCCCGACCCCGGCGATATCGTGGTGCTGAAAAGCCCCTCAGATGGCGCCGACTGGATCAAGCGGGTGATCGGCGTTCCCGGCGACACCATCGAGATGCGCGATGGCGCCTTGTGGCTGAACGGCAAGCCGGTGCCACGGCAGAAAGTGGCCGATACCGAGCTGCTGGTTACCCCGAACACCGATTGCACGTGGATGCCGCAGTTCCGCAGCCAGAACGCTGCCGGGCAAGCCGTATGCCGCTACCCCACCTATCGGGAAACCCTGCCCGATGGGCACAGTTACCTGACCCTCGACATGGCCGACACACCGCGAGACAATTTCGGCCCCGTTACCGTTCCTTACGGGCATCTGTTCCTGATGGGTGACAACCGCGACAACTCGCAGGACAGCCGGGTGCCGCAGGCTCTGGGCGGGCTGGGGCTGGTGCCGTGGGAAAATATCGTCGGCCGCGCCGAATTCACCACCTTCTCGCTCGATGGGTCGCAGACTCTGAACCCGCTGACCTGGTGGGGCGCGCTGCGCGGTGACCGCGCCTTCACCAGCCTGCGGAAATAGTCTTGCCTCAGGCTGTCAGGCCATCAGGCTTGCCAGCAGCCCCAGCGGATCATGGGCGCGGGCGATGCTGTAGGCCACCCCGTAACAGCCGAGCGAACCGGCCAGCACCAGCGCCCGCCGGATGCGGGCAAGCGGCATCAGCAGCGCGGCATAGCCAAGCAGCAGATAGGCGCTGACGAACAGCAGCTTCACGGTAAGCCAGTGATTGGCGAAGACTTCGCGCGGCAGCAGGGTCACCATCAGCACCCCGGCCGTCACCAGCGAGGCGAGGATCACCCATTCCAGCGCCCAGGCCAGAATATGGCGTGGCCACTGCATACCCGCCAGCAACCCCAGGCCTCGCAGCGCCATCCACAGGCCCGAGATGGCAATGGTGAAGATGTGGGTGCTGCGGATTTCCGGATAGAGTTCGATCATGGTCCGATATGACAGGGCCGGCGGATCAACGCCGGCCCTGCCCCTTACTGTATCAGAGGAGTTTGTCACAAAGCGGGGGCCGGAAGACAAGGCTCCGGCCCCCTTGTCAGCCTACTCGGCCGGGTGCGGGGTCGCCCCCGTCACGCTGCTGGTATCGGGCTTGGGGCGCAGCCACAGCAGCGCCACGAACCCGGCCAGCAACAAGGCGCCGGCCGCGAACACCAGGTCACCCGGCATCCGCATCCACACCAGCAGATGGATCATCGGCTGGGTCATGAATTCGGCCGAACGGGCATAGGCATAGCCGTTTTCCAGCACGGCCTGCAGTTGCAGGGTGCCCATCGGCAGAAGCGTCAGCACCGCCATCAGGCCAAGCCCGATGTTGAAGCACCAGTAGGCGGCGCGGATCATGCCGTCGTTCCACACGAGATCATAGGTGAGCCCGCGCAGACAGTAGAGCATGAGGCCGATGCCCAGCATCCCATACACCCCGAACAGGGCAGTATGGCCGTGCAGCGCCGTCAGGTTGAGGCCCTGCATGTAATAGAGCGCCAGCGGAGTGTTGACGAGGAAGCCGAACAGCCCGGCCCCGATCAGGTTCCAGAAGGAAACCGCGAGGAAGAACATGATCGGCCACTTGTAGCGCTCCATCCACGGGGTGGCGCGGCTGTGCTGCCAGGTTTCCATCGCCTCGATGCCGATCAATGCCAGCGGCACCACTTCGAGCGCCGAGAAACTGGCGCCAAGAGCAACGCCGGCCATGGTGGTGCCGGCAAAGTAGAGGTGGTGGAACATGCCCAGCACCCCACCCGTCAGGAAGACGATGGTGGCGAACAGGACGTTCACGGTAGCAGTACTTCCGCGCACCAGCTTCAGCTTCACAAAGATGAAGCTGATGACGGCAACGGCGAACACTTCGAAGAAGCCTTCCACCCACAGGTGGACGACCCACCAGCGCCAGTACTCGACTTCCGACATGTGGCTGTTCTCGCCGTACATCAGCCCGGCGCCATAGAACAGGGCAATGGCGATGGCCGACAGGAACATCAGAACGATGATCGACGACATTTCATCCTTGCGCTGGATGGCCGGCCACAGGGCCCGACCCACCAGCAGCAGCCACAGCAGCAGTCCAACGAACAGGAATGCCTGCCAGAAACGGCCGATATCGACATATTCCCAACCCTGGTGGCCGAACCAGAAGTTGATGTTGATACCCATCTTCTGCATCACCGCGAACCATTGGCCGGCAAACGCGCCAACCACGATGATGATAAGGCAGACCCACAGGAAGTTGACGCCAAGGCGCTGATACTTCGGCTCGTATCCCGAGACCGCCGGAGCGATGTAGAGGCCGGTGCCAAGCCAGGCCGTGGCAATCCACAGAATGGCCAGCTGGGTATGCCAGCTGCGGGTCAGGTTGTAGGGCAGCCAGTCGGCCAGCGGCATACCATAAAGCACCTGCCCTTCCACTTGGTAGTGGGCGGTGGTGGCACCCAGAGCAATCTGGGTGAGGAACAGGGCGATGACCACCCAGAAATACTTGGCGGTCGCCCGCATCGAAGGCGTTATCGTGATGGCCTTCAGCGGATCGGACTTGGGTGGAACGAGCGAGTCTTCCTTGCCGTGCCAGCCAGCATAGTGCCAGCCCAGCAGCCCGATGCCAGCGATCATGAACAGGATCGAGAACATCGACCACATGAACGAGCCGGCCGTCGGCTTGTTGTCGACCAGCGGTTCATACGGCCAGTTGTTGGTATAGCTGACCCCGGGATCGTTCGGACGGTCGGTGGTGGTTGCCCACGACGACCAGAAGAAGAAGGCGTTCAGCAAATGACGCTTGGCCGGATCAGGAACCGGGTTTTCGCGAATGGCATAATCAACCCGCAGCTGGTGCGTTGCCGGATCATCCGAAAACAGGCTGTCGTAATGGGCTGAAACCTTGGCGATGGCGGCAGCCCGCGCATCGGTGATGGTGAGCGTGCCGGTGGCGGGATCATAGCGGTTGGTACGGAAATCCGGCTTCAGCGCCGCGCGCAACGCCATCTTGTGCGGCTCGGTCAGGGCATCATAGCCGGTTGCCCCGCTGGCCTGCGCTGCACTGTCGAGGATCGCCATGGTCTCGCGGTGCAGCCAGTCAGCCGACCAGTCGGGCGCCACCAGGGCGCCGTGGCCCCAGACGCTGCCCATCTGCTGACCACCGATCGATTGCCAGACCTTCTGGCCGGTTTCGATGTCCTGGCGGGTGAAAACGGTGCGGCCGGATTCGGTAACCACCCGATCGGGTACCGGTGGGGCGGTCCGCATGAGATCGGCCCCCAGCCACAGCATGACGGCGAAGCTGGAGATGACGATTGCCGCCAGTCCCAGCCACAGCCTCTTGGTTGTCGACATGTGCCCCTTCCTTTCGTTCGATGATCTGGAGCGATGTTAATATGGCATTCAGCCACCCAATACAGATGGTTGCGCCAATGGGCAACCATTCGGCTTTGCCATGAAAGACAAATTGCCGATCGGGCAATGGTGAATTTCAGTGATGAAATACCGATTCCTCAGTTGTGAATCAGCAGCGGGTTCTCGTGATAAAATTCAATCTGCACCCGCATCGGGCCAAGAATTTCCACATGGTGTCTTTCCTGGGGCGGAATCAACGCCGGCTGTTGCGGCGTTGCATGTTCCTTGCGGCCTGAATCCGGAAACACCAGATTGACCTCACCCTCGAGCACGCGCAGCAATCCCCACACGCCCCCCTTGGTGGTGTGGGCGGTGCGGATGGCATCAGGAAGGCTGTTTTCATCGAAAATCGCAGTGGTGCTGTAGGGGGTGGCAGTCATCAGGCAAACTCCTGGTTACCGGAAAAACGGAAAAAAAGGCCATATTGCAGGCTCTGGGCAATCATCCCGGCCTTTTCCTGCATGGCTGCGGCAGCCTCGGCCGACAGATGCGCATCGGTGACTTCGGCCCACAGCTGCAGCCAGCGTCCGAACATCTCGGGGTCCATCTCGGTACGGTGGCGCAGGTGCGCCATCATCGGGTTACCCTTGTACCGGCGGCTGGACAGCATCACCGACGACCAGAATTCTACCAGTCGTGCCAGGTGATGATCCCAGTCGTCGATGGCGGCATTGAACAGCGGGCCGATCATCGAATCCTGGCGAACCCGGGCATAAAAGGCGGGAATAACCTGCTCGAGTTCGGCTTCGGTCGGCAAATCAGGGCTTTCGGGCACATCGTTCAGACGCATCGGCAGACTTTCACAATTGATGCATTTGAAATGCATCTATAAGAATTTCCGCATCGCAGCAAGCGGTAAGGCGTCGCAGCCTATCGGCCCTGCCCCTGTGGTTTTTCCCGCTGCGACGATTTGACCTGCCGCTGCCAGCGACGGCACAGCATCGGCCCATAGGCCAGCAGGAACAGCGCGAACGCCACGGTCCAGGAAATGGCCGATGCCGTCAGCAACAGCGCATAGCCCGCTGACACCAGCGAGGCCGCAACCCGCAGCACGGCCGCCAGGTTGATCAGCCCATAAAGCGCCGTGGTGGGGGCATCGGCCGTCCGTTCCCGCCCGGTGTGGCTGCGGCTGGTGCGGGTCATCACGGCCAGGGTCATCACGCCTATGGCCCCGACGGTAAGGGCATGGACCGCGCCGCTTCGTGGTACCAGCCCGGGCGCCAGCACCGAAACTCCGAGCAGAACAAAGCCGATTGCGCACCAGAAATATCCGCAGTGCAGCACAAAGACCATGGCTTCGCTGACTGCCACCCAGCCGCGCCAGCGCCACAGCCGCACCAGCAGAGCAAGCCCGCTCGCCACCAGAAGCACCCCGGTCGCAGCGCGCTCGGGCGCCAGCACCCAGCCGGCCACCCCCGCCCCCGTCACCACCAGCGCCAGCATATCCAGCCGGTCATAGGCGGGGGGCTCGGGCTGGATTCGCCGTTGTGCCATCCAGTTGCGGGTGAAACTGGGCACCAGCCGCCCACCCATCAGGGCAATAAGGAAGGCGATTCCGCCGATCGCCAGCCGTTCCGCCATCGCCCCCAGTTCGGGGAAGGCCCCTTCCAGATGAAAACCGACATCCGCCAGCGCCAGCAAAGAGAGGATGACACATGGGGCAAGGCTGCGCCAGTTGGCAGCGGCCAGTTGCTCACGCCACAGGGCAAGCGCAAACACCAGCAGAAAGGCGCTGTCGATCACGGAAGCAGCGGGGCCGATCAGCGGCGCCACCAGCATGGCGGCCCGGCCGGCCAGCCACAGCAGCACCAGCAGCACGACCGGCCGCCCGGCCACCGGGAAATGGCCAGTCCAGTTGGCTCCGGCAACGATCAGGTAACCGACGATCACGGCGCCGCCATAGCCGAACAGCATCTCGTGGCGATGCCAGACGGCCGTGAACAACTGCCCCTCGCCGCCAATCACCCCCATGAACGACATGAGCCAGATCGGCACCGCAACCGCCGCCCACAGGGTAGCCAGCAGAAAGAACGGCCGGAACCCGAAGCTGAACAGCGCCGGCCCCTGATAGTCACGCAGGATCTGCGCCGTGGTGCGCGGTGCTTTCCGCGATCTGGCTGCCGTCGCTTTCATGGTCACAAGCTGTTATCCTCAAAAAGCCCGGAGGAAAACATGCTGATCCACGATGCCAACAGCCCCGCCCCGCGTTTCCTGCGCATGTTCGTTCTGGAAAAAGGGCTGGAGCTGCCCGCCGTGCCGGTCGATGTCTTTACCGGCGAGAATCGCCAGAGCAGCTTTCTTGCACTCAATCCGGCCGGGCAGACCCCGGCACTCACCCTCGATAACGGCACCACCATTTCCGAATCGGTGGCCATTGCCGAGTATCTCGAGGAACGCTTCCCCACCCCACCCCTTGTCGGCAGCACCGCCGAGGAGCGCGCCGAAACCCGCATGTGGTGGCGTCGCGCCGAACTGAACATCACCGAGTTCATTCACAACGCCTATCATTATGCCGAGGGACTTTCCCGCTTTACCGGGTGCATCCCGGTGGCTCCGGAAGCTGCCGACGGGCTGAAACGCATCGCCCGGGATCGTCTGCGCTGGCTCGACCAGATGTGCGGCAAAGGCCCGTTTCTGTGCGGCAGCCGCTTCACGGCTGCCGACATCTGGCTCTATGTGTGGCTCGACTTCGGCCAGACGGTCAGCCAGCCATTCCCCGGCGATCTGCCGTTCATCGGGCCGTGGTTCGCCCGGCTGGACGCCCGCCCCAGTGCCGATGCCAGCCGATCGCTGCTGCCGGCCCGGCCAGGCGTTACGCCTTCCAGTCCGGGTGTTACGCCTTCTGCCAGTAGTTGAACACCCGGCGCTGCATGCGTTTCACAAAGGCAGCAGCGCGTGGCCCCTCAAACGGTCCGTTCCACGCCCCCTTGTCAAGCCCCAGCCACCAGCCCTGTCCTGGCAGGCCATCAGATTGCCGCACCACCAGCACTGCCAGCTCGGGGTGGCCCTGCGCCCGCTCCATATCATCCACCAGCGCCAGAGCCGCGCTCAGCTGTCCGACCTGAAACCGCTGGAACGGCAGACCGAACCAGCAGAACACCTCGCCATAGGTGATGGAACGGCCGGACTTCGCCCGCACGATCAGCAGGGCTGCCAGATCCTCGGTTGGAAACAGGGCCATGAATTGGGGATAGCGCAGCCGCTTCCGGCGCGCTACAGGGCTTCCCACCCATGAGCACATCTTCTGGCGGGCAATTTCCCGCAATCCGCATGCGGCGCAACCGGATGACCAGGTGGTCACGCGAACTGGTGGCCGAAACGAAATTGTCGCCGGCCGACCTCATCTGGCCGCTGTTCGTGCGCGAAGGCAACGACTCTGCCGAGCCAGTCGCCACCATGCCCGGGGTGTTTCGCCACACGGTCGATCGTCTGCCGGCGCTGGCCCGCGAAGCCGAGGCGCTGGGCATTCCCGCCATTGCCCTGTTCCCCAACACACCGGGCAACTTGCGCAGCGACGATGGCGCCGAAGCCCGAAACCCCGACAATCTGGTGTGCCGGGCAATGCGCGCCGTGCGCGATGCCGGAGTAAACGTCGGCCTGCTCGCCGATGTCGCGCTCGACCCCTATACCACCCACGGCCATGACGGCCTGCTTTCTGACGACGGCACCATCCTCAACGACGAAACACTGACGGCGCTGGTTGCGCAGGCGCTCAATCAGGCACGCGCCGGTGCCGACATCATCGCCCCTTCCGACATGATGGACGGGAGGGTCGCCGCCATTCGTTCCGCACTCGAGGGGGAAGGGTTCCGCGATGTGCAGATCATGGCCTACTCTGCCAAATATGCCAGCGGCTTCTATGGCCCGTTCCGGGATGCCGTTGGCGCCGGCGGCTATCTGAAAGGCGACAAGAAAACCTACCAGATGGATCCGCGCAACGCCCGCGAAGCCCTGCGCGAAGTCGCGCTCGACATTGCCGAAGGCGCTGATTCCGTGATGGTGAAGCCCGGGCTTCCCTATCTCGATATCGTGCGGCGGGTTGCCGAACAGTTCGACATTCCGGTGTTCGCCTATTGCGTGTCGGGTGAATATGCGATGGTGGAAGCTGCTGTGGCTGCCGGCATGATGGACCGCGATCAGGTGGTCATCGAACTTCTCACCGCTTTTCGCCGGGCCGGCGCCTCGGGCATTCTCAGCTATCACGCCCCCCATGCCGCGAGGCTGCTTGGATGACGGATTTCACCTCTCTGCTTGCTGCCGACAAGGGGGAAGCGGCAACGACGATCGAGCTGGTCGGCAAGTCCGGCTTTGAGCAGTGGCTGACCAGTCAGGGAGAAACCGCCCGCGCTGCCATCGCCGCCGCCCGGTTCAATGGCAGCGAAGATCGCAGCGTGTTCCTGCCCGGCAATGGCGACTGGCGGCTGGCCGTCGGGCTGGGAGACTCCGCGCAAGGCCACCGCTGGACTCTGGCCACCGCAGCCGCCAGCCTGCCCGAAGGCCGCTATCGGGTGCAGGGGCCGCTCAGCGCCGCCATGCTGCATGGCTGGCTGATGGCGCAGCACCATTTCGACCGTTACAAGCGCCCCGACGACCCCACAGGCCCGCGCACCCTGCTGATTGCCAATGTGGCACTGATCGACGAGGCGCTCGACGAGGCGCGCGCCGCAGCCAGCGTGCGCGATCTTGTCGATACGCCGGCCGAGGGCATGGGCCCCGCCGAGGTGGAGCAGGCGGTTCGCAGCGTTGCCGCCGAGATCGGCGGGCGGGCTGATGCCGTTGTCGGTGAGGCATTGCTCGATCAGGGGTTCCCCATGGTCCACGCCGTGGGGCGGGCGTCGTCGCGGCGGCCGCGGATCGTGACTCTGGAGTGGGGGAACCCGGCGCACCCGCTGGTGGCCATCGTCGGCAAGGGCATCACCTTCGACACCGGCGGCCTCGACCTGAAAACCGCCACTGGCATGGCGTTGATGAAAAAAGACATGGGCGGCGCCGCTCACGCCCTGGCGCTGGCGCGGCTGGTGGCCAGGGCCCGCCTCAATCTGCGGCTGAAGCTGGTGATTGCCACCGCCGACAATGCCGTTTCCGGCAATGCCATCCGCCCTGGCGACGTGATTGCCACCCGCAAGGGGCTGACAGTGGAAATCGGCAACACCGATGCCGAAGGTCGGCTGGTGCTGTCGGATGCGCTGACGCTGGCAGGAGAAGCCAACCCGGCGCTGGTGCTGGATTTTGCCACATTGACAGGGGCGGCGCGCGTGGCGCTGGGGCCGGATCTGCCCGCCCTGTTCAGCAACGACGATACGCTTGCGGCGCAGCTGCTGGCAGCCGCAGAGCAGGCCGAAGACCCGTTATGGCGCCTGCCGCTGTGGCAGCCCTACACGCGGCTGTTCCGGTCGACGATCGCTGATCTCAACAATGTCAGTGACTCGGGCTTTGCTGGGGCCTCGATTGCAGCCCTGTTTCTTCAGCGCTTCGTGCCGGAACATACCCCGTGGGCACATTTTGATCTATATGCCTGGAACCCGACGGCGAGGCCAGGCCGCCCCAAGGGAGGTGCTGCCATGGCCATCTATGCCTGCCTTGCCATGTTGAAGCAGCGGTTTGCATGACCTCGCTTACTTCCCGCATCACCGGGCCACGCCATGCCACCCGTCTGGGGCCGCTAGACCAGCGTCTTGTTGCGTGGCGCCCCGATATTGCCGAACTCAGCCTTGCTGACCGGGTTGCCGTAACCAGCTATGTGATCCCGGTGGAATTGGTGGCAACGGCCGCCGCCCCGATGCTGGGTGCGGCCCATGCCGATGCTCCGGCAGTCAGTGAAATCCTCCCCGGCGAGGGCTTTGCGCTACTCGACAGCAGCCATGGCTTTGGCTGGGGCTATAACCTGAGAGATCATTATGTCGGCTATGTCTCCCTTTCGGTTCTGGCACCGCGAACTGCGCCTGCCACCCACCGGGTGGGGCCTTCCGATGCCCTGGTATTTGCAACTGCCGACATCAAGGCGCCGGTCATTGCCTGCCTGCCGGCGGGAAGCCTCGTCAGCGCCCCCCTGCCTGCCGACAACGGGTTTTTTGGGGCAGCCGGCGGCCATATCCACCACCGGCATCTGCATCCTTTATCCGGCCCTGCCAGTGACGATTGGGTGGCGCTGGCGCTCGGCTATGCCGGGGCGCCCTATCGCTGGGGCGGGCGACAGCGCAGCGGCATCGATTGTTCCGGGCTGGTGCAGATGGCGCGTTTGATGGCCGGCCACCCCTGCCGGCGCGACAGCGACATGCAGTGCGCCGACACCGTGGAAATCACCGCCGACGAGGCAATGCGTGGCGATCTCGTCTTCTGGCCCGGGCATGTCGGCATTCTGCTGTCGTCCGACACAGTGCTGCACGCCAACGCCCACTGGATGCGCTGCGTTACAGAGCCGCTGGCCGATATCTCGGCACGCGCCGGCACTCCGCCCCGCATCGGCCGCTTCCCTGTTGCCTGAATGCCCCACAGTGGTGATTTACAGTCTCCAACTCGTGGTTAATGCCATTCCCGGCCTTGCCCCGCACAGTCGGCTGCTATAGGTGCCCTCACATGGGACGCGGGGGAACAAAGGGAGTATTGGCGGAAACACCGCCACCCCCGCCTGAAAATACCGGTGCTCGAGATGGGTAAACCTCACGACAGCATCAGGAAGGAGGCGGATCACATGTCGGATATAGTCAGTCGTCATAACAAGGCAGACCTGATCGATCATCAGCATCTGATGGCCGAACTGGAAAGACAGGCCCTGCCGCCTGACTACCGCCCCAGCAACGACGAACCCTTCATGAACGAGCGCCAGCTCGCTTATTTCCGGGCCAAGCTGCTGAAATGGAAAGCCGATATTGCGCAGGAAGCCAAGATTACCCTGCAGACCCTGAAAGAAACCCCGATCCAGGAGCCTGATCAATCAGACCGCGCGTCTTCAGAGACTGACTGGGCGCTGGAACTGCGCACCCGCGACCGTCAGCGCAAACTGATCGCCAAGATCGACGCTGCCCTGCGTCGCATCGAAAGCGGTGAATACGGCTATTGCGAAATCACTGGAGACCCGATTTCGCTGCAGCGGCTGGAAGCCCGGCCCATCGCCACCATGACTCTCGAGGCTCAGGAACGCCACGAGCGTGACGAACGGGTAAGCCGCGACGACTGATTGCATTTTACGCTTCTGCCAGACCATCATACCTCTGCCAGAACATAAAAAGGGCGGGTCGAATGACCCGCCCTTCCTGTAGGTAGAGTAGTGCTTACCGCAGCAGTTGCAGCACACCCTGTGCCGACTGATTGGCCTGCGCCAGCATCGCCTGGGCCGCCTGGCTGAGGATCTGGCTGCGGGCGAGATTGGTGGTCTCAGCCGCAAAATCCGCATCCTCGATACGGCTGCGCGCCGCCTCCATGTTGGTGTTGCTGCTGGTCAGGTTGTTGATGGTCGATTCCAGCCGGTTCTGAACGGCACCCAGATCAGCACGATTGAGCGAGATCGACTTCAGCGCCTCATCGATGGCGGTGAGGGCGGCGGTTGCCCCTTCCTGGGTGCGGATATCGATATCCTTCACCTTGAGGCCACCGGCATCGGCGCCGAACAGGCTTTCCTCGAAGCCGAGGTTGGTGAACCCGGCGCCAGTGTCAAACCCCTGGCTGCCAGCCCGCACATCAATGGCCTTCGAGCTGCTGAGAGTAACCTGGGCATAGGCGGTTTCAACGGCCGAGCCGGCGATGTTGGTCGGGTCGGTCACACCCACCACCGTATAGGCCTTGCCGGTTCCGGCAATGGTGGCACTGCCCAGACCGAAGTTGGCAGCAGCCGCATCATCCGAGTCAAACCACACACTGATGTTGCGGCCATCGGCGGCTGTCAGCGACAGGCCACCCTGGCCGTTGTCCACCGCCGTCACCCCGGTGGAACCGGCGTAATTATTGATGGCCGCCGCCACGGTCTCGCGGGTCTGCTGGGCGGAATGTGCAGCCTTCAGATCAACTGAAATCGCTACACCGTTGATGTAGAGATCAGTGGTGGTGTCGGTGGCAATCACTGTGGTGGCAGAGCCGGCGATCGTCTGCGAACGTGCGGTTGCCGTTACCCCGGATTGTGCCGATGATTCGTTGATGGCAGCGGCAATGGCAATGGCGCTTGCGGCCTTCTTGCTGGAATCTGCGGTGGTATCTGAAATGGTGTCGTCCTGATCCTTCGAGGCGCGGATCGACACACCGTTGATAACGAGGTCTCCGGTGTTCAGAACCTGGGCTGTTGCAGCCGAACTGGCGACGGCCCGCACATCGGTAGAGACCGTCGAGACTCCACGCTCGAACTCACCAGCCGCCAGGCCCGACCGCGAGATGCGGCCCGTTCCAACCGAATCGATGGTGACCGTGCGCCCGGTGTCGGAAACCAGGCTGTAGGTGCCGGATTGGGCGCCCACCTTCAGGCCGGTGGAGGCCGCCGTCAGGGTATCGAGGCTGACTTCGATGTTGCGGCCATCGGCGGCTTCGAGGCGGATCCCCAGCTTGGAATCGCCGGTATCGATGGCGCGCACCCCCGTCTGCCCGGAGATCAGGTTGATGGCGTCGACAACGGCGGTGCGGCTGGCAGCGGCATTGGCGCTGGTGGTGATCGACCCGGTGGTTACGCCGTTGATGGTGACGGTGCCGGTGAGGGCCGCAGCCGTCATCGAGGTGCCGGTCATGGTGGTGGTGCCAACCACGGCGCGCACCCCCGTCTGGGCCGAGGCACGGTTGATGGCGGCCGCCTTGGCGATAGCCGAAGCTTCCTTGCCGCTGAACGACAAGGCATCGTCATCAGCACGCGACGAGCCGATCACAACGCCATTGATCCGCAAGTCGTTCGATTGCAGCGCCTGATTGTTGACGAGGTTGTTTACCGAGGTCTCGAAGGCGCCAGTCGCCGTCAGCCCGGGGTTGGCCCCAAGGCCAAGATCGCCGGCCCTGGTCGAGCTGATTTTCATCGACACGGTTTCGCCAGCGCGCGCCCCCGTCTGCAGCGACAGGTTGTGCGACGAGCCATCGAGAAGCTTCAGACCATTGAAGTTGGTGCGGCTGGCCACATTGTCGATCTCGCTGATCAGCTGGGTGACTTCCGCCTGCAATGCCGAGCGGTTTTCAGCCGACATGGTGCCGTTGGCCGCCTGCACCGACAGTTCGCGCATGCGTTGCAGCATGTCGGTGACTTCACCCATCGCCGATTCCGCCGTTTGCGCCAGCGAAATGCCGTCACCGGCGTTGCGGATGGCCACCGTCAGACCCCGCACGTCTGCTTTCATGCGCTGGGCAATGGCCAGCCCGGCGGCATCATCTTTGGCGCTGTTGATGCGCAGCCCGGTCGACAACCGCTCCATGGCGGTTCCAAGGCCGGACTGGGCAACGCGACCGCCATTCTGGGCCCTGATAGCCGAGAGATTGGTGTTGATGATCGTCATGTTCTGTCATCCTCTTGCATTGGCGGGGCACCCGGAAGATGCTGGCCGCGAAGCCCCGTTCGGGAAGCCTCGGTGTGCCTTCACGGCTACCGGTCGTCCGGGTTAAGTATTTGTCCCGATGCCGGTCGCTGATTCGCCTCTTCCCCCTGTGCTGGCACAGAGCCGAAGCTGGCTGGTCCTCGACAAACCCGCCGGCCTTGCCGTGCACCCCGGCCCTCGCACCCCTCACAGCCTTGAACAGTTGCTTCCCGCCTATGCCCCCGGCCGGCCGGCGCCACAGCCCGTGCACCGGCTGGATCGCGACACATCGGGCTGCCTGCTGGTGGCCCGGCGCCTCTCGGCGCTGCGCCGGCTTTCCGCCCTGTTCGCCGATGGTCAGGTCGACAAGCTCTATTGGGCTATCGTTGCCAACCCGCCCGCAACTGACAGGGGCCGGGTGAATGCCGCACTCCGCAAGACCTCGACCCGTGCGCAAGGCTGGCGGATCATCGCCGACCCGGGCGGCAAACCGGCCGCCACCAGCTGGGAGGTGCTGGAACGCCGGCACGGACAGGCGCTGATCGCGTTTCGCCCGGAAAGCGGCCGCACCCACCAGATCAGAGTGCACGCCACCCTGCTGGCACCGGGAGCGGCCATTTTAGGGGACTCGATTTATGGCAGGGCAGGCCCGGGCGGCCTGATGCTTCATGCCCGACGCCTTGTCTTTCCCGACCCTGATGCCAGCGGAGCACCAACCGAAATCGTGGCGCCGTTGCCAGAGCGGTTCCGGCAGGCGGGGTTCGGCTGATCAGCTGGTCAGGTTACAGACGAGGCCGCCAGAGCCTGCTGGCTCTGGCGGCGCACCCGGCAAGGCGCCAGGCAACTCAACGGAATGACACGTCGGGCAAGACGTGGTTGAAAATGATCCGCGCCGGTCAGTACCGATCTGGCAGAGAGAGACGGATCATGGCATCCGCCAGCTTCTGCGGCTGAACCTTGTAGGTTCCGGCGGCAATTGCCGATTTCAACCCAGCCACCTTGCTGCCGTTCACAGGCGGCGCCGACGCCATGTCTCGCACCAGAGAGCGGATGCCGCTGCTGCCAACAGAATCAGGCAGGTTGGACATCGCTGGTGTCAGCCGGCCGCCCCCTGCAACGCTGATGTCGGGTGAGGGGCGCAGACCCGGTGCGGATACGAGGGGGGCTGCGGCGCGGTTGGTGGCTTCGATGGTCATGTCGTTACCCTGTCAATCGTTACTCTGTGAACGGGCCGCCAATGGCCCCGGGATCACACCAGCGAGCCCGCAACAAGACTGCGCCCTCTGGCGGACACAGGACATAACGGCCAGAGCCAGCATCTCTTAACAGACGCTCAGAAATTTTTTCCGGAAAGCTCCAGTGAACCATCGGCCAGCACAGTGGCGATCATCTGCCGCCCGCTCGACAGGTTGCGCACCACTACCCGCCGGCCCGGCCCGGCGTTACCCATGGCGACACCATCGACAAGCAGGCGAAACCCGCGCCCTTCCACGCGCACCTGCACAGGGTCCCCGCGCCTGATCTCGGCAACGGGGGAAACCGGATGTGTGTCGGTCATTGCCTGCCGCCGCCTGCCCACCGGCAGCACCATGCGCCATCCTGAAGCCTCACAGGTGGCCAGAATGGCGGTCTGCCCGGAACCCCGCCAGCCAAGCACAAAGCGCTGGCAATCGGGAACCGGCAGGCGCGGATCAAGCGCCACCGGCTGCCCGGCAAAGGCCTCTGCCTGCTGGCGGAGATTCTGGCCGTTGGCCATTGCCGTCTCTGCCAGCAAAGCCAGCAACATGATCATCCACCGCGCCATATCCACCTCCGGGGCTTAAGACGCCAGCCATGGCGCCGTCCTGCATGGCGTCTCCATGCAAACCTGATGCCATCCTCGGGAACAAGCGCCTCCGCCCTTCCCTGCACATCTGCCGACCGGCACAGTTGTGCCGCTTTTCCCCACCAAACCGGCACCGATGTGCCGTTTTTGCCTGGCCTGCCCCACGAGCGCCCGCTGGCAACCTCGTCTGGCACGCATCTTGCATCTTCTGCCTGTGCCCCCATGGGCAAAGGAGAGGATGTGGACAGGATCGACCAGTATTTCGGAATCCACGGGGCCGCACTGGCTCTGCGGTCTGAACGGATGGAGCTGCTGGCCTCGAACATCGCCAATGCGGCGACGCCGGGGTACAAGGCACGCGATCTCGATTTCAGGGCCCTGCTGGCCGAACCGGCGGCCGCAACGCTTGCTACCACCAGCCCCCGCCATTTCGCAGCCACGCCACCATCTGAAACCTCGCCCGTGCGCTATCGCCTGCCGGTGCAGCCCTCGCTCGATGGCAACACCGTCGAACTGGCGACCGAACAGCTGCAGTTCGCTGAAACCGCCGTCCGCTATCGCTCGACGCTTGCCATCCTGAACGGCCGGATCAGCACCCTTACCGCGGCCCTGAAGGGAGAATGACCTTGGCCTTGTCTATCTTCGATATAGCCGGGCGCGCCATGTCGGCACAGCTTGTACGGCTCAACAGCAGCGCCTCGAACCTTGCCAATGCCGGGGCCGTGGCCAGCAGCGCTGAAGCCGCCTATCGCCCGCTGAAGCCCGTGTTCCAGACATTGTACGAAGGCAATAGCGGCAGGGCGACGGTTGGCGTCCTTGGCGTGGTGCAGGCCAATGCCGCCCCCCAGCGCCGTTACGAGCCGGGTCACCCGCTCGCCGATGCCGAGGGCTATATCCATGTCTCGGCCGTCGACGCCAACGCCGAAATGGTCGAGATCGTCGAAACGGCACGCCAGTACAGCAACAATATCGAGGTGCTGGAAACCGCCAAATCGCTGACCCTCGAAACCTTGAGGCTCGGCCGATGAGCCTTGATCTTCAGGCCCTTGGCATCCGCAGCGCCGACGCCACCCGTGGCGCCCAGGTGCAATCCGCTGGCACCATGTCGCTGGGACAGGAGGATTTTCTCACTCTGCTGGTCACCCAGCTGAAGAACCAGGACCCTTTGTCGCCGCTGGAAAACGAAGCATTCGTTGCCCAGCTGGCACAATTCTCGACGGTTTCCGGCATCACCGAAATGAACCAGTCACTGAAAACCATGGCTGGCGGCGCCGGCGACATGCGCTCGGCCGCCCCGCAATGGATCGGCCGCACCATCACCACGGCCGACAGCCGCGGCACGGTCTCCAGCATTTCCTTCACAGCCGAAGGTGGCCTGCTTCTCAATCTGGATGACGGCCGTGAAATCGCCCTTTCCGACATCCGTTCCGTTTCCTGACACCGGAGTATCGACGCATGAGCTTCTCGACATCGCTTACTGGCCTCAACGCCGCCCAGAACGAGCTTTCCGCGCTCTCCAACAATATCGCCAACGCCGGCACCTCGGGCTTCAAGAAAAGCGACGTGCAGTTCGGCGATATCGTCACCCGCTCGGCCACGCAGGCCCGCAACGGTGTGCCCGGCGTTGGCGTTGCCACCATGGTGGTGAAGCAGAAATTCTCGCAAGGTGGCTATCAGGCCACAAACAACGCCCTCGACCTGATGATCGGCGGCTCGGGCTTCTTTCTGGTGAAAGGCGGCATCGAGCCGGAAGACAGCCTGTCGCTGTCGCGCAACGGCAGCTTCACGGTCGACTCCGAGCGATGGGTGATCGACAACGAGGGCCGCAACCTGCAGGTGTTGCCGACCACCACCGATGGCGTGGTGACAGCCGTTGGCGCCTCGGGGTTGCAGCCGCTGCGCCTGCCCGAAGTGTCAGGTGAGCCAGTCGCCACCACTGCCATGCACCTCATCACCGAACTGCCGGCGGGCGCCACATCGCCTACGGCCGCTTTCGATCGCACCAATGCCGCAAGCTACAATCACGCGACATCGGAAACCATCTATGATTCCCTTGGCAATGCCCAGGCGGCCACGCTTTATTATCGTCAGGTCGATAGCCCGCCGGGTGACACCAATAAATACTGGGAGGTGCACGCCTTCGTTGGTGACGCCGAAATCAACCCGACCCCGGGGCCTGGACCACTGACGCTCACCTTCGATGCCAGCGGTGCGCTTGCCACACCGCCAGGGCCGGTTGCCTTCGACAGCGGCTTTTCCATCAGCCACCTTGATTCAACCGTCATCCCCGGCCCCTTCAACGTAGCCTTTACCGAACAGGATGGCTATGGCCCGGGGCGGCTGGAAAGCGTCGACGTTGATCTGCAAGGCGTCGTCAGGGCCAGTTTTTCCAATGGCGAGACGATCGCCCTCGGCAAGGTCGCTGTTGCCAATGTCGCCAACCCCAACGGCCTGAAGCAAAACGGCAATGTCAGCTGGAAGCTCTCGGCCGCCTCTGGCGACCTGATTGTCGGCCAGGCCGGGAAAGACGGGCTTGGCACCATCACCTCGGGCGCGCTCGAGCGCTCGAACGTCGATCTTACCGAAGAGCTGGTCGGGCTGATCTCGGCCCAGCGCAATTTCCAGGCCAACGCCCGCGCCATCGACACCGCCTCGTCGATCCTGCAAACCATCATCCAGCTGCGTAACTGATGGACCGGCTGATCTACACCGCTCTTACCGGCCTGCAACGCAACCAGGAAGCGCAGGCGGTAACGTCGCACAACCTTGCCAATGCCAATACGCCGGGCTTCCGCCGCGAGATGGCCGAACTGTCGTCTGGCTGGATCACTGCCAATGGCAGCGCCCTGACGGCGCGCGTGCAATCCGGGGGCGAGGCCCCTCACGACCTGCTGCGCGCCGGCGCCATCGAAATCACCAACGATCCGCTGCATGTCGCGATGAACGGCGGTGCGTGGCTGGCCGTGGCTGATGGCAATGGCAACGAGGCCCTGACAAGGCGCGGCGATCTGCGGGTCGACGCCGAAGGCAATCTGCTGACGGGAGACAATCACCCGGTGATGGGGGAAGACGGGCCGATCCATCTGGGGACCGGCTTTGAAAATCTGACGATTGCCCGCGATGGCGCCGTGACCACACGCCTTGCCGACGATCAGCCGTGGGTGACAGTGGCGCGCCTGAAGCTCGTCTCGCCCGATCCGGCAAGCCTGGCGCGCGGCCCTGATGGCCTGTTCCGCAGCCCGACGCAGGAGCCCGACCCGACGGCCTCGGTCACACCGGGCGCGATCGAGCGTTCCAACGTCGAAACGACAGCCGCACTCGTCGAGCTGATCGAGCAGTCGCGCAGCTTCGAAATGCAGACGAAGCTGCTGTCGGCCGCGCGGGAAATGGATGAAGGCACAGCGCAACTTATGCGCGTCCAGTAGGAGACTGATCTATGGCGAATGCCCTCCACATCGCCCGTTCGGGGCTTGAGGCGCTCGACGCCAGGTTGCGCGTCATCTCGAACAACCTCGCAAATGCCAATACAGTCGGCTTCAAGCGTGACCGCGCGGCCTTCGAAACCCTGATGTATCAGACCGAGCGCCCGGCAGGCGCCCCGGCGGGGGCCGACAACCGTTTCGGCATGGGGCTGACGACAGGTGCTGGCGTGAAAGTGGCCGGCACCGAGCGGGTGCACGCCCAGGGTGGCACCATCATCACCAACAATCCCCTTGATATCGCCATCGAGGGCAATGGGTTTCTCGAAGTCGAACTGCCCGATGGCCGCCCGGCCTACACGCGGGCCGGCGCCCTCACTCTGACGGCCGAAGGACGGCTGGTTACACCACAGGGTAACCCGGTGATGCCGGGAATCGAAATCCCCGAGGGGGCCACCGACATTTCGATCGGCCCCGATGGCACCATGGCCGCCATGCTGCCCGGTGAAACCACGCCCACCGATCTCGGGCGGCTGACCCTCGTTGGCTTCATCAATGCAGCCGGGCTCGAGCCGGTTGGCAACAACCTCTATCTCGAAAGTGCTGCCTCTGGCGCCCCCATTCAAGGTAACCCCGGCGAAGTTGGCCTTGGCAGCCTCCGCCAGGGAGCGCTCGAGTCCTCGAACGTCTCGACCGTGCAGGAACTGGTCGACATGATCGAAACCCAGCGCACCTATGAAGTGAACAGCAAGGTGTTGTCAGCTGCTGATGAAATGATGCGCTATGTCAACCAGGCCGTATAAGCTCCTGCTTTCTCTGACATGCCTGCCTCTGCTTTGTACCCTTGGCGGGTGTCTTGCCAAAAACCCGCTGAATGATCGGGTGGCAACGATTGCGCCAGCGATTGCCGAGCCGCCAGCGCCGGCTCCGGCCAGTGGAAGCATCTATCTGGCCAGCCTGAACGGCGGACGCTCATTGATGCTCGCCGAGGACCGCAAGGCACGCGGTGTCGGCGATATCCTCACCATCTTGCTGGTCGAACGCATTCAGGCGCAGAAATCGACGGCCCAGAAAACCAGCCGCTCGTCGAGCCGCCAGCTAAATTTGCCGGATGCCTTCCCGTTCAACAAGGTTTCCGAAGGGCTGTTTTCGGGTGGTGCCAACAACAGTTTTGCCGGCCAGGGCTCTACCACCCAGGGCAACAGCCTGTCAGGGGAAATCACCGTCACCGTTACCCGGGTATTGCCCAACGGCGCCTTGATGGTGGCCGGCGACCGGCGGCTCACGCTGACCCGTGGCGAGGAGCAGGCGCAGCTGACCGGGATCGTCCGCCCCGAAGACATCGGGCCTGACAATCGCGTCCTGTCGACCCGGGTTGCCGATGCCCGGGTGCGCTATACCGGCACTGGCGAAATCGCTCAGCAGGCCAAACAGGGCTGGCTGTCGCGCTTCTTCGACAAGATCAGCCCGTTCTGATGCGCGCGCCCACCCCCTTGGAGCTGCTGGCTGGCCTCGGTCTGGTTGGCCTGTCAGTCACCCTGTCCGTCACCCTGCCCGCCACTGCATCTGCCCAAACCCTCCAGAACGCCCGACAGGAACGGGTCAAGGATCTGGCCCGCTTTCAAGGCGTGCGCGCCAATAATCTGGTCGGCTATGGCCTGGTAGTTGGTCTTCCCGGCACGGGTGACGATAATCTCGCCTTCACCGTGCAGTCGATGCGCTCGGCGGCGTCGGCGCTGGGCGTGCAGATCCCTGAAGGCGTGCGCCCGTCGCTGAAGAATGCGGCAGCCGTCATGATCACGGCCGAACTGCCACCCTTTGCCAAGCCCGGGCAGCGCGTCGATGTCACCATCTCGGCGCTGGGACGGGCAAAATCGCTGCGGGGTGGCACCTTGCTGCTGGCCCCATTGAAAGGCGCCGATGGCGAAACCTATGCGCTGGCACAGGGGAACCTGACCGTCGGCGGCTTCGGTGCCGAAGGGGCCGATGGGTCGAAGGTGGTGGTCAATACGCCAACCTCGGGGCGCATCCCCGGCGGTGCCATGGTTGAGCGCACGGTCGCTTCCCCCTTTGCCGATACCGGCGCGCTGGTCCTCAACCTTGTCGACCCCAGCTTTTCCACCGCGCAAAGCCTGGCCGACAGCATCAACGCCGCCGAAGGCCAGGCGATCGCCCGGGCCATCGACGCCGTTTCGATCGAGATCACCCCGCCCGCCAGCGCCCCTGATCGTGTGGCTCTGGCCGCCCGTATCGAACAGCTGCGCGTCGGGGTGGCAGCGCCTGCTGCCCGCGTCGTGGTAAATGCCCGCACGGGTACGGTCGTAATTGGGGGCGATGTCCGTATCCTTCCCGCAGCGGTTGCCCATGGCAACCTTTCTGTTGCCATTACTGAAGACTGGCAGGCCTCTCAGCCTGCGCCATTTGCCCGCCGCGGGGAAACGGTGGTGACACCGCGCTCGACCGTCGACGCGCAAGAACAAAAGGCGCGCATGGCGCTGTTTGCACCGGGCGCGCGCCTTTCCGACATTGTCGACGCCGTGAACGCACTGGGGGCGGCGCCGGGTGATCTCGTCGCCATTCTCGAAGCCCTGAAGGAAGCCGGCGCCCTGCGCGCGGAACTGGTAGTGATATAATGCCCGTTTCCCCGTTGAACCCCACCTCTTTGCCCCAGCCAGCTGGCGCCGAAGCCAGTGATGCCAGGGCATTGCGCAAGGCCGGCGAACAATTCGAGGCGCTGATGCTGGAACGCCTGCTGGCAAGCGCCCGCCCGGCGTCATCCGGCCCTCAAAGCGACTGGCGGTCGATGGCCGACCGCGTGGTCGCGGAAACCCTTGCCCGCCAATCGCCGCTTGGCTTTGCCACCCTCCTTGAAAGATCCGGTAAATGAGTGACCTGCTTTCCATCGCCCGATCGGGCGTCACCACCTATAGCCGCGCCCTCGAGGTGGTGGCCGACAATGTCGCCAATGCCGGAACGCCAGGCCATGTGCGCCGCCTCTCGACACTGGGGCCAACCGTTGTCGAAGGTGGCATTGCCCCCCTTGAAAAAGACCCGTTGGGCAGCGGCGGAGTACGCCTTGTGGCTATCACCCGGGCAGCGGACGCGCTGCAGACCGACACGTTACGCCGTGCCGAGGGGCAGGTCCATGCCCTGCAATCGACATCCCGCTGGCTTGCCGAAGTGCAAGGCGCGCTTAGCGGCGCCAACGCCCTTGACGGGCCGATCAACGGGTTTTTCACCAGCCTCTCAGATCTTGCCGCAGACCCGACCAGCAACGCCGTGCGGGCAACATTTCTGGCCAGCGCCGCCACGGTGGCTGATCGCTTCAACGCCATGGCCGACAGCCTGCAGACCATCGACAGCAATCTGCAACTGGAAGCCAGAACCCAGACCAAGGCATTGACCGGGCTTGCGAAATCATTGGCCGATGTGAACACCCAAATGCGCCGGGCGGCCCCTGGCGGCAAGGCCAGCGTGGTGCTGGCCGACGAACGCGACCGCATTCTGTCCAGCATGGCCACCTATGTGACGTTTGAAGTCACCTTCGACTCGCGCGGGCAGGCCAGCGTCAGGGTGCCCGATGCCGGCGGCCCGGCCCTTGTCGAAGGCGAAGTTGCCCATGCCGCCTCCATTCGCCCCGATGGCGGCTGGCTGACCCTGCGCATCGGCGATGGCGGTACCGCCGAAATGGCAGCGATGACCGGCGGCTCGCTTGCCGGGCTGTCGAAAGCCCGCATGCAGGTCAGCCAGGCGATCGATGGTGTCGACATGCTGGCTGATCGTATCGCCAACGAAGTCAACGCCGTCCACATGGCCGGCACCGATTTGCTGGGCAACCCCGGAGAGCCGCTGTTCACCACCCACAAGGCGTTTGCGACATCGGCGACCGCCAATGGCGGAACGGCGCGCATCACCACCGATCTGGCGCCAGGCGCCACCCCTTCGCCCCTGAACCTGGTTCACGACGGCAGCCAGTGGATACTCGCGCGCGACGATCTTTCGGCTTCGGTCAGCGGCAGTCTGCCACTGACACTCGATGGCGTAACCGTCGATCTGGCCGGTGGCACGCCGCGCAACGGCGACCTCTATACCATTACCACCGTGGCTGGCGCGCGCGGCATCGCGGCCGCCAATCTCACGCCGGGCCAGGTGGCGGCTGCCTCTAACTGGCTGGGGGAAGCAGCGGGTGCCAACACCGGCTCGGGCACGATTGCCGTGCGCAGCGCGGCCGCGGCCGTACCGCCCAGCACCGGCCCCTGGGCCGTATCGACGCTTGCCGATGGCTCATTGCAACTGGTTGATGATCTGGGCACCGTTCTGGCAACCGGCCTTCCTGGTGACTGGCTGTCCGGAGACGGCTTTGCGGTGCGTATCAACGGCACACCCGCTGAAGGCGATGTCTTCCGGGTGGCGCCGGTTGGCAACGGCGACGGTGGCAATGGCAATGCCCTTGCCCTTCTGGCCTTGCGCGACGGGGTCGGGCCGGCTGGCACCATCGGCGACCAGCAGGACCTGATCGTCAACCGGATCGCCGTGCCCTTGCACGATGTCGATCTGCGGCTCGAAGTGGCAACGGCCAACCGCGACTCGATCGCCGAAAATCTGAACCACAGCTCCGGGGTCGATCTCAACACCGAGGCAACCGAAATGCTGCGCCTGCAACAGGCCTATCAGGCCAATGCCCGCATCATCCAGACCGCGCGTGACACTTTCGATTCCATCCTGAAGGCCACGGCCTGATCTGCTCCAACCGGAAAGACCCCTTTATGCCCACCCCCGTCATGGTCAACAGCCGCAGCCCCATTCCCGTTCAGGCAACCCGCATGAACCGGCTGGAACAACGCATTGCCGACCTCGACAAACAGATGGCGACCGGAGAGAAATTCACCGAAGCCTCGCAGGATCCGGCAGCCGCCGCGCGCGCGGCCATGCTGCAGCGGCTGCAGGCGCGCATTGCCACCGACACCACCGCGATCAACCGCGCCAGCGACCGGCTGGCACTGGCAGAATCGGCTATTGGCAATGCCATCGACCTCGTGACCCGTGGCCGCGACCTGGCGCTCTTGGCCGCCAACGGCACCAGCACCGACGAAACCCGCCAGATCGTTCTGACCGAAGTGAAGATTTTGCAGCAGCAGTTGCTGGATGCCGCCAATGTTCGCGATGAAGGCGGGCGCTATCTGTTCGCCGGCAGCCGCAGCAACGCACCCGCCTATGGGCCCGACGCCAGTGGCGCTATCCAGTGGCAGGGTTTTGCCGCGGCCCCCGGCGCCGAAGCCGCCGGGATCGCCACCGCATCGCCACCTTCCGGCCCCATATTGTTCGGAGACGGCGATGCCAACGCCTTCATCCGTCTGCAGGCCTTTGCCGACGCCCTGTCGGAACCCGACCCTGAGCTGCGCAGCGCCGCCCTTGCAACCGCTCTCGACGATCTCCAGCACATGCACGATCGCCTGGTGACCGGACAGGCCGGAACCGGCGCCGCCATGGCCCGCCTAGAGAACGAGGGTGAGCGGCTGGCAACTGCCGGTCTCAACGTCACCGAGGCGATCGTGCGGACCAAGGGGCTCGATCTCACGCAGGCCATCACCGAACTGCAATCGCTGAAACTGTCACTGAGCGCTGCGCAGGGCAGTTTCGCCACTGTCTTCGATGGCACCCTGTTCGACCGCCTCGGCTAAAGAACCGGCTTGATATTCCGTAATCTGAACGGAGTTCACCACCCCCGAGGAGCCAACACACAATGATGGCCATTGCTGGAATCATTGTTCTGCTGGTCATGGTGTTCGGGGGATTCGCCCTTACCGGCGGTGCCCTCGGCCCCGTGATGCACGCCCTCCCCCACGAAATGCTGATCATCGGCGGCGCCGCCATCGGCGCGCTCATCGTCTCGAACGATGGCAAATCCCTGAAGGCGCTGGGCGGCGGGATCGGTCAGATCGTCAAGGGGCCACGGTTCAAGAAGCAGGATTACCTGAGCGCCATCTTCCTGACGGTGAAGCTGATGCGACTTCTGAAATCCGAAGGCGCCGTTGCCGTCGAACCTCATGTCGAAGATCCGAAATCTTCGTCAATCTGGGCGGAATATCCGGCCCTGCAGGCTGACCATTTCTTTGTGCATCTGGTGTGCGATACGCTGCGGCTGCTGGTGGTATCGACAGGAACCGTTTCCTCGATCGCCATCGAAGACGTGCTCGACACCGCAATTGAAACCCACCATCATCAGGCTCTCAAACCCGCCGACCAGTTGACGACTCTGGGCGATGCTCTGCCGGCTCTGGGTATCGTTGCGGCCGTTCTGGGCGTGGTGAAGACCATGGGGTCGATCGACCAGCCGCCAGCGGTTCTGGGGGCGATGATCGGGTCGGCGCTGGTCGGCACCTTCCTGGGCGTTCTGCTGGCCTATGGTGTGGTAGCACCGATGGCGCAGCGCCTGCGCACCATCACCGAATCCGACTCTGAAATCTACCAGGTGGTGCGGCGCATCATCCTGTCGTCACTGCGCAACCAGCCGCAGCCGATCGTTCTGGAAACGGCGCGCACTGCCATCAGCGCTGGCAACCAACCGGCCTTCACGGAAGTCTTCGAGGGCCTGCGGGGACGCTGATGACCGCGCTCGGCCCACTTCCTGAACCGGAAATCCTCATCAAGAAGGTGAAGGCCAAAGGTCATGGTGGCCACCATGGCGGCGCCTGGAAAGTGGCCTATGCCGATTTCGTCACCGCCATGATGGCATTCTTCCTACTGATGTGGCTGCTGGGGGCCACCAACGAGGAAGAACGCAAGGGCATCGCCGATTATTTCGCCCCCTCAATCCTGCAGGCGAACCGCTCGGGCGGCTCGGGCGGCGTGCTGGGCGGGCGGTCGATCGAACAGCCCGATGGGATGGCCCCGCACCCACAGCGCTCCGGAATAACGCCTGCCACGCCGTTTCAACAGGTCCGCGACACAGAGGAACAGCGGCGCAAGCAGGATGACGACCAGCAGCTGCAGAAGCTGGAGGCCGCCATCCGTGACCGCATGAACCGCGACCCGGCGCTGAAAGGTCTGCACGAACAGATCCGATTCACGCACACCCCGGAAGGCCTGCGGATCGAGCTGATCGACAAGGCCGACTATTCGATGTTCGCAACCGGAACCGCAGCGATGGACCCAAGAGCGCGGGCGTTGCTGGCCATCGTTGCCCAGACGATCAGCGGCCTGACCAACAAGCTTGCCATTCGCGGCCACACCGACAGCGCCCCCTTCCGCCGCGAAGGCCAGGCCAGCAACAACTGGGCACTTTCTGCCGAACGCGCTGAAGCCACCCGGCAGGGGCTGATGCTGGCCGGCGTTCCGGCATCACGATTTTCACGTCTGGAAGGCGTCGCCGATACCGACCCCTACCTGCCGGCAGACCCGCTAGACCCCCGCAACCGCCGCATGTCCGTCACTCTGCTGCGGCAGTAAGGCGCTGGCCGGTTACAACGCTTGTCAGGCGATCGGCCGCCGCCCATATCGGTCAGGCGATGAAAGGCCCTACCAGACAGACTGACTATTCCTCTCAGAACCAGCACCCCAACAGCCCGGATCGGTTCGCCGAGGGGCAGGCGACTTCAACGATGCGCTCATCGCTGCCCGATCTGGAAGTTGGGGTGGCCGCCATTCACAACACCTTGAAAACCCTTGGCATGCAGCCGGGTGTCTACCGGATGCTCGATGCAAACGAGCAGGTGCTTTATGTCGGCAAGGCCAAGGCGTTGAAAAATCGCGTCGCCAGCTACACCCAGTTCAACCGCCTGCCCCGCCGCCTGCAACGCATGGTGGCGCAGACTCGCTCGATGACCATCGTCGTCACCCGGTCAGAGGCCGAGGCACTGCTGCTTGAGGCCCAGCTCATCAAGCGGTTCCGTCCGCCATACAATGTACTGCTGCGCGACGACAAGAGCTTCCCGTTTATCGCCCTTGGTGAAGATCATGAATTTCCACGGCTTTCCAAGCACCGGGGCGCCCGCAAGGCCCATACCCGCTATTATGGCCCCTTCGCCTCGGGCGGCGCCGTCAATACCACCTTGAATGCATTGCAGAAACTGTTCCTGCTGCGTTCGTGCACCGACAGCTATTTTGCCAACCGTTCGCGGCCGTGCCTTCTGTATCAGATCCGCCGCTGTTCGGCGCCGTGTGTCGGCCGGATCGACAAGGTGGGCTATGACGAGCTGGTGGAAGATGCCAGGGCCTTCCTGTCAGGCCGCAGCCAGCAGGTGCAGAAGAAGCTGGGGGCGCGCATGCAGGCTGCCGCCGACGAACGCAATTACGAGTTGGCCGCCGTGCTGCGGGACCGGCTGAAGGCGCTGACCGCCATTCAGGGTGTGCAGGCGGTGAATGCCCAGACCGACGCCATCGACGCCGATGTCATAGCCGTGGCCAGCCGGCAGGGCGTGGCCTGCGTGCAGCTGTTCTTCATCAGAGGGGGGCAGAACTGGGGCCACCGCGCCATCTTTCCCGCCCACACCAGCGATGCCGACGACGAGGAAATCCTACGTGCCTTCCTCGGGCAGTTCTACGCCGACGTTGCCCCGGCGCGGCTGCTTCTGCTTGACCGTGCGCTTGCCGATGCTGCGCTTGTGGCCGAGGCCCTTGGCGAACGTGCCGGCCACAAGGTGCAAATGCGCGTGCCGCAGCGTGGCCATCTGAAAAGCCTTGTCGAGCAGGCCAGCCGCAACGCCAGCGAAGCGGTGGCGCGCCGTCTGGCGGAAACCACCACCCGGCACCGCAACCTTGAAAAACTGGCCGAGCTGTTCGCGCTGCCCGCCATTCCCCAGCGCATCGAAATCTACGACAACAGCCATGTGCAGGGCACCAATGCCCTGGGCGCCATGGTGGTGGCTGGCCCCGAGGGGTTCCGCAAGAACCAGTATCGCAAGTTCAACATGAACACCGCCGACTTCACCCCCGGCGATGATTTTGCCATGATGCGCGCCATGCTGATGCGCCGCTTCAAGCGGTTGCAGGCCGAAGACCCGGAAGACACCGAGGGCGAATGGCCCGACCTGCTGCTGATCGACGGTGGCAAGGGGCAGGTATCGGCGGTGCGGGCCGTGCTCGACGAGCTGGGGATCGACGACGTGCCGCTGGCAGGGGTTGCCAAGGGCCCCGAACGCAACGCCGGACACGAGGTGTTCCACCTGGCCGATGGTCGCGAACTGACTCTGGCCCCCAACGACCCGCTGCTGTTCTTCCTGCAGGGCCTTCGCGACGAGGCGCACCGATTCGCCATCGGCGCCCATCGCCAGAAACGCGCCCGTGCCATGATCGTTTCATCGCTCGACGAGGTGCCCGGCATCGGCCCGGCACGCAAGAAGGCGCTGCTCATGCATTTCGGAACCGCCCGCGCCGTGAAAGGGGCGGCCCTTGAAGACCTGCTGAAGGCCCCCGGAATCAGCCGCTCAACCGCAGAGGCCGTTCACGCCCACTTCCATCCGCAACTGTCGGCCGATCCTAAAAGCTGAACTGGGCCGTCAGGCGGAAATCACGGCCCGGCAATGGCGCATAATCCTTCAGGAAGCTGGCATGGCGGCGGGCCTCGACATCGAACAGATTGTCGATGGCGGCAATCAGAACGATCGGGCGATCAGCCCCCAATGGCCGCCAGCTGACCGAGGCATTGACCATCGTATAGGCAGGTGTTGCCGTTTCAAAATCGGCCAGTCTGGTTGCCGCCGTCACATGCTCGGCCTCCAGCCGTCCGCCGATCACTCCGCCCGTTGCCTCGATGGCCGCCTGCATCCGAAGCGGCGGGATGCGCGGCACCGGTCCGCCACCATCGAGGATGTCGGCGCGCACATAATCGGCGAGCCCGGAAAGCAGAAAGCTGGTTTCACCGGACTGGGCAATGGTCACACTGGCGCTGGCCTCGGCACCATAATAACGGGCGCGCGCCTGCCGATAGACGAACAGCGGCAGGCCGTCGCGTTCCCCACCGGTGGGCGCCAGATAGAGATAGTTGGAAAAACGGCTGAAAAACCCTGACAGTTCCACGTTCCAGCCCGGCCCGCGGCCCCGCAACACCGCTTCCACCCCCAGGCTCTTTTCAAGGCGCAGATCACGGTCGCCCAGTTCATAGCTGCCGGTCGCCGGATGCGCACCATCAACCAGCAGTTCCTCGGCCGACGGCGCCCGCTCGGAATGGCTGACACTGGCCGACAGCTGCCAGCCCTCGCGCAGTTTCACCGACGCCCCGACCGACCCGGAAAAACTGCTGAAACCACGACTGAGCGCCAGCTCAGGCGCGGAAACGGCGCTGTGTTCGAACCGGGCGCCAGCCTCCAGTGACAGCCGGCCCAGTTTCACGCTCTGCACCGTGAACAGGCCGAACTGGTCGGTAAGGTTGTGGGGCAGGATCGCCTCTTCACCGGTCACCATCACCCGCCGGTGCATATATTGCACCCCGCTTGCCCCCTGCCAGCCGCCATGGTCGGCCTGCACTAGCTCCAGCCGCCCCTCCAGCCCCTGATTGAAGAAACGGGTGCCGATGGTGCCATCGCCCTCGAGTTCATCATGGCGATAGTCAGCCCAGCCGAACCGGCCTTTCAGAGTGCTGAAAAACCCATCGAACGACAGCTCGGAACGGGCGTCGACGCGGGTCTGGCGCATGTCGATCCGCACATCCTCTTCGGCGTGGCCATGATCGTCGTCGCCTTCGTCGGCGTGGTCATGGTCGTGCGCTGGGTCGTGCAGGGCCAGCCGGTTGGGGATGCCGTAGTTGCTGTTCAGGTGGCTGATCGCCACCCCGATGCTGCCGGTGTCGCCCACATAGGCAAGGCCCGCCCCGACATCGCGATTGCTGGCATCGGAATTACTGACCCGGCCGCGCGCCATCGCCTGTTCGGCCACCTCGCCACCGATCTCTGCCGCCTGACGCCGCAAATCGCCTGCGAACAGATAGCCGCCGGCACGATAATCGCCGGTTGTGGTGGCGCTGCCGTCAACATGGGCAACCATCCCGCTTTCCCCCAGTGGCACATCGGCCGAACCCGCGAGCGCCCGCTCCTCGGCGGCGCTACCCAGGCTTCCCTGCACATCGAGGTGGACTGCGTCCGGAGGTACCTGACGGGGGATACGCCGATCAGACATGTTCACGACTCCGCCAATCGCCGATGACCCGTAAAGCAGGGCCGCCGGTCCGCGCACCACTTCGATGCGGTCGGTGGTCAGCGGGTTGGTGGCAACGGCATGGTCAGCCGATGCGTTCGACAGGTCAAAGCTGCCGATGCCATCCGTCAGCACCCGCACCCGCTCGGAATCCATGCCGCGCAGAATCGGGCGCGAGGCATTAGGCCCGAAAAAGCTGGCGCTTACCCCGGGCTGGGCCGCCAATGTCTCGCCAATGGTGGGCCGGATATTACGCAACAACTGTTCTCCTTCCACCACCGTGACTGCCGCCGGCAAGGCAAAGCGTTCCCGCGTGAAGGCGGCCGTCACCACGATGTCGGCATCCTCCTGGGGGTGAACATGGTCTTGCGGCGGCGAAGCGGCGGCATCGGCAGCATCAGCGGCCAGCACAGGCATAGCGGGAATTGTGCTGGCCAGCAGGCCGGCAGACAGCAGCAGCGAGGAGCGGAGGAAGCACATTCCCCCGCCGTAAATGATATGTTATATCAACACAAGAGCCGGTTCTCATGCAAACCGGGCCACCGCTGCCGGCGGCCCGGGTTTGCCTCAATGCATGGCTCGAGCCCGGTAGGTGTCACGCATGGCATCCAGCGGCACCAGTTTCCCGCGAGCCTCGACGTGCCAGAATGTCCAGCCGTTGCAGCTGGGCAGGCCCTGAACCGCCGCCCCCAACTGATGGATCGAACCCGACCGCCCCCCTTCCAGCATCAACGACCCATCGGCGCGAACCCGGGCGCGGTGACGCCGGTGACGATCCATCAGCGTGGCCCCCGGGCGCAACAGCCCGGTTTCCACCAGCGCCCCGAACGGTACCCGCGGCTTTTCGCGGGCCTCACCGGTGATGGCGCGATCTTCCGGTGGCAGCGGCACCACGGCATCGATCCGGGCGCGCGCCACTTCGGCATAGCGGGGTTCGCGTTCAATGCCGATGAAGTGACGCCCCAGTCGCCGGGCAACCGCACCGGTTGTGCCAGAGCCGAAGAACGGGTCGAGCACGACATCGCCTTCGTGGCTCGAAGCCAGCAATACCCGGTGCAGCAGCGCTTCGGGCTTTTGCGTGGGGTGGGCCTTCACCCCGTCGATCTTCACCCGTTCTCCGCCCGAACAGATGGGTAAAGTCCAGTCAGAGCGCATCTGAAGGTCTTCGTTCAGCGCCTTCATCGCCTTGTAGTTGAAAGTTGGCCGGGCGCGTGGGCTGCGCGACGCCCAGATCAGGGTTTCGTGGGCATTGGTAAAGCGGGTGCCCTTGAAATTGGGCATCGGGTTCGATTTGCGCCAGATGATGTCGTTCATCACCCAGAAGCCCAGATCCTGCAGGATGCTGCCGACACGGAAGATATTGTGGTAGGTGCCGATCACCCACAGGCTGGCATCGGCCTTCATCACCCGCCGGGCTTCGGCCAGCCAGCGCCGGGTGAAGGCGTCATACTCGGCAAAGCTGCCGAACTTGTCCCAGCTGTCGGTGACGGCATCGACATGGCTGCCATCGGGACGGGTCAGGTCGCCGCCCAGTTGCAGGTTATAGGGTGGGTCGGCAAACACGAGGTCGATGCTCGCATCCTCCATTCGGGCCATTTCTTCGATGCTGTCACCCAGGATGATGTGGTCAAGCTGCACGGTAGCCCCTTTTCTGTTCAAAGCCGGGGCAAAGTGATTCGTTGAGATTCATGCGTCAAGTCAGCTGGTTGCGCGCATTCATTCGACTCCGGACTCAACCTTTGCGTCAAAACACTACAGATTGAGTCGCTCTGCCACGCACAACCACAAGTTGTTGGGGCTGTTGCTGAAAAGACTCAGTCGTTCGTTTTCGCGAAAAACCGCGATACCGGCGCAAAACTGCGCCGGTGGTGCGGTGTCGGCCCATGCTTTGCCAGCGCCGCCAGATGGCGGGGCACGCCATAGCCGGCGTTGTGGTCCCAGCCATACTGGGGGTGGCTTTGGTGGAGGTCTGCCATCAGCGCATCCCGATGCACCTTGGCAATGATCGAGGCCGCCGAAATGCACGGCTCACGGCCATCGCCGCCGATGATGGCGCGCGACGGCCACTGCCAATCCGGGCAGTGGTTGCCATCCACCAGCACCAGTGACGGGCAAACACCCAGTGCCGCCACCGCCCTTTCCATGGCCAGCAGCGTGGCCCGCAGGATGTTCAGGCTGTCGATTTCGGCGACGCTCGCCATGCCGATGCCACACACGCAGCTTTGCCTGATGATGGCCGCCAGCCGTTCCCGGCGCCGCGCCGTCAGCTTCTTGCTGTCGGCCAGACCGGCGGGCACCTCGGGCCCCAAAATCACGGCGGCGGCCACAACCGGCCCCGCCAGCGGCCCGCGCCCTACTTCGTCAACTCCGGCAATCACCGCTGCCCGGCAAGCTGAAATGCCAGGGTACGCACCGCCTGATGGCCCATCGGCCCATGCCCATGGCCAAGCCCCGGTGCAGCCCGCAAGGCAGCCAACACGAACTCCCGGGCCTGTACGACCGCCTCGGCCAGTGGCAAACCGGCCGCCAGCCCACAGGCAATGGCGCTGGCCAGAGTACAGCCGGTGCCGTGGCTGCTGCTGGTGACAACACGCGGCCCGACAAAGCGTTGCGCACCCGCTGCAGTCACCAGCCAGTCCACTACCTCTGCCCCGGTTTCCAGATGCCCGCCCTTGGCCAGCACCGCCGGAGTTCCCATTGCCAGCACCGCACGCGCTGCCGCCTGCATGGTGGCCGCATCTGCCACCGGGCAGCCAGCCAGGGCTTCCAGTTCGGGGATATTGGGGGTTACAACTGCTGCCAGCGGCAGAAGCCGGGTGACCAGCGCCGTTACCGCCGCGTCGGCCAGCAGGCTTGCCCCGCCCTTGGCGACCATCACCGGGTCAAGTACCACGGGGCCGGAAAAGCCGGAAATGGCTGAGGCAACCGCCTCGATCAGTGCCGCATCGCCCAGCATGCCGATCTTGATGGCATCAGCGCCGATATCGTCGAGCACGGCGCTGATCTGTGCCGCCACTATGGCCGGCGGCACCGGGTGGATGTCACTTACCCCCATTGTGTTCTGCACGGTGATGGCAGTGACGGCGGTAGCCGCATAGCCGCCCAGCATGGTGATGGTCTTGATATCGGCCTGAATACCGGCGCCACCCCCGGAATCAGAGCCGGCAATCACCAGCACACGGGGAACAGCTGCCGTCATTACGCGGCTTCCACCGCCCGGCAAACCGCAGACACCGTCTGTTCAACCATGGACTCGTCCTCGGCTTCCGCCATCACCCGGATCAGCGGCTCGGTGCCCGATTTGCGCACCAGCAGGCGGCCATGGCCGGCCAGCGCCTGTTCAGCCGTGGCGATGGCTGCCTTTACCGAAGGAAGTTCGAGGGCCTGCGGATCCTTGCGGACATTGCGCAGCAGTTGTGGAAACGGCTGGAAGCGGTTGAGAACCGCGCTCGCCGGACGTCCATCCTCAACCAGCACCGCAAGCACCTGCAATGCCGCCAGCAGCCCGTCACCCGTCGTCGCATGGTCGGCCAGAATGATGTGGCCCGATTGCTCTCCTCCCACGTTGCAACCGTGCTGACGCATCGCCTCCAGCACATGGCGGTCGCCAACACTGGTGCGGATCATCCCGATCCCCAGTGCCTGCAGGTGCCGCTCCAGCCCCATGTTCGACATCACGGTGGTCACCAGTGCCCCACCTTTCAGACGGCCCGCCCGCATCGACGCCTCGGCGATCAGCGCCATGATCTGGTCGCCATCAATGACAGTGCCAGACTCGTCAACGACGATCAGCCGGTCGGCGTCACCGTCGAGGGCAAGCCCGATATCGGCACTCTCGCTGACAACCTGTTCGGCCAGAGCCTGCGGGTGGGTCGAGCCGACACCCTGGTTGATGTTGAAGCCATTGGGCTCCACCCCCATTGTCACCAGTTCCGCCCCCAGTTCCCAAAGAGCCGTGGGAGCCACCTTGTAGGCGGCGCCATGGGCGCAATCGACCACAACCTTCAGGCCATCGAGACGGGCGCCTTCGGGAAAGGACGACTTGACGGCATGGATATAGCGCCCCCCGGCATCCTCGATCCGCCGCGCCCGCCCCACCTGCCGGCCGCGCGCCAGAGTCGTGACGCCATCGATCCCGGCCTCGATCCCGGCCTCCTGCTCGTCGCTCAGCTTGTAGCCATCAGGGCCGAACAGCTTGATGCCATTATCGTGAAACGGGTTGTGGCTGGCCGACAGCATCACGCCAAGATCGGCGCGCATCTCGCGCGTAAGCAGAGCAATGGCCGGGGTCGGCATCGGCCCCACCTGCACCACGTCCATCCCCACCGATGTGAACCCCGCCGTCAGTGCCTGTTCCAGCATATAGCCCGACAGCCTCGTATCCTTGCCGATCAGAACCCGGTGCTGACGATCGCCGCGCAGGAACATGGCCCCGGCTGCCTGGCCAACCTTCATGGCCAGTTCCGGTGTCATCGTCGGTCCGTTCACCTCGCCACGAATGCCATCCGTTCCGAAGTAGCGTTTCACCATGTACACCAACCTCTATTCATCTTTGTACCGCTTCTGCATTGGGCCGCAATTAACCACTAAGCAAGTGATTGCACCGCGCCGCATCTGTCCCCATATGCTGCGCCTTATGACAACCGAAACCCTCATCCGCCCGGTTCTGCCATTACGCGACATCGTGGTCTTTCCCCAGATGATCGTGCCCCTGTTCGTTGGCCGCGACAAATCGGTGAGCGCACTCGAAGCTGCCATGCAGGAAGACAAGACCATCTTCCTGCTGTCGCAGAAGAACAGCAGCATCGAGGATCCGACGCGCGAAAATCTCTATGATGTCGGAACCATCGCCACGGTGCTGCAACTTCTGAAGCTTCCCGACGGCACGGTGAAGGTGCTGGTGGAAGGCCAGCACCGCGCCCGGCTGCTGGCACTCGACGAAAGCGGCGGCCATCTGGTCGGCACCATCGAGCCAACCGCCGACGACAGGGCCGACAGCCCCGAGCTCGAAGCGCTGCTGCGTTCCGCACAGAAGCAGTTCGAAGCCTATGTGAAATCGGCACGGCGCACATCACCGGAAATCGCCTCGCAGATCGGTCAGATCGAAGATCCCGGGCAGTTCGCTGATTCGGTTGCCGCCAACCTCAACCTCAAGGTGGCCGACAAGCAGGACCTGCTCGCCGAAACCGATATCAAGCGGCGGCTGGAAAAGATTTTCGGCTTCATGGAAGGCGAAATCGGTGTTGTTCAGGTGGAAAAGAAGATCAAGAGCCGGGTCAAGCGCCAGATGGAAAAGACCCAGCGCGAATATTATCTGAACGAACAGCTGAAGGCGATCCAGCGCGAGCTGGGCGATGGCGACGACGATTCGGATGAAGCCGCCGAATACGAAGCCAGGATCCGCAAGACCAAATTGTCGAAGGAGGCCCGCGAGAAGGCCCTGTCGGAAGTGAAAAAGCTGCGCGGCATGTCACCGATGTCGGCCGAAGCCACCGTGGTCAGAAACTGGCTCGACGTTCTGCTGTCACTTCCGTGGGGGAAATCCTCGAAGATCAAGCGCGACATCGTTGCCGTCCAACAGGTGCTTGATGACGATCACTTCGGCCTTGAAAAGGTGAAGGAACGCATCATCGAACATCTGGCGGTGCAGGCTCGCAACCACAAGCTCAAAGGGCCGATCCTGTGCCTTGTCGGACCGCCGGGCGTCGGCAAGACCTCGCTGGGCCGCTCGATCGCCCGTGCGACCGGGCGCGAGTTCATCCGCCAGTCGCTGGGCGGGGTGCGCGACGAAGCCGAGATCAGGGGCCACCGCCGCACCTACATCGGTTCGCTGCCGGGCAAGATCATCCAGAACCTGCGCAAAGCCGGCACCAACAACCCGCTGATCCTGCTCGATGAAATCGACAAGCTGGGCCAGGATTTCCGTGGCGACCCATCATCGGCCCTGCTTGAAGTGCTCGACCCCGAACAGAACAACCGCTTCAACGATCATTATCTCGAAGTCGATTTCGACCTGTCGAACGTGATGTTCGTAACCACGGCCAACAGTTACAACATGCCGCAACCGCTGCTCGACCGGATGGAGATCATCCCGTTGTCGGGCTATACCGAAGATGAAAAGGTCGAGATCGCCAGGCGCCATCTCCTGCCCAAGCAATTCCGGCAGCACGGGCTGAAAGAGCATGAGTTTGCAGTCAGCGACGAGGCGCTGCGTGACCTCATCCGCTATTACACGCGCGAGGCCGGTGTTCGCACGCTGGAACGCGAGCTGGCGCGACTGGCGCGCAAGGCGCTGCGCCAGATTCTCGAAAAGAAGGCGGAATCCGTCACCATCACTCCGGAAAACCTCAAGGAATTCGCCGGTGTGCGCAAATTCCGCTTTGGGATGAGCGAAACCCAGGACCAGATCGGCATGGTGACCGGCCTTGCCTGGACGTCAGTGGGAGGCGATCTGCTGACCATCGAGAGCGTCACGGTGCCCGGCAAGGGCGCCATCTCGACGACGGGCAAACTCGGCGAGGTGATGAAGGAATCGATCAGTGCCGCCTTCAGTTTCGTGAAGGCGCGCGCCGCCTCGTACGGAATCAACCCGGCCACCTTCGCCAAGAAGGACATCCACGTTCACGTTCCCGAAGGCGCCACGCCCAAGGACGGCCCCTCAGCCGGTATTGCCATGGTGACGTCGATCGTCTCGACGCTGACGGGCATTCCGGTGAAGCGTGACGTGGCGATGACCGGCGAGGTGACTCTGCGCGGCCGGGTATTGCCGATCGGCGGCCTGAAGGAAAAGCTGCTGGCGGCCCTGCGCGGAGGTATCTCCACCGTTCTGATTCCGGCGGAAAACGAGAAAGACCTTGAAGACATCCCCGCCAACGTCCGCGAGGGACTGAAGATCATTCCGGTCACCCATGTTGACGAAGTGCTGGCGATTGCCTTTGCCCGGCCGATCGAGCCGATCGAGTGGAGCGACCCGGAAGTGCAAGCGGTTGCACCAGTGCCTGCAAGCACCGAAACCGAAACGGCTGTCGCTCACTGATGGCCGAACGGCAGCGCCGGATTCCCCGAATCATGGCGCGGTGGTTGACAGCCGCCGCGCCATATCCTACCCGCCGCATCCCGACCCGCAGCGATGGGCGCGTAGCTCAGCGGTAGAGCACTGCTTTCACACGGCAGGGGTCACAGGTTCAATCCCTGTCGCGCCCACCATCGCCCTTCCCCACTCATGGTTGATCTCGCTAGCTCTTCGGTTCCGGGAACCTGCCATTCACCAATGAACAACCCGGCAGCACAGCCCGGCATCCTGCCAGACCGTACTGCCGGGTCAGACGTCCGACCCTGAACCGTGGTTACATCCCCGAGCCCAGCATGACGGTGGCAGTGCGGCCATTCCACACGCAGAGGAAATTCATGGTAAAGGTGCCATCCGGACGGGTGACCGCCAGATTACCCTCGACATGATAGCCGTCATCATCGGGATATTGTTCGATGATGTTGACGACCCGCGGATTGCGTCCCACGGAATAGCCCTTGGATACGGCGGCGCTGGCGCAACTGTCGATTCCGGTGGCAGACAGGTCTTGCGAGGGTGGAGGAGCCGACGGACGGTCCGGGTTGTCTACAAGGCAGCCAACGCCATGGCAGCCAGCAGGGCCACCCGGCGCCCCTTCAGCAAATTCGGCCTGGCATCCGCTGCCAACCCAGATGTAGTTGGTCTGGTCGTTGAATCCCCAGTTTTCATCGCGCACGCACTGGGTACGCGATAACTGGCGGATCAGTTCCGGATCCTGCATCGATCCGGCATAACATTCCTTGTAGCCGTTATTTACCGACCGGCAGATGACCGACCCGGATTGGGCAAAGGCAGCCGATGGCAACGCCATCGGAACCGGCGCCAGCAACAATGGAAGCGCCGCCGCAGCAGAGGCAATGAAGCGCATGGAACACCCTTCCCGTTCAATGATGACCTTCATCAGTCGGGCACTGCAACCGGAGTGACGCCAGCCTGACAACGATCAGGCTATGGCGAAATCAGGCACCTTTCAATACAGATCATCTCACCCGTATCAGGCCTGCCCAACGATGACCCGGGTTTTTATGTCAGAATATTCCACGACAATCGGGTAGGCACACATTTTTCTGAAATAGCCTGCCACCCCCTGCCAGTTCTGCATGCAGCCTGCCTATTGGCTGGTTTTGAACAGGGTTTCGGCGGTATGTTCGGTGCGGGTGCTGCTGTCGGCGGTCTGGGCGTCG